>CAZIDZ010000019.1:41371-52791 GCA_964538455.1 uncultured bacterium
GCCACCAGCCAGATGCCGAGCGCGAGCATCCCGAGTGGCCACCAGTCCGAGATGTCCCTCATCACGCGCCAGCGGATGTAATGCTCCTCGACGAGAGCGAAGAAGCCGCCGATGATCAGCAGGATGATCGCCGCCCTCAGGTGGCCCTCGTACTTGCGATCGAACAGCCAGCTGACAAGGAACGCCCCACCGACCGCCAAAATCAGCAACGGCCAGGACTCGCGGACGTAATAGCCCGGGATCGAGCCCTGGTCGGCGAGGAAGACGAGGCCGAGCAAAACCAGGAGCGTGCCGACGAAAATGGGGTGGGTGTTTTTTTCCACGTAGGCTCGAACAAGGAACGCGGCGCCGATCACGACCAGGAACCACGGCCAGGTGACTTCGAGAACCTCCAATTGGTCAAGCAGCATCAGCGCACCGAGGACAATCAACGCTGTGCCAATGAAAACGGGGCGGCGTGGGGAATTCATGCCGTTTCCTCCTCTGCGAGCACCAATCCCAGGAACAGATAAACAACGATCACGAGTCCCGCGCTGAAGATCGTGGCGAGCGCGAAGATCAGGCGAACGAGGGTTGAATCGACGTTCATGTGTTTCGCGATACCGCCGCAGACGCCGAACAGCACCCGGTCTTTCGCACTGCGGCGAAGCGGACGGCGAGGCTGTTCCCCGCCCGTTTCCGCCTCATCAGCGGGCGCCTCAGCTCCTTCGGCGACCTCAGCCTCAGGCTTTTCCGTTTGACCTTCGTCGGCAGCGTGGATTGCTGCGGGACGAATCAGCAGCGCGATGCCGAGCGCAACCAGAGCGATTGGACCGATCCATCCCCACGGAAGGATGAGCATATGGTTGATCCCGAACCGCCCACTCAGCCAGATCAATGCGGCGACGATCAGCACGATGCCGATCACTTTTGCCCCGTCCATGCTGCGGGTTTTTCGGTCCGAATCCGCGATCTCTTCGGGGGATTCCGGAATCAGGATCCATGCGATCAGGTAGGCGAGGACGCCGGTGCCGCCAAGCAGGACAGTCGCCAGCCAGATGATCCGGACGATCACCGGATCTACACTCAGGTACCCTCCCAATCCGCCGCAGACACCGCCGATCACCCGGTCCTTCCGTGAACGGTAGAGCCGTTTACGAATCCCTTCATTCATTTTGAGTGTCCTCCGGGACAATCACCAGTGGCTCCGATGGGATCACAAGCCAACAGATCAGGTACGCAAGAATACCCGTTCCGAAGCCCAGGATCAGAACCAGCCAGATGACTCGAAGCACAACCGGATCGACGTCGAAATATTCTCCCATGCCGCCGCAAATCCCGGCAATCACCCGATTATCGCGACTGCGGTACAAACGCTTCGATGCGTCCATGGCCGCCCCTCCTTGTTCCTCCGGGAAGTTCAGGGTGCAAACGGATACTCGTCGTTCTCATGCTGCAACTGTCTCATTTTTTCAAGGTACAGTTTTACTCCGCGCCGAACTCGCTTTGCGATCTCCCGCCTGTATTTCTCCGTTCGGATCTCCTGCTCCTCCTCCGGGTGGAGCAGGTAAGCCGCTTCAATCAGAATGGCGGGCAGCCAGGTGGGCCGCGCCAGCGCCAAATCCTGGTAACGGACCCCATCCCCGCTCCGTCCGTCGGCCGTCAAAGCATTGTAGACTTCAGCCGCAAGCGGTTTCGAGTTGCGGTGTGCGTAGTGAATGCTCGGGCCGTGGTGAAGCCAGGGGTTCTTCCCCTGCGGCAGGCCGTTGTGGTGAACGCTGATCAGCAGGTCCGCATTATGATCGCGGGCGAACTGGATGCGCTCCAGCAGGTCGACGGACACATCAGCCGTGCGCGTCAAATAGACCGTTGCACCGGCCTTCCGCAATTGGCGCGCAATCGAGATTGCCAGCGGCAGATTCGCCCGGCTCTCCCAAAGCCCTGTCGGACCGATCGCGCTGATGTTTTCTCCGCCGTGTCCGGGATCGACCACGACGGTCAGCCCCGTAAACGGATTCGAGCTCAACTCGGGAGCCTCGCGGATCGACCAGACCAGGGTCGTGTCCCCCTCCCAGACGGTCTCCCAACCCCAGAACCACGCGGGGTGGAGGAACGCCGTGAGCCGAAAACGCCCGCTGTCCGGCTGGCTCCAGCGAACCTCGTCGACGACTTTGCTCCCGCTCGGTTGGATGATGATGTCGGTCCAGCTCACCGCGTTGTAAAGCGTCAACTCCAGACGGTCATCGTCCACGCGGTGCACGCGGAACGGCACCTTCGCCTCGAGGGGCACTCGAATCCGCGTCCAGCGCCCGTCCACACTCGCAACGGCCTTATGAACCACCTGGATTTCTGTGGGCGCCGCCAAACTGTCCACGGCGACAAAACCGCTTTCGATCCAGAGGTCCTCGCCGCCGGGCAGGTCGAGCTTCCAGAGCAGCGAATCGCCCAGCCCGGACGCGGCAATCGCGTGCAGCCGGGTCCCCACCGAGGGGTAGAGGTTGGTCGTTCCCGGCCACCCGATCCGAATTTTCGCGTTCTCTTCGGTCACCACCAGCATCGTATCCACCGCGGTCCGTGGAAGCTCCCACGGTTTTGACGGTTCCGCGGGAGCGATCAGACTCACCTGCCGCTCCACCGTTCCCCCGTTGGACGTGCTCTCGCGGCGAATGGTTACCGGCGCGCGAATTGCACGTCCTGTGACACCTTCCAGGGAATCCACGGTGTCGATCGACGCGGACTTCACCCACGCCAGCCAGCCGCCGTTGTCAAAGACTCTCGCCGGTTGGTTGTTGACGGTAACGGCGGCGCTTGGGTCGTTGACGCTGCCGAAGGCGAACAGGCTGTCGGTGAGTTTTTCCATGACGATCACCGAATCGTCCGGTGCGAGCAGCGTATCGGCCGGAGTCGGGCGCGGATAGATCACGGTCAGCGGAGGGCGGCGGGAGAGAGGGGGTTCGATATCGATTGCCGTCATTTGGGCAGGACCTGCACATCCCGCGGCAATCGCCGCAAGTGCGAGCGCAAGTCCAGCATGCCGGCCCACCGTCACCATGACTTGCTCCAGCCGTAGATGATGTGAATCCCCTCGAGCACCAGGTTGGGTTCGATGCTGTGAATTTCCGGGATATGATCGGCGATGATGTGTGCCTGCCCGCCGGTCGCTATCACCTTCGCGGAAGGCGCCCCCATTTCCTCGCGCATTCTCCCGATCACTCCGCGCAACCCGTCGATCGAACCCCAGAGCAAGCCGGCCCGAATGGCGTAGTCCGTGTTCGTTGCAATCACATGGTCCGGAACGACCAGGCGGGCCTCGGGCAGCAGCGCGGTGGCGCTTTTCAGCATCTCCGCGCTCGTCTGAAGTCCCGGGAGGATCGAGCCCCCGAGATAGACGCCCTGTTCGTCTAACGCCTCGAGCGTGATCGCGGTGCCGAAATCGAGGATGATCAGAGGACCGCCGAACTTGGCAAATCCCGCGACAGCATCGCAGACACGGTCCGCACCGATCTCGTGCGGGCGTTCGAAGACGCTGGTGAAACCGGGAATGTCGCCGTGCACGAACAACGGAGTCATCCCGAGATACTCTTCGGACATCGAACGGTAGACCTGGCCGATCTTCGGTGCGACACTCGCGACCGCTACGGCGTCGATCGCCTTCGGGTCGACCCCTCCGTCCTGGCAGAGCATCTTGATCATGATCCCCGCCTCGTCCGCCGTGCGAGTTGAACGTGTGGAGAGCCGGCGCACGATACGGAGTTCTTCCCCAACGAAGATGCCCATTACGACATTGGTGTTGCCGATGTCGAGCGCCAACAGGGTCTCAGGCATGCTCATGAGTTCTCCTCGATGCCTTCCGCGGCATGGATTTCCAGATCACCGTCCGCTGTCGTCAATTGTAACGCTCCGGCGTCGCTGATGCCACGCACGACGCCGGAAACCGGACCGGCGGCGGTTTTTACCGTTATTCGCTGTCCCTGCAGATCGGCCGCCCGAATCCAGTCTTTTCGCAAGCCGTCAGGATCGCGATCCCATTGCTTTATCCGGTTCGCCAGCTCCAGCAGGAACGTAGAGAGAATCTGCTCGCGGTTCCAGGGAATCTCCCCGCTTTCCTCGATCAAAGACGTGGCCGGGCCGTCGAGGCGTTCCTTCACAGCTGCGGGCAGGGGCAGAATGTTGATTCCGACCCCGGCGATCACCTGCCAGCCGCCCTCGGCGAGGGAGGATTCGCAGAGAATGCCGGCCACTTTCCCCGAGGGGGACATTACGTCGTTGGGCCATTTCAGGTGGAGTTTCAATTCGACAGACTCCGTTCTGGCAAGGCGCGTCATAGCAGTGTGGAGCGCCAATCCGACAGTCAACGGGACTAATGTCAGCGGTGAATCCGTTTCGCGTGGTTTGAGCAGGATGGAGGCGTAGAGGCCGCCGACGGGAGAGGCCCAGCTCCGCTCGTGACGTCCCCGCCCGGACGTCTGACGGTCTGCGACGAGCACCGTCCACCCGCCCGCGCCGCGCTCCGCCAGCCGCGCCAGATCGGCGTTGGTCGATCCGGTCTGCTCGACCCAGTGCACGATCAGCCCGGGGATTCGGGTGGCCAAGCCTTCCTGCACTTGCTTCGCGTTAAAGGCGGAAGGCGAATTGGCCGGTCCGGTGGAGGATCCGGTAAACATGACTGGAATGTAGGGTGCGCGAAGGTTAGGATGAAACGCAGCGGCCGACCGGAATGTCGAGGGCGTCTATCCGTGAATCGCGGGGGAGCTATTTTGGAAGAGGGAAGAATCAGGGTATACTTCTGATACAGCGGTTATCCATGCAGAGCGGCTTCTTCCCGCGGGCCGTGGGGAGTGGCTGCGGGGGGAAAACATGCCTGCTACAAAATCGCCTTCGGAAAAACGAGGGGCACCCCTTCCGCGCAACGGGCATCACCGCCCGCCTACAACGCGGATCGTCGAGGATGTCTTCACCGATGAGCTGGAACTTCTGCGCCCGCGCTTCGAAGCGGATTACAGCATATTCCTGCAACGCCTTTGGGAAGCAAATCCCCATATTCACGAACTCCTGAAAGCGGCGCCGGACCTTGAAACCGCGCGGGAGCATCTCTACGAGTATCTGGATAGGGCGGAACGGTCGGTCTTCGCTCTCGACAACGATCTGCACATCCTCGAAAAAGCAACCGTGCGCGAAGCGGTCCGCGCCTTTCGCAGCATTATCGGTCCGATCAACGAAAAGCGAACGGAATTTTCGGCTCTCGACGCGCTCTGGAAACTGGCGCAGGATCGGCCGGATGACCTCAGCAGCGAGATCGCGCCCGGTTTCCTGATGGAGTTCATCCACCTTTTCCACGGCGTGCTGGGAGAGACAAACATCTACCGCGAGAGTGGAGGCGTGAAGCGCGGCGTACCCGAGTTTCTCAGGCTTGAAGGCCGTGAAGCGGCGACCAAACGGATGGAGAGCCTCGATGAGCTCGGATCGAACGTTCGCAAACATTTCATGAAATATCCTTCAGGTCTCGAGCCCGAAGTCATTCGTTTCCGCCGCGAGAACCGCAAGCGCATCCTTCGCTATTTCGACGCGAACGAGGAGGATTGGGACGATTACATCTGGCATCTCACCCATGTGATACGCACGCCCGAGCCTTTGGCCGATCTGATCGAACTGACCGCGGAGCAGCGGGAGGCGGTGCGAATCGCGGTCAAGGAGAAGGTTCCCTTCGGCATTACGCCGTACTACCTGAGCTTGATGGACAGCAAGCTTTCGGTGGGATACGACCATTCCATCCGCGCCCAGGTGATCCCGCCGAAGGACTACGTTGAGATGATGGCCGAACATCGCCGCGACCGCGACACCATGTTCGACTTCATGGGTGAACACGACACCTCGCCGGTCGACCTGGTCACCCGGCGCTATCCGTTGATCTGCATTCTCAAACCGTTTAACACCTGCGCCCAAATCTGCGTCTATTGCCAACGGAACTGGGAGATCGACGGCGTGCTGGATCCGAAGGCTCTCGCCTCGCGCAAGACTTTGCAGGATGCGTTCAACTGGCTCGGGGAACACCCGAGCATTGGCGATGTGCTCGTCACAGGCGGCGATCCGCTGGTGATGAAGGATTCGCAGTTTCGCCCGATCCTCGAGGCACTTGCGTCGCTGGATCACATTTACCGCATCCGCGTCGGCAGCCGGACGCCGGTGGTGCTTCCCCAGCGCTTCACCGAGGGGCTGCTCGCCCTGCTGGAGGAGTTCCACCAGCCGCCGAAGCGTGAGATCGCGTTCGTTACTCACTTCGAGCACAGCTACGAGATCACGCCCGAGGCGATGGATGCGGTGCAGAAGGTGAAACGGCTGGGAATCGGCGTCTACAACCAGGAGGTGTATACTGTTGAGAACTCACGCCGGTTTGAGTCGGTGAAGCTGCGCAAGGACCTGCGTTCGATCGGCGTCGATCCCTACTACACCTTCAACATGAAAGGCAAGGAGGAGACGCGCAGCTACATGGTCCCGGTGGCCCGGCTGATGCAGGAGCGCAAGGAGGAGGCGCGGCTGCTGCCGGGGCTGGACCGCACCGATGAGCCGGTGTTCAACGTACCGCGTTTGGGCAAGAACCATCTGCGCTCGATGCAGGACCACCGCGTTGTCATGATCCTTCCCACCGGCTCCCGTGTCTACGAGTTTCACCCGTGGGAAAAGAACATTGAGCCGGTGCCGCCCTACAACTACGTGGATGTGCCAATCTACGATTACCTGGAGGAGCTGGCCCGCCGCGGGGAAAACATCAACAACTATCGGACAATCTGGTACTATTACTAATGGGGACAGGAGGGCAATATCTATCGGTTGAATGACTCCTGTGCTGTTCCGCTATGATTCTGCCTGGCGGAGACCTGAAAGAGCGCAAAGAATAGCCCGGGACTCTGGCCCCGGGTTTGGTTCGAGTGGCTGATGACTTTGGCTTTGGATTTCAGGTTTTCTTCCCGAAAAACGCATCGAGCAGCTGGCTTGCCGCCGTGGTCGCCGGAAGTTCACCCGCCATCACTGCCTTCTCAAGCTCCGGCAATAGCGCCTTCACTTTCGGATGTGCTTTGAACTTGCTGTGAAGGTGATCTTGCACCATGGCGTGCACCCAGTCGCGCGCCTGTTCGCTTCTTCTCTGCTCGAAAACGCCGGATATCGTGGTCTCCTTGCGGAAACGTTCGGCGGTCGACCAGATCTCTCCAATGCCCTCACCCGTCAGAGACGAGGCGGTCAGCACCGGAACGGTCCAACCCTCGGTGGCGGGCTGCAGGTAGTGGAGCGCATGCTTGTAGTCGTTGCGGGCGGTTTGAGCACGTTTGATGTTGTCGCCGTCGGCCTTGTGGATCAGCACCGCGTCCGCGAGTTCGACCACACCCCTTTTGATTCCCTGCAGCTCATCCCCGGCGCCTGCAACCAGCATCAGCAGGAAAAAGTCCACCATCGAGCGCACGGTAACTTCACTCTGTCCGACACCCACGGTCTCGACGAGGATCACGTCGAATCCGGCCGCCTCCAGCAGCAGGACCGTTTCGCGCGTCTTGCGTCCGACGCCCCCGAGCGCGCCGCCGGTGGGAGAGGGGCGGATGAAGGCGCGCGGGTCGGCGGCGAGTCTTTCCATCCGCGTTTTGTCGCCGAGAATCGAACCGCCGGTGCGGGTGCTCGTTGGATCGACAGCAGTAACGCCGACCTTCTTGCCCTCCCCAATCAGTTGCAACCCCAGCGCTTCGATGAAGGTGCTTTTCCCCGCGCCAGGCACGCCCGTAATTCCCACACGCAGCGATCCACCGGTGTGGGGGAGCAGACGTTTGAGCATTTCCTGTGCCTGTTCGAAATCCCGGTCGGCGTTGGATTCAACGAGAGTAATCGCACGGGCGAGGAGGACACGGTCTCCCGCGAGTACGCCCTCGACGAGTTCCTCCAGGGGCAGCCTGCGCCGCTTTGGAGCGGAAGGGCCGCGCGGGGGCGCCTTCTTGCCGGGGAGCCCTTCATGGCCCCCTGCCACTCCCGGCAGGATGCGCAGCGCCGATTTCTTTTTCCGTGTAGTGGTCATCGTGGTGGGAGCCCCAGACGGAAGCGATACAGTTGCCGCCAGATCGCGTCCTCGTGCTCAAGCGAAGCCTTGTAGAACGGCGCCAGCGGGCTGGTTTCGCCGCGCCAGTCAAGCAGGGAATCGGTGCTGACCTCTCCCAAGGTCTGCCGCAGCGCGGTGATTTCAAGGGTGCACGTCAGCAGGTGAAGCCACGAGAGGCTGTCGTTCGGCATCGATTTTGTGATGTCCGTAATCAGCTGATCCGGCCGTTTCATCAGCTCTTTGACGGCGGTGCCGACGTTGCGCTGATTCTGATCGAGGTACCAGCGAAATTCCTGGTGAAGCAAGATGGCAAGTTGCTTCTTGTCTTCCTGGATGTAGGATGCGTTCAGGGTAAGTATCGGATGGCTGTGCGGTTTTGCATTTTCGTTGATAACGATATCTCGGGTAAACAGCCAGTTATAGAGTGTGTAATCACCGACAAGGCGGACAACTTGACGGTTGGCGATGGCTTCGCGCAGGTTGCCATGCACCATCTGAACGCGGACGCTGTCTTTTTGGGCGGTTGCCGTCTGCAAAGGGATCAGCAGCGTGAGCAGAAGGTATGCCCGCCAGTGTCGCACCGGAGCCTCCAGGTTGCTGTCAGGGAAAGGTGGCGGATGCCTCGCCCTGCGTCAAGAGTCAGATCCGGGCCTGCCAGGAAGATCGATATCCCGAGGAGCGTCGCCTGTCCAAACCCCGGGACGCTGCGGAACACAGTTCAGACGTGGGGGTCCCAATCCGAAGGGCTGATTTCCACTACGTCGACAAGTTCGAAGTCGGGCTCGGTGGACCAGAATTCATTATCGATCGGGTATTTCCGCTCGTTCGCTTCCATCAACTTCTCTGCGGCTTCGATGGCGGCGTCTCGGTCGGCCGCTTTGACTCGGAAATAGGCGTAGCCGGGACGTTCCAGCTCGATGATCCAGGTGCCCGGTAAGCCGGGAGTCAGGCTGGCTTCATCGGGACCGGAAAAAACATGGTGGGCTTCGACAGGTTCGTCGAACATCCAGAAACGGTGGTCGATGTCAACATCGTATCCGCCGTTGAAATCGTCATCCTCAAGCGCGTCGTCCACACGCTCGAAAGCTTCGTCTTCGCTGATCGCCTCCACGGTCAGCAAAGCGGTCGCCCAGCGGCGGAAAGTGATTCGGAAGTTCAGCGCTCTCTCTTCGTCATGATGCTTCATGTCGGCTTCCCGTTTGCCCTGCTCACTTCCAGCACAACGTACAAATCCTGAGCGGGAAATACGGTGCCTCAGGTCACTCGCCTCCGGAGGCGAAAGCCGGTTTCGAGCCGTGAACCCGTGGGATGCCGGGATCGGTCTTCGAGCGGACTCCGCATGCTCTCCCGCACTGCACTGTAGGCCGTTTTTTCTTGGAAAACGTAGGCTTACCGCTTCTGGATGGGAGCCGGATCCCGGTCTCTCCGCCAAGGGTGGTGTGGAATCGAGGCCCTCTTCGATTGTACGTTTCCAAAGTGACGTCTCCCCGGCGACACATCGCGTCGGAAAGGAGGTCGCAATGCCCTGCCGACGCCTTAAAGAATACCTCGATCGTGAGAAGGTGAAGTACGAGGTATGCCGCCATTCACGGGCTTTTACGGCCCAGGAAATCGCTGCACGGACGCACACCAAGGGCCACACGTTTGCCAAGACAATCATCGTTCTACTTGACGGCAAACCGGCGATGCTGGTGCTTCCCGCCTCGAAAATGGTGGACCTTGAAAATGTGAGGTTGGCAACCGGAGCGAAACGAGCCTTTCTCGCCGGTGAGCATGAGTTCAAGGAGCTTTTCCCCGATTGCGAGGTCGGCGCGATGCCACCCTTCGGCAACCTCTACGGAATGGAGGTTTTCGCCGCCATCCGACTTCCCAAGGATGGAATGATTTCCTTCAACTCCGGGACGCATTCCGAAGTACTGCGCATGAGTGTGAAGGACTTTGAAAAACTGGTGCGTCCGAAACGCATCAAGGCGTCCTGGGAACCGATGGTGACAGGGTAGGGTCGAAACCCGGCTCCTCTCATGGTATCGCGGCGGGAATCTCCGAGCAGGATCGGCCGGGAAGGCGGGCGGCCGCCCGTTCCGCTCTGCATTTCTCGGTGGGCGGCCCCGATCCGTGCGCAACGTGCGGAGCAGACTTCTCCTTATCCTCGCTCGCGGGGGTTGCCTTGATCCGCTCCTGATGTCGTACCTTGACCCCGTTCAACATTCCGGGGAGCAGTATGGATTTCTACCGCCGTTTCATCGAAGGCGCCGCGACTCTGCTCAACCTTTTGCTGGGGACACGGCTGCTTTGGCCGCCTCGCCCGAATGGTTTCCGCGTCCGGCTCCGCCGTGTCGTGCTGCGCGTTCGCCAGAATCCGGACATCCTGATCGACGCTTTGTATGCCCTGCGCTATCCGCTGGCGGCGTTCACCACGCTGTTCTCGGCGGCCGTCGTCGCTTTTGCGTTCATCGAGATGCACGATACCCCGGGCGGGTTCGCCGGCAAGCTCGCCGGTGCCGCCTTCGTTGCGGGAATGGGCGTGCTGACTGTGGGTGCGGGGCGAGCCGCGCGGATTGCGGTCGCGAAACGGCGCGCTCATGCTGAACATGGAAAACTCACCGGGAATGCCGCGGAGAAAACTGCGAATGTCCACGAACTCACCCTGATGCGCAGACTCTCCCGTCATGCCTACCTGCTGCATCTGCTGCTGCTTTTTGGATCGGGCGGGATGCTGCTGCTTGGCATGATTGGCTTCGGCATGGAGATGGTTCGGCGAGCGCTCGCTTACCACCCGCAGGCAGGTTATCTGGTGTTCTCTGTGCTGCTCATCCTGCAAGGGATGGTGACTTTCCTGCCGATTCTACGGCGCATCCGGCGCTGAATTCGAACTGATTCACTCGAGCGGCACGGAAATCGGGCGCAGGATCGCGCGCACCGGCGCTCCATCGGATCCCACCAGTTTCAACGGCAGGCAGAACAGGTCGTACGTCCCCGGCGGTACGGCCTCCAGCCGCAACCCTTCCAGAATCACGATACCGGCTTCCAGCAGCGACAGATGCGTGCTAAAGCCGGGTGTGCCGTGGAGCTGGATCGAGAGGTAGTCGATTCCCACAAGCTCGATCCCCCGTTCGCGTATCCAGCGGGCACCGTCGAGGGTCAGGGCCGTGTACTCTTCGCAAAATTCCGGTCCCCGCGCCCACAGGCGGCTGTTGCCCGTTTTCAGCAGCAAGCGTTTTGTCCCAGTGGGTATTTTGAACGCTTCGAGTAGTCCGGGTCCGATAAAGGGAACCTCATCTGGAACGCGTACAACCAGCGCCGGACCGACGAGCGTTTTCAGAGGGATTTCGTCGGTATCCTTTCCGCCCTCGATGCCATGCGA
>CAZIDZ010000020.1:0-33588 GCA_964538455.1 uncultured bacterium
GTGATAAATGCAAGTTCAACAACGAGATTGCTTCGTCGTCCGCCGACTGGCGGATTCCTCGCAATGACAGTCGAAAGACACCCGGCTGACGGGCAGCCGGGCTACACGGCATTAATAACAATCAAACCCTGTTGGACGATGCGCCAAAGGTCGCACAAGGCCAACAGGGCCAATACATAACGGCGGACAATTTTCAAACATAGATCCTTCACTTCGTTCAGGATGACTGCACTACTGCGAGATTGCTTCGCCGGCTGCGCCACCTCGCTATAATACCTGCCTCAGTTCACCGGAAAGCCGTGCTCCTCCCACTCGCGGAGTTTCTGGCTGGCCTCTTTCAGACGGCGTTTTTCGTCCTCGGAGAGATTCTCGATCCCGCGGCGGTTGATCTTGTCGAGCAAGTCATCCACCTCCCGCTGCAGTTTGGAAATTTCCTCGCGGCGGTTCCATACGACCCTCATTTTCTCGTCGTGCCGCTGCTCCTTCGCCTTCCTGCGGATGCCCCGTGTCCAATCCCCCCACTTGAGGTACACGAAACCGAAGAGCATGCCGCCGAGGTGGGCGAAGTGGGCGACCTGGCTGTTCGGGTTGAGTCCGCTGAACAACTCGATGGCGAACATGATGATGACGAAGTACTTCGCCTTGATCGGGAAGAAGAAGTAGAGGTAGATCATCTGGTTCGGGAAGAGCATCCCGAACGCGAGCAGAATGCCGTAGACCGCGCCGGAGGCTCCAATTGTGGGAATCGGGCTGCCGGGCATGATCGCGGCGTTGATCAGCCCTGCTCCGATGCCGGTGATCATGTAGTAGACCAGGAATTTCTTCGGACCCCACACGTCCTCAAGGATCCGTCCGAACATCCAGAAAACGAACATATTGAAAAAGATGTGCCAGAACCCGCCGTGGAGAAACATGTAGGTGACCACCTGCCAGATGTATCCGTGCCAGAAGAGCTGCGGCACGAGGCCGAAGTAGTAGGTCATCTGGCGTCCCGCGATCTGCTGCAGAAGGAACACGCCGATGTTCATCAGGATCAGGGTCTGGATCATCGGCGGCATCAAACCGCGCCGGGACCCGCGTCCAAAGGCATTCAAACGCCTATCCTTTCGTGAAATTCTCACCGTCCCCTTTCGGGACGGTTTTTCTTTCCCGCCGTGCAAGCGCGCCCATTTGGTTCAACACGGTTTCCGCGCCGCCGCCGGAACCGATGGCGCCCTCTCCGCGTGCACCTGAGAGGAAAGGACAGCGTTTCCGGGGTGTAACTGCTGGGTTCGCCGATTGTCCTAAGATACACAACCGGATCGGAGCGACCCACGCGATCCCGTGAAGAGGAGGTAGGACATGAGACGTGGTCTGATGGCATGCTTTGGAGCCGGGATGGTTGCCGCGCTGCTCGGCCTGGCGATCTCAGCCGCCCCCGCCGCAGCCAAGCCACTTTCGGAAGGCGGGTTTCTCGGCGTCTACACCGAAGAGATTGACATTGCGATGCTGGAGGCGCTCAACTACGATGGCGAGGGGGTGTTGATCGACGATGTGGTCAAGGATTCTCCGGCGGACAAGGCGGGGATCAAGCCGGGCGACATCCTGGTCAAATTCAATGACAAGGCGATTCTCTCCCCGCGCAGTCTCGAACGCGCTCTGTGGCGCACAGATCCCGGCGACAAGGCGAACGTGGTCGTCTGGCGGGACAAGAAAGAGAGCACCATCCAGGTGACCCTCGTGGAAAAGCCGGAGCCCGAACAGTTCCCCTTCTATTCTCACAGGGGATTCTGGTACGGGGATTCCAGCGGGTTCAAGATGCCCACCTACGGCTATCTGGGGGTCGGCCTGCATGACTTGGGCGACCAGCTCGCCGCCTATTTCGGGGCGAAAGATGGCGGGGTGCTGATCGAATCGGTGGAAGAGGATTCTCCGGCGGAAAAGGCGGGCTTCAAGGCGGGCGACGTCATCATCAAGATCGGTAAGGAGCAGGTGACCGAGTCCGAAGAGGTTTCCGATCGTGTCCGCGAACACAAAAAAGGCGACGAGCTGACATTCACCGTTCTCCGGGACGGGAAACAGAAGACGATCAAAGCGACCTTGGATGCAAAGGAAGGGTTCGCATGGATTGGTTCGTCGATCGAGCCCAAGATTCGGCGGATGATCGAGGAGATCCCTCGCTACTACATACGAGCGCCCCGGGTTCGTGTACACGTTGACACCGATGACGACAATCAGCAGTATTACCGTTTCCGCAACGAGGCCAACTGATCTGCGGTGATTTCGTGCAGGCGAGCAACAGTGGTGCATCCCTTTGGCTTGAGTATGCACCGCTTTTTCCTCCAGGCGCATTTGACCTGTAGCTCCCTCTCCCTCGTGCTCAAACGTCGGTGATCAATCCTACGCGGGTAGAGGCGGAGCGGTCCTGCTGGTGCTCCATACAGGAACCCAGTCCGTATATTCCCCGGGTCTACGAACCGCTGACGCAGATCAACACGAGCTCTTGCCATGCGTATCGAGTATGTCACCCCCTTTATCGAAGCCGTCATCAAAACGATGCAGATGATGCTCGGAGTCAAACCTCGAGTCCAGAAACCCTATCTGAAGGGCACGCAGCCGAACTGGGGAGATGTCAGCGGGATCATCGGTTTTGCCGGCGAAAAGGTGATTGGATCGGTGGCGATCAGCATGCCGCAGCGATCCGCGCTGGGTGTCTATGAGTTGATGATGTCTGACAAGGTGGATTCGATCACGCCCGATGTGCAGGATTCGATCGGGGAGTTGACAAACATTGTGGCCGGGAATGCCAAGAGTTCCTTCGCCGAACGCGACATGCACTTCAGCATCACCGTGCCCACTGTGATCATCGGCAAGCACCACAACATCTCCTACAAGGAAAATGACAAGGTGCTGGTGATCCCATTCGACATGGAAAAAGGCCCGTTCGTTGTGGAGCTGTTTCTTAAGGTGGCGCACAGCGGGTGACGAGGCAGCGCGCCGCCCGAGGGCTTGATTCGTTAACAACCTCCGCGCCGTTCAGGAGAGTAGATGACCCGTACACTGCGAATCCCTACGCTGTACGCCCTTGTGCTGCTGACGATGCTTGCTGTTCCGTCGGTTTTAACGGCAGCGGGCGAGGGAACCGTGACCTTTCTCGTCGTCGGCGATTGGGGGCGCGAGGGGCACCGCCACCAGCGCGATGTAGCGGTCCAGATGGCGCGGGCGGCGGGCAGGATGCAGGCGGAGTTCACGGTTTCAACGGGGGACAATTTCTACGAGAGCGGGGTCGCCGGCGTTGAGGACGAGCTGTGGCGCGAGTCCTTTGAAGACGTTTACAGCCAGCCCGAACTGATGCATCCCTGGTTTGTCGTGCTGGGCAACCATGACTGGCGCGGCAACTGGCAGGCACAGATTGATTATTCGTCGCTAAGCGACCGCTGGACACTTCCGGACATCCATTACACCATCACCCGCTCGATCGACGACACCACCTCGCTGGAGCTGTTTTTCATCGACACCAGCTTGATGATCCGTGAATACCGGGACGACGTCCGCTACGAAGCGATGAAGGGTGTGCACCCCGGGCAGACGGAGGCGGCATGGCTCGACAGCGCTCTGTCTGTCTCAACCGCACAATGGATGTTCGTCGTCGGCCATCATCCGATCTACTCCAGCGGACACCACGGTTCCAGCGAAGAGGTGAAAACGCTGGTGGAGCCGCTGCTAAACCGCTATCACGTGCAAGCCTATTTCAACGGCCACGATCACGACGTACAGCACCAGGATCCGCATACCGGGACGCAGTATTTCACCAGTGGAGCCGGTTCGAGTACGCGTGAGGCGGGCGTCGATGAAAACACGCGGCTTGCCTACGGAAGGACACCGGCCTTCATGGCGGTTTCGGTGGGCGTCGATACAATGCGAGTTCAGGTGATCAGCTACCGGGGAAAAACGCTCTACCGTGTCAGCGTGGATCGCGAGGGGGATGTGGTCTCTGGCGGTCAGTTGACGGTGTTCAAGGGGCGCTGGTTTCCGCCCTGGTGAAGACCCGCGGAAGGCGGAAAACATCTTTGATCGCAAGAAAAACGGACAGCGCGGGGGCGTGCGGCTAGCGGATCCGCTACCCGATCCTATCGGTTGTTGTCAGACACCGACATTTGTACATTCAGCAGCTGTTTCCCGAAGACGCCCTCTAAAAGGATCACTTAGTTCACGGTTTGAGCACTCGTGTCCTGTTTTTCCTCGAAAAGCATCTTTTCGTAGGCGTCAATGCCCTTGCCCATCGTCTGCAACTCCATTTTCGCGGAGAGGACAAGCTGGCTGTCGGAGACGGCGGCATAGCGGTCGAGGAAGGACTCGAAGGCCACGCGGGCTTTAGTGGTGTCATGCAGTTCGTTGGAGTAGAGGTAACCGATCATGAATTGCGCCTTCGCCGCTCCCTCACTCTTCGGGTAATAGCGGACGATTTTCTGATATACTCCAATTGCATCCGAGGTGTTCGAATCCACCTGGGCTTTTTCGAGCTGCTTTTGCAGATCGTCCTGCGACGGTTTCTTCGCGCACCCTGAAGCGAATAGAGTGAGCCCAGCGAATGCCAGAGCGAGGATGAGCACCAGGAACCGTTTCATACCACCTCCCATTTGGTTACCGCCGCGAAATGTAGCGCCGTGCCTGTGCGCTCGCAACAATGCCGGTTTGACTTCGGTCACCGTTCGGCCGCTTTGAACGCGAGCGCCGCGGCGCCGAGCAAGCCGGAACGGTGCCGCAGGCCGGCCAACTTGAGTTCCGTCTGTTCCCAATTCGGACGATAGGCTCGTTTCGCCGCCACTTCACGCGCGGGCGCCAGAATCCATTCTCCTGCGCCGGAGAGACCGCCCCCGATCAGCACCATCTGCGGGTTGAAGATGTTGACAAACCCTCCCACCGCGAGCCCCAGCCAACCGCCGATTCTGCGCCACACCTCGCGCGCCCGGTCGTCGCCCTCCGAGGCCGCTTCGCTCAACTCGGCAGGATTCTGCGGCGGGTTGTCGGGCATGTAGACCTCCTGCGCGGTCCGCATGGTAGCGTCTATGTTGCAATACGCTTCAACGCAGCCATGGTTTCCACAGCCGCAGAGGGGACCGTCCGGGGTGAGCGGGACATGCCCAAGCTCGGCCGCACCACCGCCGGTGCCGCGGAGTACGACACCCCCGGTCATTACGGCGCCGCCGACGCCGGTGCCCAGGGTGAGGCAGACGATGTCGGTCTTGCCGATCGCCGTTCCCCAGCGGGTTTCGGAATAGACGAGCAGGTTGGCGTCATTTTCGAGAAGCACAGGAATCTTGCCCGCAGCCTCGCGCACCCGATCCGCCAATGGAACGTCGCGCCACTCCGGGAAGTTCGGAGAAATCCTGACGATACGGCCTTCCCGGTCGATCAAACCGGGGGAGCCAATCCCGATTCCCGCGAGATTGCCGCCGGTGTGCGAAAGGCCTTCCCGCACGATTTCCTGGAGCAGCTCCGCCACGGTATCCGGTTTTCTGTCCGGCAGCGGAACCCGGGCTTCATGAACCGCATTTCCGTCTAGGTCCACGATACCCCATTTAATTGAGGTGCCTCCGAGATCCGCGCCGAGAACCATGTCGGCCATAGTACCTCTCCATACCAGGTTGATGCGATGATCAGGGCGTGCTCAATGTACGACGCTCGTTCGTGGTATATCGGAGACGGCCAGCCCCCTCGCTGAGAAAGAACAACGGGGACGGGGCTGGTTTTTGTGACAGGTGCTTTTCGCCGAGGGAAAGAGAAACTCTCCTTCCCCTGTAGTCTGGAGGGTTTCCTGGGAATCCCGTGGCGATTACCTTTCGCTTTGCCCGGGATGGCCGTTCCCCGGCCAATCCGGCCAGACATCCGGAGGAGGCGATGAAACGTTTCAACCCAGTTCTGCTGACAATCGTGCTGCTTTCGTTTTCGTGCATGGCGTGCGCATCTGCCTACGAGGACTCACTGCGCGCGGATCGCGCGAAGGAGGACGAATGGGTGCGTGAGGGGACGATCACGCCCTTCACGGCGATCGGACAGGCGCTGCTGCGCGATGGCCAGGCGGTGCGCGTTGCGCTCGCGGCGGATACGCTGCTGCTCGACAAACCGACGGCAGATGTGGGCCTGCCGACGATTGAGGTGCTCTGGCAGAGTTCCACCGGCAAGGTGTTTGTGCGCACGCCGCTCGGGGGGCAGTTTCGTATCGGGAGGAAGCTGGTGGGTCCGGTGCCGATGGAATACGCTGCCGGGGACACCATTCGCGCAGGGCGGTTTTTACTCCAGGTGTATTTCAACGCTGCGGGCGGGCGGGTGATGGCGTTCGATCCGAAGTATACCCTGCGGAGGACGTTCACGGGTCTCCACTGGTTTGATCCCGACCCTGCCTGGCGGGTGACGGCGCGAGTTGAATTGATCGCGCACGGAGACACGGTGACGATGCCCACATCGCTCGGGCTTCGCAAGCACTACGTGCGGAGCGCGCTGCTTCATTTTTCCGCCCCCGGCGGCAGCGACCAGACGCTGACGCTCTTCCGCCCGGCTTCGGGCGAGGAATACGGTTTCATCCCGTTCACGGACGCCACGACGGGGGTGGAGACGTACGGTTCCGGGCGGTACCTGGACGTTACGCTTCCAGATACCGCGGCGAGCACCTTGGAATTGGATTTCAACAGGGCGTACAACCCTTATTGCGCGTATACGCATTACTACAATTGCCCAATTTCTCCAACGGAAAATGCGCTATCGGTACCGGTAAAAGCAGGGGAGAAAAGCTACAAGTGACACCACCGTTGCAACCCGGCGACCCTGCCCGCAAAGGCGCGCTCGTCGTCTTCGAGGGCATTGACGGGTCGGGCAAATCGACGCAGGCCGACCGTCTTGCAGGCTACCTCCGCGAACTCGGCCTCGAGGTGGTGCTCTCGATGGAGCCGACGGAGGGACAATACGGCAAGGCGCTGCGTGAGCTGTGGGCTTCGGGAGGCCGTCATGACGTGCGCGAGGAGCTGGACCTTTTCCGGCGCGATCGCGAACAGCACGTGCTCGAAAAGATCGAACCGGCGCTGCGTGCGGGGAAGGTGGTGATCCTCGACCGGTACTACTACTCCAGCGAAGCGTACCAGGGGGTACGCGGTGGTCCATCGCCGGAGGAGATCCATGCGACGATGACGGCCATCGCTCCGCCGCCCGACTGCACGCTGATCCTTGACCTCGATCCCGAGGAGGGATTGAGGCGGATTACTGGATCGAGAGCGGACACGCCGAACGCGCTCGAACAGCTCGAAAACCTCGTCAAGGTGCGCCACACTTTCGACGTCATGACCTATCCGGAAATCCATCACCTGGATGCGAACAAGAATCCAGAGGACCTGTTCGCGGGTGTGCGCGCCATTGTCCTCAATGTGCTGAAAGAGACCGGATTGCTTCCCCAGACGTAAACGCTCGCAGGGCTCGGTGGCCGTTCCATTTCACTGCGCCCGTTCTACTGGGGTTGTATCTTCCTCTCGCGGCCGAACAGCTAATCCTCGCAGGACAGTGAACCATGAACCGTGAACTGATCGACAAACAGGTCAACACCGCACGTATCCGCCTCGAAGAGATTGAGCGGCGGATGACGGAGGGCTCTGTGGTGACGGACCGCAACAAGATGGGCGAACTCGGCCGGGAGCACCGCCGTCTCAAGAGCATTGTCGACCATGCGCATTTGCTCTCGGATCTGGAACAGCAGCTCGCGGGCGCACGGGAGTTGGTGGAAACGGACGACGGGGAGATGGCGCAGCTCGCCCAGGGAGAGGTAGAGGAGCTGGAAAACAAGGTACAGCGCGCAGAAACGGCCCTCTTCCTGGCACTGGTCCCTCCCGAAGCATCGGACGACAAGACGGCGATCGTGGAGGTACGAGCTGGGACGGGTGGTGAAGAGGCAGCCCTTTTTGCTGGCGACCTGTACCGCATGTACCAGCGGTTTTGCGAGCGCCGCAACTGGCGCAGCGAGACGATCTCGGTCAGCGCATCCGACATGGGAGGCTTCAAGGAGATCGTTTTTTCGATCAAGGGAGATGGAGCCTACGGCCTGCTGAAGTACGAAGGTGGCGTGCACCGGGTCCAGAGGGTTCCGACCACGGAAGCGCAGGGACGTATTCACACCTCTGCGGCCTCGGTGGCGATTCTCCCGGAAGCGGAGGAGGTGGATGTGGATATCCGTGACGACGACCTCCGCATCGATACCTTTCGTGCGTCGGGTGCGGGCGGCCAGCATGTGAACAAAACCGAATCCGCGGTGCGCATCACACATTTGCCGAGCGGCATCGTGGTAAGCTGCCAGGACGAAAAGAGCCAGCACAAGAACCGCACCCAGGCGATGCGAGTGCTCCGCAGCCGGCTGTACGAGCAGGCGCTCGCGGAAGAGAATTCGAAGCGTGCGGCGAACCGCAAACTGCTAGTTTCGACAGGCGACCGAAGCGCGAAGATCCGTACCTACAATTTTCCTCAGGGACGGGTGACCGACCACCGGATCAACCTCACCCTGTACCGTTTGCAGGAGGTGCTGGACGGGGATCTCGAGGAGTTGATCGAGGGCCTTCGTCTGCACGACGCCGAAGACCGTCTCCGGGAGAGCATGGAGGCGTAATGGCTGCGCCCCCAGGCTCACCTGCTCCTGCCTCACGGCATCCGAATCCCGACAGCAACCGGCTGATGGACCTGCTGCTGCTTGGCACGGAGTATCTGGCAGGGAAGGGTGTGGAGAATCCCCGTCTCGACGCGGAACTGCTGCTCGCGCACCTTTTGAAGCTGGACCGCGTAGGGCTTTACCTGCATCATGACCGCCCGCTGACGGGTGAGGAGAAAACCTCATTTCGCGCCCTCCTGGTTCGCCGCGGGAAAGGCGAACCCCTTCAATACATCAATGGTCATGCAGGTTTTCGGAATCTCGACCTGATCGTTCGCCCGGGCGTCCTGATTCCCCGGCCGGAGACCGAACTGGTCGTCGAGCTTGCCGCGCGGCATTGTCCGGAGACAGGATTCGAGCGGGCCGCGGACCTGGGCACCGGATCGGGCGCTATCGCTCTTTCCCTGCTCGAGGAAGGGATCGCGAAGGAAGTCGTGGCGGTGGATATTTCCGTCGAGGCGCTGAACGTCGCTGCGGAGAACGCCCGCCTGCTGGGGTTTGACGAAGCCGGGAAGGAAGAGGGCACTCTGCGGTTTGAAAAGAGCGTCAACGATGAAACACGGCTGCTGATTCTGGTCGAGGGAGATGTGTTCGGGGAGGAGGCGAACCTACCCCAGGCGCCGTTTCCACTGATCGTGGCCAACCCGCCGTACGTGAGCGAAGTGGAGTTTTCCACTCTTGCGCAGGAGATTCGCATCCACGAGCCGCGAGCGGCGCTGGTGTACGGAGCGGATGGACTCGATGCACATCGTACGCTCGCCCGATTGCTGCCGAAGTGGCTCGAACCGGGTGGACTTTTCCTGGGTGAGTGCGGAGCGGGACAGGGAGACGCCCTTCGTGAACTTCACGAAACCTGGTCCCGAACAGTGGACAGGCACAGGGATTACGCCGGCCATGGTCGCGTTGTGGAGGCGTGGCGGCCGTAGGCTTCAGAGTGCCCACCGACGGCGAGAAACAGGGAGTCTTGGGGAGCGTCCGAAACAGCGTGATCTCCCCCCGCACGGCCCGTACCTTTCCACGCTGACTTCTCTCGCCACGAGGAGGTTTAATGAGCGACTACCGGGACGACCTTGTCGAGTGGCTGTTTCGCCGCTACCGCGGAGACCTGGCTCTCGAACCGGGGAAGATGATGGGCCATCCCGGTCTGCGGTTCACCGCGAACGGGAAATACTTTGTCTTCGTCTATGACGACGGGTTTGCGCTCAAACTTCCAAAGGAGTCCTACGCTCACACGCTGGATCGGGAAGACGTGGAGCCGTTCCAGCCGGGAGAGATGACCCGGCCGATGTCGACGTGGATTGTCTGGAGCCTTCCGGAACCGGAGGAGTACGAGCGCACGTGGGAAGAGATCGCAGGCGCGGCCTACCGTCTCGTGGCATCGGAACCGCCAAACGTAAAGAAAACAAAGCGATCTAGCAAATGAGCCCCGAAGAATCACCGCTCAAAGGCCCTGTCCTGATCGTGCGAACGGACGCCGTCGGGGACCTGGTGATGACGACCCCGATGCTGGCTCTGTTGAAACGTCACGCGCCAAACGTGGAGGTGGACGTGCTCGTTTCGCGGCGTGCGTCGCCAGTTGTCGAGGGCAACCGCAACGTCCGCAAGGTGCTGATCGACCCTGTGAAGTTGAACGAGCGTGTTCGGTTGATTGGGAAGGGCGACTATGAGTGGGCGGTTGTCGCGCGGCCGGAACCGGAGATCGCCCTCGCGGTCTGGCTCTCGGGGATCCCGCACCGTGTCGGAACGTCGCGCCGTTTCTACTCGCCGCTGTTCAACCATCGGCTCAGCATCGCCAGGAGACTCGGCGGCCGTCATGAGGCGGAGTACAACGCCGCACTGCTCTCCCCACTGGGCGTCTCCGCGGATAAGGTTCCCTGGGTGCGTTTGACAGTAACGGACGGGTACCGCAACTCGGCCCGTCAAGTCCTGCGAGAGGCCGGGCTTTCCCACGAGATCGCCTACGTGGTCGTTCACGCGGGATCGCGCGGTTCGGCCCCAAACCTCCCCTACAGCACCTACGCGGAAATTGTCCGGGGACTTCGCCAACGGGAGCTCGCGGTGGTGTTGACCGGGACCCAAGGGGAAACAGCTCCACTCGTGGCATTGCTGGCCGATCCGCGAGGAGGCAACGGCAGAGGGGAGCACGCCAAGGGAGCGCCCCTGATCGACCTTTCCGGCCGCACCGATCTGCCGTCGCTGATCGGTGTGCTGGCGGGAGCCCGGCTGGTGATCGCATCCTCCACAGGGCCACTTCACCTCGCCGCAGCCGCCGGAACCCCGGTGCTGGCGCCCTACGGACTCCGGCCTGCGGTTGCGGCTCACCGCTGGAAACCGTGGGTGGATGCGCAGTACGCAACCCTGGTTGCGCCGGGCGAGGCGATGTGCCCCGTGCGCTGCAAGGGGAGGTGCGGCCGGGAAGGGTGCCTTGCGACCCTTCAGGCGGAGGCGTTCCTGAAGGCGGTGGACGGGAGGCTGAAAGGGATCGTGTAAGGAGAAACCCGACCCTGAAGGATCGGGCCACGTGTCACATGTCGCACTTCGTAGTTCTGTCAGGACAATCAAGAATTAAAGTAGCACATAAGCGGAGCCGTAAATCCGGGACAGTCCCTCCAAAACTCAACTTCTTGGGGACAGTCCCGATTTACGCGGCTGGCGGGGCAGCCGGGCCACACGCCAAGATATTAGAGCCAGGCCAAGAAACCCGATCCCGAAAGGTCGGGATCGTGCCACCTTTCACGCTTTCGGGCTACACCTTCCGTCGGTTCTCCGCTGCGCTAACGAACCGACGGACCATCTGCAGTAGCAGGAATGGAAAAATCGTGCCAATATTGATGTTTTTCGGTGTTTAGCAGCGCGATGGGGATTGCAGGGGACCGTTCAAACGGCTGTCCTGTGGGAATTCTACTACTGGTCGTGACGATCTACCTCGCTCAACTCATGCCGGACGAACACATCGCCCTCGCCCCGCCGGATCATTCCAGCTTTTGCATAGCGGAGGAAGGTGACGTACGCCGTGGAGATGGCGAGCAGCACTCCGCGGCTGCCGTCGCGGAACCCCTGTTGCAGGAGCAGCTGTTTGACCAGCGCGGCGGCCGCGTGCAGCAGACCCGAGAGCACACCGACGGCATGGTAGGGTCGCACAGCCAGGGTCTCGGCGGCGAGCGTACTGAACTTGTCCTGCTTCGCGATGTAGTGGGGGAAGGAGGGGTCGGTGTGGTGTTCGATCAGGCCTTCGAGGGTCCCCAATTGCCCGTCCACGACGATTCTCTCGTCCACGCTTTCGGGGGTCATCCGTCCCTTGCCGCGGCGGAATAGGCGCACCACCTCGTCGTGCCCCCAGCCGCCGAAGCGCATCGGGCGTCCGAGGAACCAGCCGCGCCGGTGTACGCGAAAGCCCGAGTAGGGTCCGGGTGTGCGAATAGCGTCCAGGATCTGCTCGCGCAGACCGCTGGAGATCTGCTCGTCCGCGTCAAGAACGAAAACCCAGTCGCAGGTTGCCTTGTCGATGGCTCTCTGCTTCGTCCGGCCGAATCCAGCGAACGCCAGCTCGGAGACGACAGCTCCCTCCTCGCGCGAAATTTCGCGGGTCTGGTCGGTGGAGCCGGTGTCGACAACGACAACCTCATCGGCAAACGCCGCCGAGCGCAGACTCTCGCGAATCCGCGCGGCCTCATTGCGAGCAATCATGATAACGGACAGGGTTGGATTGTGACGCGCCGGCTCAGCCATGCCATTCGCCCCTTCGTTCACCTCTGTTGCGAAGATAGTCGGCTGCCTGTCCCGCCGCAACGCCGGATCGGGCGACAGACCCCCGGGGAACCGCAGGCGGCAGCCGTCGAGGTGCCGCTGGCGTCCCCGTTCCTGCCTGCCTACCTTGAGCGCAACGCAACGAGGAGAAGCGGTGGACCTGAAGACTGCGGAAGCGTCGCTGATCCACGCCGGTCAACGCCTGGATCGCCACCAGTTGATCGCCGGGACCGAGGGCAATCTCTCGATCCGGCTTGAGGACGGGACCGTGCTGATCACCGGCAGCGGAGCGTTCAAGGGCGAACTGACCGAGCGCGATCTGCTGCTTATTTCGCTCGAGGGCGAAGTCGTGGAACAGCGCGCCCGTGCGATGTCCAGCGAGAGTGAAGCCCACCTGACCTGCTACCGACTGCGTCCCGATGTGCACGCGGTGGTGCATGCCCACCCGGTGCATGCGGTCGCGCTGATGCTGCGCGGGGAGGGGCTTGAGGCGGCTCCATTGGCCGAGGCGGCGTACGCCTTCGGCTCCGTGCCAACCGCTCCCTTCTCGGTTCCGGGGACGGCGGAGGGCGGCAAAGCGGTGGCGACGTGGATCGGAAAGCGTGAGGCGGTTCTGCTGGAGAATCACGGCGCGGTCACGGTCGGCGCCCGGATGGACGACGCGCTGTCGCGCATGGAAATCCTTGACGCGGTTGCGCGGACTGTGCTACTCGCGGGGGGCACTGGAAGGATGCAGCCGGTGCAATCTGATCGGGTTCGGAGCATCGCTAACGCTGCAATCCGCGCAGGCGTGAAAAGGGAGGCCGTGGAGGCCTGGGCGGTGGGGGTGAAGAAGTTGAGCTGAGGCGTCATCGCAGGAATGCAGGAGGCACGAATGTCCTGCTCAATGAAACGCCTGGTAAATCCGTCATGCGTGCCCATCTCCACGAGTCCCGCAGACGGCCAGGCGATCCGGCTTACCTTCCCAGAGTAAACGGAACAAATATTTATTTAGGATGATTTGGACGGGCCTCTGGAACGGGGAACCGGTTCGGCTTGCGGGGGTAGGGCGGGTCATGTATTTTCCTGACCTTCGCGGTAGTATGTGAAACCGCGAACGAGGAAGCCCGAATCTGCGGAATGGAACCCGGTATCCGATCGTGGCGTGACGCGAAGCGGAGCCGGCAGCTGCGAAAACAACAGACATCACGATAGACGCCGACGGTCCGATGAAGCGGCCCGGAGCGGCAAACGGCAGCAGGAGGTTCGGTATCATGTCGGATTTTGAAAAGGTCGTCGTTCCCAGCGAGGGAAAGACGATCACGGTCGAAGGCGGCAAGCTGAAGGTCCCCGACAACCCGATCATCCCATTCATCGAGGGGGACGGCATCGGCCGGGATATCTGGAAAACGTCTGTGCGGGTGTTCGACGCGGCGGTGGCGAAAGCGTTCGGCGGCAAGAAGAAAGTCGCCTGGATGGAGATTTTCGCCGGTGAAAAGGCGACGGGAGTGTATGACGCCGACACGTGGCTGCCGGAGGAGACCTTCGAGGCGATCCGCCACTTCATCGTCGCGATCAAAGGGCCGTTGACGACGCCGGTCGGCGGCGGCTTCCGCAGCCTCAACGTGACCCTTCGGCAAGTGCTGAACCTGTACGCCTGCGTCCGTCCCGTGAAATACTTCGAGGGGGTTCCCTCGCCCTCCCGGCGCGCGCACGAGATGGACGTGATCATCTTCCGCGAGAACACCGAGGATGTGTACAGCGGGGTCGAATTCGCTTCGATGTCACCCGAGGCAAAGCGCCTGATCAAGCTGCTCAAGGAGGAGTACGGCAAGACCCAGATCCGTGACGACGCCGGGATCGGGATCAAGCCGATCAGCCCCACGGGGACGAAACAGCTCGTCCGCAAGGCGCTCGACTGGGCCGTCGAGAACAAACTGCCGAGCGTGTCGATCATGCACAAGGGCAACATCATGAAGTACACCGAGGGCGCGTTCAAGAACTGGGCGTACGAGGTCGCACGCGAGGAATACCGTGACCAGACGATCACCGAGGCGGAGCTCTGGGATCAGACGGTTGCGGAGGATGGTGTCACACCGATCCAGGCACCGGGCAAGTTCGCCGAGCTTCGCGGCGGCAAGGAGGCGGGCAACCCAAACGGACGGATCGTGATCAAGGACCGTATTGCGGACAGCATGTTCCAGCAGATCCAGACGCGCCCGAGCGAGTACGATGTGATTGTCAGCCCGAACCTGAACGGCGACTACATCAGCGACGCGGCGGCGGCGCTGGTGGGCGGCCTGGGGATGGCTCCCGGCGCGAACATCGGAGATTTCGTCGGCCTGTTCGAAGCGACGCACGGCACGGCGCCGAAATATGCGGACAAGAACGTGATCAATCCGAGCTCGCTGATTCTTTCTGGCGCGATGATGTTCCGTTACATCGGCTGGGGCAAGGTGGCGGACCTGATCGAACACGGGATTCAGGAGACGATCAACCAGAAGCGGGTGACCTACGATCTGCACCGCCAGATGGAGGACGCAACCAAGGTCTCCACCTCGGAGTACGGCGATACGATCATCAAGAATATCAAGGCGAGCGACTGAACCCGCGTTGACGCCCCAAGATTATTGCGGTGGGAGAAGAAAGATTTTCCTCTTCCGCCGCTTTTCTTATGCAAAAAACCTCGGAGCCGGATGGACAGGATAAACAGGATGAACGATAACGACATAAAACCGGAAAAGGATGTCTTGTGATTGGGTTTGTCGGCACGTCCCGCGAGGTTGCTCGTTCGAGGCAGTCCAAGTGAAACCCGGCATTGAAAGCCTGTCCGCGACCTGATCGGGGATCCCGGGCCACCCGACGCGGTAATGATGAATGTGAAACCCGGCTGGCGGAGCAGCCGGGCCACCCGAAGAGAAGAAAACAAGTAAACCTTCTTGGGCGACGCGCCAGGTTCGCACAGGGCCAATAACTAACAGAAACCCGGGTGGACTAGCCACCCGGGCTACCCTACGCTATTTGATCAGAACGAGTTTGCGGGTCTGGACAAAGCCGCCGGCCTCCATCCTGCAGAGATACGTTCCGCTGGCGAGGGCGGAGGCGTCGAAGGTTCGTGTGTACGAGCCGGGCTTCAGCACTCCCTCCTGCAGCAGCGCGACGCGCTGGCCGAGCAGGTTGAACACCTCGAGGGTGACATCGCCGGTGCGGGGGACGTCAAAGACGATCCTTGTCACCGGGTTGAAGGGGTTGGGGTAGTTCGGTTTCAACTCGTAAGCCGTCGGCAACGCCACGGCACCCCGTTCGGGGGCGGAAGTGAACTCGCTCAACAAAGTGTTGATGAACGACTGCAGCTGATCCGTCGGGGACGTGTATTGTTCGTCCGCACCCAGACGATCCGACGCCAGTGCAACGTCGAACGCCATGTAATAGGCTGTTCCGCCGCCGGTGGTCGTGTTCATTACGCCGTAGGTCAGGCCATTGCCGGAACCGTAGAAGATTCTGTTCAGCGGGTCACTCGGATAGAGCGGGTCAGCCCAGATGTTAGCGGTTTTCCCCGTGATCGCAGTCAGATGATGCGGGTAGGTGACGAACGGATACGTCGCGAATGAATCCGTGACTGTTCCGGCAACACCGACAAATGAAGAGTCACCGACCCAGTTGTTGTCCGCGTCCACGGGGTCGCTGTAGCCACCCACGAGGCCAAAAACGTCGAACGCGAAGTCGCCGGAGGCGAACAGGGTCGGTTGGTCTCCGTCAACGCCGTTGATCCACATGTAATCCGGGTCCGCGTAGATGAAGTCTCCGCCATTCGCGATATACGTAGAGAACGGATCGTCATCCCCTGCGGTGAAGGGCATGTCCGCCGATCCCGTGGCCGTGTAGAGAATGACGTCCCAGTCCTTCTGGTCGATCAGGTAGTTGTCGAAGCCGTGGTTCGCGTGGACATCGTAAAAATCAATGTGGTCCCAGATGCCCATATTGAGCAGCGCGTGATACACCGAACCCCATAACTGCGGGCTGCCAAAGGAGCCGTCATCCATCCAGAGCACCACCGCGTCCGCGCTGGCTTCGGGAACGATCTTGAAGGAACGCTTATCTTCGATAGATGTGTTGTATCCGTCTTGATCGGTCAGAGCCGTGACCCAGTACTCAACGACATTCCCGACATCCAGGCGAAGATCCGGAATTGTTCCGGTGAAGGTATTGTCACCGTCGTAGTCGAATATTTCCACCGAATCCGGGGGGAGAAGAGGCGTGCCGCCGCTGAACCCCTGCCAGACCAGCCACGCGTGATTGTTGGCACTCCATCCGGACCCGCCAACAACAATATGAACGGTTATCTCCGTTGCCCTGTGTCCGTTAACGGTGTTGCAGACATTTGTCAGGGACTCAATAATCGGAAGTGGCGGGATCCAGTAGGCTATGCCAGCCTCGAGAATCAGATCCAACGGCAGGCTGCTGGAGTACATCCCCCAGCAGGCGGTGGTGTCGCCGTATGGCTTTGCCCAGGGACCACCGAACCAGGTGTAGCAAAATCCACGGCTGCCGTCGTCCGAGAGCGGATGGGGCAGCGACGCCTGCTTGACGAAACCTGCAAGAAATCCTTCACCATACCTGCGGTAGATCTTCAGAGCTTCCGTTGTGGGCTGATCGAACAGGAAATCCCATCCGAAGCTATCTGGTAGTGCCTCGTTTGGACCGGCAATCACATCGCCGAGCGGTGATTCGTGGACTGTACCGCGAGCCGCAGTTGCGGCATCCGCACGACCACCGGGAAACGCGGCGAGCCACTCCGGGTTCGCCTCCCAGAGGTACGCCTCCACGGTGCCGGCGTCATTCCACTGCTGCTGCACCCAGTATAGCGAACAAGTGGCCAGAGGTTTCAGGTACACCGCGAATGTGTCCCCCTCGGCGCCGGAACTGAGGTAATAATAGGAAGGCGTACAATAGCGATAGAGACGGAAGATCTCGGTGGTTTCAGGCGCCCGCGGGCCCGTCATGATGGAGGTCCGCTGTCTTGCCTGCGATTGCCCGAGAGCTGATAGACCGGCGCTTCCACAGGGGTACGTGTCCGGAGCGAGCCACTGCGCCGAGGGCTGCGAAGTACCGTGCGAGGGGAGCGGAACAAACTCGGGGGTGGTGTCCAGGGAGTATGCGGCGCTCACAGTAAGGCAGAGCGTTGCAACAAAAAGGGTTCGTTTCATAGCATCCCCCACCAATAAAAGACATACACCGGCCGTTCATAGGTTACAGAACAAGATAAGCATGGGAGGATGGGGCGCAGAAGCCATCTGCGATGAAATGCACTTATTAATGAATGACGAAAAGACGAAAAACTGCTGCTTTCCTTTTGGAAGAGAGCGACGACGGACGCCATCCGGCGCTTGGCGAATAGAGGCATAAACAACTTGCGCCGAAGGGACCCGCCTAGTAGAAACCCGGCCAATCCCGCATAGGGCGATCCAGGGAATATTGCAGAGGGACAGCGGGCTGGCCGGGCCACCCAGCCGGGACTGTCCCCTGGGAGCAGGTTTTGCAGAGGAACTGTGCCAGATTTACACAGATTCGCCTGCATCGAAACAAAACCGCATAGTAGAGACCCGGCCAATCCCGCATAGGGCGATCCAGGGAATATTGCAGAGGGACAGCGGGCTGGCCGGGCCACCCGTCCAGAGGCTAAGTGATTCGCCGGGAGATCACCGCGCGTTTCCGCTGGCGCGAAAACGCTGGTGATGACACGGAGCGAAAAGCTCAGCGTTTACAGCGTAATCCTAAAGACGGGCGAAAGCGAAAAGCAGCTCTGGACGTTCGATATTCAAGAAAAACCGCCGCATACTGTGCCAACGGCCCTTTTTCACTACGCTTAGAAGTTCTGCCACAACACCGAAACAGTGTTGCTCGTGTCGGAGTGGACGATAACCCCTCCTTTGAACACATGGGCGTAGACGCGGTAGTAGTAGACGGTGTCCGGCACGAGGTTGACGAGATCGGTGTAGCCGATGTCGTTCGTCCCGGTTTCCGCCAACGGCGCCCAGTCGCCGCCGACGCCATCCTTGCGGATCAATCCGAAGCCGTCCTCGATGCTCGAGTAGTCATTCCAGAAAAGATGGATGCCGTTGATATCAGCAGAAGCGCTCAGTTCGTTGGGGCCAAAGAAATCGATTTCAATGCGCGCGGCATCCGTCGTGTCCGAGTTCAACGTGTCGCGGTAGGCGTAAACGCGGTACTCGTACACGGTCAGTTCGGAAACGCCGTGATCGATGTACGTGCTGGTGCCGTGATCCACATCTCCGATCTCTGTCCAGCCGGCGTCGTCCACATTGCTGAGAATGCGGAATCCGTCCTCATCCGTCGAGTTCACCGTCCAGCTCAGTTCGTTGCGCATGTCCGGGCGGTTGAAGACCACGGCGAGGTCAGTGGGCGCCTCCGGCGGCTGCGGAACCGAGACTTCGTTGGTGGGGTTGCTGCCGTTGTCACAACCTACGAGGGTCAACGCGAGCGCGGCTGCGAGCGTCCGGAGCGGTCCGAATTTCAGGTCCATGCTTCCTCCGTGAATGGAAATCCAGGCCGCTCCAGCGCTGGGGAAAGCGAGGAGGTAGTGGACCGGCCGAAACATGCTGGCGGTGCATGCGTCCTCATTTCGGGCAAACGTACAATAGAGGCGTTCAATTTCCATGTGAGCGAGAGCACAGAGCGAAATTCCCGATGCCGGGTGAAAAGGGTAATCCTTCGGGCGTCGGCGGTTGCCACGGTTGCGGCTGCGGCACCATATTTTCATCTGGACAAAGCATCCCGGTCGATGAATCGAAACGAGGGAAAGATGGCCGCTGGAAAAAAGCAGTCTGCAGGTTCCCGCAAGGTGCTCGTGGTGGATGACGATCCACAGTTACGCGAGGTGCTCGTTGAGGCGCTGAGCGATCAGGGGTACGAGGTGGCGGCGGCCGAAAGCGGCGAGCAGGCGCTTGAGATCCTCGCCAGGGAGAAAATCCACGTGCAGCTGATCGACCTGCAGCTTCCCGGCATCAACGGCATTGATCTCTGCAGGAAACTGTCCGATATGGATCCTGTCGCCCAGCGTATCGCAATGACCGCGTATGTCTCGGTATTCAACCTGGTGGAATCGCGCGAGGCCGGGTTCGACGATTATTTCGTGAAACCCTTCACCGTACAGCTGATTCTTGACAGCGTCGAAGTTGCCTTTGGCAAAGTGGAGCGCTGGATGCAGGGAAGGTAACCGATTGCGGTCGCGGCAGCTTCCTTCAGGAAGCGGTGTTCGTTGAGCGACGCGGACCCGCCGAGCGGAACTGGCAAAATCCGAAGAGCGTGAGATTCCGTTGGCTGACAAGCACGTGCCAAACATCGGCCCCCTCGAGATCCGAAAGCGCCAGGCAATCGGGCTCGGTGTGCTCGCGTTGTCCGCGGCGGCGTTGGGCGCGATGGTGCTCGGCGGCGCGCCGGTGGCCACCCGCCTGATCCTGGCGCCTTTCTGGTGGCTCGGGGTGTTGGGGATTCTCCAGGCGAGGGAAAAGACCTGCGTTGCGCTGGCCGCTCAGGGCATTCGCGACATGGACAACGGGCCGGAGCCGATTCGTGACCCTAATGAGCTGCAGTCGATCCAGCGCCAGGCTCGCAGGGTCCGCCAGTGGAGCCTGGTCGCGGCAGCGTTGCTGACCGGACTGTCTCTGATTCCGTACGTTCCCGCGAGATGATTTTGACGGTGGGTTGAACGGGAACGGCGTTCCTTCTTTCCTCATACGTGAGGTCGTGCCGCTTTTTCCGTCGAGTCAACAGAGTGTCTCCGTTTCAACCCCACAGGCAACAGGCCGCGTGATGAGTCTTGTCACCCTGAACGGCGTGGAGAAAAGTTTCGGCGCGCAGCAGGTGTTGTCGCCGGTGTCGATGAAGATCAACGCCGGGGACAGGATCGGGTTTGTGGGCCGCAACGGCGTTGGCAAGACGACGCTGATGAAGATCATCGCCGGGCTGATGCAACCGAGCGGCGGGCACGTCGCCCGTGCGCCGGAGCTGCGCATCGGTTATCTCGAACAGGACCCTCACTACCCGGACGGTCACACCCTGTACGCCGAGGTGCGCGAGGGGATCGCCGCAGTGGACGAGCTGGAGGCGGAGCTGCGCCACCTTGAGGGTCTGCTCGCCGACCCCGCGCTGAAGGACGATCCTGAAACGCAGCAGCGCCTGCTGGACCGTTATGCCGCAACGCAGGAGAAATTCGAGGGGCGCGGCGGCTGGCGGGCGGACGTTCGCGTCGAGGCGGTGCTGCATGGACTCGGAGTGCCGGACCAGGATTGGCACCGCGAGGCGAAAACCTTCTCCGGCGGCGAGCGGAATGTGATCGGCCTCGCGAAAATCTTCGTGCAGGACCCGGACCTGATGCTGCTCGACGAACCGGGCAACCACCTCGACTTCGAGGGACTCGACTGGCTCGAGCAGGAACTTCGCCGGTACCGCGGAACGCTGCTGCTGGTCAGCCACAACCGCTACCTGCTCGACACCGTGACCAATACTACCTGGGAGCTCGAGCGCGGGAAGATCGAACGGTTCAGCGGGAATTATTCCTTTTACCGCGCGGAAAAACTGCTTCGGCTGGATAAGGCCGCGGCGGTGGCGAAACGGGCCGAGCGGGATATCATTCGGCTCCGCTTCCAGATCCAGCGGCTGAAAAGCTGGGCGAGCGTGTACGACAACCCGAAACTGGCGCGGACGGCGAAACGGTTCGAGCGGCGCGTCGAGGAGCTGCAGGAGGACACCAAGGTCAGCCGCGAGGACACACGGCGGCTCGGTCTGCGGCTTGCGAGTTCGGCCACCCGGGGGGACATCGCGCTGGATGTAGTGGACTATTCGCGGCGCTACGGCGACGGGGATCCTCTTTTCGAAAACATTTCCTTCCGCATCGGGCAGGGGGAGCGTGTAGCGCTGGTAGGACCCAACGGTTCGGGGAAGACGACGCTGCTGCGCGACGTGGTCAGCGAGGGACGCTGGGAGAGCGAAAAGCTTCGTGTCGGGCGGGCGATGAAAGTCGGCTATCTCTCGCAGGCGGGAGAGGAGCTGAACCGCGACAACTCCCTGACGGACGAGCTGATGCGGCTCGCCGGGTTGCGGCGCGGGGAAGCGGAGGGGCTGCTCTACCGCTTTCTCTTCACGCACGAGGAGTTGGACAAACCGGTTACGGTGCTCTCGGGCGGCGAGCGTGTCCGTCTTCAACTCGCGGCGCTGATGGCGGGCGGTTCGAATTTCCTGTTGCTCGACGAACCGACGAACCACCTGGATGTCTTCTCGCGCGAGGCGGTGGAGGACGCCCTCGAACAGTTCGCCGGAACGATCCTCGTTGTCAGCCACGACCGCTATTTCCTCGACAAGATTGCCGAACGTGTGATCGCGGTGAAGACGCCGGCGATCGCGAGCTATGACGGCAACTTCTCCGACTTCTGGGACGCGTACAAACGGCTGCGTGAACAGGCGATGGACGAGGCGGCGGAGAAGAAACGCGCTGAAAAGGAGGCGAAGAAGCAGAAGCGGATCGAGCGGCTTCGGAACGTGAAGTTTCGGCCCGAACGGTTTCATTGGCTGGAGCGTGAGATCGCGCGGCTGGAGCGGATGAAGGATCGGCTCGAGAGCGAGATCGCGCGCGAACGGGAGAAGGGTAACCGCAAGCGCGAAACCGCCAAACGTGTGAAGCTGGAGGAAACGCTGGAGCAACTTGAACAGGTCTGGGCGGAGTGGACAGCGATGGGCGACCGCAAGGAGGATTACGGACTGTAAAGAGTGTCATCCTGAACGAAGTGAAGGATCTTTGAGTTCCTGTTAAAGTAAAAACCAACTCATAGATCCTTCCGGCTTCGTCGTCAGGATGACGAATTCGTGTAACGCGATGGGCGACCACAAAGTAGATTGCGGACTCTGAAAGGAACAGGGACACGTCTCTATCAACTTTTTCCAATCAACCGTTTTCCACGCAACAGACCTCTATCTTCCCTCCAACGATCATTCAACAACGGTAATGCGGATGCGTGAAGTGTTGGCGATTGCGGTGATGGGTGCGCTGGGCGCGGTGTCACGGTACGCGGTGTCCGGATTTGTGTACCGCGTTTTCGGAGAACGTCTCGCCTGGGGAACCCTCGCGGTAAACGTGCTCGGTTCCTTCTTCCTCGGTGTGTTGATGATGGTGGGATTGCAGTCCTCGGCGCTGCCGAGTGTCTGGCGTGTCGGGCTGGGCATCGGCTTCCTCGGGGCGTTCACCACCTACTCGACGTTCTCCTACGAAACGGTGCGTTACCTCGAACAGGGAGCCTGGGGGTCGGCGTTGACAAACGTCGCGCTCAACCTTGTGCTGGGACTCACTGCCGCCGCAGTGGGGCTCGCGTTCGGCAAGGCGGTGATGGGTGTGATCCATTGGGGAGGTCTGCGATGAGAGGGCTCGAAGGCGAACAGGTGCTGATGCGGATCTTCCTCGGTGAAGACGACCGCAACAAGGGACGCCCAACCTGGAGTGTGCTACTGGAGCTGCTCCGCGAGGAGGGGATCGCCGGGGCGACGGTGACACGCGGGATCGCCGGGTTCGGCGCAAAGAGCCTGCTGCACACCGGCAACCTGCTGCGGCTGAGCGGCGACCTGCCGATGGTGATCGAAGCGGTGGACACTCAGGAGCGCGTCGACGGCGTGCTGCCGAAGATCGACGAACTGCTCGAGGAGGGGCTGGTCACGCTGGAGAAGGTGCGCGTTCTTCGCTACGCGCCAAGCAGGGAAGAGAAAGGAGAATAACCGCCTGCCTTTATCTGATGCGGAAACCCGGTCCTGAAAAGTCGGGATCGGGCCGCCCCAACCGTATACCCCGAAAAACATCAAGTATTCCGCGCTTTCTGTTGATTGTTAAGCATACCGAACACACATTGCTTTTAAGATAGTTGTAGGAGGGTGAATCAACGGGTGATCGTTTCATGCATCGATTTGCGCTGGTTTTTATTGTGTTCTTTCTGCTGGCCGCGCCCGTGTTTTCGCAGAGCGGCTACACGGTCAAACCCGCCGCGCTGGACCTCGAGATGTACACCCTGGACGACGCCCACACCGAAGTCGATTTCACCGTCCGTTTCGCCGGCCTGAGTAAGGTGAAGGGAAAATTCAGCGGGATCACCGGCGAGCTTTTCTACGACCCCGACGACATCACCCGCTCCTCGGTCAGTGTCGTGGTTCCCGTCGACAAGCTCCTGACCGGCGTCGAGATGCGGGACAACGACGTGAAGAGCGACCTTTTTTTCGACGTCGCCCATTACCCCACCGCCACCTTCCTCAGCGATCACGTGGAGCTTCGTGACGGGACGCCGTGGATGGTTGGAGATTTCACTCTGCACGGCGTGACGAAACGCATCGAATTTCCTTTCGAGGTGCTCCCCGCGCAGCACAACATCTTCAACTCGATCAAACGTGTCGGGTTCGACGGCGAACTGACGCTCAACCGGATGGACTACGGTGTCCGTGGACGGGGAACGCGCGCCGGCGAGATCCTTTTCATCGACGAAACGGTGGCGCTGGAGCTGGAGGTGGTCGGTGTAGTCTGGGATTGGGCGCCGATGTGGCCGCGGGACCCCGATGGCCGTTCCTCCTCCGGACCCTTGCTCGAAAAGGTGTACACGAGCGATGGGATGCCGGCGGCGCTGAAGGAATACGACAGGCTGGTGGAGAAGGGCGGCGATCTCGACCTGAGGCCCGAGGTGTTGAAGGTGTTCGGGGTGCGGCTGATGCGCAGCGGGAAGGTTGCGGACGCGGCACAGGTGCTCGAAGGGCTGGTGGAACGGATGCCGGGTGAATGGAGTTACTGGGATGCGCTCGGGATGGCGAGGCTCTACGCGGGAGACCGTGACGGAGCGCGGGAGGCGTACGAAAAGGTGTTGGCGCTGCAGCCGGACAACGTTGTCGCGAAAGACGCACTTCGCCATTTGCGGTGAGGCTGTGCAGAGAAATATGACTTGCAGGTTACTGCGACGCTACAGAACGGCAGGCGAGCAGGTCGAACTGCCCTATACCGAATTGGGATTTGTTACGACGCTATCGCGAGCGACTTATGCAACCTGGCATATCGCTCTTTCGCGTCAATGAGGGTGGTCAGGTCTGGATCGGCGTCTTTCCATAGATCAAGGAAAACCTTGTAGTTCTCGAGAGCTTTTTCTGGGTCTCCCCGGGCTTCGTAACTCTTTCCCAATTGGTAAAAACTCAGGGGATAATACAGTGCCCGAAAGCCCAACCTGTTGTCTTTGAGGTTCTGCAATTCCCCGAATGATTCGATTGCGTCGGTATATTTCCCGTGTTCGTAGCGGCATTTTCCCAACCAGTACAACGATACAATTTTGGTGAATAGCGGACTCGCGTTGCGAACTTCCTTCATATGCAATTCCGCAGCATCCAAATCGCCTTTGCAGGCTGCGATCATTAATCTGAAGCTTGGTTGCTGTGATGGGCCATACTGCGCCAGGTATCGATCCGCGATTTCAAATTCTCCATCACGGATAAAGCTGCTAACCAAGCTGAGATCATAAGCTACATCATAGGCAGATTTACTGATATGGAGCGCCCTCCTTCTTTCTTCACGTGCAGATGCTATATCACTCCACCCTGCACGGAAAAGATCACTTCGTTGCAGCGCCGATTGTGCTGCACGAATAGTGTCTCTCAGCTGAAGGGATAAAACGACGCAAGAATCGAGTGTGTCCAACGATTCCCGGTAGCGGCCCAAATAGGGGTACACCCAAGTTCCAAGTCCCCGATATCCTTCGCTTTTCATTTTCTGAGATTGACTATCAGCAATACAGCTTTTTAAAAAACTCTCAGCCTTGCCGAATTCATCAGAACTCAAATAAGTCTCGACGAAGCGGCGAAGGTCTTCCCATGGCTTATCTGACTTTGACATGGCGATCCTGATCATTTTCCGTGCTTGTTCAGGCTCTCCCAATAAGAGATAGGAATTGCCGACCATCAAATAGGCCTCTTCATTCCCAGAGGTCTTCGCGTATTTCTGCGCAACTTCCAGCATTTTGTTGTAGTCACCTTGCTGCCTGCAGGTCCAAACCAGATGCTGAGCAGCACGTGTAAAAGTGGGATCCAGCTCCAGCGTACGGGCGAGATACTTTTCTGCAGTCTCGTAGTCGCCCAAATGGAAAGAGTAGTCGCCGATGTTGAAGATCATCTCCTTGTCATTAGGATACACCTTCTCCATTTGCTTCAGCACGTCGATAGCCGCTTCGAATCCGTATTTCTTGCTCGCAGCTACCGATCGCAGCAGAAATTGTTCGCGTTCAGGAATACGGTCAACTAATTTCATTGCTTTCTCCAAGGCGTCTTGTGTAATACTCGCATGCAGGATCCACCAGCCAGCGTAGGCCAAGCGGTAATAGGCGAGGCCAAAAGTGGAATCAAGCTCAACCGCCTTGTTGAATTCGGCAATCGCCTCATCGAATTTTAATTCGTCAACGTATTCCTCTCCCTTGAAGTAATGCTGATAGGCTTCCAGGTTGGGGGTGACCACCCGTGCCACACTCTGACTTCTCGCTTCGATTTGTGTCGCTTTCTCTTTCATACCCCGCCGCGTTTTCGCCGCAAGCTTGTCGATCATTCCCGGGATGCTGGCCTGGCCTGTCCCCTCTTCCCTGGCCGTGAAGATATACTCGTCACGCTCCGGATCGAGCACCTTCAGATCGATGGTGTACAGTTCATCGAAACGATGAACTGAGGCGATCACCAGGGCGCCGAGCTGCGCATGCCGGGCGATTTCCCGCCCCGTCTCGGAGTCAATCTTGACCACATCCTCTTTACCAATCTGCTTTAAAATGTCGAACATCCGCGAACGGGTCATGACCGACAGGCGAGTGGATTGTTCCATGGCGGTGATCAGCATTCCTGAGAGGCCGTTCAGTTCAGGTTCGCCGGTTTCGTTGATGATGTCGATAACGGCAGTTGGTATCGTTTTGCCTCCTTCGAGAGGTTGTCCAATGAATATCCAGAGTGCAATGAGGAAGACGACAAGCCCCACGGCAAAACCGCCCGCCATGCCGAGGCGTCCGGCTCTCGCCCTCGCTTGCTGCCTTGATTGTGGTTGTCGCACTGCCTTTCCTGGCGGAACCGGAAGGCCGTGACCCACAAGAGCGTAAACGCCCATGGGGCGTTTCACGTTTTTCAGCGTCTTTTCACCGAGGAAAACCGTGCAGATGTCCGGCTTATTCTGGATTTCGTCATAAACACGGTCCGAAACACAGATACCTCCCGATTCCGCAAGGGGTTCGATGCGTGAGGCAACATTGACACCGTCGCCGAAGACATCATTGTCTTCGAAAACGATGTCGCCAAGATGAATTCCGATGCGGAGCGATCTGTCGTCCTCTTCGCGAAGCCGTTGCTGGATTTCGATGGCGCAGTTCACGGCGTCCACGGCGCTGGCGAACGAGGAGAGCGTTCCGTCGCCGAGTTCCTTCAGCCACTCGCCATGATGCTGTTCGATCAGGGGTTTCAACAGGGTGCGGTTGCGGGCGAGCAAGTCGAGGGCTTTGGATTCATCTTCACCCATCAACGCAGTGAAACCGGCGATGTCGGTGAACATGATAGCAGCGAGCTTGCGCATGGCAACTCCGATTCTGCCTCATACACGGGGCTAGGGAAAAGGATGGGTGAAATATGATAGCATGTGCCGGATGGAACAAGCGGCTCGGGCGGACTAATATGATTTGCCGTCTTCTAAAGAAACGGGACCGTCCGCTAAGGACGGACCCACGGAGTGGTACCGAGGGGGGTCGAGCCTGGAGTATTCACTGCTTTAGATCTTTCAGGCCACACCGTTTACAAGTTTGAGTATTTTGAATAGAATCTATCATCCTTGCGTCAACTCTCGAGGTGTTCGGAAATACGGTTAGGTTCACCGAACCGTGATGCCAAAGAAGTAGCCCATCTTATTTTTACTCACATCAAACACCTGTGCATAAACACAGCAGGTATTGATCGTCACCAGGGAAACTAGAATATCTCGCTTCCTGACGGCGCCCCTTCCCAGTCGTGATCGCTTACCTACTCCTGCTAAAAGATCCTGATAACAAGAACTACGTAACGACCCGAAAGGGAGGGCTCATGAAACAACTTTCATCGAGGTGTTTCATTGTGTTGTTGCTTGTTTTTCTTTTTGCTGCGCCGCACGCTGCCCAAGCACAGATTGCAAGTAGAAAAACCAGCGACAACCCCAGAAAGGAACGTTTCACGAAAAAAGAAGAATCCGGCTCGCTATTACGTGTGAAACGTCCCAAGGCGAACACAGCATTTGCTTTCGAATTTCCCGGATCCATGTCATTCCAGGGTTTCATTACGGATGATACCGGCAATCCGTATCCGGATGGAGATTACGACTTCATATTTCGCATCTATGATGTTCCTACCGAAGGAACAGTACTCTGGGCGGAACTCAACAACGTTCACATCGCGGGAGGTGTGATCAGCACCGTTCTTGGGAATAATGTTCAATTCTCTGAAGGACTTTTTGACGGGCCCAGATGGCTTGGAATTTCAGTGGGCGCTGGCGCTGAAATGACGCCACGTTTCGAACTCACCAGTGTTCCCTACGCCCTGTTGGCGAAGACGGCTGGCACCGCGCATCTCGCTGACAGCGCCGCTTTCGCATTCCTGGCTGAAACGGCAAACAGCGCTACACACGCCGTATCCGCGGATTCGGCCGGATGGGCAATGACGGTCTCGGATAACGCGGTACTGACCGTCATGAAGGTTGAGGCGGCGGATACGATTTCAGCGGGATGGTTTGTCGGCGATGGATCGGGGCTGTTGAATCTCCCCGTGACGACATCACTGCCCTGGGACAGCCTGACGGGTGTCCCGGAAGAATTCGCCGACGGGACCGACGACATCGGCCCGACCCTGATTCCCTGGGACAGTTTGACCGGAATCCCCGAGGGATTCGCGGACGGCGCAGATGATATCGGTCCAACCCTGATTCCCTGGGACAGCCTGACATCGGTTCCCGAGGGTTTCGCGGACGGAACCGATGACGTCGGTCCTACCACGATCTCCTGGGACAGCCTGACATCGGTTCCCGAGGGTTTCGCGGACGGGGTGGACAACACCGGTCCGACCACCCTGCCGTGGGACAGCCTGACAGGGATCCCGTCGGAATTTGCCGATACGACCGATAATGTCGGTCCCACCACGATTTCCTGGGACAGCCTGACGATGGTTCCGTCAGGATTCGCCGACAATGTCGATGATATCGGTCCAACTCAGATTCCCTGGGACAGTCTGACGGGGATTCCCGCCGGATTTGCCGATGGAACCGACGACGTCGGAGCGAGCTGGGCTCTTACGGGCAACAGCGGGTTGTCCTCGGATACGAATTTTATCGGGACGACCGACGCGGTTGATTTCAAGATTCGAGTGAAGAATTTAAATGCGTTGCAGCTTCTGCAACGTAACACCAACCCGGCCAGCTTCATCGCAGGATCTTCCGTTAACGCCATCTTATCCGGCGCGCAGGGCAGTGTTGCGCTCGGCGGTGGTTTGACCGGAGACGGGAACACCGTTTACGACAACTACAGTTCTGTCGGTGGCGGCGCGAAAAATATTGCCGGAAATAATGACTCCAACCCATCAAGTGCCGCGTATTCCACGGTTGCCGGCGGCTACTACAACCGGGCTCAAACCGCCTACTCGTTTGTTGGCGGAGGCGACTCGAACCTGAACGGTGGGCAGTACGGTGTAATCGTTGGCGGCACCAGTAACATTGTCGGTGGAGATCGCGGCGTCATCGTGGGTGGTGCAAGCAACCTGGCCTACGCGAACAGCTTTATCGGCGGTGGTCAAAGCAACACCACCTGGGATGACGCAACCACGGTCGCCGGTGGCTACAGCAACACCGCAGGACACAACGATACCAATCCGACCACACAGCCCTACGCGACGGTGGGCGGTGGCTATTCCAATATGGCCGACCAAACGGGATCGACGGTTGCGGGTGGATACGACAACACCAACACCGGTCAGTATTCGACCATCGGCGGTGGTTATTCAATTACTCTTTCGGGCAATTACGGCACGGTCGGAGGAGGCTACTACAACGAAGCGACGAACACATACGCCACTATCGCGGGTGGTTATGCCAACTCCGCTTCAGGAGAGAAGGCTGCCATCACAGGCGGTCAGAACAACCAGGCGTCAGGATTGAACAGTTCTGTCGGCGGTGGGTCTTTCAACGTTTCCAGCGGAACCGGAAGCATGATACCCGGCGGTACGGACAACGACGCCCTGGGGGCATACACATTTGCAGCGGGATACCATGCCCGTGCGGTGCATGCCGGCAGTTTTGTCTGGGCGGACACCTCCGCCGGAGATTTCACCTCTACAACGAACCACCAATTCCTGATCCGGGCCTCGGGCGGTGTCGGGATCGGAACCGCCAGCCCATCGTCTGCGCTGCATGTGGTCGGCACAGTGACCGCGACCGCGTTTTCGGGTGACGGTTCGGGCTTGACCAACGTAGACGCCTCGGGAACCGCCTGGGGTCTTTCCGGCAACAGCGGCATCACCGAAGGAACCAACTTCGTCGGTACCACGGATGCGAAAGATCTTCACTTCAAGGTTTACAACAAAACCGGCCTGCGGATCATTGACACCCAAACCTCCGGATCCACCGACAATACGCCAAACATCATCGGTGGGCACGCGAACAACAACGTAGGTTCACAAGTTCTCGGTGCGGTTATCAGTGGCGGTGGTGCCACCTCGATGTGGAACAGTGTTTACGACTATTACGGCGTAGTCGGCGGTGGCGTGAATAATAAGGTTGGCTTGGACGATGGGCCGGGCAACCAGATGTACGGGACGATTAGTGGCGGTTTGACCAACACGGTATCAGCTGAGTATTCAACGATTGGCGGAGGTCACAACAACACCATATCGATGGGTCATTCGACAATCGCCGGTGGTTATCAGAACGAAGCCGGTGGCTATTACGTTGCCATCGGTGGCGGTTGGCAGAATATCGCCTCCGCACAGAAATCAACGATCGGCGGTGGCTACTTGAACACCATATATGATGAAAACTCAACCATTGCGGGAGGCAGCGGCAATACGGCTGGAATTGACGATGCCAATACGACCTCACAGGTCGGCGCAACAATTGGAGGTGGTCTCAGCAATCTTGCCACCGGGCAATATGCCACGGTGGCGGGTGGATACGATCTCACCGCATCGGCTGAATACGCCTTCATGGGTGGCGGATCCTACAACGTTGCTTCCAATTCCTATTCGCTGGTTGGCGGTGGAACGCTCGATACAGCGGCTGCACAGTATTCGGCCGTGCTGGGAGGAATTCGCAACGCTATTCAATCCACAGCTTCCAACTCCTCCATTGTTGGCGGTAATAAAAACAAAGCAAATTCGCCTTACCAGTTCATCGGTGGCGGACTAGAGAACCAAGCCGTTGGAGATTACAGTGTGATCTCAGGTGGTAACCAGAACACGACGTACGGCATGGGTGCAACCGTTGCTGGTGGCTGGTCGAACGATTTGACAGGCGATTACGCTTCCATTCTCGGGGGAGCCTACAACTCCACGGTTGGCGGTGCCGCAACGACGGTTGGCGGAATGTGGAACACGGCACGCGGCACCATTTCCATTGCTGGTGGATATGGAGCCATTGCGGCCGAAAACGGCAGTGTGGTGCTCACGGCGAACAACAACACAGAAAACCTGACTTCGGGTGGGGACTCCACCGTCGCCGGAGCTGCGGAAACCATGCTCCTGCGTGCGGACGGCGGATTCTATCTCACCAATGCCGCGGGCACCTACAGCACGTCGTATTTCCTCGAAACGAGCACCGGAGCGTACCTGTCGACCGGCGGTGACTGGACCAGCGTCTCCGACAGGAACATGAAGGAGAATTTCGAGGTCTTCGACGCCGATGATCTCTTCGCCAAAGCGATGGCGCTTCCCGTCACCCGCTGGAACTACATCAAGGAAGATGACGAGGTTAAGCACATCGGCCCGATGGCGCAGGATTTCTACCAGGCTTTCCAGCTTGGCTCCAACGACATCTCGCTTTCCAGCCGTGATCTGGCGTCCGTCACCCTTGCGGCGTTGCAGGAGTTGAACAAACGTCATGAAGATTTGAAGGCGGAGAACGAGGATCTGAAAGCCAGGCTGGCCCGTCTTGAGGCAACGCTGAATGTACTGCTGGAAAACTCGAGCGGAGAGGTCGAATCCGCCGCGTATTCCGGTGGAACAGGTTCTCAGGAACTCCCGGTCAGTTATAGCCCGGAGGCCCAGCGATGAAGAGGACACTTGTTCTTGCCGTTGTCCTGATGGCCATGCTGGCCTTCCAGGTCAACGCCCAGAATTTGACGGCCGGGTCGCTATCGACGTTCGCGGGAACCACATCCGGCGAAACTTCGGGATTGACCGCGATCGGCGGACAACCTGTCATCGGAAGGAGCGGCACAGTTTCCGCAGGATTATGGGGAATAGTCCTTCCGCTCAGCATCATCTCTGTGGAGGAACAGCCGGGACTGCCATTGAAATGGGAGATCGGCACGGCATATCCGAATCCCTTCAACCCGAGCGTTGGATTTACGGTACAGTTGCCTGTCCCGGCGTTACTGAAAGCTGAAGTCTATAACGTTCTCGGCCAGAGAGTGGCGGTTCTTTCCGACCGGCAGATGCCACAGGGAGTACACAGGCTCATTTGGAACGCGCAGGGCCATTCCAGTGGTGTCTACTTCCTCCGAGCGGAAGTGCCGGGGCAAATGCAGCGCGTTCAGAGGGTCGTTTTGATCAGATGAATCTGTGTTTCGGGCGGCACAGCAGGCATCCTTCAGCAAATGAAAGTTGCTTGCTCTACCGAAGGTCTTGAAGCAGAAAACAGGGACCTGCGGAATTATCCGCAAGTCCCTGTTTCGCTTTGGTACCGAGGGGGGGACTCGAACCCCCACGGGTTTGACCCCGGCGGATTTTGAGTCCGCTGCGTCTACCAATTCCGCCACCCCGGCAACGGTCCGTAAGATAGACGGTCGCCGTGATTCTCGCAAAGGCATCTCCGGCCGGAGGGAGCGCGCCGGCAATCGCTACGTCACGGCGGCTATGTTGCTCCCGATCAACAGGTTAGAACGGTTGTTTCAACGGCGGAGAACACTCGTGGATCAACGGGAAAATCCGCCGAGAGTTCCATTGTCACTCCAGTGCAAGCCGCCTCGCCGGACACGCAGTCAGAGAACGAGCGAATTCCGAAAAATCGTACTGTTTAAAGTGATAAGGAGGCTTACCAATCTCCGGTATCAGAATTTATCGCCTCGTCGATAGGAGTCTCCGGGATTTTCTCGACAATGCTCGCCAAAACGCCCTCGATTGTCCGCCTTCCGCCCCCGCTGACTCCGCCGAACCACGTGCCCACATGCCGATAATACTCCTTCAATACCCCTTCCATCAGCCCACGCGCTACCTGGGTGAGGAGGATGCGAAAGGCGCGCCGATCCTGGACATCCGGGACCCTCCGGACCAGGCCGTCACCCTCCAAACCCTCCAACAGGCCGGTGATTGTCGCCTTTCGCACGCCCATGCCCCGAGCTAGTTCACTGGGTTTGCGGCCTTCCGGGGCGTCCAGCAGCAGCAGGAGCACAAAGAACCGGGCCGGAGAGACGCCGTAACGGGCGAGAAACCGTTCCAGCGCACGGTTTACGGAGTCCGCGGCGCCTTGCAGCACCAGCAGGGATTCGACCGCACCAACGTCGGCATCCTTTGTCCGCTGGGCAAATGCGAGGAGAGCATCGTCCTTCGGCAATCGGCTCAAGTCCATGTTTACGCTCCAGTTGGCCGGATATCAGGCGAAAATTAAAGTAAGGCGCCTAACGAAAAAGCGCAAGCAGAATTTTGAATTTCAACGAAAAATGGGCTTCGCGAAGTGCGCGAAACTGGAGTCAGAAGTGGAGGCGGGGAGAGGGATTCGGGCGCAGGAGGTGACCCCTAAATCCGGTTTGCTGGTACATCGGATGGTTTGGACGTCAGTTGTACTTAAACCGTCTGGGAATTAGAATGCCGGGTTCCAGACAGCTTGACTGACAAATCCTACCAAACTGTCCGGGCATTCCTTTAGTAGAAACCCGGCCATCCCTCCGGTTGGGTTGGTCGAGGTGAAAACAGGGAATGAAGGC
>CAZIDZ010000020.1:33688-43057 GCA_964538455.1 uncultured bacterium
AGGTTCCAACGTCCTATGAAACCCGGGTGGACAAGCCACCCGGGCCACACGTGAGTACGGAATGCCGGATTCCGGACGGTTTGACAGATAAATCCTTCCAGACCCTCAAATTCGATCAGCGGGGAGCGCGGCGGTAAAGCCAGACGCCGAGAGCAAAGAAAACGAAGTTTCCGATCCACGCCGCAAAGAAGGGGCCGAGGATGTCCTTGTAGCCGAGCACCCGGCCGACCTGGCTGAAGCCGAAGTAGACAAAGGCGATGACGAGTGACACGGTGACACCGAAAATGACACCGCTTCGCCGGCGGACGGCGGAGACGGGGACGCCGAAAAGGATGATGATGAACCCGGCGAACGGGTTGGCGACCTTGCCCATGATGTCCACCCGCCACCGGTCGGCTTTCCCCCCGGTCCGCTCGATGCGGTCGGCAAACCGTTTCAGCTCCTCCAGCGACATCTCCTCGGGCTCCACCTTGAGCTCGAGCATGTCGGTGGGTTCGATGTGGAGTTTCACCCTCATGGAATCGGTACGCCGGAGGTGTTCGTGATCCTCGGCGGCGAAGGAACGGTCAACGACACGGTGAAGCACCCATCCGAGCGAATCGTGCGTCATCCTCGCCGCGGCGATCCGCCGGACGATGCGGTCTCCCTCGAGGGTGTAGAGATCGACGCCGTAGCCGGTCTGTTCGGTAGGCCGGTAGACATCGAGGTGCAGCACGCGACCGGGACCGGATTGCAGGTAGACCTGTCCCTGGTCGGTGAGCCGCCAGTCCTGCCGCTCGCGGATCTGCTGTCTCCAGATGGCGAGCCGTTCGCGGTTTGTTTCGGGGACCACGGTTTCCCCCCACCAGAACATGATCAGCGAGAGCAGCATGCCGAGAGTGGAGAGCATGATCAGGTGCCGCCAGAGGGGCACGCCCGAGGCGGTCATCGCGACCAGTTCGTTTGAATTGGTCAATCCGCCGATGCAGAACATCGTGGCGAGCAGCACGGCCACCGGGTAGACGAGGTATATGATGTAGGGGATGTAGAGGATGTAGTAGCGGATGATTTCCGCCGTCGGCACCTGCTTGTCGAGAAACTTATCGAGGTTTTCGATGGGATCGACGACAAGGAAGATGGTCATCGAGGCGAGCACCGACAGCAGCAGGAACATGAAAAACCGCTTGGTGACGTAACGGTCAATGAGTTGCATCACCGTCCCCCTGGTCGTTCTCCGCGGTCCATCTTGTTTCGCGGGTAACGCCAAAGTGCCGCGCCTCGGTGTCTGCGTAGCTTCGGATCTGCTCTTCGGTGAGCCGGCTCCAGTCTCCGAGGGATTCGGCCTCATCGCCGCGGCGCTGCCACGGAAGCCGAAGGGTGGTGTGCTGCCGCATCTCGCCGCGGATCAGGAGGATTCCAAGGATGCCAAGGATGATGTTGGGCAGCCACATGGCGAGCGCCGGATGGATCAGACCGCGGTCTGCTATGTCTTCGCCGCCGATCAGAAACGTCCAGTAAATAAGGAAGAAAAGGACGGCGAGCGGTCCGGAGACGCCGAGGCCGCCGTGTGTGAGCTTGATCCCGAGCGGGGCGCCGATGAGGATAAACACGATGGCCGCCGCGCTGATCGCGAACTTCTTGTGGTACTCAACCCGGTAGCGGTCGATCTGTTTTTGGAACCGGTGGCGGTTTTTCAGGCTTTCGAGCTCGTGGATCCGTTTCTGCAGATCGGCAAGGCCCAGCTCGCGATCGCTGCGGTAGCCCCGCTCGTGCCTCCGGAGAAGCTGGTCTGGGCTGTTGATGCGGAACAGGGCGCGGTCGTAGCGGAGCACTTCGTAGGTTTCCGGATCCTCGCGCTTCATCTGGTGAATCTCGCCCCTGTAAAGCCTGAACTGATACATCCCGAGGGTGTCGATGTAGGTCAGCCGTCCGCTGTCCGCTTTGACCGTGGCGATCTCGCTCGGGTCCGATTCATCGAAGATGGTCAGGTTGTAAAGTCGCTCGGTGTTGGGGTCGATGCGCTGCACGAGCAGGGTCTGGTTCGGAATGTCACGTGTAAATGTTCCCTCGCGCAGGGCGACATTCGGTTTTTTCTGGCGGATCGAACGGGTGAGCAGCTTGTTGCGAAGGTTCATGTCCGGCAGCACCTGGTCCTGAAAGTAGAGCGAGAACGCAGAGACGAGCAGGGCGGCGAGCAGCATCGGCCGGATCATGCGGACGATGCCCATCCCTGTGGACTTCATCGCCACGATTTCACGGTCGCCCGCCAACCGGCCGAATGCCATCAACGACGCGACGAGCACGCTCATCGGGATGGCCAGCGTGATGATCCAGGCGAGGTTGAGGAAAAAGAACTCGAAAATGACTTCGGCGCCGAGCCCCTGGCCGACGATCCTCGAGAGCATCCGGAAGGCAAGATTCAGCGTGAACAGCAGCATGATCAACGAGATGCTGATCAGGAATGGGGCGATGTGTTCGCGGATGATGTAACGATCCAGAATCTTCATTCCGTTCCAGGAACCTCCGGTCGTCCCGTGCCTCTTATGCAGGAGCAAGGGGGAAAGGCCTCCAGCGGTTCAATATAACCCGCGAGGAGTGCGGACGTTCCGTGCACATGCGTCTCCACGGGAAGGATTCCGGGGCGAACCCGTCTTGACGCATCACGAGAACAGGAATAGCTTTTCGCATCGGCTAACTTTTTGGAGTAATGATGGCTGGCAGGCGGATGAAGGTTTCACCTTCCGCGGAGGAGTACCTGCTCACGCTGTATCGTCTGGAAAGCAGCGGCGAACGTGTTGGGTCGAGTCAGCTCGCGAAGATGTTCGGGGTCAAGGCGCCATCGGTGACCGGGATGCTGCGGCGGCTGCACCAACGAGGCTGGGTTTCGTACCGCCGCTACCGTCCCCCGGAACTGACCGCGGAGGGTAGAAGCGTCGCGGTGCGCCTGGTCCGCCGCCACCGTTTGCTCGAAACCTTCCTCGTCCGCACTCTCGGGTTCACCTGGGACGATGTGCACGAGGAGGTTCAGGTGCTGGAGCACGCGGTTTCCGACCACCTTCTCGAACGGATCGACGAATTTCTTGGCTGTCCGCAGTTCGACCCGCACGGAGATCCGATCCCGGCCAGCGACGGCACCCTGCCGGAACACGATATGATCCCGTTGACGCGCTTGGAAGAAGGTGTGGAAGCGGAGCTCGGCCGGGTGGACAGCCGCAACCGCAGGCTGCTGACCCGCCTGGGTGAAATCGGCGCTTTTCCGGGGACGTCCGTGACCCGGCTGAAAAACCGGGAGAACGGCGAGGTGATTCTCTCGGTGGATGACCGGGAGATTCATCTTGATCGAGAAATCGCGCGCCTCGTCTGGGTCAAACCCAATGGATCCGTCCGGTGAGCGCAGACGCCAGCCCCCGGTGGAGAACCGCGCGACGTTAGACAACACAACGGCCTCGGATACCCGCAGGTCGTTTTCTTTTAAACCGTTCGCACATCCTTGACAGGAATACCATGCGCCGCAGACGCGGACCTTCGAAATCCCGCAAACATATGCGTGTCCCAACCTCACCCGCCTCCGGATTGCTGAAAGCGGCGGCGGAAGCCGTGCTCGGATGGTTTGTTCAGCATCCGCGTTCAGCGATCACAGGCCGCGACCTGCAAAAGCAGCTCCGCTGGCCGCAATCCAAACAGAAAACGATTCAACAGGCGGTCGTTTCGCTGCTCAAAGAGGGCAGGCTCCAGCGCATCAAGGGGAAGAAACTCAGTTTCGTGCGGGAGGACAGGCGGCTTGTGCAGGGCACGTTGGAGTTGGCGGAGAAGGGATTCGGCTTTGTGCGCCGCGGGGGAAGAGACGAAGATGTGTACGTCCCGGCGTCCAAGCTGCTCGGGGCGCACCACGGCGACAGTGTGGAAATCGCCCTGACAGGCACCGGACGTTTCGGAGGGCCGCAGGGCCGTGTCGTGCGGATTCTGGAGCGCACGGACACGCCGGTCACCGGCCGTTTCGTTGCCGTACCCGGGCGGGGAGGACTGGTCTACGCGGACAATCCAAGGGTGCGTGGTCCTTTTGAGGTGTCGGAGAATCAAAAGCGCGGGGCCAAGGATGGCGACCGGGTACAGGTCGAACGAATCAGCGAAGGCCGCCGTCCCCGCGGCCGAGTTGTTCGTGTCTTCGGTCCGGCGGAGGACCCGCTGGCCCGTTTTGCCTCGCTGACCGCTCAATTCAAATTCCGAGAACAGTTCGCTCACGCCGCCCTCGAGGAGGCGGAAGCCGCCGACGGAGAGATTCCCGAGGAGGAGATCGCCGAGCGGCGCGAGGATTTCCGCGGCCTGTTCACGGTGACGATCGATCCGGAATCGGCGCACGATTTTGACGATGCGATCAGTCTCACGCGCCACAGCGACGGGAAGTACGAACTCGGGGTGCACATCGCGGACGTTTCCTGGTACGTACGGCCGGGCGGTCCGCTTGACAAAGAGGCGAGACAGCGCGGCACGAGCGTGTACACCTCCCATGGGACGCTGCCGATGCTGCCCGACCGGCTCTCCTCAAATCTGTGCAGTCTCCAGGAAGGGGAGGAGCGACGCACGGTCAGCGTGATGATGACGATGGCTCCTAACGGTGAAATTCTTTCGAGCCGTCCGGTGCGCAGTGTGATCCGCAGCCGCAAACGGTTCACCTACTCACAGGTGCAGGAGCTGATCGAACAGGGGCGCGAGAAATGGGGCAACGACCTGCCGCCTCTTCGGTCGGACAGCCTGATTGCGTTGATTCATCACCTCGCGGCGTTGACGGGTGAGATGAGAAAAAAACGGTTCGGTGAGGGCGGGCTGAATCTCGAAGTGCCCGAGTACGAGGTGATCGTAGACGAGCAAGACCATCCGGTTGCGATCGAGCGCCGCCCTCTGTATGAGTCCAACCACCTTGTCGAAGAATGCATGCTCGCGGCGAACCGCGCGGTGACCGAGTACGCGACACGGGAGCGAGGGGCCGGCGCGCACGCGTTTGTCTACCGCGTTCATGACCGTCCCGATCAGGACAAGCTGGAGGAGTTGGCAGCGACGGTGGCGGGGCTCGAAGCGCCGTGGCCGTTCGGTCAGAACCTCGATCACGTCACCGCGAAGCAGATCAACAGTTGGCTCGAATCCATCGCGGGTCACCCACTCGCGGAAGTGATCCGGATACACACGCTGCGAGCGATGGCGAAGGCGGAATACAACACCGGGAACATCGGCCACTACGGTTTGGGTTTTGTCAATTACACCCACTTCACCAGTCCAATCCGCCGCTACCCGGACCTGTTGGTCCACCGCATCCTGCTCGACGACCTGGAGGGGAAAACAGCGCACAAGGCGGTCAAGGTCGAGACGCTGCAGCGGAGCTGTGAGCTGGCGAGCGAGCGCGAACGTGCTGCGCAGGAGATGGAGCGGCAGTCGCTGCGGATCCGGCAGGCGGAGTTTTTCAAGAACCTGATCGGCGAGGAATTCGAGGGCTTGGTCGTCAAGGTGATTCCGAAAGGCGTATTTGTCGAGATCGAGGGTACCGGGACGCAGGGAATGATCCAGGCGGAGGACCTCGGACCGGTCTATTTCGACCGCTCGCTGGAGGCGTTCGTGGAGATCGGGGGCAAGGGGCTCTATCGTGCGGGATCGCGCCTGAAGGTCCGTGTCTGGGACGCCGATCCGGAGTACGGGCGGGTGGAGTTGGAGCTTGCGGAAGAATCGTCCTAAATGCTGGAAGCCCTGTGAATATTGATGTTTTTTGACCTTTGCCCGAGATTATGTCCCCTTGAAACCCGGGACTGAAGTCCCGGGCCACCCGCCGGCATAGCTCGTTGGCGATCGTCCTGCGACAGGTCGTTTCGGCAGTTTGGAGCTCTTGCATGCCCATAACAAAGATGTTATATTTATTCATCAGAAGGGGGAATCAAATTGACATCGACTTATTTTTATCGTGATGCAAAGACTGGCGAAGAGCCCTGCAGGAAATGGCTTCAGAAGCAAAATCGGCACGTAAAGCGCGCAGCAATCAAGCACTTTGTAATGCTTCAGGAGTTGGGTAAGAAAGCGAAATATCCATTGGTAAGAGAACTGAGAGATAACATTTGGGAGCTCAGGTTCACTGCGGAGACAAATCAATATCGAATACTCTTTTTCTGGGATGGGGATCAGTTGATTTTGCTTACAAATGGGACTTTGAAGAACCAGAAACGGGTACCAGAGAAGGCAATCGATTTTGCGGTCAAATGTCGTACAAGCTATCTCTCGTCCAAAGGTTGAATTCTAAAGATGCCTTGCTGGAGGAAAGGATGACTTCAAGGAAGAAAAACCCATCTCTTGGTTCAGACGTTAGAGACTGGATCAGCGAGGAGCTCGATAAAGACCCCGTTTTGGCGGAACTGGTTGCCCAGGATCTTAGGGAGTTGAACCTGTCGAAAAAACTGAAAGAACGAAGAAAAGAACTCGGTATATCGCAAACGGACTTGGCCCGTCTTGTCCGCACGAAACAACCAGCTATCTCGCGTATCGAAAGCGGTCGTCATGATAATATTCAGATCGCCACGCTCAGCCGGGTAGCCAGGACCCTCGGTTTCAAGATGGAAATCTCGCTCAAGCGGTCTACGTCAAATATCACGAGCGGGATTCAGACGGCTTCAAGGAAAGCAACCGTTGGCGGTGCAAGGACGAGAAGAAAGAAGTGACACCTCAAGCCAGCAAGAGTAATGTCTTTCCGCATATGTTCATTGAGTTCTATTTAGATTTATTAACTACTTAAATCGCAGAAGGCGCTTTTCGGAACCCTCTTCAAAGCCTCCTTTTGCTTCCAGTTCATCCAGTCTTGGCAGGTCGTCGGGAGCGCGGAGGTAGCGTCCGGCATAGGCGTCGAGGCGGCCCTCCGCGATCGCGGCTATCAGTCCTGCGGCGAGTTCCGGTTGGACGTCCAATCCCTGTTCGAAACGCCGCACCATGTAACCCATCCATCGGCGGCCGGCCTCCGTCCGCTCGAATTGTTCGGTCATTGCAGTTCGAACAAAACCTGGGCTCACAACGAAGACTTTTACCGGCGATTCGATCTCCGCGAGCTCGTGCATCAGATTTTCGCTCAAACGGACGACGGCCACTTTGCTCGCCGCGTAGGAGGAGAGGAACGGGAACGGCCCCGAGGCGCCGCCGCCGGTGATGTTGACGATCCGTCCCCGCTTCCGTTTGACCATCCCGGGCAGCACCGCCCGGCAGCCGTGATAGAGACCGAAGAGGTTCACCTCCTGGTCGCGCTTCCACTGCCTCGGATCGCTCTCCCAAAGCGGACCGATCGAGGAGACCAGGCCGGCGTTGTTGACCAGCAGGTCCGCCGGGCCGAGTTCGGATTCGGTGCGGGAGATCAACCCTTCGACCTGTGTGCAGTCAGAGACGTCGGTGGGCACAACGATCCCCTCTCCCCCCAACGAGCGGATTTCGTCGAGGGTCTTCTGGAGCGCTACTTTGCCACGGGCGGCGAGTGCGAGGCGCATGCCACGTATAGCCAGCTCGAGACTGATCGCGCGGCCGATTCCGGCACTGGCGCCGGTGACAATTCCGATTTGACCGCCGAGAGATTTGTCCATGGTGAACACCAATAGCACTAAATATTGAAACCCGGGTGGACAAGCCACCCGGGCCACCCGTCCGCCTGAATACGCAAAACTGAATTTAGTTGAGATCCGGCCATCTCGCCTTTGCCTGGAAGGGACATGCTACGGAGGGCAGTCGAGCTGGCCGGGCCACCCACAGATGTTGAAACCCGGCTGACGGAGCAGCCAGGCCATCTGCCGCCGGCTCGTTTGAGCGGGCTCTCGGACAGTTTGACTAAAAAAGATACGCAACTGTTTTGGTTAACATGGATTCCCGCCTTCGCGGGAATGACAAAAGCAAAAAAGCTCGCTGGCTCGTTTGAGCGGGCTCTCAGACAGTTTGACTAAAAAAGATTTCCAAACTGTCTGTGCGGCTCCCAGACACTTTGACGGAAACCGATTTCTAAACTGTCTGGAAGATTAAAACGTATTTAAATGGATTCCCGCCTTCGCGGGAATGACATTTGATGTCTGCCCGGTCACCCTTTTCGGCCGACGAGCACCGCCGAGTGCGAACCGACATTGTACTTCTGCGTGACGACCAGACCTGCGTCGTCCATGGCTTTCCGGATTTCCCCTTCGCTGTAAGCGCGCCCAGGATTGGAGATCATCATGTTGAGGCTGAACAGCGCGGCGGCAGCGGGGATAGTACGGCTGTCGTCGAGGAAGAAATCCTTGACCACAAGCCGTCCTCCCGGCGACAGCGCGGCGGCAGATTTGGACACCAGCGTGCGGATGCCGTCCAGGGTGTTGCTATGGATGATGTTTGAGATCAGGATCAGGTCCCAGGGTCCCTTGAACTCCCGTTCGAAGATGTCGCCCTCGAGGAACGTCACCCGTTTTTTCAGTTCACGGGGACACTGTTCGCGTGCGATTTCGATCACCTGCGGGAAATCCATGATAGTGCCGTTCGCCTCGGGGAGCTGTTCGAGGAATGTGTACAAGTAGGTGCCGGGACCGCCGCCGAGGTCGAGTACACTGTGCACACCCCGCAGGTCAATCCCATTGATAGCCTCCAGGGCGGACTGGCGGGCGTTGTTCTGCATTCCGAGGATGAACGCGCGCAGTTCATCCGGACTGCGCCCTTCCCTGCGCGGCAGGGGCTTGCCGCTGCTGACCACTTCGTCCATTCGCGCCCAACGGCGCATCAGGTGATAGTTGTGATGCAGGATGTCCCCCATGTACAGTTCCGCTCCGTCGCGGAGGAACTCCTCGCTGAGGCCGTGCAGGTGGTAACGGCCGTCGCCGTCGAGGGCGAGCAGATCCAGGCCTGTCAACGCCTTGAGCAACAGGTCCAACTCCCGCTCGGCGAGCGAAAGTTCCGCAGCCATCGCGCCGGCGGTCGAAGGGCCGTCTGAAAGCACGCGAAAGACGCCAAGATGCACCGCCGTGAGCAGGGCAACCGAAACCCTGAAACCGTCCGCCATGCGGCTCAGCTCAAGCCGCCGCTTCTCCCGATCGCCGTGTTGATTCATGCTTTACCTCCTTGCGCAAGCTGTTCTCGGTTTCCCCGGATGCTCACTGCGGAAAGGTAGGTGGCAGCCGGGGCCGGCCCAACGTCTCGGGATGGCTCTGCGCGACATCGAGAGGGAGGGGGAGGAGGAGTTTCGAGTCACGGGCAAGGTTGCTACCTTCCCTCACCAACGGTGGAGGTGAATGTGCGGACGTTTGTGCTGCGATGGTTTGCGACAAGTCTCGCCGTGCTGGCGGCGAGCTATGTGATTCCGGGGATTGTGCTCTCGGACGTGGGAGCAGGGATTATCGCCGCTCTGCTGCTCGGCCTGGT
>CAZIDZ010000020.1:43157-49681 GCA_964538455.1 uncultured bacterium
TGGTCAACGCGCTGCTGCTCACGCTTGTCGCCTACCTGGTGGACGGTTTCTTCGTCACCAGTTTCTGGGCGGCGCTGATCGGGACCATCTTCATCTCCATCGTCAGCGGGATCATCAACAGCCTGATCAAACCGCGCCGTGCCCGATCCTGAGCGGGTCATGAAGTAATTATGCTTTGTTTATTATAGAGTTGTCCTATAAATGTTGGGAGCCGGGAGGGTATGAAAAACAACTGAACATTTGTTTCACCCCGCTTGCCGGCACTATCTTGTGCCACAGAGCAGGACCGACGCGGAGGCGCCGCATGAATGCCGAGATCATCGCCATCGGAGATGAAATCCTCCTCGGCCAGATCCAGGATTCGAACTCGAGGTTCATCGCCAGGACACTGCTCTCCGAAGGGATTACCGTTCGCCACATTTCGGTGATTGCCGACGATCCGGACCGGATCCGGGAGTCGTTTCAGGCGGCGTTCCAGCGTTCGGATGTGGTGCTGATCACCGGTGGGCTCGGCCCCACGCATGACGATCACACGAAAGAGGTGCTCGCAAAATTCTTCGATCTGCCGATCGTGTTTCGCAACGACCTGCTCGAACAGGTGCGTGAGGTGTACCAGAGCAAGCAGCTGGAATTCATCGAGACGAGCCGTGAGCAGGCGGAATTTCCGGAAGGGGCGACGCCGATCCCGAACAAACACGGCACCGCCCCCGGGATCTGGGTGGAACGCCAGGGGCATGTTTTTGCGGCAATGCCGGGGGTTCCGCTGGAGATGCGGGCAATGGTCACCGGGTTTGTCCTGCCGCGCCTGGTGAAGATGCACCGCGGGCCGGTGACCCTGATCCGCTCGATCCACACCTACGGCCTCGCCGAGGCGGCGCTATACGAGAAGCTGGACAACCGCCAGCAGATCCTCGAGCATGCCGCGCTGGCGTTCCTCCCGGGCTATTCGGGGGTCCGGCTGCGGCTGACGGTGCAGGCGGAGAGCCCGGTGGAGGGAGCGGCGGAGCTGGATGCGGCGGAGGCGATGGTTCGTGAAAAGGTCGGCAGCTACATCTTTGGCGTCGGGGAGAACGTATCGCTGGAGAAAGGCGTGGGCGAGCTGCTGAAGAAACGGGCGTTGCGAGTCGCCGTCGCGGAATCCTGCACAGGCGGCTATCTCGGCAAACGGTTCACCGACATTCCCGGTTCCAGTGCGTGGTTCGAGCGTGGGTGGGTCACCTACTCGAACGAATCGAAGCACGAGGAACTCGGCGTCCCGTTGGAGCTGATGGAAGAACACGGAGTGGTGTCCTCGGAAGTAGCCGAGGCGATGGCGAGGGGAGCGCTGGAGAGAAGCCATGCGGACATTGCCCTCTCGATCACCGGGATCGCGGGTCCGGACGGCGGCACGAAGGAGAAGCCGGTGGGATTGGTATACGTCGGCTACGCGGACGAAAACCAGGTGACCCATCGCAGGTACGTCCTGGACAAGGAACGGGATCCCAACCGCCAGCGGAGCGTGGCGAAGGCGTTGATGCTGCTGCTCGACATGCTGGCGGAGGGAGTTGAAGAGGGCGGGGAGCCAACGCTGTTGTGAGCGAGTCGAAGAGGGTTTTTGTCGCGCTGGAGCTGCCGGATGAATTACGCCAGCGGATGGGCGAGCTCCCGGAGCTGATCGGCACGCCGGACGCGAAGGTCCGTTGGGTGGACGCGAACAATATCCACTTGACGCTGTTGTTCGCGGGAGAGGCAGGCGAGGCGCAGGTGGAAGCGTTGCGGGATGCGGTGCGGACAGCGGGGGCATCTTTCAACGCGATGCGGATCAAGGTCGGTGAACTCGGCGCGTTTCCGCAGCGGCGCAATCCCCGGGTGATCTGGGTGGGCGTCGGCGAGAACGAGACGTTGCGGCGGCTGCAGGAGGCGGTCGCGGAGAAGGGCCGACTTGCGGGACTGCCCGTGGAAAGGAGGGAATTCTCTCCGCACCTGACCCTCGGGCGGGTGAAATTTGTCGGGCGGCACAGCCCGCTGCTGGGAAGGCTGCAGTCGGTGAAAGTGGAATCCTTCGTCTACGTATTCGACAAGTTGACGCTGTTCGAGAGTACCTTGACTCCCGAGGGTCCGGAGTACCACGTTCTCGAGAGCGTCCGTTTGGAATCCGCCTCGTAAACGGGCGGGAAGCAGGCAGCGGGGCGCGAAGCGGGCGAAAAACAGAGGCCCGGCGCGAAGGGGACTGAATCCGTAAAACCCTTATGAACATTGACATTTTGTCACCTTAAGAACAGTACGATAACCGGGGGTGGGTGATCGAAAATCACTTTCGCCCCCCAATACAGTGGGACGATCATGGCGGCAAAGAACCAGGAAAATCCGAGGGCACAGGCGATCGATCTGGCGATCTCGCAGATCGAGAAACAGTTTGGCAAGGGCAGCATCATGCGCCTCGGAGAGGAGGGTGCGAAGGTCAAGGTGGACACGATTCCCACCGGTTCGCTTGCGCTGGACGTAGCGTTGGGCATCGGTGGTATTCCGCGAGGCAGGGTCACCGAAGTGTACGGCCCCGAAGCGAGCGGCAAGACTACGCTGACCCTGCACCTGATCGCCGAGGCACAGAAGCTCGGCGGCTATGCGGCGTTCGTCGACGCGGAACACGCGCTTGACCCCAAATACGCCAGGGCGCTCGGTGTCGACATCGAGAACCTGCTGATCAGCCAGCCGGACACCGGAGAGCAGGCGCTCGAAATCGCGGAGACTCTGGTCCGCTCCGGGGCGATTGACATCGTGGTGATCGACTCGGTTGCGGCGTTGACCCCGCGCGCCGAGATCGAGGGAGAGATGGGCGACAGCCATGTTGGCCTGCAGGCGCGCCTGATGTCGCAGGCGCTGCGCAAGCTGACGGGGACGGTGTCGAAGAGCCACACGGCGTTCGTGTTCATCAACCAGATACGGATGAAGATCGGCGTGATGTTCGGCAATCCAGAGACGACCACCGGCGGGAACGCGCTGAAATTCTACAGTTCGGTGCGGCTTGACATCCGCCGGATTGCGACGATCAAGGAGGGCACGGACGCGGTGGGCAACAGGACGCGGGTGAAGGTGGTGAAGAACAAGCTGGCGCCGCCGTTCCGCGAGGCTGAATTCGACGTGCTTTATGGCAAGGGGATCAGCCGCAGCGGGGACGTGATCGACCTGGCGGTGGCGAACGGCATTCTTGACCGCGCCGGCACCTGGTTCTCCTATGGCGACGAGCGTCTCGGACAGGGTCGCGAGCGTGTGCGACTGTTCCTCGAGGAGAATGTTCACTTGCTGAACGAAATTGAGAACAAGGTGCGGGAACAGCTCGGGCTTCCCGCAACGAGCGGCGTTCCGGAGGCACCGCCGGACAACGGCAAGGGCGAGCCGGAAAAGGAAGAGGCCGACAAAGAGGCTGAAGCGGGGAAGTAAACGGGTGAAGGCAACAGTTCGGGGCGATGAGGGTGTATCCCGCATCGCCTTTTTTTATGTTTGGATTATGCGGAAACGGTCTTCCAGAAAGCCCCGCGAAGCGAAACCACCCATGTCCGCCTGGGACAAGGCGCTGGACCTGTTGGCGCGGCGTCAGCAGACGACGGCGGAGTTGCGCCGCAAGCTTCACCAGCGCGGGTACGGGAAAGAGGATATCGAGCAGGTGATTGTCCGGCTCGGGGAGCTTCGCTACCTGGACGATGAACGCACGGCGTCCGCATGGGCGGCGGAGCTGGCTGGCCGCGGAGGAATCGGACGCCGCAGGGCGCTGGAGAAAATGATCAAGCGGGGGATTCCCGTGGAAACCGCCCGCCGGGAGTTGATGGCGGTGTGGGATGACGAACTGGAGCGGTCCCGTGCGCTCGCCGTCGCCCGCAAGTGGGTGCAGGTCAGGCATCCGGACCTCTCCGATATCGTCGAGCGCCGGCGGCTCGCCCGATCGCTGGCGGGAAAAGGGTTCAGCGGGGAAACAGTCTGGCGGACTGTGAGCCGGGTTTCCGGGGAAGCGGACGATCCGGCGTCCTAACCGGGAATGGATTTCCGTACGGTTCGGAACCTCTCCAATTCTCTCGGGAGGCCGGGCCTCGTGGAGAGAAACGCTTCATTTATGCCTTCCAGTATGCGACATTGTGGACAATCCCGGCCGGGTGGAGGGGACGCCGGTTCCCTCGATGTGTTGGGAGCCCGGCGCGAGCCTGACGAGTGGAGATAAGGATGGACGATTCACCCGCGGCACAGACAAAGATGTCGCCCTGGCTGGCCAACCTGATCAGGACGGTTGCCAAGGCGATTACCACCTGGATATCCATCGCCTGGACCTGGGGATCGCTGCGCAAGACCTGGCGGAACACCACTGAGCAGGCGCAGCAGATCAAACTGGACGCGATACGGGCTTTCAGCCGTCAGCGCGAGCCGGAAACCTGGCAAGAGCGACTGCGTGACAAAGTCATGGACAGCCGCGCCGTTCAGGCGTTACGTGAACGAGATTTGTTACCCGAGGGAACCATGGAAAAGAAAAGCAGCTGGTCTTTCTTCAAAGTGATTCTCGTCCTGGGAATCGTGATCGCCGTCGCCGTTTTCATCCTTGATCGCGTACTCCCGAAGCCGTACCAGGACGAGGAGCTGGACGAGGCCTGGGACGAGGAGGATGATTTCATCGGGTCGGCCGGAATGCCTCCGCCTCCCGGGGAGGAGATGACCGGCGGAGAGGCGAAAAGCTCCGAGAGCGACAATGGCGCCGCTGCCACCCGCAAACGTGCGAAGAAATCAGCCGACAGCAATCCGGACAGCGAAGGCAAAGAGGACTAGAGAACCGTGGGAGGTTCATTCGCTTTGATCGCCGGGTTTGTCGGACTGGTCGGTCTCGGGGTAATGATCAGCAACCTGAAAACCGAACCGTTCAACCTCGTGGGTGGAGTCATTTTCGGGCTGATGCTGGCGAACGGTTTGTACGCGGTGTACCTGCGGGTAACCGGACGGGAGTTCAAGAAGAAGAAACGGGGACCGATCGGCCGTTGAAGGACGGTCGGCTCCGGATCGCCGCAATGGCCCGTCCGGATGGGGGGATGGGTTGGAGAGTTGAATTTGCGGGGAAAGCGGCCTCGGGGGAGAAATGGTCTGTTGGATCTTGACCCTGTTCGCGTGCGGATAGGGTTTGTTGTTCGCTGTGGCGGGCAGGGACGCCCGCCCCATAAATGAATATGCCCTCGTTGTGCGGGCATCATAGTGAGCGTAGCCCGGAAATGCTTGTCCGGAATTCTTTCCTTGATGATATATCGCAGGCAATAAACATGGATTGGCTGCGCCGAGCTACGCTGCGCTTCGGTCCCCGCCTTCGCGGGAATGACACGCGGGGAGTTGCTACGCGCAGCCCAATCCCGAAAAGTCGGGATCACGTTTCAGTCGTTTCTCCGGCGTACCTTTGGCGAACCCTTGAACACGGCGTTTACCTTTGTATTTTCCCCTGCCCGGCGGGACATTTCAGGTAGAGGGTGGCCCGGGTGGCTTGCCCACCCGGGTTTCATCAGGTGAAATGTGGGATGGCCCGGTCAGGATGGGATTTCAGTCCAGAAATGGACGAAATTCGGCGCGACAAAACCAGGTGCGAAAATGACCTCCTCGGATGTGCGCAGAAAGTTCATCGAATTCTTCGAGGGCAAGCAGCACACCGCTGTGCCGTCGTCGCCCGTGGTGCCCCAGGACGACCCGACCCTGCTGTTTACCAACGCCGGGATGAACCAGTTCAAGGACGTTTTCCTCGGCAGCGGCACACGTCCCTACTCCCGCGCGGTGGACAGCCAGAAATGCATCCGCGTTTCCGGCAAACACAACGACCTCGAGGAGGTCGGCCCGAGCCCGAACCACCACACCTTTTTCGAGATGCTCGGCAACTGGTCTTTCGGCGACTACTACAAGGCCGAGGCGATCCGGTGGGCGTGGGAGCTGATGACCGGGGTGTACGGTTTCGACAAGAAAAAGCTCTACGCCACGGTGTTCGAGGAGGACGACGAGGCGTACAAGCTGTGGACCTCCGAGACCGACATCGACCCGTCGCACGTCTCGAAGCACAACCACAAGGACAATTTCTGGGAGATGGGCGAGACCGGACCCTGCGGGCCGTGCAGCGAGATCCATTACGACCTCGGAGCGCCCGCCCCGGGGCACAAGGCGATCGAGAACGACGGTCCCAACAGTGAGTCGGGCCGCTTCATCGAGCTGTGGAACCTGGTGTTCATCCAGTACGACCGGGACGATAAAGGAAAGCTGCACGAACTCCCGGCAAAACACGTGGACACTGGTGCGGGGCTGGAGCGGATCGTTCGTGCGTTGAACGATGTGGACTCCAACTACGAGACCGATCTGTTCAAGCCGCTGATCGACGCGATCGCCGAGGCGAGCGGTGTGCCCTATCTGCCGCCGTCGGAGGGGGGCAAGGAGAAAGACTACATCCCCCACAGGGCGATCGCCGACCATCTGCGGATGCTCGCCTTCGCCATCGCCGACGGCGCTCTGCCCGGCAACGAGGGGCGGGGGTATGTGCTGCG
>CAZIDZ010000021.1:0-43825 GCA_964538455.1 uncultured bacterium
CCCCGATCAAGTCGAGGACAGGCATTCAGACCTGGATTTCGTCGCTATCTAAAAAACGCGGTAGCATGGGGTGCAGCCGCGCTTCTTAAAATCCCTTCAACATAGACGGAAGCTCGTCAAATCTCGAGCACTTCCTTCTCCTTTTCCCCCATCGCCGTGTCGATCAGCTCGGTGTGTTTGTCGGTCATCTTCTGCACGTCGTCGAGGTTCTTGTACATCAGATCCTCGGGGAGATCGCCGTCCTCTTTCAGTTTCTTGATGTGATCGTTGGCGTCACGCCGAACCTGGCGAACCGCGGTGCGTGCCTCCTCGGCGTGTTTGTGCACGACTTTGACGATTTCCTTGCGGCGCTCTTCGGTGAGTTGCGGAATGCTGATGCGCACCACCGTGCCGTCGTTCACGGGATTCAAGCCCAGGTCGGACTGCAGGATGGCTTTTTCGATGGCCGGGATGGCGTTCTTGTCGTACGGCTGGATGACAATCAATCTCGTCTCGGGGGCCAGCAGGTTGGCGGTCTGTTTCAGCGGCATCATCGTTCCGTACAGGTTGATCTCGATGCCCTCGAGCAGGCCGGTGGACGCCTTTCCCGTGCGAATCTTCGCCAGTTGTTCGCGCAGGAACTGAACCGATTTGTCCATTCGGTCTTCGGTGTCCAGCAGGATCTCGTCAAGGTCCATGGTTGCCTCCCATCGCCTGTGCGCCGTTCCCCCGAATTACTCGGTGACGAGGGTGCCGATTTTTTCCCCCTTGAGCAATTTCAGCAGGTTCCCGCGCTTTGTCATGTTGAAGACGCGCACGGGAATTCCATTATCGTGGCAGAAGGTGATCGCGGTCAAGTCCATGACGCGAAGTTCGCCATCCAGTACATCGCGAAAACTCAAGCTCTGAAACATCTTGGCGCCGGAGTTCTTGACCGGATCGCTGTCGTAGATGCCGTCCACCTTTGTTCCCTTGAGCAGCACCTCGGCGCGGATTTCGCTTGCGCGGAGGGCGGCGGCGGTGTCCGTGGTGAAAAACGGATTCCCCGTGCCCGCGGCGAAAATGACAATCCGCCCCTTCTCGAGGTGACGGATCGCGCGGCGGCGGATGTACGGCTCGGCGACCTCCTCCACGTTGATCGCCGAAAGGACACGGGTCTGCACGTCGACGTCTTCGAGGAAATTCTGCAGGGCGATGGCGTTGATCACAGTCGCCAGCATTCCCATGTGATCGGCAGGGACGCGGTCCATGCCGCTCCCGGCGGCCTTCAGTCCACGGAAGATATTTCCGCCGCCGACGACAATTCCCAACTCGATGCCGAGATCGTGAACCTCTTTCAGATCATCGCTGATCTCGTGCAGCATCTGTTCGTTGATGCCAAACCCCTGTCCCCCGGCGAGCATTTCGCCGGAGAGCTTGAGCAGCACCCGCTTGTAGGGAAGATTCTTACTCACCCTGTTCCTCGGATTCGGAGGTTGTGTCGCCGACCTTGAAGCGCAGGAAAGCCTTTACCTCGATCGGTGCGCCCGCGGCTTGAACGGCGTCGGCGATCCGGTCGCGGACTTTCTGCTTCTGTTCCTTGATGTACACCTGCTCGATGAGGCAGATCTCCTCAAAAAACTTGTTCAACTTGCCGATGGCGATCTTCTCCAGCATCTGCTCCGGCTTGCCCTCGTTGCGCATCTGGGTGACGTAGATCTCCTTTTCCTTCTCGCTGGTCTCGGCGGGGACCTGGTCACGGGTGACAAACCGGGGCGACGCCGCGGCGATCTGCATCGACAAGTCGTGCGCGAGCTCTTTGCCCGCATCGGATGCGGCACCGTCCCCCTCGAGCAGGAGCAACACGCCAAGCTGGTCGCCGGGATGAATGTAGGAATCCACGAAGGTGCCCGAAAGGGCTCCCGCGCGCGCGAGGCGGATATTTTCACCGATCTTTCCGGCGAGCTGTGTTACCGGATCGAGCTCGAAGGCGTCCACGGGAATCAACCCATCAGGGTTTGCTTGCCCGCTTTTTTGGAGGGCCTCTCCCGCGAGATCGCCGGCCAGGCGAACGAACTCCTCGTTCATTGCGACAAAATCCGTCTCACTGTTCAGCTCGACGATCGCGGCACGGCTTGAATCGCCGTCCGCGGCCACGGCAACACGCCCTTCGTTCGCCGTCCGACCAGCCCGCTTCGCCGCGGACGAAAAGCCTTTCTCACGAAGCCACTTGATCGCGGCCTCGATATTGCCGTCGGTTTCGGTCAAGGCCTTTTTGCAGTCCATCATGCCCGCGCCGGTTTTCTGGCGCAGCGCCATCACATCTTTCGCAGAGATCGACATCGTTCTGTTTCCGTGTCCTGTTGCAGCGTTCAACGTTTCTTGAAAGAGGGCGCCGAAGCATCTTTCCCCGGCGCCCTCGTTGCATTGCGAATGGAATTCAGGCTTTCGCCTTGGGTGCGGCGGACCTGCGGCGGCGGGGACCGGCCGGGCGCTTTTTCTCTCCGGCCGCTTCACCACGGGCCACCGTCTCCTCGACTTCGGCTTGCTTTTTAGCCTGGACGAGCGCGGAACCTTCGATCACGGCGTCGGTGAAGGTCTTGGTGATCAGGCCGATCGATTTGTAGGCGTCATCGTTCGCCGGGATTGGGTAGGTGATCGGGTCGGGATCGGAGTTGGTGTCCACGATGGCGAAAATCGGGATCGCGAGTTTCATCGCCTCGCGAACCGCAATCTCCTCCTGAAGCGTGTCGACGACGAACACTGCGCCGGGGAGTCGCTTCATCGACCGCATCCCCGAGAGGTTTCGCTCGAGCTTCTCCTTCTGCTTCTCGAGCATCAGCCGCTCTTTCTTGGTGATGTTCTCGTAGGTTCCGTCCACCGCTTTCTTTTCGAGAGCTTCGAGTTTCTTGATCGACTTGCGGATGGTGGAGAAGTTGGTCAGCATGCCGCCGAGCCAGCGCTCGTTGACGTACGGCATTCCCGCACGGGAGGCTTCATCGCGCATCAGGTCGCGGGCCTGTTTCTTGGTGCCCACGTACAACACCTGCTCACCCCCGGCCGCAATCTTACTGACCGCCGTCAGCGCGTTGTCGAGCAGCTTCAGGGTTTTGTTCAGGTCGATGATGTAGATGCCGTTTTTCTCCATGAAGATGTAGGGACGCATCTTCGGGTTCCAACGGCTGGTCAGGTGCCCGAAGTGGGCGCCCGCCATCACGAGCTGTTGAACATTGACTCGGGCCATACCTGCTTCCTTTCCGTGACCGTCCTCGACACGAGGCAGGGCCTCCCTGACCGCTGGGATCCGCCCTTGGCCGAATCGGGTCGATTTGCGGTGCGCCGCAATCCGGCGGCACCCTGTTTCAGCCGCATCGCGCGGCTTCTTTTTCTGTAGCACCGAAACGAGAGGGAACAGGTTACCGGATTCCGCCTCGCCGGTGAGGGTAAACGAATCGGGAGCGTCGCGCTCCCGATCCCGTAGACACTCCGATCAGAACAACAGGAACGCAGTCCGGCAGAGCGCTCCTGCAGGGTTCAGCGCTTGGAGAACTGGTACTTTTTGCGCGCGCCCGGCTGGCCATACTTCTTGCGCTCCTTCTCGCGGGGGTCACGTGTGAGGAAGCCGAACTCACGCATTTTGCCACGCAACGATTCGTCCACCTTGACCAGTGCGCGGCTGATGCCGAGGCGGACGGCGCCTGCCTGGCCGCTGAGCCCGCCGCCGCTGCAAACGGCGTAAACGTCATACTTGCCGATACCGTCGATCACGGCGAACGGCTGCTCGATGATCTGTTTCAGGCTCTCGCGCTTGAAATGGTCCATCAGGCTGTGGCCGTTGACAATCACTTCCCCCTTGCCGGGCGCCAACCAGACCTTGGCCACGGACGACTTGCGCCGCCCTGTTGCATACACAGAATTGTTCGGAATTTTTGCCATCGTTCTCTGTCTCGTCCCTTACAGCGGCAGCGGCTCAGGCTTTTGCGCATTGTGGGGATGATCTCCGCCGGCGTATACCTTGAGCTTGCGAATCTGCTTGCGCCCGAGCGGTCCCTTGGGAAGCATGCCCCATACCGCACGGCGAATCACACGGTCCGGAGTCTTTGCCAGCACCGCCTGCGCGTTTTCCGTACGGTGGCCGCCAGGGTATCCGGAGTGGCGGCGGTACACTTTCTGGGTCAGCTTCAATCCAGTCAGTTTCACCTTCTCGGCGTTCGTCACAATGACAAAATCGCCGCCGTCCACATGCGGACTGAAAGTCGGTTTATGTTTGCCACGCAGGACGTTTGCAATGCGGCTGGCCAGACGGCCAAGCACCAGATCACTCGCATCTACCACGTACCAACGCCGCTCGACAGTTGTATTGTTCAAATGCGCGGTTTTCACGATACCACCGTACTCTTCCTGTTTTTCAAGCCCGAGAATATAGACCTCACTCCCCCACGAGTCAACTCGCCGCGTCGAGCGCTCCGGGCCGCGAGGGCTGAAACGCAAGGGGCGTGAAGCGGCACGAAGAATACTGCGCAAACGGCTAGAACGCAAGGCACTTGGAGGAACAGCGGAGCCGAAGCGATCCCGATGGAGGTGCGGCTTGTGGGCACTCGCTGTGCGGCGGTAGGTGTGTCACTCCTCAGGAAGGAGATAAATGATACTGAGGCGGGAATTGTGGGTAGTGCTGTTGTAGGTGGCGACAACAAGGAAATTGTCATCGGGGCTAAGTGCAATCCCACCACGTATGATTGGCTCTGCGAAGCTATAGGTTGACAATCCCTCGGCGCTTCTGTTATCAATGTCCCATTTTTGGACGATATAATCGTCCGAATTGGCGTTTGACAGACCAACGTATGCGTAACCATTCTGGCTGATAGCGATGGCGTTGGGGTAGGGACCTGTTTCCAGCGGATCAGAAAGCGAAAAATCTGTAGCGTTTACAACTGTGATGAGGTAGGGTGAGGTGGAGGCAACCAGGATATTGTCGAACGCGGGAGGCACCAGCGCGAAATCCTGAAGTCCATACCCCAGAGCACCCTGTGAGATTGAATCCTGAAGAGCCGGAGACGTTCCGTCCGCAGCCAGGTTGAACTTCCATAATCCGGCTGAATAATCCCCGATCTCGCTGATGTAAAGCCGCTCATTGATGTCATCCACCTTGACGATTGAGCCTCCCATGATGAGTCGAAGACTGGGATTGTCGAGGGTGGTGACAGAATCGCTTCCATCCGTGTATTCGCGAATGATCAGTGGATAATGATTCTCCGCTGCTGTTACATAGAGCACCGAATCGCGCTCGAAATAGTCAAGGTATTTGGGTTCGACCGACATATGAATCGAGTATCGCGTTGAGGCATTGCCGGGGGAGGTCATGTCAATCACGGACACGGTTGTATCGTTGGAATTAGCGATATACACCTTATTGCTACTTGTGTTCGTACAGATTCCCCATGGCTGATCACCGACCTTGAACCGATAATCGATGTTGTTTCCGGTAACGTCAATCACGTACAACGAGTCTTTCGAAGGCAGAGTCGCGTAAACGTAGTCCTTCGTAATCCCAGAGCCGAAGGCGAGACTTCCCACCGTTCCATTCTTAACCGTTTTAAATACGCCAGTAGTGATGCTCGTCGTGTCGCTGTACGCCGAGGCACCCAATTTCGTTTTCAGTTTAACTCGGTAAATGTATCGTTGGCCGATTTTGACTTCGTCGTCCACATAGTAGGTGGTGTCGATGCTGTCTATACTGGCGATTTCGGTTTCGGTGCCTGTGAAGGTTTCGCGGCGCAGCAGGGAAAATCCATCAAAGCGATCCGCCCGGTAGGAAGTGGACCAGGAAATGCGGTTTTTAGTGTAACGTCGTTCGACGGCGTAGATCGTCGGGGCGGAGGGCTTGTGGTTATTCACTACAATCGTGTCGGAGGCCACGATGGTGTCATTGACCGTTGCTGTCAGGCTGATGTGGTGTATGGTGTCCGAGAGCGAGATGGTGCTGAAAGTGGTCACCCCCTGGCTGGAAACCGCGGCGGTCGAAAGCAGGCTGTCGACATCCGACTCCCATTGTATAGAGGGCGCTGCGTCGGTGATGGACGAGTACCCTGCGACCGTTCCAGTGAAGGTGATGGATGTGCCGGGGACCACGAAAACGCTGTCCACAGGCGCAGTGATCGAGGCGGTCAACTCAATCGCGACGAGCACGGCGGCCGTATCGACAATGGTCGCATGCCCGTCTGAGACCGCCACAATCACATCATAGAGGCCGACGTTTGAGGGTGCGGTCCAGATCGCGGTCTTCTGGGTTGTCTGGCCGATGAACGTTCCGCTGTCCGCTTCCCACTGGTAGTCGAGGGTATCGCCATCGGCATCGGTGGCGGTCAACGTGAAGGTAACGTTTGTCTTGGGGCGCACGTCCTGTGGCGTCCATGTCAGCGATCGGATGGACGGAGCGCTGTTGGTGGCTGAGACCGGATTCTGCTTGGCGCAACTCGCCAGCAGTAGAGCGAAGGCCACAACCATCAGCAGTACAGGGATGTTCTTTATCGTGTTACGCACATATCCCTCGTTTGGACAGACCTCACCCCTCAATATATCTCTATCGGCGATAAAAGGTTGCTTCGCGAGCCGGAGACCGGAATCTAACGTGCCTAAAAACGTATCGGGCACGGTTTTCTTCATGCCTTATACGGTCTGAATGCTACTGTTTTTCAAGATTTTACAGGAAAATATTGTTCTTGACACGTTTTTAAGATGGGCGCTCTAAAGGATTACTTGCGCGGACGGGCCCGGTCGTGCGCGAGGGCGTCCACCCAAGCGTAGGGGTGGGGCAGGCTGCCGTCGGGGTTGCGGATGGTATCGGGTGGTGTGATCCCAGTAAGCCCTTGTTCCTCAAGGCGTTCACGGATGCCTTGCAGGTATTCCCAGCCGAGTAGAAGAAACAGTGCATTCTGCAGATCGTTATCGTCAGGATTCGGCCGTTGCACCTCGGGGGGCAGGGCGCCCGCAGTGCCTGTCTCCTGCCAGTGCTCGACGAGCTCTCTGCAAGCGGCCAGATGGGGCTGCTGGCGGGTCTCGAAATCAATGATCGATCCGCTGTACAGGGCGAGGTAGTCCTGCCGTCCCCATTTCACGAAAAAGTCCACCGCGGCACGGCCGATTTGGAACTGACGCCTGGCGTAACTTTCAAAATCATAAGTGTGTACGTGAAACGCCACAGACTGTTTCGCATAGACAATCCGGTCGCCGTTCAGTTTCCAGCGCAACCCGAAATCGGCATCCTGAAAGCCGTAGGGGAGCTGTTCATCATACCCGCCGATGGTCAGGAAACGGAGCCGCGCGACCAGCGCGTGCGGGCTGTAATGCTGGCCCGCTTTCAGGTTCTCCGGGGTCTCGAAAGCGTGGAAGGCGAACTGGAAGTTGGATTCCATCGCGACGTAGCGGGTAAACGGATCGTCGAGCAGGCCGGGGTAGTGGTCGATGTGTCCCTGGATGAGGCTGTTCGGGGAGCGGCCCGCTACCCGGAGCAGCTCCACCAGCGCTTCGGGGTGAGGCTGCATGTCCTGGGCGAGGAGCCAGAGCCAGTCGCCGGTGGACTGCCGGGCGGCGAGGTTCGTCGCGGAGGACTGGCCGTGCGGCTCCTGCTGAAAAACGTGGACCGGCCAGGCGAAGGATGACCACGCGGAAACATCAGGGAGTTCATCCGCGCCGTCCACGGCAATCACCACTTCGAGCTGATCGCTGGGGAGGATTGTCAGACCGCAGAGTGCGCCGAACACTCCCGGGAGAGTCTCGTTGCCTTTGTGAAACGGGATCAGGATCGAGATGCGCACGCTGCCTCCGGCGGATCAGTGTGACGGGTTGGCGGGTAAGGTAGGGCGCAACGGTACCCGGGAAAAGAGGTTTTCGAAACGGGTGGACACTTCTGAAACGGGATCGGGGCCGGCGCGGTCACAAGTGGAGGGAGATGGGCGTCAGCCCTTGCTCCCGAGCCCCTTCAGCGAGCGGGAATCGGCGGTGAGGATCTGGCGGACCCCGGAGTCGAGAACGCTGTCGAGCAAGTCGTCCCAACCGTAAATATCCCGATGGAACTGGAGTTTTCCGTCGTCCCCGACGAGAACGGTGAAGTAGGCGAAATGAACGGGGATAGGGTGTTTCAGATGAAGTATTTGTTCATCCTCTTTGTAGAGTTCGCGGCGGATTCTCTTTTTTGTCCATCCATGCCTGTCCTCGAGCAATTTGGCGGCGAGGTCGATGGGGCGCCGGACGCGGACGCAGCCGCTGGTATACGCGTACCGCTCCCGCGCGAACAGGTACCGGCTCGGGGTGTCGTGGATGTAGATGTGGTAGCTGTTCGGGAACATGAATTTGATGCGGCCCATCGCATTCAACGGACCAGGTTTCTGCCGGAACCTGAAGGGCAGGTACCCGGGATCGTAACTCTTCCAGTTCACCGCTGTTGGATCGACCCGATGGGCTCCGCTGCGCCACCCGGAAAAGACCTCGATGCCGTGCCGCTCGAAAAAGGTCGGATCCTCGGAGAAGTAAGGATACAGTTTCTTCATCACGATCGACGCGGGAATCTCCCAATAGGGATTGACGACGAGGTACGTCATTCTGTCGGAGAAGGTGGGAGTCGGGTCATCTGGGCGGCCGATCATCACCCGCGTCTCCAGCTCCACGGAATCCTGCTGCTCCAGCTCAAGCCTTCCCGCGGTGATGTCCACCCAGATGTAGCGGCTGCCCAGATCTTCGGGGAGCCAGCGCCAGCGTTCCAGGTTCAGTTCGATTTCCCGGGCGACCTGAGCTGGGGTGACGTTCATCGCCGCCACGGTGCCGGAGCCGATGATGCCGTCGGGCGTCAGGCCGTACCGGCGCTGGAAGGCCTTGACCGCTTCGACGAGTTTGTCATCGTATTTCGATCCGTATATGCTTGTTCCCAGAGGGAGGTCGTCCGTTGCCGCGAGACGGCGGCGGATCTGGCGGACCCGGGGATCACTGTCGCCCGGACGCAGGGATTTGCCTTCGGAGACTTGCGGCCACCCCCCTTTTTGCGCGATGGCCAGGTTGAGTTTCAGGGCGTCGCGGAGGCGCTGGTATTGATTCTGCCGGGGACGGAAGCTCTCCAGCGCTTCAACCATCCGTCCTGTTTCGATTCCGGTCTCGATGCGGCGGAGGTTGGTCTCGTCCCAGGTGAACGATGATGAACCGATTCCCAGGGTTGAAGGATCCACAATGCCCGCGGAGAGATCGTGTGCAACCCGCATGAACGTGTCGGTCATCATCAGGTCAAGTTCAACCATCACCGCCGTGTTCTTCGAATCGTGCCAGGCATACCGCAGGGCCCTCTCGAGACGATGCAGGGGGTAGCGGTCGGCGGAGAATCCATCGTCGATCACGGTGCGGATCGCCATTAACAGGCGGTCGGCGCGGTCGGTGGGGCCGTCGGCCGTAGTCCAGGCCGGCTTGTACCCGCGCCGTTCGTAGAAGAGGGTTACCGCTCCGGGATGCTCGAGGGGCGTTCCCCCAGCGTAAATGCGACTTCCGTTCACTTCGGGGGCGAGGCGGTCCTGAAGACGGTGGGCGACGTCGAAATTGACCGCCACCGTCGTGGCCACCGGCGAAACAAACGCGAGCAAGCCGGCGATCAGAACGAGAGTGGAAGCGAAGGCGCGTAGCATAACAGCGACTGACCCCGTACGTGCAAACAGGCAGAAATAATGTCCTCGAAGCAAAGATAGCTTCACGGCGGGCTCGGGAGAAGGGGAAGGGTGAGGGCACACACAGGCCCCGGGAGTCCGGAAATGCACGCCAAATCGGGGGCTGAAGGAGCGTCCCGTGGCAACAGGGGATCGTACGCGCTACCTTGCAGGTTCGCAAAGAAACAGCAACCAGGAGCTTGTCATGGCGGCGACACCCGGCCGGGTGCACCTCTTCATCCCCTGCTTCGTCGATCAATTCTTTCCGGAAACCGGACTCGCCACGGTTCAACTGCTTCGCAGGCAGGGACTCGAAGTGGTTTACGAGCGGGAGCAGACCTGCTGCGGACAGCCTGCGTTCAACTCCGGGTTTCATCGCGACGCCGCACACCTGGCGAAACGTTTCCTCAGGCTGTTCCGTGACGCGGAAGCGGTGGTTGCGCCCTCGGCGAGCTGTGTGGCGATGGTGCGCCGCCACTACGGAGAACTGGGGCTGCAGGGCGAGGATGCGAGTACATGGGAATCGCTGCGCACGCGGATCTGGGAGCTCTCGGAATTCCTTGTGGACGTTCTGGGCGTGAAGCAGGTTCCCGGCGCGTTCCCGCATCGCGTCGCCTACCACCCCTCGTGCCACGGCCTGCGGGAGCTGGGCATTTTGAAACAGCCGCTTTCATTGCTGCGGTCGATGAAGGGGATCGACGTCGTGGAGCTGAACGACCAGGAGAGGTGCTGCGGGTTCGGGGGGACATTTGCTGCGAAATTTTCCGCGCTCTCCGTCGCGATGGGAGAAGACAAGCTTGAGGCGATTGAAAAGAGCGGCGCCTCTTTCGTCACGGCGACGGACGATTCCTGTCTGATGCACCTCGCGGGGATGATCTCGCGCCGGAGTTTGCCGATCAGAACCCTGCATTACGCCCGCATCCTGGCGGGGGAGTCGCCGGAACCATGAGTTACGCGAATCGCCCAAAGGAGCTGAAGCGGCAGCTTGGATCGGCGTTAAGGACGCGGTCCAGCGACCCGCCGTTCAAGCGAAACACGCGCAAAGCGGTGAGTGCCCGGGCCGACCGTGTGGCGGAATGGCCGGATTTTGAGGAACGGCGGGCACGCGCGACGGCACGGCGGCAGGAAGCGATCGACACGCTCGCCGAGTTGCACGGTCAGCTTCGACAGCACTGGGCGAAAAACGGAATCACTGTGCACGAAGCCCGCGACGACAACGAAGCGCGCCACATCGCCCTGTCCATTGTCCGAGCCGCGGGCGCAAAACGGGTGCTGAAATCCAAGTCGATGCTCTCCGAAGAGATCGAGATCAACGACTTTCTCGAACAACACGGTATTGAAGCCGTTGAAACCGACCTCGGTGAGTACGTCGTGCAGCTTCGTGGAGAGGCTCCGAGCCACATTACAATGCCGGCGATGCATCTCAGCCGACAGAACATCGGGCGTCTTTTTGCGAAAAGGTTGGGTGTCGAATACACCGATGACCCGCCGGCCTTGACGCAGATCGCTCGCCGGACGTTGCGCAGGCAGTTCCTCTCCGCTGAGGTGGGAATGATCGGCGTCAATTTCGCCGTCGCGGAGACCGGACATCTCGCCACGGTGACCAACGAAGGCAACGGCAGGATGGTGACCACCCTGCCGAGGGTGGTAATCGCGCTGCTGGGCTGGGAGCGGGTGACGCAGTCGCTGGAGGACCTCGCCCAGCTCTGGCAGCTCCTCTCGCGGAGCGCGACCGGGCAGCGCGCGACGGTGTACCTTAACCTGACCGGGGGACCCGATCCGGAGGGGGGTTGCCCGCAGCAGGTGCATGTGATCGTCATCGACAATGGCCGCAAGCGGATTCATGCGGACCGGGAGATGCGGGAAGTACTGCGCTGCATCCGCTGCGGCGCGTGCCTGAACGCCTGTCCCGTCTACCAGCAGGTCGGGGGGTATCCCTACGGCGACGTCTATCCCGGCCCGATTGGAGCTGTTTTCACCCCGGCCCGGGAAGGCGTACGGTCAGCACCGGACCACCCGTTCGCCAGCAGCCTGTGCGGTGCGTGCGAGGAAGCCTGCCCCGTGTCCATTCCCCTGCCCAAGCTGCTGCTCGCATTGCGAAAGCAGCGAACGGAGCTGCGTTCCGCGTTCGACCCGGAACGCGGCCTCTGGCGGTCGTTCCGAACGGTGATGGGTTCCCGACGGATTTACGAGGCGGCCACGGCTTTTGCGCGCGGCGTGCAGTTTATCTGGCCGGGGGGACCAAAGAAAATGGTCATTCCCGGATGGACAGACCACAGGGATCCGCCAGTGTTTGCGAAGCGTTCCTTCCGTGAGCAGTTCGACGATCGGAACGCTAAGCCGGAGGGTCCGGAGAATGGCTGACAGCAAACGGGCGCTGCAGAAGGTGCTCGCTGCCGCTCTCGAGAGAGTTGACGCGCAGTTGATTGTGACCAGCGCCAAGGGGGTTGCCGCGGCGCTTTCTTCCCTGTTCGATTCACTGGCTGCGCAGACGGTTGCGATCACCAATGAAAGGGAACTGGTCGACTTCGGAGCTGTCAAGGCCGTCGTTGCGCGCAGCGCCACCGCCGTTGTTGCCCCTCCTTCTGAAAAAAGGGCGGCAGCTGAGGCGGCGGAATGGAAACAGCGGCTTGCCGGGGCGGACGTGGGAATCACCTCTGCGCTGGCGATCGCCGCGGAAACCGGGACGCTGCTGTTGCCACCACTGTCACCGGACCAGCGGGCGGTGAGCCTGCTGCCGACACACCACATCGCGCTGCTCTCAGAGGATCGCCTCGTGCCGGACATCGAGGCTCTGTTCGCTGTCTGGAAAAAGAGTGAGCGGACGGATGGCAACGCTGTATTCGTCACAGGCCCGAGCCGCACCTCGGACATTGAAAAAGAGCTGGTGCTCGGCGTACACGGCCCCCAATCTCTGCACGTCCTCCTGATTCGATAATTCTTCCTTGGAATGAACCCGCGTTGATTTTACACTCATTAAGAAGCCTTAATTCGGGGTGGGCGTGGGAAAGAGGAGGGATTCCGTGATCACGACGCGATTCCGGCGAAGCGTTACATTGCTGGCGATCGCCTGGTATCTCCCGTTTGTCCTAACGCTCGATCTGCACCACAACCACGGATTTCCCCAGCCACCGCTTCCCTATCCAGCGGTTGAACAGGGCAATCCAACCCTTCAGAACGGCGCCGAAACTGACATCTGTCCCGTGCTGCGCGTTTCGCTCGCGCACGGTCCGTTGGTTTCGCAGCCGGTTGTCGCCTATTGGGTCGCAAGCCACGTTGAAATCGTCCAACCTCACTTTGCATGGGACGATCACGCCCGGCACGCGTCCGCCAGAGATCCTCCTGTTCTCTCCTGATCTGTTCGGATAGACCCCAAACACTGTTTTGAGAACGGCCCCGGCAAGTCGAACGCCAGGGACGTAACCGGCTGCTCCTCTGCGCAGGGGGATGCGGTGCGGCTTGACGTATTCGGACAAGGAGAGGACATGCTGAGATTCGGGAGAAGTGGACTGCTGGCGGTGATTCTGGGGATCGGGGCCTTGGCGATCTACGGTTGCGGCAGCAACAGCGTTACGAATGGCGCGGACGAGGGCGATCATCTGGACGCGTTGGGCGTCAGGGTGATGGAGGCTGACACGATGCTCGTCGAGGCGGACGGGACTGTTGTCTCCGGGTCTCTTACATTCGCCGTCGGAGATACAACCGATTGGCTGGATCTGCGGTTCAAAGATGACTCCGGGGACTGGTTCGATCCGAGCGACGCGGATTCCGTCGAAGAGACGGACGCGGATCATGGTCTCGAGGTCAGGTTTGCTGATCCGCTGGCGGAGGCGATTGTGGGGACGTTCGCCAGCGGCAGAAAATGGCATTTCCGTGTCGCCGGGATTGAGCAGGGTGGAACGACGCTGCGGATCGTGATTACCCATCACGATCATGACGATTACGTCTCGCCGGAACTCCCGGTTCAGGTGGCGGCTGTCCCGTGAAGATCCCGATCGTTGAAAAACAGATTTCCCATTTCGCCCTGACGGTTTTGATCATCGCCGGGACGGGGTGGGGAAACGCCTCCGCATCGTCATCCGCAACGTCGATGGTAAGCAGCACGATCGTTGGGCGAGTGGAGGACGCGGCCAGCGGGCAGCCTCTCGGCTGGGTGGACATGGTCGTCGAAGAGCTGAAGACCGCGGTGCAAACAGGTCCGGAGGGCACGTTTGCCTTGACGCATGTGCCACCGGGAACCTGGTCGCTGCGGAGCATCCGCGTCGGGTATCGTGACGCTTTGCGGCGGATCACCCTTGTGGATGGCGATACCCTGCGGCTCGTCGTCCGAATGACCCACTCGGTCGTTGAGCTCGAAGACGTCGAGGTTCGTGCGAAGCGCGACAGCAGCGGATTCGTTCACGATCCGGTGACGGAGGTCTCCGGCAGAGAGCTCGAACGCCAGCTCGGATTGACCGTCGCGGAATCGGTGGACGAGGAGCCGGGAATCGCTCAGCGATCGATGGGGCCGGCGCCCGCGCGACCTGTTCTCCGAGGACTCAGCGGGGATCGGCTGATGATTCTCGAGGACGGACAACAGACTGGCGATCTCTCCTCAACTTCTTCCGATCATGCGGTGGCGATCGATCCGATGACTGTGGACAAGATCGAAGTGCTGCGAGGACCCGAAACCTTTCTTTACGGATCTGGAGCGCTCGGCGGCGTGATCAACGTCGACCGCAAGATCATTCCTGCTAACCGTCCCGATCATATCGGCGGAACGGCCACGCTCACCGGCGAATCCGTGAATCTGGCCCGTGGCGCGGGAGTCACACTGGATGCTCCCGTCGGCCCCCTGGCGCTGCGTCTCGACGGGAGCCTGCGGCGTTCCCTGGATGTGAACACGCCGGACGGTGTGATGCGCAACACCGGCACCTATACCGGAAACGGCGTGATCGGCATCGGCTGGAACATCAAGGACATTACGGCGGGGGTGGCTGCGGAAAAGTACAGCTCTGATTATGGCATTCCGGGCGGTTTTGTCGGGGCTCATCCCAACGGTGTGGACATCAGCATGCGCCGCCGTCACACGGCGTTTCGAACGGCTTGGACTCCGGGGTTTTCGGCGCTGAGCCGGGTAGACCTGGAGGGGGATCTTAACGAGTATAGCCACGCGGAGTATGAAAGCAGCGGCGAACTTGGCATGGGATTCGACGTCACAACGGCGGACCTGGACGTACGGACGCTGTTCGGAAACCATGGCGTTTTCACTCGAGGGGCCGCGGGTGTGTCTCTCGAGAATCGCGAATACAAAACGAGTGGATTGACGTTCACCCCCGCGAGCAGGGAGCGTAGCGCCGCAATCTATCTGTTCGAGGAGCGAAATATCGCTCCCTGGCGCATACAGGTATCCATTCGTGCGGACAGGCGCGAGGTGCGGCCGGATCAGGAGCGGACCAGTCTGATCATTGGAGACATCAGTAACCGCGACTTCCAGGGATTGTCGGGGGCCGTCAGCGTCCAACGTGTCGTGCATCCGGGCTGGTCTGTGAACCTGTCTGCGATCCGGTTCTGGCGGGCGCCAATGGTGGAGGAGCTGTTCAGCGAAGGACCTCACCTTGCAGCCTACTCCTATGAGATCGGAAATTCCAGACTCGATCCTGAAAGAGGCATTGGAGTGGAGCTTGGGGTGAAGTTGAGGAGAGCCCGAGTAGAGGGGAGGGCCGCCGTATATCTCAATCAGTTTGACCACTACATCTTTCCCTCAAACACCGGACGGTTTTCAGCCCGTCGAGCGGACCTGTACGAGTACCAATACGAGGGGGTACCGGTCCAGATGCACGGTGCGGAAGGCAACCTGCGGGTGGAGCTGTCCGAGCACTGGGATCTGAACATGACCGGCAGCTACGTCTGGGGTGAGCGCCGGACGAACGGCGTGCCTCTGCCGATGATCCCGCCGCTTTCCGGCACACTCGGTTTCGACCATCATCTGAGCAACTGGACGCTGAACTTCGATTTTCATGGGGCTGCCGCGCAGCACCGGGTGGACGAATTCGAACGACCGACTTCCGCCTGGTTGCGTGTCGATCTGGGCGTACAGGCACAACAGGTGATTCTGGGCGCGCTGCACACCGTCTCACTGGAGCTGAGAAACGCGGGGAACGCCAGTTACCGGCAGCATCTTTCGCGGATCAAGGTGATTCTCCCGGAGCCGGGCCGCAATGTCCGGTTTGTCTATCGGGTGCATTTCTGAGGCGGCCGAATCTTCCTATATATAAGGAGTGCAAGGGAGTGGCGATTGTCTCTCGGGATGAGCAAGTTGTTAGGATAAAATGAGTATAATGTGCAGCGGTACTGTTATCGGGCGCTGAGTAAGTGTATATTTCTGATGAAGGGGCATCTGGCTTTTGCGCCACGATTCGCCGGGATCAGCGGTCGGCGGATTGAGACTGTTGGCTCTTCCTATGACGAGAACGGCCAACAACAAATTCAACGGGCTTGCATGTTTGAATTTTGTTGAGGCAAAGAATCCGAAAAAGCACGAACCAATTTTTCTTCACTCCTTCGTCTGCGGATGTGCCGCAAGGGAATATTAAAGTCCCTGTGGACGTGCTTGACTGTTGTCGGCACAGGTCCCTATCTTTTTCAGCCTTCATCCTTGGCTTGTGTGCCGGGGGAAGGACAGTGGGCGACAACGTGGGTGCACGGCGATTCTGACAACCAGGAGCCGGAACAACCTGGTGGCAGGTTAGGGAACGAGTTCGCCAGCGTCGGTTAGGGGACGCAAGACGGCATCAGGCACCTCCCGCCTCGCAAGGGGCCAGAGACAACAGATCTGGAAAAGTGCCTGCGCGTCACGGACGATGATCCTGCCTGTGAGTTCGTATCCGTACCAGAATCGTGTGCAGTTTAAGCCCAAACAGGTCTTGCGTAGACATGTCGGGAACAGGTACTGCTGACGCGGATCGAATGGCGATTCTTCAACAGCGCGAAGAACACAATCAGGAGCCGCATGGGCGCCTCGTGATTCGTCCGGACGTCAACCTTGACGTTTGGCGAGCCGGGGGTGCCGGTGTGGGTGTTTGTTGTTTCACTTCATTTCGAGTGTGGGTTTTTGAAAAATAGTTAAAGGGTCTTCATGTCGGTGTTGCTGTTTCTGGAGGAGGAAAGGGACGGCACTCCGGCGGAAGGCGGGTTCAAGAGTGAAGGTGTGCGCTATGGGCATTGGGAAGCGTCTACTGCTCCTGCTGCTCGCTGTTGGTCTGATTGCTTTTGCTTTCAGTCCGGCCTACGCGCAGCAGACCGGCAAGATTGTCGGTAAGGTCGTGGATTCCAGAACCGGCCAGGCATTAAGCGGGGCCAACGTTCTGGTTGAAGGGACCAAGCTTGGTGCTTCCACGGACTTGGACGGTGTGTTCTTTATTTTGAACGTATCGCCCGGGAACTATACGGTACAGGCGTCCATCCTCGGATATTCGCCTGTCCGTTACGAGGAAGTCCGTGTCAGCACCGGATTAACCACCACCCTCACCTTCCAGATGGAGGAGACGGTCATGGAAGCCGCGGAAGCGGTGACCTATGTGGCCGAACGTCCCCTCATCCAGAAGGACCAGACGGAAAGCCGCACAACCCGCAACGCGGAAGACATCAAGTTGATGCCTGTTGCGACGGTGACACAGGTTGTGAACCTGACCGCAGGGACCGTGGGTGGAAACTTCCGAGGCGGTCGTGGGACTGAAGTTGCCTACCTGGTCGATGGTACGGCGATGACGGACCCGATGACCGGTAACGAGGAAGACAACATCCCGATGATCGCGTTCGAAGAAATCAACGTGATCACGGGCGGGATGGGTGCCGAGTATGGGAACGCCCTTTCAGGCGTTGTTGCTCAGGTGACGAAGGAGGGCGGTGATCGCTTCTCCGGGGCCGCGACAATCCGTACGAACGATGCCGGTTCGACGTTCATCGGGGCGCGCGATCAGCTGAAAGACATCCAGGCGTCGCTCTCAGGCCGCATCCCGTTCATCCCGAAGTCGCTCGGCGATATGTATTTCTTCGCGTCCGGCCAACTGTACAGCTCCCTTGGCCGTTTCCCGAACGACAACAATGACTTCACCAGTGGCTTCGGAAAACTGACGTACAAGCTGACGCCGCAGCACAAGCTGACGCTGAGCGGGTCCGTATCGAACCAGTTCTACACGTTCTATGCTTCAGCGAATGGTCTCACCAATTACCATCTCTGGAGCAGAACAACGGTCGAGGACAAGCTCAACCAATTCTCCCCCGCCGTTGATTCGCTCGGTTACTTCGTGACTTCGAACGGTACGCCCTGGTACGGCGACGGCCAGGTGGATACCGAAGATCTGAACCACAACGGCATTCTCGACGCGGGCGAAGACCTGAACGGAAACGGAGCGATCGACACCGAGGACCTGAACCACAACGGTGCGCTGGACGAGTACAACATGCTGACGCACACTCCGTACTTCTTCCAGCACACGGAAAGCTTCTCGGCGAAGTGGAACCATGCGCTGTCAAGCAAGTCGTTCTACGAACTCTCGGTTTCGCGCTACCAGACCAAGATGCACTACAACACGCGTGAAAAGTTCAACGAGGACCTCAACGGGAACGGTCAGTTAGATATGGAGCAGTCCTACGGGTCGATCGACGAGATTCCGCAGGCGATGTTGGACAGTCTTGGACAGTACCTGGCGTCCAACTCCGACCGGTCGCTGTTCTGGTTTGATACCAACGGGGATGGCCAGCTGGAGTACGAAGACTTGAACGGCAACGGTGTTTGGGACTGGCAGCAGTACGGCCCCAGCACAGACCTGTTCACGGACGAGAACGACAACGGCGTGATTGATGCTTCCGAAGGCACCGACCATCCGCTGACTTGGAACGACATCAATTTCAACGCGTCGTCGAAAGACAACGACAACTACTACATCTACGGTGACGGCCGGACATACAACCGTGCTCGCTGGAACAACGATGACAAGGTGACCTGGACGATCAACGCGAACCTGACCAGCCAAGTGCATCGTTATCACCAGCTGAAGGCGGGTCTTGAGTTGAAGTATTACGACCTCAAGGACCATGACGTAGATATGGCGTCGGGAGGCAACGTGTACGGCCAGAATATGGCCGCGAAGCCTCGCAGCTACGGAAGTTGGCTGGAAGACAAGATGGAGTTCGAGGGGATGGTCGTAAATCTCGGGATGCGTCTCGACGTTTTTGACATCAACTGGAACGACTATCCTGCTGACATCACAGACCCCGTCACGGATCCGACGACTGGTGGAACGGTGAAAAACCCGGTTTCAATCGGCGCCAAGTCATACTGGAGCCCGCGTCTCGGCGTTGCGTTCCCGATCACCGAGCGCGACCTGCTGTCGTTCAACTACAGCAGGAATTTCCAGACGCCGATTCTGGCTCTCGCGTTCACCAACATCAATTGGGACTTCTCCGGGGCGTTTCCGCTGATTGGAAATCCGAACCTGGATCCGGAGCGCACGACGGCCTACGAGTTGACCCTGCGTCATCAGTTCACCGATGACCTGGTGATCGTGACAACCGGTTTCTACAAGGACATCTCGGGCCTCGTCGATACCCGCCAGGTGTACTACAACGCGCTCAACTGGTATGGTCTCTACATCAACCAGGACTACGGCAACGTTCGCGGTTTCGAGATCAGCCTCGAGAAGCGCTTCAGCAACTTCTACAGCGGCAACATCAGCTACACCTACTCGGTTGCGAAAGGAAAGAGTTCTACCACGAGGCAGGGGTATCTGACCGCGTACAGCCAGACGGTTCCACGTACTACAGAGAACTACCTTAACTGGGATCAGCGCCATACGGTGTACGGCAACCTCCAGTTCATGGTTCCTCGTGGGACGCACCCGTTCGGCCAGTCGTGGATGGATGAGATTTCCTTCAGTGTCATCGGCAAGTACGGCAGTGGCTTGCCCTACTCGTCGGTGTCCAAGGACAAGAATCCTCCGATCAACGACAAGCGGCTTCCATACACGCTTTCGTTTGACGGCCGTCTGCAGAAGCGGTTCTCGTTCAGCGACCACATGGGCATGTATGTCTACTTGATGGCCTACAACATGTTCAACAACCGCAACATCAACGAGAGTTTCTTCCAGAATAATGCGGATATCGCTTGGTACGAGAACGTTGACGAAAACAACATTCAACGCGGTAAGACGGGATATAACGGCACCAAGGATGTGAACGGGCAGTACGACGACCCGGGTTATTGGGAACGTGGCCGCCTGTATGAACTGGGCATAGGCATCGAATTCTAGGCAAGCGAGGAGGTAAGCCGTGAAACGATTCATCTCAATGGTGGTTGCCGGTGTCCTGCTGGCGTCCTCGCTTGGTGCGGTCTCTGCTTCGGCTGCAGTGAAGCAGAAAGTCCAGGTGAAGGGGCCAGTGATGACCTCTGCCCGGCCCGCACCGGAGCTGCACGTGAACAACGTGGGCACGCTGTGGAACGCCGTGTCGAACATCGGTTCATACGGGGACCCCAACTACAACTATCCCTCGGGTGAATGGCCCGGCGGCTCGGGTGTGTACTACATCTGGGAAGGCCGGTTCTGGTTTGGCGCTCGAGTCGGTGGTGTCGTACGTGTCAGCCACGCAGATTACGGCAACTATGAACTGGAACCCACGGATGGTTCTACGTTCTACTTTGGCACGGGTCCGAAGTCGATTCAGGACGCGTGGGTCCAGTACGACGATTTGGACGCCTCGATCGGCGGTCACACTCCGATCGGTGTGATGATGTCCGAGCGCACGCTCGCCTGGTCGCTCCCGGATTACGACGATTTTCAAGTGTACCTGATGCAAATCAAGAACGTTTCAGGTGCTACGCTGAACAACGTCTACGTGACCTGGGTGTACGACAACGACGTCGGTGCCGGTCCAAACGGCGCGTCGCATGGAAACGGCGGCGCGATCGAAGACCTCGTCGATTACGACGGGTGGGCGCCCGAAGGTCAGAACCACTGGCGGTATGACTGGGTTGACCCGATGGATCTCGATGGCGATGGGATCACGGGGTACGACTATTGGGGATGGCCCATCGCCGATCCGAAAAATCCCTACTGGGACGAAAACAATCCGTACAGCGATCAGTACAAACCCGCTGCACCGACACCCGAACCAGACGGCATCTACGATGAGTATCAGGTCTACCTGGAACCCACCGCCGGCCCGATTCACTACCAGACCGATGTCCTGGTGGATCCGGAAGACCCCAATTCGGCGATTGTCGTTCGGGACGGCCATAAGATGGCCAAAGACTCGGTGATTTACGACAACAAGGGCAACGTGCTGCACGGATATTTGTTCTCGCGCAACGCGAGCCTGATGTTCGACGGAGACGATCCTGCAACTCCTGACAACGATTACGGCGAGCGTACGCTGAGCACTCCGGCTGCCGGTGTGATCGGCACGCGCGTGATCTACAACCCGATGCCGCCGTTCAATACGACACCGGAAGACACCTTCCCGCGCCCCTACTCTCACCAGTGGTGGAACTGGGAATCGGATCCGGGTTCAGACGCCGAGAAATACCAGTACATGGAAGGCACCCATGCGCTGTCTCTCGGGATGACCTTCATGCCGCACCCGTTTGACTACCCGGGCGGTGCGCCGGTGTTTGACTACCGCTACCTGCAGGCCATCGGTCCGATCAACGGCTGGGCGCCGAACGAAACCAAGAAGTTCGTGATGGTGACCGGTGTCGGTTGGGGCATGCAGGGCATTCGCGAGAATCTTGACAACGCCATGGTTGCCTACTATTCCGGGAATCATGACGTGATCGGTGATCCGTATTTGACGTACACGAATCCGGGTGCCTACGGGGATCAGCTCGGGTTCACCGGCGTTGAGCCGGCCAAGATCGTCGACGATCAACATTTCATTCTGCCGATTCCACCGCCGATCCCGCAGCTGAATTACAGTGCCGGCGATCAATCGGTGAGCCTCGTTTGGGATACAAGCGCAGAAACGGCGATTGACAGCTTCGTCGGCGCGGCGGACTTCGAGGGCTACAAGGTGTACCGCTCGAAGTACACCACGGCGGACTGGAAACTGATCGCGGCCTTTGACGTGATCGATGGCCCTGTCTACCTGACCAACACGGATGGGGACACGGTCAACCCGATTACGGTGGTCAGTACCAACGGTGTGTTGACCTACTACGAAGATGGGTATGCGGAGGCCATAGCGGCCGGTGACTACCAGTACATCATGGTGGACCTGCCCGGTACCAGCCTTGCCGATATCGCGCACCAGTATACGGATGATGGCGGCGATTTTATGGATGAGACGGGCACGCAGGTCATCTTCCGCAATATCGAAGCACCGATCAATGGCTTGAACTACTACTACACTCTTGCGGCGTACGATCCCAACAAGGGTGCGTTGAAGTCGATCGAATCGGCTCGGGCCAACTATCGCAAGACGGTTGGAGGTGGCGCAGATCCCGTGGTTCCTCGCGCGGATGCCACCGGGAAGAGCGACCTCTCCAAGGTGCAGGTGGTTCCGAACCCGTATAAGGGCACGGCGCTGTTCGAAGCGCGGTATCAGAACCGCATCTCATTCGTCAACCTGCCGCCTCGCTGCAAGATCTCGATCTTCTCGCTCACCGGCGACCTGATCGACACGATCTGGAAGAATGATGGCCAGGCGGGGGATGCGGGCTGGGACTTGATCAGCAGGAATAACCAGTCGGTCGTTTCGGGTCTTTACCTGTACGTGGTGGAGACGCCCAAGGGCGACAAGAAGATTGGCAAGTTCCTGATTATTCGCTAACCTTTGCAAAGGAGTACGACCATGCGCAGAACGAGTAAAACTGCATTGGTCTTGCTGGTGGTCGGGCTACTTCTAGCCGGATCCTCGGTGTATGCCGCCGGATTTGCCAAGGTTGGCACGACCGGTTCCGACTTCCTCAAGATTCCCATCGGCACGCGCGGCGTTGCCATGGGGAACGGTTTCTCGGCGCTAAGCAACGACGTCACCGCCATGTTCTGGAACCCGGCGGGGTTAATGAATGTGGAGGGGGAAAGCGTCTACCTCGAGAACATTCGATGGCTCGCCGACATCAGCTACAACGCTGTCGGTGCAGCCTACAACATCAATCCATTCTGGACCGTCGGTGTCTTCGGCGCGATGATGAATTCGGGAGACATCGAAGTCACGACGGTGGAAAACCAGAACGGCACCGGGGAGTACTTTTCGGTCAACAATCTGGTTGCGGGCGTTTCCGTCGCCAGTAAACTAACCGATAAGTTCAGCTTCGGAGCCAACATCAAGTATGTTCGCGAAGATCTGGACAAGGAGATATCGGGGTCTTACGCGGTGGATGTCGGCACGATGTATGACACTCGCTGGAACACCGTTAGGATTTCGATGAACATTCGCAATTTCGGTCCGGAGATTCAGTTGGCTGGAACATACCACGATTGGGACAACGGTACCCTTCTGCCGGACGAGCAAAGCTACCTGGCGTACCATTTCCCGATGGTTTTCCGGCTGGGACTGGCGGCAGATCCGATTCTGACCGCCCAGAATCGTCTGACCGTGGTAGGCGAACTGGAGCACCCGAACGACAACGTTGAACGGATCAACCTGGGAGGCGAATACGCCTTCCAGGAGGCGTTCTTCCTGCGGGGAGGCTACACGTTCAACCACGATTCGCTCGGGTTATCGGCGGGTGTTGGAGTTAAGTTTGCTGGATTCGAGATCGATTACGCCGTCAGCGATTACGGCGTGCTCGACCTGGTCCACCGCTTCAGCATCCAGTTCGGATTCTAAGACTTTCACAGCACTTCATTCGGCCCCGATCTGCGGGTCGGGGCTGAACGGAGGAGGTCAACGACATGTCAATGGTCAGACGTTTCTTGTGGATGGTTGCTCTTTTCATCATGGCATTTGCTTCCGTGGCTCAGGCGGTGCAACCGGATAGCGCCATGTACGACGAAGCGACCAATGTGTTGTCCATCTATTTCAGCGGCAATGTCCGAACGGTGGCTTCCGCGGTTCCGATCGGTCAGCTTGTCCTGGATGATGACAACGGCGGCCTCCGGGATGATTATACGCTCCCGGGTGGCACAGTGATGAACACGACAAACAGAGGAACAGTAGTTCAGATTCGGATGTACTATGGCGCCGTGATCGACCATACGTCTTATGTCGATGAGTCGACCACTGAGACGGTTGAGTACGACATCTGGGGCAATGACATCGCCGCCCTTGAGAAGATCGAGACCGTACTCGACCACTCTTCGCTTACTCTGATCATTCCGGATGGTGCGTTTGTCCGGCCGAATGACGAGCAAGTCCGGGGGGCGACCGTTGCGGTTCGCTATGTGGAGGATGCGAATCCGACCACACTGCTCTCTGCGGAGTACATCGCAAACGACAACAAGTTCATACTGACCTTCAGCAACCCGGTACAGTTTGACGAGATTGCCGAAGATGCCTCGATTGCCGATCCGGTGACCGGCTGGCCTGGTCCGGGAAACGGCGTGCTCAATGCACTCCCGCCTGAAGACCGGAACGACAATGGTGTTCTGGACATGGAACCGAACGTGGTGAAAACCGCGATCACGTTTTCCGCCGGTTCGGATGAGTACGTTCCTGCAGTGGCGACGGTTCTCACCCTCCACGACTCAACGGTGATCGAACTCGGGTTGGATCCGACTGATCAAAAAACGTTTGAGGATTACGATCTGGCGAGCGGCATCACGATGACGTTCCCGGCGTTTGCGTTCGTGGACCAGAACTACAACAGCGTTGCTCCCGTGACAGACGGAGTCGTGACGCTCGTACCGGATACGTCGCTCTTCAAGGCTTTGAGCGCCGGTTACGATATGGGGACAAACTATCTGACGGTGGATTTCAACCGGGTGATCACGACCGACTACGCGACGGTCTCGAAAGCCTCCCGGTTGACCGTCGAATTGGTGAGCGGTACCGATGTACTTGATAGCTACACCCTGGAAGTGGCCAAGCAGTTCAGTCTCGCGAACGGCAACCAGTCCCTTCGCGTGATCACGATTTCTTCGGATGCGATGCATATCGAGGATATGATCGATTCGCTAGGCACCGGGGAGTCGCTTCAGGTTTCTCTTGAAACTTGCGTTACGTACGATGACGAGGGGAACGGCAACATTTCCGGCAGCGTGCCGTTGACGGTGACCGAAGAAACGGCTTCGAATAAGGCACCGGAGTTGGCGGACACGGATCCGGTTGTTTACGACGCTGAAACCAACACCTTGACGGTGCTTTTTGATCTGTCGTTGAGTGACGTGGTTGTCCGTTCCGGGTTCTCGTTGACGGATGGAGAAACGGTTCTCACCCTCGATGATGTGCCGGCCGATGAGACTGACCCGGCCTATGCCGAGCGCGTCAGCGGCAACAAGGGGTGGTCTTTCCTGCTTTACGATGATGAGGTTGCGGCCCTCGAGGGACTTGCCGACAAATCCGCTTTGACGTTAAGCGTCGATCCGTATTCGGTCTTTCAGACGCGTATCGGCAACGGCAACCGGGCGGTCGTGGACGCGCCCGTGAACTACACTGCCGATCAGAATCCACCGTTGATCGCCACGCTGTTTTACGACCTTCAGGACGGTGTCCTGCAGATCATTTGCAGCAACGCGGAGTTCAATCCTGACACCGACGTGGATTTGACGAAATTGACGCTGAGCGATGTGGCTCTTGCCGATGCGGATTCCACGGAATCGCTTACTCCAAGGAACGCCTTGTTCTATCTGCCGACTTCCGTGGTCGCTTCGCTGAACGCGCTCTCCAACGATAATCTCCTTCGACCGACGGCCACCATTTCGGCGGGTTTGCTGATGAATGGTGATGGCACGGCGTCGTTGGGTGTGGACGGAGTGGTTCATGACGGCGACATGATCAGCAATGGCGTAGAGAGCATCGCACTATCGCTGACGATGGGGCGCCGCTTCCAGATTGCCAGCTATGAGGCCTTCCCGACCCCCGCGCGCACGATTTATGCGGCGTTGCGGAAGATCAGCGATCACGGCATCTGGTATGTTGACAACGAAGCATGGAATGCACACCAGGTTGACAGCACCGAGGTGGCTGCAGCGGCTGACTTCTTTGAGAACGAAACGCCGTACGATACATCGATGGGTGCACGCGAAGTCATCCTGGATGCCTACGCCGCCGGGAACGTGTCCGGCTATGTCCCGGACACGACAACCTTCGTGATGGCTAACGTGATCGACGAGTACGGCCTGGGCCGAAACAACACGCAGGCGGGATTGTGGAAAGCCGGGTATCTCGATCAGCAGAACGACGTGATTTACCTGGATTGCAATCCCAGCGATTACCACACAGCTCCGACGGCTCTCGGCAGTGTCGGGGCATCGTCAGGGGATGGGCAGCGCGGACTCGCGGAACTCTACGCGGAATACGTGACCTACAAGATAGATCCGTACGAGGAAACCTGGCTCCGTAAGGGGTTGTCCTATTTTGCGGATTTCCTGGTTGGAAGCCGTGACAAGGACAGCACTGGTTTTGTCCAGCCGACGTTCGAAGGCGCAGGCATTGCTGATGGTATAGGTGGCGCCAACGATCTGACGTTCCTTAGCAGCGATTTGAACGACAGGATCGATTACGAGCATGCGTACCTATTTGTGCTGTACCTGTACGAGAAATACGGTGGCGAGGAATTCATCGGCCAGATCGCGACGTCGCGTCGTATCGGTATCAACGGTATTCAGTCGATCCTGACGCAGCGGTGGGCGGCTGGGGATTACGATGAGACTCCCTGGCTGAAGGATGATTTCGATGACATCTACCTTGATTTCGCTACGGCCAACCTGGCAGATATCGTCATTCCGGGCAATCCTTACCATGGTCTCTATGTGTTCCACAACGCATCGACGCACAGGAGCAATGCGCCTGGGACGGGGATCAAATGGTCGAGCACTCAACCGCCGCCGTATTCTTTCGCCGGCACAAACCAGGGGTTCGATTATTACGTCATTGCCTTTAACCCCGGTGTCGGTGATTTCCTGGCTCTGCTAGGCGATTCGCTTACGATCAGCGTGGGACAATCCAAGGACGTCAAGCGGTTCCGCAAACTGAACTTTAAGGTTGACCAGTTCAACTTTGGGAACGCAGTGGATTATGACGTGCAGGATATCGATGTGTCGTCTGGTGCCGCAATCGTCCCGATGGATCACGGGGACTGGAACTTCGACCTGCCCGCGGATGGCGGCAACGTCCCGATGTGCATTATCGTTGCGACCAACACAGGAGATTTCCTGTTCAACAGCAAGACGACACCTGCGGATTACACATATCTGTTTGTTTCCCAAAACAGTCTGTACAACCGGAAATTCGAGCTGTACGTGATCAGCAGTGAAGAGATCTTCAGTCAGCCCGGAGTGGAAGCCCCGACCGTCTACGCCACCCAGGAGAGCGATACTGTTGCGATGTTCGACACCGATGAAGACTATGTGATTTCTTCTTCGACCGGAACCTCGAAGCAGTATTTCACTTCGACCTGGCTGAACGTTTCAGGGGACTATGAGTGGCATCTCGACGGATACTATGCCAACGGCATAGAAATCCAGGGGGTGCCCGACGTTCCGGTGAGTGTCACCAGCATCCAGCCCGGCCGGGGCGGGATCATCGCCTTGGGCGATGATTTCCAGATGCAGCTTTCAGGCGATGCGTTCGGCAGGGAACAGGTGGTGACTGCGGTGGCAAATTCGTGTTCGTTCGAGGAGGCCGTTCGCGGATCACGAACCGTTGAAGCGACCGGCAGCCGAACCCGGATCAGCCCGCTGTACAGCATCCGCGCGGAAGACCGTGATCTTCGGGATCCCGCTGTGCTGACGATGAAGTACGATGCCGGGAAGGCCGGCGACCAGCCGGTGGGCATCTATTTTGAATACAGAGGCCAGTGGGTCTGCATTGGTGGCAGTGTGGATCGCGAAAACGCCACGGTTTCCGCCCGTGTAGGCAAACTCGGCAGCTTCCAGGTGATGGCCGGTCAGCCGGGTGAAACGCCCGGCGAGCTGGTTTTACCGACGGAATTCGCTCTGAAGCAGAACTACCCGAACCCGTTCAACCCATCCACGACTATCGAGATGGTGTTGCCGAATGCCGGCAATGTGAGACTCGTGGTCTACGATATCCTGGGTCGTGAGGTGGTTCGTCTTGTGGACGGTCCGATGCGATTTGGAAGTCACAAGATCGTGTGGGATGGCCGCAACGCGTATGGACAGCCACTTGCCTCCGGCGTCTATTTCGTTCAGATGCAGGCGGGTGACTTCCGCGGCGTGCGGAAAATGGTTCTGGTAAAGTAAGCGGTCCCAAGGAGGGTATAGACCATGCGTCAAGTTTTACGCTGGAAAAACATGAGCCTTCTCCTGGCGGCGCTTCTCGTGTTCGGCTTCAGTGTCGTCGGATGCGAAAGGAATGCTGTCTCAAAGGATGATTTCACCCCGACCGAGACGATTGACTTCATGTTGCAGCAGGGTTGGGAAAACCTGAAGGCTGGTGATCCGGAGGCCGCTGTGGACCGTTTCACGGCTGCGGCCAATGCGAATGCGACGACCCTGGAGGCGTATCTCGGTCTCGGATATGCTTATGCCCTGATGAATCAGCCGAGTGTTGCCCAGAACAACTTTGGAAACGTTCTGGCGCTCGGACCTGTTCTCGGCAACGAGTATCCGCCGGATCATCCGATTTATGCTGAAACCTATGCTGGCATGTCGGCGGCGTTTCTCGCTGCAGGGGAATACGAGGATGCCGTCACAAACGCCAAACTTGGTGAAGCCATCTGGGAGAAGAAGCCTGCAAGCCAGCAGGTGCATCGATTCCTCGATTTCGATTTGACAGACCTTCGTCTGATCGAGGCGGAAGCTCAATACGGAGCTGAAAATTACTACGAGACGATGCTGATTCTCGATCAGGTGACGGGCAACTTCATTTCGTCAACCAGCTCCATCGTACAAATCACGGCAGAGAGAGACGCGGTCACCGTGCTCCAAACAACGGCTACGGATGGCATAGCAAACGTCACTCTTTCCCACGGAAACCTTATTTATCCCCAATCTGCGGCCATTAACAGCCTTGATTATGCTATAGTTGACTTCACGGTCGCGGGAAGTGGGATTCAGATTCAAGGAACACCCATCCCAGCGCGGGGAGACAGCGTTGATGTGGATTATCTTTACGCCACCGATTACGGCTTGTTTCTCAGTGCGATGCGGGATAAATTGGATGAACTGTCACAGTAGTAAAACCAAACTGGATAAGTGTTGGGAGCTGCCCGCTTGTGCGGGCGGTTCCCGACACGAGGAAACCATGGAGGATGTATGATGCGTAAGTTTGTTGCGCTGGGTGTGTCCCTCCTGCTTCTGGCTGGTTCGGCATTCGCAAGCGAATTGCTCGACGTCGTGCCGCTGAGTGGCAAGGATATGCAGGTCCAGAAAACAGTTGGGCCTGTCGCGCCAGCTTCGATCAGCACGTACCGTAGTGGGGATGCAAGCGCTGCGACGGAAATTTTCCGCCTGTATCGCTATGCAACACCTTCCTACTACTACCTTAGTTCGGGCGCTGAAGGGGACACCTTTGCGGTCTACCTGAAACCGCTCGCTCCCTGCTCCCTCCATTGGGTGCAGCAGCAGTGGAACGATGCCGGTAACGTGACCGCCTATCTCTGGGAAGCGAACCCAACGTGGCTCGCGGCGTTCCCGGATGGCCGTGTGGATGGCACAACAGGGGCTCGCGGTACCGTCAGCGAATCTCCAATCGGCAGCGTGCTGTTCGGCCCGAATGCTGTGGCGGCGGTTGGAACGGGTGGTTGGGAGTATCTGTTCGATCAATCTCAGATGGAGAACACCGCCCAGATCTATCGTCCCGGCCCGGATCCGGCGGGCTTCCTGGCTGGATTCGCCAAGGGGGCAGCGTTCCCCCATCCGCTTTCGGATGACGGCAGCCGTGGATTCTGCTACTCCTGGTTCGGTGGCCCGTGGTCTCTGCCCTATGGGGACACAACCGCGTTCTGGGGCCAGTACTCCAGCAGCACGTCCCTGGACCTCGAGCTGAATGTCGGTGTGAGCTATCCGGAAGGTTCTCCACCGATTCTTGAGAGCCTTAGCAGCCTGCCAAGCACTGTGAACGGCAGCAAGACCTGCGATGTCACCGTTCACGTTGTCGACCCGATTTCGGGTTGGGACGCCAACGATCATGCGTATCTCGTCTGGTCGGTTGCCCCCGGCGACACCATGGAGAACGCTCCGGACTCTGTCGAGATCACGGATGCCAATGCGGACAACACGTTCGACGGTCAGATCGTGCTTTCGGGTCTTAACGCGGGCGATGTGGTCTACTACTGGTGCTCGGCTATCGACAACGACAGTAAGTACAACAGCCAGATCAACGAGAGGAAGCACTTCGAAATCCTTCCTGAAGCCAGCGCAGATGCGGTGGTGCTCTGGATGGATGACGGCTCCTTTGGTGGTCCGTATTATTGGGGCTCGGTGTACGACGCGCTGCTCGGCACGGGAATCTGGGACCACATCGAATTCTACGATGTTGGTGGCGCGAGCGGCTTTGACAGCTACCTGATCGACCAGAAGGACTGGGACGTCATTCTCTACACGGCCACGGGATCGGCCAACATGCCGTTTACTGCCGGTGATGATAACCCGTTCGCTACGTATATCGCGAATGGCGGCGACATGATTTACGCGGACCCGGATTACCTGTGGATCAACGGTGTTGACGGAGATCAGACGACCCTCTTCAGCTCCGGCGACTTCGCGTTTGACGTCTTCGGTCTTGTGGGTGGTTACAGCGACCCGGTGGACGGAGATGGCAACTGGGTTGGTGACACAACCTTCGTCGGTGCTGCCGGCACGGTTTCGGCGGACTTCGAGTCGGATCCGTTCGTCACCTACCCAAACCATCTGACCGCAATCACGGGGAGCACCGCCAACATCTGGGCTGACCCGCTCTACCCGAGCGACCCGCTGAACGGCATCTTCTTCGGTTCCGACAACGGCCTAACCTACGGCGTGATGAACACGACCACCGGCGGCGGAACGGCTTACTACATGGCGTTCGACATTTCGCTGGCCTCGGATCGTCTGGATGCGGATGAGTACTACACGCTCCCGACGGACCAGCTGCAGGCGTTCGTCATCACCCTGTTGAGCGAGTTCACTTCCGCTCCCGAACAGGGCGCCAAGGCTCTGCCGATGGCTTACGAGTTGAACCAGAACTACCCGAACCCGTTCAACCCGAGCACCCGGATTTCCTTCACGGTGCCGCAGGCGGGCAAGGTGATGGTGAAGGTATTCAACATCAACGGCCAGGAAGTTGCCTCGCTGTTCAACGGGAATGTCGCGGCCGGTCAGAAGACACTGACGTTTGATGCCAGCAACCTGGCGAGCGGTGTCTACCTGTATCGGATGCAGGCCGGAGACTTCGTCCAGACCCGCAAAATGGTCCTGGTGAAGTAACCTGTCTTATCGATGTGACGTATCCACGGCCGGACATTTCGATGTCCGGCCGTTTTTATGTGAGAACGGGAAAAATATCCAACCGGTTCAGCTCGAAGACCGGAAGTCCAGAACCGCCTGTTGACTGTGACCGTTTTTCGCGCATGTGCGCTGAATAAAACAAAAGCGAACGGATCTTCCGGAGAGGATCCGTTCGCTCGTCTTTTCTTGCCCGAAGTTATTTGACAGCAATACCCGGATCGGCGTCAAAAACGCGCGACACGTAGTTCCTTTCCTGGAAGATTTCAAGCACGGGACCCATCGGGACGTTGTAAGCAACCAGAACTTTTGTCGGGATTCCGTTGATTGTTGCCGGTTTGAATCTCCAGCGCGCTACTGCGTCGATTGCGTTGCGCAGAGCAATCCGGCTGCTGCGGAACAGCACCCTCGCGCTCGCCACACGTCCCTCCTCGTTCACCAGGATTTCGAAGGTGGTGTACCCCTCGATTTCACGATGATTGATCGCCATTCGCGCTGGGCGGACGGATTCAATCAACACTGGCGGGGAATATCCCTTCACCTGGTCGACGGGGGTGGTGTTTTCCAAACTGCCGGGCAACTCCTGATCGGCGATCGATCCCTGGACGAAGAAAAGAAGGATGGCAGGGAGCATCATGATGCGAATGCTTTTCATGGCGGGTTTCTCCCACTGAACCACTCAGGCAATATACAAAGAAGCAACTGGCATGCCAGAGCTGAACAAATTGGGAAATAATGGATTATCTTCTTCCTCAGCGCGGTAAGCCACGCAGAAAAGGACAAATCGAGTCGAAAATGCTACTCGCAGGCGCGGCTTGCATGGTGCTGGGAGTAACTTGACTGGACCTCAGCCGAATGAACACATTTTCGGCTTTATCGGAGCTAGCGAAGTATCGAAGAGCATGCTCTGCGGACTATTGCCGGTAAAACGAGAGGAACGATGAATAATCAAGGATTGGATGGCGCGCGAGCTTTCCCGCAAATTATCCGCAAGGCGTCGCTTGCCGGTATCTTGCCCTTGGCGGCGCTGCTTCTGCTCGCATCCTGCACGGTCACCACTCCGCCCGTGGTGGAAATCCATCCGCAGGCGGACACTCTCTTCGGCGATGTGAGAACGGACAATTACTTCTGGCTTCGCGAGCGGGACAATCCCAAGGTGATCTCCTATCTCAGGGCTGAGAATGCCTACACGGACGCCGTGATGCGGCCGACAAAGCGGTTGCAGCGGGCGTTGTTCGAGGAGATGAAGAGCCGTGTCCGAGAGAACGATTTGAGTGTTCCCGTGCATAACGGCCCCTGGTACTATTACGAGCGTACCGAAGCGGGCAAGGAGTACCCCATCCACCTTCGCAGGGGGGTTGACGGCTCTACTCCGGAGCAGGTGGTTCTCGACGAGAATGTCCGCGCGGCGGGGAAAAGCCACTACGAGGCGGGGGTTTTCGAAATCAGCCCCAATCATGGCATTCTGGCCTTCGCGGAAGACACGACGGGCCGCGAAACCTACACTCTCTATTTCAAGGATCTGAACGGAGACAGCCTCTACCCTGCACGGGTGGACAGCGTTTACTACACCGGAGCGTGGGGCGGAGACAACAGGACGTTCTTCTATGTGACGCTCGATGCTGCGTTGCGGCCCTGGAAGGTCTGGCGTCACCGGCTGGACGAACCCTCGTCGATGGACCGGCTCGTTTTCGAGGAGCCGGATGAGCGCTTCTTTGTGGAAGTGCACGAATCGAAGGATCACCAGTTCGTAAAGATTCGTTCGGAGAGCGAGACCTCGAGCGAAGTGTATGTGCTCGCGGCGGACCATCCCCTAGGAGCTTTTCGCAGTCTCCAGCCGCGCCGCAAGGGAATTCTCTATTACGCGAAACACCATGGCCACCGGTTTCTCTTCCGGACCAATGACACCGGGGTCAACTTTCGACTGGTCGATGCTCCCGAAGACCGTAGCAGTTTCAAGAACTGGCGCGAAATTATACCCACTCGCAAAGATGTGCTTCTCGAGGGATTCGATGTTTTCGATAAAGCTGTTGTGCTGTACGAACGGGAAAATGCCATCCGCCAGGTGCGGATACTCGATCCGAAGTCGGGGAAACGTAAAACAGTGCCTTTTGCGGAACCGGCGTATGTCGTCTGGGCGGGTGACAATCCGGATTACGGCGCGGACAGCCTGAGGGTTGTGTATTCGTCCATGGTCACACCGAGGACCGTCTACGATATCGATTTCGCATCTCTTGAAAAAACGCAGCGCAAGCGCGACGATGTTGGGGGCGGCTACGATCCGTCGAAATACATCACCTTTCGGATCGACGCTCCGACGCGCGACGGCGAAACCGTTCCCGTCTCCCTGCTGATGCGCAAAGGCACTCCACGGGACGGAAGTTCCCCGCTTCTGCTCTATGGTTATGGGTCCTATGGCATCACCATTGACCCGGGCTTCAACTCACGGGTTTTCAGCCTGATCGACCGAGGCTTCATCTATGCCCAGGCCCACGTGCGTGGATCGAGCGCCAAGGGACGCCAATGGTATCAGGACGGCAGGATGATGCACAAAATGAATACGTTTTATGATTTCATCGACGCGGGAAAATATCTTGTGAAGGAAGGGTACACGTCTTCCGACAGACTGACCGCGATGGGCGGGAGCGCGGGCGGATTGTTGATGGGAGCTGTCGCAAACATGGCGCCTGATCTCTTTCGCGCCATCGTCGCGGCCGTGCCGTTCGTCGATGTCCTCAACACAATGCTGGATGAATCGATTCCCCTTACGGTGACGGAGTATGAGGAGTGGGGCAACCCCCACATCGAGGCGCAGTACCGCTACATGCGGCAGTATTCTCCCTACGACAACGTGAAATCCCAGAACTATCCGGATTTACTGATCGAGGGGGGCCTCTACGATCCGCGAGTGCAGTACTGGGAACCTGCGAAATGGACGGCGAAACTTCGCGCGCTGAAAACCGACAACAACCGTCTGTTGCTGAAGACCAATATGTCGGCGGGACACGGCGGCGCCTCCGGCCGCTACGACCGCTTGCGTGAAACCGCCTTCGAGTACGCCTTCCTGCTCACAGCGGTGGGCATAGACAGGTAGACGGCGTGTTTCTCGCGCAATCCGGATGAAAAGGGTAAAGAGCTCATGAATCGCCCACGAAAAGTGTTGATGTTGCTCGCACGCGATCCCGTTTTTGAACAGCGGGTGCACCAGCTCTCCGCGCGGACTCTCCGCGATGCGGGGTTCGAGGTGACGATTGTCGGCCCCCGTTACCGTGACGAACCTGCCGATCAGATGGTCGACGGCATCCGTATTCTAACCTACCGAAAAGCAAGAAATTCATTCCTTAGGAAATTTCATACCCTGGCCACGTTGTGGAAGTACGCGCTACGCATTCCCGCGGATATCCTGCATGTCTTCGAGGTTGATGCCCCCCTTTTCGCTGCCGCAATGGCCAAACGCCGCTTTGCCAAACGGGGGAAAGAGGTCAAGCTGGTTTTCGACAGCCCCGAGGTCTGGTCCTACTTTTATTCCGCGCAGACTCGTTTCCGTTTCCTGCGAAAGCTGATCCGCGGCCTTGTCGTCAATTACGAGGACTGGATGGTACAGCACCGCGTGGATGCCGTGAGCACCGCGCATGTCCTTGAAGAATCCTACTATCTGTGGCTGAACCCCTGGCTTCCGGTCCGCTGGGTAGTGGGCGGGCCGCCTGTGGATGAGTGGCCGGCGCCGCCGGAAAGAAATGGCCCGATTCGGATTTTGGGGCATGACGGTTATTTCTCGCTGCAGCGGGGAATGGATGTGATGCTCGAAGCGTTTGAAATTCTATCAGCCGAATTTCCAAAATTGAAACTGCTTGTCGCGGGTAGTTTCATGGAGCAGCGTGACGAACAATACTTTCAGGAATGGAGCTCTCGAACGGGTCTCGGAGACCGTGTTGAGCTGATGGGATGGGTGCCCCGGGATCAAATTCTTCCCCACCTCGACAGAATGGACGTCGGGATGGTCGCCAACCGGCCGGATATCCACAGCGTTCGCTGCTGGCCGGCGAACAAGATGATGAACTATCTCGCCCGCGGCCTGCCTGTTGTTTCCACTCCCGCGCCCCTCTACCGCAGGTTCATCGAGTCTGCGGACTGCGGCGCGGTCGCCGCCGGTTTTGACGGACCATCGTACGCCGAAGCGCTTCGGTCTCTGTTGAAAAATTCCCAGGCAGCAAGGCAGAAGGGCGCAAACGGGTACGAAAAGGCGGCCGACACATACAGCCTGAAACATGGCCGCAAGGCGTTGCTGGCGCTGTATGCTGACTTGGATCGAAACCTTCCCAAACACGACCGTCAGACGGTGCTCAGAGACTAGGACCGCTTCGTTCTTAGCCCGCCCGCGTTCTGAGCCATGCTGTTTTTTTGGCGCATTCACATCTTGGCGGTCAGGATGTCCGCAATCTGGCGCGCGCTGGTGCCATCTCCGTAAGGGTTATGCGCCCTGCTCATCTTTTCGTACTCTGCTGCGTCGTCCAGGAGCTTTTGAACACTTGAAACGATCAGCTCCGCGTCCGTGCCCACGAGCTCAGCGACTCCCTCCTCCACCGCCTCCGGGCGTTCGGTAATTTCGCGCATCACCAGCACGGGCCGACCGAGCGTGGGGGCCTCCTCCTGAACACCTCCGGAATCCGTGAGCACGAGATAACACCGGTCAAGCAGCCAGACGAACGACAGGTAGTCCTGGGGTTCGATGAGATGGACGTTGGCGAGCCCCGAAAGAATGGTCTGAACAGGTTTCTGCACGTTGGGGTTGAGGTGGACGGGATAGACGATGGTCAAGTCCGGGTTCGATTCGGCAATGGTCCTCAGGGCGTGACAGATGTTCCGAAATCCCTGGCCGAAGTTTTCCCGGCGATGTCCTGTGACCAACAGCATGCGGCCGTCGAGGGGAATCATCGGGAATCTCTTCGCGATCTCATCGTGCTGCGCCCGCGACTTTTCGATTACCCACAGCAGAGCGTCGATCACAGTGTTGCCGACGGTGAAGATCCGGTCCGCGGGCACGTTCTCGCGACGCAGCGCTTCTGCAGCTCGTTCGGTGGGTGGGAAATGCAGGTCGGTCAGGACCCCGGTGAGCCGGCGGTTGATCTCCTCCGGAAACGGCGCGTATTTCCGCCCGGTGCGCAGTCCGGCCTCGACGTGAATGACCTTGACCTGCTGGTAGAACGCGGCCAGCGCCGTGACAAAAGTCGTCGTCGTGTCGCCCTGCAAAACGATTGCGTCCGGTTTCTCCCGCGCAATCACCTCGCTGACCGATTCGATGATGCGAGCGGTTAGATCCTCGAGACTCTGGTTGGAACGCATCAAATCCAGGTCAAAATCGGGCTTGATCTCAAAGAGTTCCAGCACCTGATCGAGCATCTCCCGATGCTGGGCCGTGATCAGCGTTTTCACCCGGACATCGGGCCTGGAAGAGAGTTCCCTGATGAGCGGGGCGAGTTTGATCGCTTCCGGTCGTGTTCCGAATGCAAAAAGGTATGTCATCATTGTTTTTTGAAGGCCTATGAATTGGAAAGGTTGAAAGAGCGGTCTTTCTTGCAGAAAAAATCCCCCTGAAAGTAGTCCAAACACCTGCAAAATGCAAGCTGGCCAGACGCGTGGCGCGCTGGCAACACACTGGATTTCAGGCGGTTGTCGGGCGGCTTTCAAACATCTGGAACTACACCGGGTTCGAATACGTATACTTGGCGTGATAGACAAGACAGGCATCCCCGTGTATCAGGGAACACACCTGTTGAGGCAACCCGTCCGCAGCTTATAGGTATGTGGACACTGTTTTTGAAGGAGTTGATTTGTTTAAACCGCCTGGCATAGGATTGGCACGTCTTACTCGAAGCGACTCGGGCTGTTCTCATTGGAAGATTCGCGCGGAGGTAAAAAACCCGCTTTCCTGATCGCTCAGAAACTGCGGGTAGTTGGCTGGGGATCAGGGATTCGAACCCCGACTGCCTGATCCAGAGTCAGGTGTGCTGCCGTTACACCAATCCCCAAAAGCGGGCTCAAAATAGTATCGGGGGTGTTTTCAGTCAAGGTAAGGCCAGTGGCCGGCTCTCGCATAGAATTTGCGAATTGACGCGTGAATTAGGTAGATTGAACGCTGATAGAAAGCCCCCTCAGTATAAGTTTTAAGTGTTTGCTTTTTGGGGTGTTGAACGAAGCGAGGTGCTCATGCGTACCACACGGATTCTTCTGGTATTGATGATTTCAGCGCTGGTAGGGGCATTGCTGATGGGGTGTGCAGCGAAGCAACAGGTGCCCCCGGGACCAACTCCTGAGGAGTTGGCGATGCAGCGCGAGCAGGCGATAGCGGATTCACTGGCGAAAGTCAAGGCGGATTCGCTGGCAAAGGTGAAAGCTGATTCCATTGCCCAGGCGGAGGCCGAACAGGAGCAGCAGCGCCTGGAACAGCAGCGGCTCGAGATGCAGCGTCAGCAGGAACAGGAACGCCAGGCGAAAGCGTCGATGAGTACGGTGTACTTTGATTTTGACAAATCCGAACTCAAGGCCGCGACGAGGGATTCCCTGCAAAAGAACGCAGAATTGATCCGGAAATACGACCAGTGGCAGGTCGTAATCGAGGGGCACTGCGACGAGCGCGGGAGCACTGAATACAACCTTGCGCTTGGCGAACGCCGTGCGAATGCCGTGAAAGAGTACTACGTGAACTACGGGATCAACGCGGATCGTCTCGAGATCATCAGCTATGGCGAGGAACGTCCGGTAGATCCGGGTCACAACGAAGCCGCGTGGGCGAAGAACCGGCGCGCGGTGACGCTGATCAAGTAAGGAACGACCATGGGCTATCGCCTGGCATTGGCAACGGTCTGGCGCGGGTGGCGGAGGTCGCTGCCCGCGCTTCTCGTCTTGAGCGTGCTGGTTTCCGGATGTGCCTCCAGGAAGGAAATCCGCCGGTTTCAATCGGACCACGTCGAGTTTCGTGCCCGGATGGAGACGATGGACGCCGACCTGGAGCAGATCGAGAAACGTCAGAAAGAGATCGAAAAGAAGGTGAACGAGCTTCACAACCTGCTTGGCGGAAACGTCTCGGATTACCTGAAGGCGCAAGAGGAGCTGATTCGAGCCCTTCGGGCGGACCAGGGCGCCATCAGCGGGGATTTGGAGCGGCAGATTGTGACGATGACCTCGCGGTTCGCAGAGTCCGAAGACCGCTTGCAGAAGTTGATTTCACAATTGGATACGTTCAACCGCCTGGTGGCGTCCGTGCTCGGAGACAGTGTTGCAGCGAGCGCCTACGAAGCGGTGGAGGCGCAGCAGCTCTTCCAACAGAGCTACTCGGATTACCTCGCCGGCCAGATGAGCGTTGCTCGGATGGGGTTTAAAGCCTACATCGAAAATTATCCGACGACACCGATGGCGGACGATGCCCTCTACTGGATGGGTGAAACCTACCTCGCCGAGGCGGCAACTGATACCTTGAAGCTGGATTCGGCCCGGATTGTGTTCACCCAACTCGCCGACCGCTACCCGGAGAGCAACCGTCTCGCGACGGCGATGCTGAAACGCGGGATCATTCGGGCGCGTCAGGGGGATGTGACCGGAGCCCGCCGCCTCTTCGAGAAGCTGGTGCAAACCTGGCCGGATACGGACGAAGCGGACCAGGCGCAGCAGTGGATCGCTGACCTGCTCGACACCCCGGAAGCCCTTCCGCGCATGGTTCCGGAAAAGAAGACAGGTGGCAAGTCCGGCAAGCCCGTTTTTACACGAATTCCTTGAATCCTCACACGTTCCATCTGCATCTCGGAATTGTGTTTATCCGGACCCCCGGGGTTCGGATTTTTCATGCTCCAATGGATTTTCTTTTCGCTTGCGAAGCGCCGGGCACAGGTGTTTACTTGACGCTTTAGTTAACGTGTTAAGGAAGTGCACGGCGAATGGGTCCAGAGAAAACGATCAAACCGGAATCGATCGGGTATTGGACACAGCGGGTGCTGAATGCTCATCACGCCCTGTTGCAGAAGAGCGTAAAACCGCTTGGGTTGAGCGCGTCCCAGGCGATCGTCCTCGGCATCATCGCGAGAAAGCAACCGGTGTCCGCCCGTGACATCAGCGAACATCTTGGCATCTCCGCTCCGGCTGTCACGCGGCAGGTGGACGCTCTGGAAAGGCTTGACTTTGTTCGGCGCGAGGAAGACAGCGAGGACGAGCGGGTGCTGCGAATCAGCCTGACGGAACGAGGGGTGGAACTCTGGCCGCGAGTGAAAGGCGTATTGCGTGAGGTGCATCGTGTCGCGGTCGGACAGCTCGATCCGGAGGAGGTGCGGGTAATGCTGCGCTCCTTGGACAGTATGCGGCAAAACCTGGAGAGACACCTGTGAACGGCAGACCTCTGACGCGGGAGAATGTGTTCTCCAGGCGCGGCAATCTTCTCGAAGATCCAATCGTAAAAAGCTTGGTTCGCCTTTCGTGGCCGATGCTGATTGGCATGCTGGCGATGACGATGTTCAACCTCGCCGACACCTGGTATGTCGCCCAGATCGGGGTCCACGAACTGGCGGCGATGACCTTCACTTTCCCCGTTGTCATGATTCTCAATGGGCTGACTCTCGGGATCGGCACCGGCACGACGGCGATCATTTCCCAACGGTTCGGAGCAGGAGATCACGAAGAGGTTCGAAAGCTGGCGCGGGACGGACTTCTGCTTGCGCTGACACTCGTCGTGATCGTCACCTCGGCGGGACTTTTCACGATTCGTCCCCTGTTTACGCTGCTCGGCGCGGATCGCGACACGCTGGATCTGGTTTCGAAATACATGCACATCTGGTACCTCGGGGCGATGTTCGTTGTCGTGCCGATGGTCGGCAACTCGGCAATCCGCGGAACGGGTGATACCAAGACTCCGGCGGCGATCATGACGAGTGCCGCGGTGATCAACATCATTCTCGATCCCCTGTTGATTTTCGGGATCGGTCCATTTCCGCGATTGGAACTGCAGGGGGCGGCGCTGGCAACGGTGATCGCGCGGGCGACAACGATGCTGATGGCGCTCTACATCCTGATCGTGCGCGAGAAGATGGTGCTTTTTGCAGTCCCCCGTCTCAAGGAGTTGTGGTCGCACTGGAAGAAGATCCTCGTCGTCGGGGGTCCGGCGGCGCTGATGATGGTGCTCACGCCGATCACCTTCGGCGTGTTGACGCGGATGGTGTCGGCTTTCGGTACGGGACCCGTGGCGGCGTTTGGCGCGGGAATGCGAGTGGACATGTTCGCCTTGATGGTACCCCAAGCCGTTGGATCGGGATTGATGATCTTTATCGGACAGAACTGGGGAGCCGGACGCAGAGATCGTGTTCGAAGCGCCCTTTCGATCAGCCAGCGTTTCCTGTTTACAACTGGGTCGGTCATCTGGCTGTTGATCGTTGCCTTGGCACACCCGATCGCAAATCTGTTCTCCAGCGAACCGACGGTGCTTGTGCCGATGAGGTTTTACCTCCGATCGGTTGAGGTCGGGTTGATGGGCGACTCTTTATTTATCATTGCTGTTCAGACCTACAACGCTCTACGCCGCCCGTCGCGCGTGTTGATGGTTTTCGTGACGCGCCTGATCATCCTGCTGATTCCACTCGCGTGGATCGGCGGGCATCTGTGGGGCGTGGACGGAATGTTCATCGGCATGGGCGCCGCCCGCCTTATTTCAGGCTTCATCGCCCGGCTCTTCGTTCAGCCGGTTATGCAGGAGAACGGAGACGGGTAATCGCATTGGAAGCGGCAGAAAGGGTCGTCACCAAAGGCGAGACGGGGCGCGTAAGCGCCCTTTTGCTCACCCTTTGCGACCCCTACCTTTCAACGCTGTAGACAAAGGAAACGACAAGCATGCCCGATCCGCGGCTGATACGTAATTTTTGCATCATCGCCCATATCGATCATGGCAAGTCCACGCTGGCGGACCGCTTGCTCGAGGCGACCCAGACCCTCGACAGCAAGCAGATGCACGCGCAGGTGCTCGATTCCATGGACCTCGAACAGGAACGCGGTATAACGATCAAGGCGCATGCGATCACGATGAAATACACCGCTGGTGATGGGAACGAGTACATTCTTAACCTTGTCGATACGCCGGGTCATGTGGACTTCTCCTATGAGGTTTCACGCAGCCTCGCCGCCGCCGACGGGGCGCTGCTGGTCGTAGACGCTTCACAGGGCGTAGAGGCCCAAACGCTGGCCAACCTCTACCTTGCGGTCGACGCCGGCCTCGAGCTGATCCCGGTAATCAACAAGATCGACCTTCCCAGCGCGCAGGTTGACCATGTCGCCCGTCAGCTTGTGGACCTGATCGGCTGCGAACCGGACGACATCCTTAAGGTTTCGGCGAAAGAGGGAACAGGAATCTCCGAGTTACTCGAGGCAATTGTCCGGCGGGTGCCTGTGCCCGGAGGGGATTCTGACGCCCCGTTTCGCGCCCTGATCTTTGACAGCTTCTACGACAACTACCGCGGCGCCATCGCCTACATCCGTGTGATCGACGGTAAACTGGCGCCGGGTCAGGAGATTTTTTTCAAGAAAACCGGCAAGCAATACCCTGCGGAGGAAGTGGGAGTTCTTCAATTGCAGCGTTTTCCCCGGAAATCGCTCTCTGTAGGCGAAGTCGGTTACCTGATCACCGGGTGTAAGGAGATCCGTGACACCCGCGTCGGCGATACAGTGGTCCGGTACGAACAGCGTGAGCACGCGGATGCGCTCGCAGGGTACCGCGAACCGAAACCGATGGTCTTCTCCGGCCTGTTTCCGACGGAGCACCAGCATTACGAAGATCTCCGCGATGCGCTGGACAAGCTGGCGCTGAACGACGCCTCGCTCCGGTACGACGCCGAGAGTTCCACCGCGTTGGGATTCGGCTTCCGTTGCGGTTTCTTGGGCCTGTTGCACATGGAGATTGTGCAGGAACGCCTCGAACGCGAATTCGACCTGGATTTGATCACGACGGTGCCGAGCGTGCGGTTCAAGGTTGTTCGCAGCAACGGCGAGGAGCAGTGGCTTTCGAATCCCGTGGATTTTCCTGATCCGGTGTCCATTGAGCGGATCGAGGAGCCGATCGTCCGGGGACAGATCATCACGCCCACCGATTACGTCGGCCCGATCATGGCGCTCGCGCGGGAACGCAGGGGCGAATTCGTCAGTCAGGAGTATCTTGAGGCGACCCGGGTGGACATCACCTACAACTTCCCGCTGGCGGAGGTGGTTTTCGATTTCTACGACCGGTTGAAGAGCCAGACCCGCGGCTACGCCAGTTTCGACTACGATTTTGTCGGGTACCAGCCCGGGAAGATGGTGCGGCTGGATATTCTGATCAACGGCGACCCGGTTGACGCATTGTCCATGATCGTACACGAGGACAAGGCGTACGATTGGGGCCGGAAGGTCGTGGACAAGCTCAAGGAGCTGATTCCGCGGCAGATGTTCGAAGTGGCGATCCAGGCGGCGGTGGGAAGCAAAATCATCGCCCGCAGCACGGTGAAAGCACTTCGCAAGAACGTGCTGGCCAAGTGCTACGGCGGCGACATCACGCGCAAACGGAAACTCCTCGAAAAGCAGAAAGAGGGGAAGAAACGGATGAAACAGATAGGCTCGGTGGAGGTGCCGCAGGAGGCGTTCCTCGCCGTGCTGAAGGTGGATGACAAATGAACGGGCAGCAGGAGCAGAAACAGTCGGACGAGGAATCCATCGGGCGGGAAAGCCTATGGGAGCGTTACCTCCACTGGCGGCAGGAGCGAAAGAGGATCGCCGAAGAGAAGCGCAAGCGGAAGGGACCGCTCCGTGACTGGATGGAAACGATTGTCAGTGTTATTCTCATTGTTTTCGTCATCCGGGTCACGGCGGTGGAGGCCTACCGCATTCCCACCGGATCGATGGAAGACACGCTGCTGATCGGCGATTTCCTCCTGGTCAACAAGTTTGTCTACGGAATTCGAACGCCTGACTGGATCGGGATCCCTTACACGAATATCGGGTTTTCGGTTCCCTACACACGTCTGCCCGCCCCCGAACGGCCCAAGCAGGGGGATGTAATCGTCTTCCGCTATCCCCTCGATCAGCGTGTCAATTACATCAAGCGGTGCATCGCGACCGGCGGGCAGACCGTGGAAATTCGCGATAAGGTGGTGTACGTGGACGGCAAAGTCGTTCCGCTTCCGCCGCAAGGCAAATACACCGATCCATATACCCTTCCACGGAATGTCAAGATGCGCCACATTGTCCCCTTCGGCGCCGGCAACAAGGACAATTACGGGCCGGTGACCGTGCCGAAGGGGAGTCTCTTCATGATGGGGGACAACCGGGATAACTCAGCGGACAGCCGCTACTGGGGGTTCCTCGACAAGCATCTCGTGCTCGGCAAAGCGGAGTTGATCTATTTCAGCTGGGACAAGTTTGCGCCGCTTTACCGCTTCTGGGATATGGTTCGCTGGAACCGTCTTTTGAAGGCCATTCATTGATTGTTTCGCGGCGGGAGAATGCCCGCTGCGGCACGCTTGACATCCCGGGCGAGGGCGCCTAGCTTTCGTCTCGCTTCGGGAAAAGGGTTGATTCCTTGGGGCTGTAGCTCAGTTGGGAGAGCGCCGCGTTCGCAACGCGGAGGTCAGCGGTTCGATCCCGCTCAGCTCCACAAGC
>CAZIDZ010000021.1:43925-48364 GCA_964538455.1 uncultured bacterium
GTTCGCAACGCGGAGGTCAGCGGTTCGATCCCGCTCAGCTCCACAAGCCGGCGGAGTCGCTTAAGTTGAGCGCCGCTTGTGGTCTCGACATATCGAGACCAGCGTGCTAAACGAGCCGTGGTGCCGCGTAAGAATCTGCTTCACCCGCCTTCAGGGCGGGTTTGCTGTCTTTGGCCATGGAGTGTTCTCGGCAGGCGAGGGAAGCGAGATCATCCTCCAGGTTGTATCTTTTCTTGCCGGCGTGCAAAGTCGGCTGCGGCTATGGACGTAAAACGTTTCGGGGGTGCTAGGTGGGGAGCCAGCGGTGCCCTGTCACCCGCAATCCGCTTCAGCGGGGCCGATGCCTCGAGGAGGCCCACCGCCCTTTGAAATTCTTTTGCGTTGTGGTGTCGATGTCCGGGTCCCGTGCAAGGGGGTCACGCTCAACCCCGTCAGGTCCGAGAGGAAGCAGCGGTCGGCGTTGACGTCCTGTGCCGCGGGGTTGCCTGAACGGAGCCACACGCATTTCGGGTTTCATCGGGTAGGAGGTCGAGTCGGGGTGCACCCCCATCTTTTCGCGGGGGACAACAGGTTTTCCGGAACCTGTTGATCCTCTTTTTTCTCGAGGTCAGGAACGCAAGAGCCCGTGTCTCCTGGGGTACGGGGCTGGAACTGCCGAGCATACGCCGGATTGAGAGAAATCCTTCACCTGCTGCGGGAAGCTGGATATGTTTCCCTCGGTGGAGGGGCTGCGCATTGGTTGCCACGGGGGAATCGGGATCGTAGATTCGCCTAAGTGTGAAGGGCTGTTGCCGTCTGTTCCCGCAGGGCAGCACGCTCCCACAGCGTCCCCAATCGATCGAACAACAGCAACGGAACGAGAGGTACGGGCGTGTCCTACCGGGTGATGGCGAGGCGCTGGCGACCGCAGACGTTTGCAGAGGTTGTGGGGCAGGAGCATGTGACGCGAACCTTGCAGCGGGCGATCGCACGCGGACGTGTAGCACATGCCTACATTTTCACGGGACCCCGCGGAGTCGGCAAGACCACGACAGCCCGTCTGCTTGCGAAAACGGTCAATTGCCACAATCCGCAAACCGGTTCGGATGGCCTGCCCGAGCCGTGCAATGACTGCCCCGCGTGCGACGACATCACGTCCGGCAACGCGCTAGATGTTATCGAGATTGACGGCGCATCGAACAACCGTGTTGACGACGTCCGCCAGTTGCGTGAAACAGTCAAATACACGCCCACCTCGCTGCAGAAAAAGATCTACATCATCGACGAAGTGCACATGCTCTCCGTCAGCGCGTTCAATGCCCTTCTGAAGACCCTCGAGGAGCCTCCCGACCACGCGATGTTCATCTTCGCAACGACGGAGATCCACAAGGTTCCGGCCACAGTGCTCTCGCGCTGCCAGCGTTTTGATTTCAAGCGGATCAGCACGCGGGAGATTCGTAAGCAAATCGAGCGAATTGTCGCTGGGGACAAACTGCAGGTAGACGAGGAGGCGCAGGTTGCAATTGCATTGAAGGCGGATGGGGCGCTCCGGGACGCGCTGTCGGTCCTCGATCAACTCGTTGCCTACCAGGGGGATGAGCCGATCACCGGCGAGGTAGTGCGCCAGGCTCTGGGGCTGATTGGGACGGAGATTTACTTTCGCACGACGGATGTTGCGGCGACCGGCGAGATTGGTGAGGCGCTGAAACTGGCGGAGGCGATCGCCGGGGGTGGACATGACCCCCGCGAGTATCTGCGCGGCTTGCAACAGCATGTGCTCCGCATCCTTTTTCTCAAGGCTGGTGCAGGCGCGAGTGAGCTGGATGTCGCCGAGGAGGACCGGAAACGGTACGACGAGTCGAAGGATCGTCTCGCGGACGAAGATCTGCTGCGCATCGGGGAGTGGGCGGCCGAGGCGGAGGATTTGCTCCGGGACGCACTCGATCCGCAGGTGAGGCTTGAACTGCTGCTCGTTCGGATCGCCCGAATGGACCGCGCGGTGGATCTTGGGGCGCTGCTGGAGAGCATGGGCGTGCAGCCGGGGCAGTATCAGCAACCGTTGCCAAAGAGCAGTGCGGAAACTGCGTCGGACCGCAAGCCTGCGGCGGAGAAGAAAGCGGCGAAGGCCTCTCCGGTGGACGTGAAGTCTTCTGAATCCTCGTCGGCCGAGGAACAGAAACCACCTGAGGATGACGGCGATGACGGTGATGAGGGCCCGCCGCCGGAGCCGCCGCCAAAAACTCCCTCCGGGCCAACTTCCAGTCCTGAACCGGACGAAGAGGAGGACGCAGAGGAGAACAACGGAGAAGCGGGCACGGGCGATTCATCCTCCGCGGAAAATGGACAGCTTACCTTGGTGGATGTCCGTGAGGGTTGGTTGGGATTGTGCGACGAAGTCTCCCACGAACGCCGGACGTTGGGGGTCGCCCTGGAAGCCGGTGCGCCGACGATGATGGAAAACGGCGCGGTCGAAGTGACGTTCGAACCTGATTTCCGTTTCGATCACGATCAGGTGATGCGGAATCGCGACCTGGTCACCAAGGCGTTCCGCCGGTACTTTGGCGTTTCGAAACGGGTTGTGATTCGGAATGGGCCGGTGGCGGAAGCCTTGCGGCCACCGCGACGGAAAACCCACACCGAGCAACGGCGCGAACGGTTCGAGGAACTGCTCAAGGACCGTCCGGTCTGGCGCGAAATGATCGAGCGGCTTGAGCTGAAGATGAACGGGAAGTAGGGAGGGAAAGGGGAACTCCGGCCAGGACCGCTCGGGCGGCGGCTTTCCCTTTTCCTTGTTTGTGACTATTCAAGATTGAAAACACTGGAGCGCCTTGTGAACATGGGCAATATGGGCGGGATGCTGAAGCAGGTGCAGAAGATGCAGGAGCAGATCGCCCGCGCACAGGAAGAGGCAGCGGAGATTGAGGTCGAGGCAACGGCCGGCGGGGGTGCGGTGTCGGCTCGCGCGAATGGCAACCGTGAGCTTCTGGAGATCAAGATCCAGCCGGACGCCATCGACACGGACGATGTGGAGATGCTTGAGGATATGGTGCTCGCGGCGGTGAACGAGGCATTGCGCAAAGCGGGCGAAAAAGCCGCCGAGCACATGCAGAAAGCCGCCGGTCCGCTGCAAAGCATGCTTCCGCCCGGGATGAAGCTGCCGGGGATGTGAAAGGATTGGGGACGGACCTGGGACAGTATGCTCACAATTCCGTCTTTCTGGAATTGTGAGTATACTGTCCCTGACGATCAAAGAAGGAGAAAGTCGGCGCCATGTCCACTTCGCTGCCACCCGCGGTGATCGCCCTTCAGGACCAGTTGTCGCGCCTTCCCGGTGTCGGGAAGAAAGGTGCGCTGCGTATGGCGATGCACCTGCTGAAATCTGAGCGGGAGGAAGCGGCGCAGCTCGCCCGGGCGGTGCTCGATGTCAAGGACAAGGTCAAGGTCTGTTCGATCTGCGGTTTTCTCTCGGACCGCGACCCCTGCTCGATCTGCACCGATACGCGGCGGCAGCCGGGCGTCGTCTGCGTCGTGGAACAGCCCGGGGATGTGATCGCCCTCGAAAAAGGGGGAATTTTTTCGGGACGGTACCATGTGCTCGGAGGAGCGCTCGCGCCGCTGGACGGCGTCGGCCCCGAGGACCTGAGGATTCGTGAGCTGGAGGCCCGGATCGGCAAGGAGGAGATCAGCGAGGTGATCGTTGCCACCAACCCGACCCCGGAGGGTGAGCAGACGGCGTTCTACCTGGCGAAACTGTTGAAACCGCGTGGCGTCAAAGTCAGCCGCATCGCGCGCGGCATTCCCGTCGGCTCCGATCTGGAGAACGCGGACGACCTGACGCTGACGCGGGCTCTGGAGGGACGGCGGGATTTGGATTGATGCGGAAATACAGACAGGCACTTGTACTTCGGGGTACGATCTTCATTAGATTGCGGCAGTAAACCTCCCGGTGGCAACGGGAGGAGCAGTCAAGGCCTCTCACGGACATCAATGGAGGTGGATCATGAAGTTGAAACCCGTCGCCCTCGGCCTCGCCCTCGGCATCATTTGGGGTGTGTTCCTGATGTTGATGACCTGGTGGTTCCTCATCGTCGGCTCGCCCGGAAGCACGCTCGCCAAACTCGGCATCATCTATCTGGGGTACAGCGTCAGCTTCGGCGGGGCTTTCCTCGGCTTGATCTGGGGATTCATCGACGGTTTCATCGGTGGGGTGATCATCGCCTGGCTGTACAACAAATTCGTGCGGGAATAGACTTCTGTTGAGGGAATTTCCCCTTTCCGGAAGTGGTGAGCGGCAGAGAAAGCCTGCATTCGCGAGCCGGAAACCGTTCCGATTCAAAGCGGACAGTGGGCTGCACTGTCAGTGACGTACCCGTATGTTTAGAATAGCCTCCGGATCGGCATGATCCGGTTTTCTCAATGATTCCAGAGCGTTACGTCTTGTTTTTTATAAACCGCCGCGC
>CAZIDZ010000022.1:0-46473 GCA_964538455.1 uncultured bacterium
GAATCCATCCAGCCTTTCGCGACGGCGGAATCGTAGGCGGCGATCGCCGCGTCCGTGATCGAGGTCTCTGTCGGTTTGCCTTTCGAGCGTCCGTATCCCGGGTACTCCGGCATCAGCACACCCAACCCCATCTCGCGGAGCGACCGCACCTGTCCGACGCACATGCCGTTCACCTGGTTGTTGCCGTGTGCGAAGACGACGGTGGGGTAGGGTGGCGCCGCCGTTTCGCTGGAATCGATCGGGGGCAGGTACCACGCTTCTGCCTCCGAGCCGTCCGACCAGACGCTGAGCACGTGGATGTCCGGATTCGCTTCGAGCACGCCCTCGGGCGGTGTGCGGAATTGCCCCGGATAGACGAGTGAACGCTGGATCGAACAGCCGACGCCGAAATAGATGCTGTAGATCGAGATCAGGGAAAGAAGGATCGCGTTCACCATTCGCAACCGGCTGTTTTTCGTGCCGTTCATCGCCCATCCCGGTCGGTTAACTGGTCTCGGAGGTAGTTCAACGCGGATTGAAAGTCGTCCGGCAAATCGACCTCGAAATGCAGTTTTTCATGCGTTTCCGGATGTTCGAACCCGAGCACGCGCGCGTGCAGCGCCTGGCGGTGGATACGGTTCAGCACGCCCCGCGCGAGATCGCGTTCACTCGCACGCATTCCACCGAGCCCGCGCAGGTTTCCGCCGTACAGCGTGTCTGCGACAACAGGCCAGCCGCGGCTCGCCATGTGCACCCGGATCTGATGCGTGCGTCCCGTCTCCAGCGTGAGCGCAACCATCGAGAGAAAACCGAACCGTTCGAGCACTCGCCAGTGGGTCACCGCAGGCTTGCCCGAGGGGACGATTGCGAATTTCTGCCTCTGGCCGGAATGCCGCCCGATTGGCGCATCCACCGTGCCTGAATCTTCCTCCGGGTCCCCCCAGATCAACGCGACGTATTCCCGCTCGATGTCGTGGTCGTGAAACTTCCGCCCAAGCGCAGTCATCGCATCTTCGGTTTTGGCGACGACGAGCAGTCCGCTGGTCTCTTTGTCAAGGCGGTGGACGATCCCCGGCCGGACGGTTGGACCTCCGGGCAGCGGCAGATCCTCATAGCGGCCGAGCAGGGCGTTGACCAGGGTTCCCTCGTGATGCCCGGCCGCCGGGTGCACCACCATGCCCGCTTCCTTGTTCACCACGAGAATTTGGTTGTCCTCGTATATCACTTCAAGCGGGATGTCCTCCGCCGTCGCCGGTGGACGTGGAGGATGAGGAAAGGTGACCTCGATGACATTCCCCGCTTGAACGACTGTAGATGCTTTTACCGGACTGCCGTTCAGTGTGACAGCGCCCTCGCCGATTAGTTTCTGCACGCGGCTTCGGCTGATCTTCGGGAGGCGGGACGTGATCCACACGTCCAGGCGCTCCCCGGCGGCGTAGCTGTGCTCGGCGTTGAGTGTCACGCGGTTGCGGCCATCGGCTGGGATCTCGGGACGTTTCATGCCGGAAGATAGGACACCAGCGGCGTTTTTTCGACTGTTCCCGTGAGCGAGTTGTCCTTGCCCCACCGTGCTTCCGTGCCGCATCTTTCCGCACCGTTTCGATCAAACCGCGAGCTGCTCGATGCACGACCCGAACGAACCCGTCACCGAAGACGCTCCCGTTGTCCTGTCCAGCGTTCCGAGCCATCGGAAAAACCTGATTCGTGCGCTGACGGCGACCCTCTTTTTTGGCGCCGCGGGAGGGATCATGACGGCGATCCTGAACAACTACCTGTCGGATGTGCATCACCTCAGCGCGGAAGGGCGCGGTTGGCTGGAGTTTCCCCGTGAACTCCCGGGATTCATGATCATGTTTATCGCCGGCGCTCTGCTCACCGTGTTGCGGGAAACCCAGATGGCGGCGCTGGCGATGCTGTTCACCGTACTCGGCGCTCTCGGTCTCGGCTGGATCGCCAGCAGCACCGGGTTGCTGGTTGCCTTCATCATCATCTACTCCCTCGGCGACCACATCATCTTCGCGGTGGAGGGTCCGATCGGGCTGAAGTTGGCCCGCACCGGAGGCGAGGGCCGCCGGCTCGGCCATTTCGGCGGGGCGAGAAACCTGGGCACGATTCTCGGGGTAGGATTGGTCTATCTGCTGTCGAAGCTGCTGGGAAGCCGGTACAACATCTTCTTCACCCTGATGGCGGGATTCGCGGTGCTCGCGATGATCTTCTACGCTTCGCTGACCATCGGCAAGGGGGAGGTCCCGTCACGGCGGCTTGTGTTCAAGAAGAAGTACGGGCTGTTCTATGTGATCAGCGCCCTCTTCGGTATCCGCAAACAGATCTTCCTCGCGTTCGGCACTTGGGTGCTGGTTGCGATGCACCAGGTCCCGGTTTCTACCATTGCCCTGCTCTACTTCATCTCCGCAACACTCGGGATCATCTTCCGCCCGCTGATGGGGGAGGTGATCGACTGGTTCGGCGAGAGAGTGGTGCTCGCCGCTGACGAACTATTCCTGCTGTTGATCTGCCTCACCTACGCCTTCGCGGGCGACATCTTCCCGAAACCCTGGTCGTTATACGCGCTATATGCCACCTACACACTGGACAACCTGCTGTTTGCCCTGAGGGTTGCGAGAACGACCTACATCAAGAAAATCGTGGACGATCCCAAGGACATTACCCCCTCGATAAGTATGGGCATCACCATCGACCATGCGGTGGCGATGACGCTGCCGATTCTCTCCGGGTACATTTGGGACGCCTACGGATTTCGTTGGGTGTTCATTCTTGCCGGAACGATTGCTCTGGCTGGCTTTTTCATCTGTCTACAGATCCGTGTGCCCAAGCCGCAACCTGTCGCGCCATCCTCCCCGCCGAACAAATAGTGCGCCGGTGGGCGGTTGACGGGCTGGACAACTCCCGATCGATTCAGTATCTATATTTGTCCACTGGATCAACAGGAGAAGCGCTGTGAAACGGACCCTGTCGGGAATGGCCCTGTCCCTGCTGCTTCTGATCTCGACGGCGCTGGCGCAAAACAGTGCCATTACGACTGTCGAGGCCACCGGCGAGGGGGAAAACGCGGAAGCCGCTCTTGCACAGGCAAAACGCAACGCGGTGGAGCTCGCCGTAGGCGTGCTGATCGGCGGCGAAACCCTCGTCGCGGACTACGCGCTGCTCTCGGACCAGATCGTTGCGCACAGTTCGGGATATTTGCGCAAATGGGATAAAATCGACCAGGAGACGCTTCCCGATGGAAAGGTGCGGGTGACCATCCGTGCGGACGTGGCGCCGATTGTCTCCGAGTTGGTGAAAGACCGGCAGGCGTTGGACCTGCTCCTGTCCTGGCTGAACAAACCCCGTGTGGAGATCCAAGTGCGGGAAGATCTGCTCGGCGACACGACGTCCAACGTGGCTTCGAAAGTGCTGGGCGAGGCCTTCCACGACGCCGGGTTTGACGTCGTCGATCCGCTGGCGGAGGATACGCTGATCGGTCCTAAACCTGCGCCGGAGGATTCCATTTCGGCGGAATTGCTGCTTACCGGTCAAGCGACTGCTCACGTTGGGCCGACTCCGGCGGTGATGCGGCGCGCGGGAATGGTCAGCGTGCAGGCGTCGCTCACCGCATCGCTGGTGCAGGCGGATACGCGGGAGGTCCTGGCCACGCGGCTGCATCGCGTCGCCTCGCCTCACATTGACAGCACACAAGCGGGGAGGGACGCGCTCGTCGAAGCCGCACGCAATGTGGCGGACAGCCTGATCTCGGATGTGATTACCGTTTGGGCGTTGCAGCGTGCGAATTCCCTGCCGCTCGTGATTGTACTCCGGGGGGTCACACCCGAGCTGAAACCCGCCACTGAAGACCTCGTCCGTGCTACGCCGGGTGTGCGGCGGGTTTTCGAACGCAGCTACGCGAATGGCACTCTCGAACTGGTCGCCGAAGTGGTCGGTACCTCTTCTCGAATAGCCGAAAACGCGCAAACGTGGAGCGTGGACGGGCGCCCGTTGCGGATCACCTCTTTGAGCTGGGGGAAGGTTGTTTTCGAGCTGGCTCCGTGATTTGCACTCCGCAGGAGTTGGCCTGGACGCTCGCCTCGGCGTCACCGAGACGGCTGAGCTTGCTTCGCCAGGTGGGGATTGAACCTCGTGTTCTGCCCGCTCGCATCGAGGAGGCAAATGGCGGGGAGGATCCCGAGCTGGCGGCGCTGGAGAACGCCCGGAGGAAAAGCCTTGCGGTCCGTGGCCAGGTGACGGGCGGCATTCTCCTCGCCGCCGACACCGTTGTCGTCGTCGACGGAAAAGCGTTGGGAAAGCCGGCGAACGCGGCGGACGCGGAGCGGATGCTCGGCAGGCTTTCGGGGCGATCGCATGATGTCGTGACGGCGTTCTCTCTGCTCTGGGTCGAACGGGGCCGTTGGGTGGAAGAATGCGAGCGGACGCAGGTGCGAATGCGTACCTTACCCACCGGCGAAATCGACCGCTATCTGGCCACCGGCGAACCCTTCGATAAGGCCGGAGCCTATGGAATTCAGGGGCAGGCCGCGGCTTTCGTGGAACGGGTGGACGGATGTTATTTTAATGTTGTCGGTTTGCCACTGGCGCGCGTTCTTGGCCACGTGTCGAGGTGGATCGTCGAAGGAGAAGAGGATAAGCGGGGTGGGTAAATGAGTGAGCTGACGTTCCAGGATCCCAAGAAAAAATTTTGCGAAATGCTTGTCGAGGCGCGCACGTCAAAGAACCTCGACATCAGCCGCGTGGCGGAAAAAAGCAAAATCGCGCAGCACTACCTGGAGAAGATTGAGGCCGGGGAATGGGATTTCCTGCCCCACGCGTACGTCCGGGCGTTCCTGCGTACGTATGTGCAAATCCTGGGATTGAACGTTGAGGAGATTCTTGCACAATTCGATGATATCGTCGATGAGCCTCCGGTGCCGATTCCCGGCAGGACGGGGGAGGATGAGCGTGAACGGGAGCGTGGCAGGGAAGGGAAGGGGAAGCGGCGGAGACCGGGAGAGGACGAAGATGATGCAAGTCGCAAACCGCTGACCTTTACGCTGGCCGGAGAGGGGAGCACCGCAGAACCGCGCCGTACAGGCACCGATAATGGTTCGGGCGGGAATCCCATTTTCTGGGTCGGCGGATTGGTCATCGCCGCCGCCATCGTTGGAGCGCTCCTGTTCTGGCCCCGTGGAAAAACGACGACCAGTGTCGAGGAGATCCCCTTCAATGATGTCGTCGAGGAACACGAGCACATGGTGGCCGACAAGCCCCAACAGCCCGCGCCCGAAGAAGTTTCCAAGGCCCAGGAGGAGATCGCGAAACAGGGTGAACAGCTCGAACAGGAACTTCAGAACGAGCTGACCCTCGTCACCCAGGCTGTCCAGAGATGCTACATCCGGGTGACCGCGGATCGGGATAGCATTCCGCTGGATGATGTGGTGCTCGACGCGGGGATGTCCCGAACCTATTTTGCGGATTCGGTGTTCACCATCGTCGTCGGCAACGCCGGGGGGATGAAACTGATTCTCGACGGGAATGACCTGGGCCCACTCGGCGAGGAAGGCCGGGTCGTAACCGCGTACATCGGTCCGAACGGACTTCGCAGACTCAGGCTCGGGGCGCGTTCGCAGCCCAAAGAGGAGAAAACACCGGTCGAGAAACCTGCTGAACCGGCCATCGATGAATCGATCCTGGCGCCCGGCACGTCGCGAACATCCGTGAAGCCCCCGTCAAAACCGGATACCACGCGGCAGCAGTAAAACGCGAATGCACGCTTGGAAAAACCCCCGGAGAGGCTGCACTATTCCGGGGATTTTTCAGATACGTAACGATCGTCAGCTTCCTGCACCGACTTTACGCAGCTTGATCGAGCAACCCACCGAACGCGTCTCCGGCTTGGCGATCTGTTCGCCGTTCGCCACCGCGTTCAAGGCGTCGCGAAGGTAATGCTCCGATACATCCTTGGCGCTTCGTGCGTTGTCGTCCACCGCGCCGTGATAGACAAGGTGGTCCGAGGCGTCGAAGAGATAGATCTCGGGCGTCCGCGTCGCGCCGAACACCCTCGCGACTTCACTGGTTGCATCCATGACGTAGGGGTAGTTCATCTTCTGCGCGTTCGCGCGAATCACCATCCCCTCGAAATCGTCTTCCGGATAGGCGGCGGGATCGTTCGGATTGATCGCGATCACCCCGAATCCATCCTTGAGCGCCTGATTGGCCAGGCTGACCGTCCGGTCCTGCCACGCCTTGACGTAAGGGCAATGGTTGCATGTGAAAATGACGAGCGTTCCCTTTTCACCCTTGACCGAAGCGATCGAGACCATTGACCCGTTCACGCTTTTCATCTCCCGGTTCGCCATGGGGATGGTTTCGCCGATAGTCAGACCGGGTTGAGCCGCGGAGCTCTTGGCGGGACTATCCGCCGCCTTGGGTTGACTCCTTGTATCGGATCGGGTGCAACCTGCTGCCGCCAGCAATGCCGCCAGCGCGAAGGGGATCAAGGTTTTACGGTCCATGCACACCTCCTCAGAATAGCCGTGTCGGAAAAAGCGTGACCGTCACTCGTTCTGCAAGTGGGCAAGTACAACCTCCTTCAACTCCTCGAAGGAGCGGGCCTGGCTCCACCAGTCGAGCAGAGTGCCTGTCGAATCGTAGAGAAACGAAGCCGGGAGCACGCCCGACCAGTTCGGGTGGATACCACGGATGAACGGATCGTCCTTCCCTTGTCTGATGTAGGAGGGGAGCGAGCCGCCTTTTGCCAGCAGGGTGTCCAGCGCCGCTTCAGTGTTCTGTTCGAAATCCATTGAGACGAAGATGAGGCGGAATCCACGATCTGCGAAGGTGCGCTGGAGCCGTGTCAGGTCGGGCATTTCTTCACGGCAGGGTACGCACCAGGTCGACCAGAAATTGACGAGGATCAGGCGTGCATCCGTACTCGTAATCACGGAGCGCAACTGTTCCGCGTTCACCGGGGTCAATGTGTCGGAAGTCCCCGATAATCCCGGCTGAGGCAATAAAAACAGGCCGAGGAACATGATCCCGGCTAAAAAAACGTGAGCCGCGTGTTCTCCGCCCGGGGCCTTCTTGGGGGATGTTTTGGATGCGATGCTCGTCGGCGTTCCTCCGCTTCACGTGCGCGAAAATCCAAAGCTAACGGATCGGCAAAAGATAGGAACGCCCGCTTCGCCTTTCCTCCCGGGGCCGGATTCCGGCGGGGGATTCGGAGGCACAGGCGCCGGCGCCAGATCGCTACGGGCGATTCCGGAGTTCGCTATATTCGCGGACGGGTGTTCCGTCATGGGAGCGACGATGCAAAAGGGAACGCGCACCGCCTACTTCGCCGTGATCTTCGCCGTGTTCGCTTACGCCTGGGCGGCGATCTTGATCCGCTGGGCCAGCGAGGCGAGTCCGATGGTCATTGCGTTCTACCGCATGTTGATTGGAACCGTTGTCTGGGCGCCGTTCTATTTCTACCGGTCCAGGAATTCACCACCTGTCCGGATCACGCCGAGACAGTGGCGCTTCATGCTGCTTGCGGGTCTCGCCCTCTGCTTTCATTTCGCCACCTGGATCACCTCTCTCTCGTACACCACCGTGGCTTCGTCGGTGTTTCTGATCATGACACAGCCGATCATGGTCGCTGTCGCGGCGCACTTCATTCTCCACGAACGCCTCAACCGCATGAGTCTCGTGGCGATGGGATTGACGGTCGTCGGTTCCTTCCTGATCTTCGGCGGTGATTTCGCGGTATCCCGCAGGGCGCTGTTCGGCGATTTCCTCGCTCTGCTGGGCGCGGTCGGGGCGGGCATCTACCTGTTCGTCGCCCGCATCGCCCGGCCCGACCGGGAAAACGGCGAAGCGGGGGTGCCGCTCGCCCAGTATCTGCCGGTGGTATACGCCACGGCGACCGTCGGCCTGGGTCTGCTCGCCCTGGTGCGTGGAGACAGTTTCGGCCCCTTTCAGCCGCAGACGTGGCGGGCGATCCTGGCTCTCGGCCTTGTGCCCCAGGTGATCGGGCACAGTCTGCTCAACTGGGCGCTGGGCTATCTTCCGGCCCTGCAGGTGAATATCACGCTTGTCGGTGAACCGGTGGGTGCGTCCCTCCTGGCGCTGCTGCTGCTGGGGGAGTCGCCCTCCGCCGGTCTGCTGGCCGGGTCGCCGCTGCTGATCCTGGCCGTCGTCCTGATCTTCATCAAGCCCCCGAAAACCGTCGAAGCGGCCTCCCAGGACATGCCTTGAGGGATTTTTGTTCTGTAAAGGTTTCAGCGTTGGCGGTGATCGGACGGCGCGGTTATTCTCTCGGCAGGATCAGGTCAACACGGTAGGCCAAATGGTCGCTGTTGGGCGTTTTGAACCGCGCGGCGTTGACAGCACCCGCGAACCCGTGGTAGAGCACCTCGTCGATCCGCATTACCGGAAACTGCCTCGGCCAGGTACCCCCGAGACCGATCCCGGCGACCCGCCAGCTGTCCGTGAGGTTGGTTCTCAACGGTTTCAGGGCACGGTTGGTCGGCGTGGCATTCATATCGCCCGCGACGATCACCGGGTGGTACGTTCCCTGAACCGCATCCTCGAGCACCCGTGCCTGCTGAAGGCGAAGTTTCCAGGATTCTATCACGCCCCAGAGCTGCTGGTTTCTCTTGGTCGATTCCAGCTGCACGGAGATGATCCGAACACGCTGTCCGTGCACATCGATCTGCGCGGCGATGAACTGCCGTTTCATCTCCTTCCAGGACGAGGTAACCAGGGTGTCAGTCCGCAGGAATGGGTACCGGGAGAAAATCGCCGTTCCCATCCCGGCGTCCTCGCGAAGCATCGCGAACCGGCCCTCATACCCGAGCTGCTCAGCGCGTTTGAACAGCGTGTCCAGGTGGGCGACGTACACTTCCTGGAGGCAGAACACGTCGGCGTTCTCAGCGGCGATGCGGTCGACAAGCCCGTTCAGCGAGGCGGTCGCGGTGTTCTGGGTGACAACGCGCAACTTTTGGGCATCCGCAGGCGGTTTGTTGAAATGGGCGATTGGCAGGTACCAAAAGGCTTCAATGATGACGATCAGCACCGGGATAATCGCCATTGTCGAGGCGCGTGTCCGCCCCCGCTTGCGGTCGATGACCGAAACGATGATCAAGGCGATCGCCAGCCCAAAGCGGATCAATTGATTGCCACTCAGCCACTCGACGTTGAGCAGGAAATCGGGGGGAAGGTACCGCAGAATGATCGGGAAGATCAGCATCAGGGTGATGACGTCGAAAATGAAGGCTTCATCCCGCCCGATGCGCCGTGACCGCCTACGGAAAGAGCGCTGCATCGTCTGATCCTTCGGCTGTTAAGTGGGCTGCTCCGGTCAACGTGCTAACCTACGCTCCAGGCGGGCGGGTTGCAATGATGATCGGGGGAAAAGGCGACCGGCGTTTGTTCGATCTTGTCAATGAACGAAGGAAGAACGGGTCGGAGGCGGCGAGGAGGCTCATCAAGCGGGGGTTGGAAAACAATGAATTCTGCCTTAGCTTACTGCCCGCGCAGGCTTCCATAATTCGCCTGTGGCATCAACATTCATTCTTTTTGAGGTAGTATTATGCAGGGCAAAGTGAAGTGGTTCAACGAAGCCAAGGGCTTCGGGTTCATCGAGGTGGAAGACGATCGCGACGTGTTCGTGCACTACAGCTCAATCATGGGCGACGGTTTCCGCAAACTCGTGGAAGGCGAAGAAGTCGAGTTTGAAATCGAGGATGGCCCAAAGGGTCCCTCGGCGAAGTCGGTGAAGCGCCTGAACCCGCCGACTTCTTCGTGGTAATCCACGAGAGAAGTCCCGAAGCCGCGGCGATTTCCGTCGCGGTTTTTTTATGCCCTGTTTCGCACGCTGTTCAGGCCCGTGGATCAGGATCCCGTGCCTGATGTCGCTTCCCGCCACGCAGCGGTTATCGCCATCCACTTCTTCGCGCTCTCGGCGGTGTAGCTCCAGGTCCCGCCCGGCATCACGAAATTAAGATCGGTGGGGTGGCTTTTCCGCGCCCACTCCAAAATCTCATCCCGTATCCCCTGCATCTTCAATTCGCTGGCGCCGGTGAGCACCGTATGAATCCCCTTGATCCGTGACCCGCTGATTTGAAAGCAGGCGACAAAGTCCACCGAATCGACCCCGGCGAGTGCCATCCAGTCGTTCGTTTCCGCTACGAGGCAGCGGACAAGATCCCCATCGCCGGAGCAATCATGAACGATGTACATCGAATTAAGTGCCGCATCCCACTGGAAAAGGGGTTTTAACGCGTCCACGCCACTCCGCTCCCAGACCCCTTCCAGCGTGAACACTGCGTCCTGCGTAAGCAGCGCCAGCTGCCCGTCGGCATCTCCGGCGTTGTGAGCCTGGATATAGGTGTCCACAGTGGCAACGGGGGAACGGCTGCACGCCAGCAAAAGCAGTGGGACCGCTGCGAAGGCGGTAAGTTTTTTCATCGCGCACCTCCCAATTCTGCAGTCCTTGGGGGGGCGTCTCAACAGAGTGAATTGAGGACGAGGTCGTTACGGTTCACAATGCTCGTCGATCCAGACCATCTGCTCCTCGGGAAGACCTTGCATTGAAAAATCACCGCTGATTTCGATGATAACCAACAGCTCGGTGTCATCCACGACGTCGGCAAGACGTTCGTCGAGCTCATCCATGTCCATCTCCGTGGCGATGAACCAGGCCGTGTCCGATATGCGGATGGACTCGTACTCCTGTTCAAAATGCCTCGCCAGGATCTCCGCGTATTCCGGAGCATGGTGGACCATGTAGACGGTCATGGCGTTTCCTGATTTCAACGCTTCAAGCGCATGGACGGCGTAGCTTCGCTGCCGGGGCGCACGAACAACCGACGCGATACGGGGAAGGAGTACCTGAACGAACGCCGCCGCACCGCAACCCGGCTGCTCATTCTAAAAATACCTTAGTAGAAACTCATTCGCATGGGAAATCCTCCTTCCCTCTCATCGCGCCCTACTCCTGAGGGAAGGCAGGATGTGTCGACGTGGTTTTCCGAGGCGACAGAGAGATTGCACTTGGGATTCCGTTCGTGACGAAGATGCGTCGCTCAACAGGAGGCGAGATCAACTCGCCGAGGGGTGAACCTCAGATACGGCAGTAGAATCGCCTTGGGCGGTGGATTGAGTGGCCGCCGCGCCACAATGTGTTCTCGTAACACACAGGGCCGACGTGCGAAGATTGGCGCAATAGGATGTGATGAAGTCGTTTCTAGCCTGCTCGGAAACTCCCTCGATCCCGCGCAGAAAATCACACCTATCGATGAAAACGCAAGGTTTGTCCATCTCTACCCGCCGAATCCAAAATAATTATCTCTATAATTCTTACTCCTAATATAAGAATTGAATGAGGAGAGTCAAGCGAAAGGTCTCGAGCGGGAGAGGATATTTCAATGTTTATGCGGGTTTTGTGATATTAAGCTAGTGTTGTGTAAATACATTAAATAGACATTTGATATAAGTTGGGTTGGTGATTAAATAACAAAATAATGTGTAAGGTGTTACTTTTTGCTCTCAGTGTTGAATTCAATGATGCTCCCTCTTAAGCATCCTGTGATCCTGCGATTTCTCGGAGTTTCAGAAATAGTAGCGCGCTCCGATCGAGGCGCCGACTCCGATCCCCACCGACGGCTTGAGTTGCACCATCGGCGCAAGCTCGAAGAACAGGTCGAGCGGAGCCTGTTGCACGATGTACTCGAGCCCGAGCACGGCGCGTGCGCCGAAAATGTCGTCACCTCCGCCGCCCGACGAAAGGTAAGCTCCAACCCCGTAATACACGGGGAATTCCTCGGTGGACTCGATGCGGTTGAAATTGTGGAACAGCACGTCGCCGTGGAGACGGAAGATCGTTCCCTCGTTTTTTTTCTTTCCCTCGCTGTCGGTTGTGGTGACGCCTACCGTTGCGCCCAGCCCCGCGTCGAGAGCCATCGTGCTGTTGATCCAGTATTTGACGATGATTCCGTCCGGGTTGCCGATCATCACCCCAACACCGAGCCCGTCATCCTGGGCAAATGTTGTCGACGCAAGCAGGAAAAAGAAGCCCGCGAAAAGAGCCAATCTTTTCATGATTCCTCCTCAAGTGGCGTGTGTGACCGGTAAGGTAGGGATTCGGATGCCGTCACGCCTTCCAGGTGCATCGCGTGACAAAGACGTGGGAGGCACACGTGGATTCGACCGGAACGGCGCAGAGTGTCGTCAGGAGTGTCAGCCGGGTTTACAGCTACCGAACTACGCCCCGGTGCGTAAACCTTCGTTCTGGTGAGTGGCGGCAAAATGAAACGCCGATATGCAAAATCGACTTGGAAACAGTCCCAAGCCGATGTTCCTTGTACGCCTGCAGGGATTCGAACCCCGAACCTTCTGATCCGTAGTCAGATGCTCTATCCAGTTGAGCTACAGGCGCGATTTGCAGGGCCTAAACTAGACGAATCCCCTCCTGAAAGCAAGGGGAAGATGAACGGGTTGGTCTCTCGCGTTCATGTCCTGTCGATGCCTACCTTTTCGGTGGATTCAACCCGGTTTTTCAGGACCCCGAACTCGGGAGTAAACACCGATGAGCGAACGCGGCAGCGCCGCTCTGCGCGCCCTTCCCAAAGTGGACTATGTGCTCGGTTTGCCGGCGCTGAAATCGTGGCGTGGTTCGATAGCAGCCCGTCAGGCGGTTCGCGAGGAGTTGCAGGAAGCGCGCACCCGGATTCAATCTCGAGGCGGCAAGGCGCCCACGGCGAGAGCTGTTGCTCTGGGCGCCCTGGAGCGCCTGGAATCCGTTTTTGCATCCCGGCTGATTCGTGTCATCAACGGGACGGGGATTGTCATCCACACCAACCTCGGGCGGGCGCCACTCGGCGAACGGCAGCTCGAGGCGCTGGTGCACACCGCCTCCGGCTATTCGACGCTCGAATTCGACCTCGTGCAGGGGAAACGCGGTTCTCGCCACCAGCTGGTGACCCACCTGTTGACCGCGCTGACGGGTGCGGAGGATGCGCTGGTGGTCAATAACAACGCCGCAGCCATACTACTTGCGCTCTCCACGCTTGCGGGGAAGGGGGAGGTGATCGTTTCGCGGGGGCAGTTGGTGGAAATCGGCGGATCGTTCCGGATTCCTGACATCTGCCGTGCATCGGGCGCGAAGATGGTCGAAGTGGGCACGACCAACCGCACCCGGAGCAAGGATTTCAAGTCGGCTATCGGCCCGAAAAGCCGTGTGCTGCTGCGTGTTCACCCCTCGAACTTTCGAATGGAGGGTTTTACTGAGGAGGTGTCGCTGAAGCAGATGCGCGACCTCGCACAGGAGCACAATCTGGCGCTTGTGGATGATCTCGGGAGCGGCGCGTTGTTCGACAGCTCCCGGATCAGTGGTTTGCCGCGGGAACCGCTCGTCTCGGAGTCGGTGGCGGCGGGAGCGGACGTGGTTACGTTCAGCGGCGACAAACTGTTGGGAGGGCCTCAGGCGGGAGTTGCGGTCGGCCGCAGGGACGCCATCGCGCGAATGCGAAAACACCCATTGATGCGCGCGTTGCGTCCGGGCAAGATGACGTTTGCGGTGCTTGATGCGACGCTGCGGAGTTACCTGGCGCCGGACAGGATCGCCGATGAACTCCCCGTCTGGAGGATGCTCACCGCGAGTGCCGCCGAACTGAACAAGTGGGGGCGTCCGCTGTTGAACGCGGTCAAAGAATCCGCCAAACAGGCCGGACTTAACATATCCATTAAGGACTCTCAGGCGGTTACCGGCGGCGGGAGCCTTCCGCAGGTCACGTTGCCCAGCCGTGCGCTCGCCTTCACCGGAGAAGGGGGTGCTCTGACCGCGCTGCAAACCCGTCTCCGTAGTGCGGACCCGCCGGTGATTGGGTATCTTCGAGAAGGGATCCTGCGTCTGGATTTGAGGACGATGTTTCTCGAAGAGAGCGACGCCGTGGAGGAAGCGATCCGATGGGCGTTGGAAAGGACAGGCGAATGAAGGTCAGAGCGATCTGGACGGTTCTTGCATTTTCTTTGGCGCTGACGGCGGTTCCCTCTGCCTATGCCGGAGATACGATCCAGTTGATCGATATAGATGGTGCGATTCAGCCGGTCTCGATGATGACCATCCTTCATGCGATCGAGCGCGCCGAGCAGGCGAACGCCGAGGTGCTGATTATACGTCTCGATACCCCGGGCGGCTTGATGGAATCCACCTGGGAAATTACCCAGGGGATTCTCAATTCACACGTGCCGGTGATTGTCTATGTGGCGCCGGAAGGAGCGCGCGCGGGGAGCGCGGGGGTGTACATCACCATGGCCGCTCATATCGCAGCGATGGCTCCCAGCACGAACATCGGTGCGGCGACTCCCATCGGCATGGGCGGAGGAGCGGAACGCGACACTTCCGAGGCGGGCAAAACCGACCAGCAGGTGCTCCGTCGTAAGATCACGAACGACGCCGTGGCGAAAGTGCGAGCGATGGCGGAGCGCCGCGGACGAAACGCCGATTGGGCGGAGAGCGCAGTGCGTGAGGCGGCGTCGATCACCGCCAACGATGCTCTCGAAAAAAACGTGATCGATCTGATTGCCGCGAATGTGGATGACCTGCTTAAAAAAGTGGACGGGATGACGGTAGAGACGGTAGACGGCAAGGTTACCCTGGCTACCGAGGGTAAGCCGGTTGTTCGCTACGAACCGACCTGGCGCGAACGGTTTCTCGATAGACTCGCCAATCCCAATCTTGCCTACATTCTGCTGATGGTTGGTTTTTACGGCCTCATTTTCGAGCTCTACAACCCGGGCGCAATCATCCCGGGTGTGGTGGGTGTGATCAGCCTGATTCTTGCGTTTTTTGCGATGCAGACCCTGCCCGTCAACTGGGCCGGGCTACTGTTGATCGTTGTCGCCATCGTCATGTTCCTGCTGGAGATTAAAGTGCCCAGTTACGGATTTCTTACCTTCGGCGGAGTCGTTTCGCTGACCCTGGGTTCGATCCTGCTGTTCGACAGTCCCATTCCCGCGTTGCGCGTCTCCTGGGCCGTGATCGTTCCGGCGGTGCTGGTGACCGTCCTGTTCTTCCTCGTCGCCATCACCTTCGGCATCCGTGCCCAGAAGAACCGCGTGACAACCGGCACCGAGGGCATGGCGGGAGAGCTGGGCGAGGCGGTTACGGATCTCAACCCCCGGGGACGCATCAAGATCGGCAGCGAGTACTGGAACGCCGAAGTTCGCGGCGATCCCGTGAAAAAGGGAGATCGCGTCATTGTCGTCGAGGGCAGCCGCTTGAACCTGGTGGTGCGCCGCCTCGATTGAGTCGATGACACGGCCCACTCGCACGCTCGCGGTCTTCGCCGCGGTCTTCACCCTCGGGCTGTTTCTGCCGGGAAGCGCACCGGGTTTTTGGGTGCGCTTCGTCGCCGCGCTGGCCTGCATTGCGCTCACCGTAGCGTTCCATCTCAATCGGCACTTTTCCCCGCGATGGACGACCGCCAGCTTCATCCTTCTCTGGTTTGCGCTCGGGTGGGTTCGCTCTTATCAAACTCCGCTGCATCTCCCTAAAGAGGAAGTGTGGATCGAGGGCCGAGTGCGTGTCCCGGTCGAGCGAAAAGCGAAACAGACCCGCCTCCGCCTCTCCGTGGATCGCTGGCACGCGGGCGACTCGGGGGCGAAGCTGCGGATCGGCGCCGTTGTCACCCTGGACCGTGCGATCGCCGTGCACGCGGGACAGCGGATCCGCCTCATCGGGTTGTTGCAGCCGATGGACGCGGCCCGGAATCCGGGAGCGTTCGACGCGCGGGCCTGGGGGGCGATGAGGGGCATCCAAGCGCGGATCACCCGGGAAAAATCCATCCAGGTGCTCCCGGTCAACAGTCTTGCGGGACGCTTGGCGCGAGTGATCGATTCGCTGCGCGACGGCGTCGACCGCCAGATGCGCCGCCACCTCGATCCTGCAGTCGTGCCGCTCGTGCAGTCGGTGCTCACCGGCGACCGGAGTGCCTGGAGCGATGCCACGCGGGATCGTCTCGCACGCAGCGGCGTGATGCACCTGTTCGCGATTTCGGGACTTCACGTCGGCCTTATTGCGGGCATTCTGATTTCGCTGGTTACCCTGCTGAGATTTCGCAAAGTCGTCCGCATTGCAGTGCTGCTGGCGGTTCTCTGGTTTTATGTCGCGTTCACCGGTGCCAATCCGCCCGTTCTCCGCGCGACGGTGATTCTCACTCTCTATTCCGTGGGCACCCTGTTGCAGCGCCAGCATCGGATCGGCTATTCGCTACTGCTGGCGTGGATCGGACTACTCGCCTGGCGGCCGCTCGCGCTGGGAGACGCGGGATTCCAGTTGACCTTTGCGGGCACTTTTGGCAGTGTTTGGGCCGCCAACCTGTTCCAGGATTGGGTCCGGCTGAAAACCGGGGAGCCGCTTCCCCGTACTATCCGCTGGTTCAAACGGTACCTCCGCTGGGTGGCCTATTCAGTGATGATTTCCGTCGGCGCGGTGCTCGCGTCAACACCTTTTGTCATTGCGCATTTCGGCAGGCTGCCCTGGTTTGGCCCGCTGGTGACTGTGATCGCTCTTCCTCTGCTGACCGGAATCCTGATCACCGGTTGGGGAACTGCGATCTTCGGCTCGCTGCCCATCGTGGGCACGCTGTTCGGGGATGCGCTTTGGGCGCTGCTGCACATTCTCGATCTGCTCGCCGGGTCGTCGTCGAGCGGTCTGCCTGTCGCCGAACGGCTCCCGTTGAGTTCCGCGGTAATCGCAGGCGTCGTCTTCCTGCTTTTGGCCGCATGGTCGCCGCGGCTGAAAACTCTTGGAATTCGCGGTGCGGTCATCGCCCTGCTCGTCGTGTTCACCGGGATCGCCTGGGCGGACGCCTGGCTTCCGGAGGGGAAAGTCAAGGTCGGGATCCTTGACGTTGGCCAGGGCGATGCCATCCTCGCGCGCCGCGGTGACAAGGCATTCCTCGTCGACTGCGGTTCGGGAAGGCTCGATGTCGCCCTTAATCAACTTCGCCTCACCGGCGTTCGTCAATTAGACCTGATCGTGCTGACGCATGGGGACGGAGATCACGCGGGCGGAGCGGCAGCCATCGTCCGACAGTTCCCCGTGCGGATGGGTCTGATCGGCCCGGGTGTGACCCGTGACGAGAAGGGAAGGGAAGCGGTGCAGGCGATGCTGGACGCGGGAGTCCCGGTGTATGTGGGAACGAGAGGGGGACAGGTCAGCCTCGGAAAACTTGGGTTCCTGGATCTGCTCTGGCCGAGCAAAGCCTACGAGCGTGATCCACGGCGGAACGACAACGATCTCTCGCTGATCCTCTGCTGGCGCTCAGGCGGGGCCAAGGCGCTATTTCCCGGGGACGCAGGGGAGCGGGTGGAACGCATTCTTGTGGAGGACGGGAATTTGCCCGATGTGGGGCTGCTTGTGGCGGGACATCACGGCAGTCGCTATTCGACAACAACACCCTGGCTGATCGCGCTTCGGCCGGAGGTCGTGGCAATCTCGGCGGGGAGGGGAAATCCCTATGGACACCCGTCTACCGAGGCGCTGAAACGGATCGGCAAATTCGACATTTCGGTTCGTCGCACGGATCGCGAGGGAGCGATCCTCCTGATCCCTGCGGGGGCGGGCTTTCGTTCGCTATCGCGGCAGGAGTGGTGGTAACTTACAGGCTGACAAGAGACTGCCGGAGGTATGGATGCGCATCCTTGAGCTTGAGCTGCACACTCGATGGTTGGACAAGGTCGCGGAGTATTATGGAGGGACGCTCGGTTTTGAAGTCTTGCAGCGCGAGGCCGCCCGTTTTTCCTTTCGCGTTGGCTGGTCGACGGTGACGTTTCTCCAGGATGACAGCGGCGAAGCTCCGTGGTATCATCTTGCGATGAACGTTCCTCCGAACCAGCTCGAGGATGCGCAGGCGTGGATAACAGGCTCTCAAAAATTGTTGGCGAATGAAAAAGGCTCCCGTTTCTTCTACCCGTTCTGGAAAGCCGAAGCGATCTATTTTTCCGACGTGTCGGGAAATATCGTAGAGTTGATCGCGCGCAAGGGGATTGGCGAGGACAGCCACCAGCCGTTTTCCGCAAATTCGCTTTTATGCGTCAGCGATATCGGGCTGCCCGTGGTGGAATTCGACGCCTTGGACAGGTCCCTGCGCCGGCAGCTCGGCGTGCAGCATTACCTAGAACCGACAGGATCGGTCAGCGTGCTCGGAGATGGGGAGGGGTCGATCACACTGGTGCGTGCGGACTGGCCTTGGGTGCCCACCGACCGTGAGGCAGAGGTCCATCCGATGCGGGTCAAATTAGGTGGTGTGCAACAAGCACATGTGACCTTTGCGGCGCTTCCGTACAGGGTCGATATGGAACGGATCGGGTGATGGTCGTTAGTGAAGAGTATTAGCCGGGACGGGGAGTACAGGATCATCCAGGATCGATAAAGCCTGTCGTTCCTTTCCCCTGCAGTAGCGCCGTTTTTTCCGTTTCTCGGTGCTTTACTGATACTCGACCTCCAGACGCGGCAGTGAGCGCTGCCCACCCCGGCTACTCATCCTTTTTCTTTTTCCTGTTGCCACGAAGACGTTTGCGGATCATCCCCTCCATGTAATCCTTCGGGTTGTCGAGCAGCGTTTCGGTGACCTGGAGTGTCGGGATGTCCAGCAGGTTGAAGGCGTAATGCACAGGCTCAAGTAGTGCGGACAGCAGGCTGCCCGGGGTTTGCCCTTCTCGGACGTGTTCCGCCAGCCACCTTTTCGCCGCCGGAGACAGCGTCATCGAAATCCCCGTTTTCTCCTTCAACTCCTCCAGCGCATCTTTCACCGTCTCCCCGAATATCAGCTCTGCACACACGGCCCCGGGATGTTCGACGGCCTCCCTGGTAACGGTCACCCTGCGGATCGTCGTCGAGGGGAGACGTTTTTCGAACGGGATCAGCACCCGCTCCGCCGCACGGATCAAGCCTCGGGCGCCGGTCTTCTCCTGGTGGGCTCGTTTGGCGAGCAGCCGCAACGCCTCGTCGGTGAACTCCAGCTTGATTCGGTACGCGGCAAAGTCACGGATTTTTCCCTGCACTACCGCGTTGTACTCATTAGTCAGCACTTCGTAGAGACCGGCCTCGTCGAGGTCATCAAGGTGTGCGATCACCGGGAGACGACCGATGAATTCGGATTCGAAACCGTATTCGATCAGATCCTGTGTGGTCGATTCGCGCATCAACTCATCCGCCTCCCGCTTCTTCAGGTGGGCGTCTCCCTCGAATCCGATCGGCTGACGGTTGAGCCGGCGGGCAACGATTTTGTCAAGTCCATTGAACGCGCCGCTGACGATGAAAAGGATATTGCGAGTGTTGACTTTCTTCTTCGGTGCCTTTCCCGTTCGCTGCGTTTCGATCACGGCCTCCATCTGGCTCGCAAGATCGTGCGGCACCCGCAGTTCCACGTCGGTCTCTTCCATCAGTTTGAGCAGGTTTCGCTGTACGCCCGTCCGCGAAACATCCAATCCGCGAAAATCGCCGCTCGCTGAAATCTTGTCGATCTCGTCGATGTAGATGATGCCGTACTCGGCGAGTTTGAGGTTTCCATCCGCCGCCCGCACCAGATCGCGGACAAGGTCCTCGACGTCGCCGCCGACATACCCGGTCTCACTGAATTTCGTCGCGTCGCCCTTGATGAATGGGACACCGAGCCGCTCCGCGATCAGCTTGACTATGTACGTCTTACCGACCCCGGTGGGGCCGATCATGATGATGTTCGGCTTGATCTGGCCGGGGATCCGCGGGTACTTCTTGCCCTCGTCGCGTTCCCAACGCATGCGGTTGAAATGGGTCGCGACCTTGGTGGCCAGGATTTCAATCGCCTCCTCCTGGCGAACGACGTATTGCTTCAGATACGCCTCCAGCTCCATCGGCGTCATCGTAAAATCGATGCCGATGTCCTCGTCCTCCTCGGGCTGGGTTTCCGTCTCGCGGGTGCCGAAGGCGTCTACTTCGGCATGAACATCCGAGTCGCCGTATTTCTCCTTCAGGAACTGTTCGATATCCTTCTGAAGCTGCTCGGGGGAGGGCATCTTCTGGGGACGGGAATCTCCGGTCATGGTTCTCTCCGTGTCGTCGCTGCTCCTGCACCAGTCCCGAGCAGCACCCTTTTCAACGTACGAAGGAGACGAATCGCGCGGCTACAGGTTTCTCAGATCGATTTTCGTTCGGGGGTCTTCGTTGCGCCCCCGCGACTCGCGGTGCTGGGGAGACTTGTCTTGCCCGCCTGTCTGAAGCGGAAGTACCTTGCACATAAGCAAAAAGCAGGCCAGTGAGGAGAACATCGTGCCGATCGACCCGAATCATCCGTCCCTGCGCGAAAGGCTGGCGAAAATACGTCTGCTCGTAACCGATGTGGACGGGGTGATGACCGACGGACTGGGGTATTACGACGACGAAGGAATGCGCATCCGGGCGTTCTCGATGCGCGATGGATTCGGTTTCGTCATGGCGAAATTCGCGGGCATTGAACTGGGTATCATTTCGGGCAATCAATCGGGGACGGTGAACGCGAGAATGAAGAAATTCGGAGTCACGCGGATCAAGGGCGGTCACTTTCGTAAGACTGGATTTTTCAAAGAGATCCTTGATGAAACCGGGATTGAAGCGGCGGAATCGGCATACATCGGCGATGACCTCTTCGATCTGCCGGTGATGCGCCTGGCGGGAGTCAGTTTCGCTCCGGCCGACGCCCATGAAGTCGTGCGCGGACAGGCGGACGGGGTGACTTTCGCTCACGCGGGCTTTGGTGTTGTTCGCGAGGTCATCGAAGCGATTATCAAGGCCAAGGGGTTGTGGGACAAAGTGCTCGAGGATATCGAGAAGGACGAAAAGGGAGGGCTTGGTTGAACTCGGCCTGGGTGAGGAAGAGCGGAGTGTGCCTGCTTGCGTCTGCCATTATGGCAGGTTGTTTCGCCGCTGGATGTGCCGATGTGTCGGACGGAGATCGCATCGCTGAGGCGAAAGTGCGTGACTCCATGCCCACCCAAGTTTTTGAGGACGTGCAAATGGTGCAAACCCATGAAGGCGACCTGCAATTCATTCTTAGGGCGCCGCGTCTCGACCGTTACGACAAACTCGACCGGGCGATCTTCTACGGCGGTATCCGAGTGCAGTTTTACGAAAAGGGAAGCGAGTCCAGCCTGCTCACCGCGGAGCGCGGCGAGGTCCATTCCGGAGGGGATGAGTTGATCGCCCTGGGCCATGTCGTCGTCACCACCGACACCGGCACTACGATTCTTACCCCACGGCTCAAATGGCTGCGGAAAACGGGCGAGATCACCTCCGACACAGCGGTCACGATCATCACCACGTACGATACGCTCTATGGAACCGGCCTGATCGCCAGTGAAGACCTGAAGCAGCGCCGCATTCTGCAACCGACGGGTGTCACCCATAGAACGCTTGCGATGGAAGACACGACGGCAAGCGGTTTCCAAGCGGACACCCTGGAAAACGCAGAGAGCGATACCGCCGCCGTAGAATTGCCCGAGGTGCAGGCCGCGGACACTCTTGACAAGGCTAAGTTGCGGAGGAGGCTGTGATGCGCTCCGCTCGTTCCGCGATGCGCGTTCTTTTTGCCTTGCTGCTCGCTGCCGGGTTGGCTGCGGCGCAGAACTCCGCCGATCAGGAGCAGAAGCAACCCAAGCGCCGCGTCGCCCCTCCCGCCTGGGGCACTCCTAACTGGAGCAGGAAGCCGGTCGAAAAGAGCACCAGGAAGATTGTTAAATACGTTCCACCGAAGGATGCTGGGGACCGTGGCCAATACCACGGGTACGGTCGAGATACCCAGGGTGCGATCAAGCTGATCCGCGCCGCGGAACTTCGCCAGGAGCAGACCGGGCAAGGCGAGGTGATCTACCTGCAGCGGGACGTCAAGATCGTGCAGGATTCGCTGACCATCTGGTGCGATGAGGCCCGCCATTACCGCTCCCAGGGGCGATTGGAGATGTTCGGCAAAGTCGTGATGATCAACCCGCAGCAGCGGCTCGATGCCGACCGGGTGACCTACTATGAAGCGAGCCGGAGAACGCTCGCCCACGGGCATGTGGTGGTGACGAGGGACAGCCTCATCCTCCGCTCGACCGAGGCCGAATACAACGTGGAGAAGGGAATCGTTCGTTTCGAGCAGCCGTTCACCATCCGTGACCTGAGCCGCAACGTGGTGATGGAGGGCACAAGCGGGTCTTACGACACTCGCGCGGAAAAGGGGATTTTCCCGAGCAATCCGGTGCTCACCCATTTCGACAGCACGGGACAGCAGGATGCGGAAATTCTCGCGGATTACATGGAATTCAGCCGGCCTGGCGGACAGGCTCTGGCGCGCGACACGGTGCAGATCGTCTGGGAGAATGTAAAGGGCCGTTGCCAGGAATTGTGGTTCTGGCCGGATTCCTCCCGCGCGTTGATGGTCAAAGAGCCGTCCATCTGGCGCGGTCGGGACGAGGCGGATGGCGATTCGATCTGGCTTTTTATCACCAATTCGCTGCTCGATTCCACCGTGATCACCGGAAATGCGGTTGCCTGGACGCCGTCGGACAGCAGCGACACCTCCCCGCGGAGCACCTTGCGCGGGCGGCGGATTGTGATGGACTTTGATCAGGGAAAGGTTGTCCGCATGCAGAGTGACCGCGAGGCGATCGGCGTCTACCATCTCTTCGACAAAGGCCGCGATCGTGGTTCGAACAAGGTCAGCGGAGACAGGGTTGTACTCCTGATGCGAGCAGGAGAACTCCGTGACGTTATCGTCGTCGGCGGCACGCAGGGCCTGTTCCTGCCGCCGCGGCTCGCAAAAACACTGAGGACGGATGAATCAGAGTCAAAAAAGCCTGCTGATCTGCAGTGACCTTGTCAAGGTCTACGGCAAGCGCAAAGTGGTCAACGACGTCTCCATCGAAGTCCGCCAGGAGGAGGTCGTCGGATTGCTCGGTCCGAACGGTGCGGGGAAGACCACAACGTTCTACATGACGGTGGGAATGATCCAGCCGACGGAAGGCAGGATCTTCCTCGACGATCGCGACATCACCAAGTTGAGGATGTATCAACGTGCCCGGCTCGGGATCGGCTACCTGCCGCAGGAGGCGAGCATCTTCCGCAAGATGACCGTGGAAGAGAACTTGATGGCGATTGCCGAAACCCTCCCGTTGAGCAGGGGTGACCGGAAGCGGAAGGTGGACCGCCTGCTCGAGGAACTGTCGATCACGCAAATCCGGAAAAGCAAGGCGTACAACCTCTCGGGAGGAGAACGCCGCCGCACGGAGATCGCCCGCTGTCTCGTCACCGATCCGATCTTCATCCTGCTCGACGAACCGTTCGCGGGGATCGATCCGATTGCGGTTGCGGACATCCAGGAGATTGTGCGCGGTCTGATCAAACGCGGCATTGGCGTGTTGATCACGGACCACAATGTGCATGAGACTCTGGCGATCACCGATCGGGCTTATCTTCTCTATGAAGGGCGGATCCTCAGGTCCGGGTCGAGTGAGGATTTGGCGCGCGACCCCGAGGCGCGCAAGTTGTACCTGGGTGAATCGTTCACCCTGGCGAGGTAAAGGGAGCAAGGCATGCAACTGCGACAGGTACCCCAGGCACGCATGGAGCAGGTTACCCAGCCGCAGCAGATTTTGCGCAGCGAACTGATTCAAACTCCGTTAATGCAGCTCGAGGCACGCTTCCAGCAGGAGTTTGAACAGAATCCCTTGCTCGAAATTGCGGACGAAATCGAGGAGCAGCAGGAGCCCGACGAGGAGTCGGACGATCGCCTCGAATCGAACGCCGTCCGAGATGCAGTTCTCGAGGGAGATGACGCGGACGCCAAGGAAGCGGAGCGGGAGGAGCGTGAGCCCGATTGGGAGGCGCTTTTCGAGGAACAGGAGGATGAGCGGCGATTCTACCGGGCAAATCGCGCAGTCACCGAACCGGTCGAGATACCCCAGGCGGATGTAGAAACCCTCGCCGACAATCTGCGCAACCAGCTTCGCCTGGACCGCTTCGATGAAGAGCAGATGGAAATCGGCGAAGTAATCATCGGCAGTCTCGACACCCGCGGCTACCTCGACGCCACCCTCGACATCGTCGCCGGGATTGCCAAGGTGGACGAGGAGCAGGTGGAGGAGGTGCTGTGGCGCATTCAACGCTACGACCCGCCCGGCATCGCCGCGAGGAGCCTCCAGGAATGCCTGCTCGTGCAGGCGGAGTTGAAGTGGGGGAAGGAGCACATTGCCTACCGGATTCTTTCCGAACACTTCGACGATTTTGTCAACCGCCGCTACGAGAGCATCGCCAGCGCCCTTGACATTACACCTCAGGACGTTCAGGGTTCGTTCGGTGACATCGCCAAGCTGAATCCGAGACCCGGGGAAGGTGTCATCAACGAGAAGATGAATTACATCATTCCGGACCTGGTGGTTGAGCTGGTGCAGCACGAAGAGGGGATGGATCCGGAATTCCTCGTCATGCTGAACGACGGCAACATTCCCAGCTTCTACATCAATGAAGAGCTGAAGAAGCTGATTATGAAAAAGGACACGGACAAGAAGGCGCGTGAGTACGCTGTACAGAAGGCCGAGTCGGCCCGCTGGTTCATCAACGCCATTCTGCAACGACGCACGACCATGATCCGCACGATGCGGGCGATCGTGGACCGCCAGAAAGCGTGGTTTCTGTCCGGTAAGGACGAGGACCTGCGCCCGATGATCCTGCAGGATATCGCCGATGAAATCTCGATGGACGTTTCCACCATCAGCCGGGTGACGCGGGACAAATACGTGCAAACGCCGTATGGCGTGCGCGAACTGAAGTACTATTTCAACGACCGGATGGAAACGACTTCCGGCGATGAGGTTGCCACAAGGGCGATCAAATCCAAACTGCACGAGATTATCGACGCCGAGGACAAGTTGAAACCTCTTTCCGATCAGACAATTGCGGACCTGCTGGAGAAGGAGGGGTTCCCGATTGCCCGCCGCACGGTGCAGAAGTATCGTGAGCAGTTGGGCATTCCCGTCAAGCGCATGCGCCGCCAGGTGTAATTCGTTACGGCGTCTTTCTTCCGTTGTTGATCGCAGGGCAAAGCCACCACGAAGTAAAAGGATCCCCAGATATGGCCACACCGACAACACACAGGCTCGGGCTCATGGCGGATGATCTGGAACGCTGGCAAGCCGCAAGAACCCTGGAAGCGCTATGGGCCGGGGGGTTCGGTCCGTGGCGGGCGGCCGAGATTGTGGAGGATCGGAGCGAATTGAGGTTCGAGCATTTGTTGAAAGCGCTGGTCGAAGGCGCTGTGGACGCCGTCGTCGGCAGCGCGCCCGAGTTGCCCGCGGCGCTGCCGGAAGAGATCCAGATCGCGGCGACGCTGCCCCGGGGGGTGGTGAACGACGCGCTTGTCTGCCATCAGCACCTCGGCTTTCACGATCTTCCGGGAGGGGCGACGGTGGGCGTGTCGAGCGCAAGGCAGGCGGGCCAGCTGTCGCGGTTGCGCAGAGAGCTGAAAATCCATCCTGTGCGTGGGAGTATCCATTCGTGCCTCGGGATGATCGACGCCGGCGATCTCGACGCCGTACTGCTCCCGTGGGTGGAGCTGCGCAGGCTGGGATTGGCGTGGCGCGTCGATGATGTGTTCGGGGTCACCGAACTGCTCCCGCGCCCCGCTCTGGCGATCACCGTGGTTCTCGCGCGGGAAGGCGATGGCGTCATCGCCGAGTTGGCTGCGATCAGCCATGAATCCACGTCGCTCAGGCTTCGCGTCGAACGGGCGTTTACCGATGCGTTGAATCCCGAACTCCGGGACGGAGTCGCCGCCCTTTCCAGCGACTACGGACGGGAGGGAATGAGACTCGTCGGCAGGATCGTCGCCGCGGACGGGTCGCAGATGATTGAGGCCGAGCGTAACATCCGGTTCGGAGAACCGCCGGAAGTGCTCGGCGAGAAGGTTGCGAAGGAACTGCTGGAACGCGGAGCAGCGGGGTTCAGCTTTCAGAAAGTCTAGAAATCCTGGACGTCGCTGATGCGAATCCTCTTCCTGGGCGATCGCGAATCAATCTCGATACAGTCTGAAAGCAGCGATGCCTCAGAGATGCCATTTCCGCACAGGAGTGTGCTCCCTGCTGAAGTACGCCTGCTTCAACTGTTGGATCTTCGGTGCGAGCAGGAAGAGGGCGAACAGGTTCGGGATCGCCATCAGCGCTAGCACGATGTCTCCGAAACTCCAGACGATGCCAAGGCTGGCGTTCGCTCCGATGAAGACGATCAGCACGTAAATGTATCGGTAGGGCCGGACTCCTTTGGGACCGACCAGGTACGTCACCGCCCGGTCGCCGTAATAGCTCCAGGAAATCGCCGTCGAAACCGCGAACAGCAGCACGCCGAATGTGACCACCAGCCCGCCCCATTTTCCCGGCAGTCCGGTTTCGAACGCCTGCGCAGTCAAGGGAGAGCCGTTGCGCAACGCCTTGCCATGCAATGAAAAAACGGGGTTCGCCCCTTGCTTTGCCGGGGTGTCCACTCGCACCACGTGCCCGTTTTCGACCATCAGCATGCCTTCGATCAGCGGAGTGGCCTGGCTCTCTCCGGCCGATGCGAACACGGTTGGGTCGACCACTCTGGAGTGGTTGTAGATAAAGCCGACGCCCTCGATGTGGCCGTCCACGACGGGCACCACTCCGCTGACCCGATCCCTGTTGTCCACCATCCCGCCGGGCTTCAGCTTCGAATCGAGCTGTACGACCACCGGCTCATTGATTGACATCTCTGTTGTGTAGGGAGTCTTCCAGGCGCCGGAGGTGATGATTGTCAGGCCGGTCAAAGTGCAGATCACCAGCGTGTCGAGGAACGGCCCGATCATCGCCACGGTTCCCTCGCGCACCGGCTCATCCGTCTTCGCAGCGGCATGGGCGATCGGGGCGGAGCCTTGTCCCGCCTCGTTGGAGTAGATCCCGCGCCGGATCCCCCAGAGAATCCCCTGGAAGAATGTCGCGCCCGCAAAACCGCCAATCGCACCCTGTGCGGTGAACGCGCTGGTGAAGATCAGGTGGAAGGCTTCGGGGATGTGCGCGATGTTCACCCAGATGATCCACAGCGCGGCGAAGATGTAGACGGCGGCCATGAAGGGGACGAGCCGGCTCGCGACGACGCCGATGCGCCGGATGCCGCCGATGATGACGAGGCCGACGATGGTTGCTATCGCCAGTCCGGTTATCCACTGCGGAATACCCAGGTCGGTTTTGAAACTGTCCGCGACGGTGAAAGCCTGGATGCTGTTGCCGGTGCCGAAGCTGGAGAAGATGGTGCAGGTGGCGAAGACGATCGCCATCCATTTCCAGTTTTTTCCGAGTCCCATCTCGATGTAATACATCGGCCCCCCGGCGGCCGTGCCGTCTTTTGAGATCTGCCGGTACACCATTGCGAGCGTCGCTTCGGAAAACTTGGTCGCCATGCCGAGGAACGCCGAGACCCACATCCAGAACAGCGCGCCGGGTCCGCCGAAATGGATCGCGGTCGCCACTCCGGCGATGTTCCCGATGCCGATGGTCGCCGACAGGGCGGCGGAGAGGGCCTGCATATGGTTGATGTCACCTTCGTCATCCGCTTTGTCGTACACGCCTGCGATCACTTTCCACGAGTGGCCGAAACGGATCATCTGCACCAGCCGCAACCGCCAGGTGAGGTAGACCCCCACGCCAAGCAGCGGGATCATCAGGATGGAACTGAAATAGACGGATACCTCTTCGATCAGCTTCTGAAACGCTTGCATCGGAGTTTATCCTCGTTGCACTCTACTCCCGGACGCCAAGATTACTCTTAGAACTTGAACAGGGTGTTGGCCAGCACAATGGCGACGGCCAGCGGAGCGATAATCCGTACCGACCAGATCCATACCGTGTACACCCAGGGATACTTCAATTCAAGCTTGTACTCTTCGCTCACGGCGTCGCGACTCCAGAACCACCCGACGAACAGCGAGATCAGGATTCCGCCGACCGGGAGCAGGAAGTTCGCTGTGAGCGCATCCGCGAGGCCGAAGAAATTCTTGCCGAATAGCGTGAATCCGGACCAGGCGCCGAAACCGAGAGCGGAGGGGATTCCCAGCAGAGCCGCCGCCAGCGCCATCACCAGTGTCGCCCGGCTTCTTCGCCATCCCAGTTCGTCGCTGGCAAATGATACCATCACCTCCAGCAGACTGATCGCACTCGTGACCGCGGCGATCGTCAGCAGGATGAAAAACAGGGAAGAGAGCACCGCTCCAAACGGGAGCTGGTGGAATACCAGCGGCAGCACCTTGAAGGTCAGGCCTATGCTCTCCGCAGGTTCGAACCCCATTGCGAAGACGGCGGGGAAGATTGCGATTCCTGCCAGCAGTGCGACCCCTGTGTCGAGAGCAGCGATGGCGACCGAACTGGAGAAGACGTTGGTTCTGCGGTCCAGGTAGGAACCATAGGTGATCATCACCCCCATGCCCAGGCTGAGGCTGTAGAACGCCTGCCCCATCGCCTTCAGCACAACTTCTCCATTGAGCTTTGTGAAATCCGGCGTGAACAAGTAGCTTAACCCCGCACCCGCACCCGGTAATGTCACCGAACGGAAGATGAGCAGCAGCAGCAGGCCGAACAGGGTCGGCATCAGGATTTTCGACCAGCGTTCGATCCCACCCTGCACGCCCTGGCTGACAACTAGCAGGCAGAGGCCCATGAAGATGAGGTGGTACATCACGACGAGTGGACTGTTGGCGGTGAATGCGTCAAACGCCGCACTCGCCTCACCTGCGTTTGCCATCTTCGCGATGAAACCGAACGCGGATTTCAACAGGTAGGCCAATGCCCAACCGGCGACTACGGAATAGTAGGAGAGGATGATTACGCCGGTTAATACGCCGGCGCCCCCGACCAACCACCAGAGTTTCTTCGGAGCCAGTTTGCGAAAGGCACCGACGGGATTCAGGCCGCTCCCTCGGCCGATCACCATCTCGGCGCCCATGATCGGTAAGCCGATGATTATCACGCTGATGATGTAAACAAGCAGGAATGCGAACCCGCCGGACTCGCCGAGGACGTACGGAAAGCGCCAGATGTTGCCTAAACCGATGGCGCTGCCGGCCGCGGCGAGAATGAAGCCGAGTTTACTCCCCCAGGTCTCCCGCTGCGTCCCGCTCGATTGCGGCATACGCCCTCCTCACGGTTCACGTCCGTCCACCAGATCGTGCGGCAATGTACGGCCCTCTGAAAAAACCCGCAACAAAACCCACCGCTCGCGCCAAATCTCATGGAAACAACTCTCAGGAATAAAGTGGAGCGAAAGGTTCGGGCGCTGAAAACCCCTCCGCTGCCTCTCGAGACAAAATCCCGAATTCTAACTACTTGATAAAAGGCAAGTATAAGTGATAACTGAACAAATGAATCATTTCCTCCCGAGACGGAGAAATCGTTGACACGGATGCAAAGGGGGAGTATTTTGGAGCAAGTTTGATGCGAAGTGGAGCAAATTGGAGTACTTGCGAACCCACAATCGGATCCCCGGGAGGACAGGGTGAGCTTTTTCTACCAGCACCACCGCAACGCTCTGGACGCGAAGGGCCGGGTCTTCATGCCTGCGGCCTTTCGTCGCGATGCTCCCCCCGAGATCCTGGCGGGTGAATTTCTCGTGACCCCTGAACCGGATGGTCATCTCATCGTGCGTCCGAAGACGGTTTGGGATTCCTTTATCGAGGAGATCCGCACACAGTCCGGTCTGTCGCGAGGCGAGCGGAATGAATTGCTGACGGTGATGTACAGCCTCGCGCAGACCGCTTCCATTGACAGGCAGAACCGCCTCGTCCTTTCCCCGCAGACCCGCAAGGCGCTCGGCATCTCGCCGGAGGAGGGAAAGGTGGATCTCGTCCTGGTGGGTGCGGGCACCCATTTCGAGATCTGGCGTGCGGACCGCTGGGCAGGTGAGAACGTGATGCTGCAGCGCGCCGGGGAGCTCCTGGACAAATTCAATTCTTACACCGACCCCGGACACATGTGAGTGAGACGTGAACTACCGACCTCACATGCCGGTGATGGTTCACGAGGTAGCGGAGGCGTTGGTGGTGAATCCTTCGGGACTCTATCTCGATGCAACCGCGGGTGGTGGGGGGCACACGGCGGCGATTCTCGATCGGCTCGACGGGCGCGGACGGGTTGTCGCCCTCGACCGCGATCAGCAGGCACGGGAGGCGCTTCACACACGCTTCGAGCACGAACCGCGTGTCTCGATCATCGCCGGAAATTTCCGTGACATCGGAAGGCTGAAAGAAATCGCCCGGCGGGCTTCCTACTTCGGCGTGCTGTTTGATTTCGGAGTGTCCAGCCACCAGATCGACGATCCCGATCGTGGTTTTTCCTTTCAGGTGGACGGTCCGCTGGACATGCGCATGGACCGTTCCCTCGAGCGCAGCGCTGCGCAGGTGGTGAACGAATCGACTCTAGACGATCTGACAACGGTGCTGCGTGAGTATGGAGAGCTGTCGTCGCCGCGAAAGATCGCGCGGCGAATTATCGAGGCGCGCCCCCTGTGGACGACCGCCGCCTTGGCGGCCGCTGTTGCACCCGGATCACGCCGGGATGTCAAGCTGCTCGCGCAGGTTTTTCAGGCGATTCGAATCGAGGTCAACGGGGAGTTGGCGGCGATTGAAGAGGGTCTGGAAGCGGCCGTCGAACTGCTCGCTCCGGGTGGCCGGCTTGTCACGCTCGCCTATCACAGCCTCGAGGATCGCCGTGTGAAAAGACTCCTCCGACGCGAGTCCGGAGAAGCGGTGGAGCAGCGGGGGATTCCGGTCGAGCTGAGGGCTGCGTCCCCGGTGAGGATGCGGGCGGTGTTCCGCAAAGCAATGAAAGCGTCCAATAACGAAGTGGCGCTCAATCCACGCGCGCGCAGCGTTCGGATGAGAGTGGCGGAGAGGCTGGCATGACCGCATCGCGTACAGCCGGTTTCAAACCGGTGCGCCCCTATCGATCCCACCGTGGAGTGCTGGTGGTGATTCTTACGCTGCTCGTGGGATTGTCTGTGGGAAATGTCTATCTCGGTGTGCTGCGAGTGCGCTACGGCAAGGATATACAACAGCTGAAGCGGAGCGCTGCGAACCTCGGCAGCGAGGTACGTGATCTGCGAGGGCAGAAAGCTTCGTTGACATCGCTCTCCTCAATCGAATCAAAAGCGATGAAGATGGGGATGATTTACCCGCGCCGGATTCCCCGTCTCCTGCTCGTAAAGGTGAAGGCGGAGGATGTGCCGCCGACCTGGTCGTCCACGGCAACGAAACGTGTCCCTGAGCAGGTCGATCCGCCGCCGCCGTCACTGGCTATTGTGGAGGCCGGCCAATGAACAGACGACCCTGGATCAACCCGCTGCCGGGTCCCCCACAGCCGCTCTCCCGTGGGCGTCTCTTCGTGATTTTCATCGGCATGTTGCTTCTCGCTGGCCTCACCGTCATGCGCCTCATCGATCTGCAGGTGATTCATCACGCCGCCTACGTCGAGCGCGCGAATGAACAGTACACAAACCGCCGCCCCATCGAACCCGAGCGGGGAGGAGTGTTCGACCGGCGTGGAAACGCGCTGGTGGTCAATCTCCCCAACTACTGGTCAGTAGGTGTGCGTCCTTCGGGAGTTGAGGATGCGGAAAGACTTTCCCGCCAGCTTGCGGACATCCTGCATATCGACGCCGCCTCGGTGCGCTCGACGCTTGGGAGGAAGTCTCCCTTTGTCTGGGTGGATCGCAAGGTTGATCCCCACGACGCGGATCTGATCCGAGGTCTCGGGCGCCGTGAGATCGGCCTGCAACGCTCGACCCTGCGCCGCTATCCCTTCGGCGGCACCGGGGGACAGGTGATCGGTTTCGTCAACGTGGACAACGTAGGCTCGGGCGGCATCGAATTGCAGTTCGACAAAATCCTCTCCGGCAAACCGGGGTGGGAGGTGCTGCAGAAGGACGCCTGGCGGCGTGAAATCGCCGATCCCAAGTACCCGCGCCAAGCGGCGCTCGACGGTGGAAAGGTCGTCCTCTCCATTGACATCAACGCCCAGGCGATCGCCGAGGAAGAACTTGACCAGGCGGTCAAGGAGCACCACGCCGCGGGCGGGATGATTGTGGTCACACGCCCGGCCACCGGCGAAATCCTGGCCATCGCATCGTCGCCGCGTTTCGATCCCAACGATCCGGGAGCTGTGGACGCCTCGCACCGCAAGAACCGGGCTATCACCGACATCTTTGAGCCGGGGAGCACGTTCAAGGTCGTCGCCTTCGCCGGTGTGCTCGAGATGGACATCGCCGATATCGATGAGCTGATATGGTGTGAGAACGGATCTTGGCGCACATGGGACCGCACCATTCGCGACACCCACCGCAACGGCTGGCTGACCGCTCGCCAGGTGTTGTCAAAATCGTCAAACATCGGCACCGCAAAGCTCGCCGGCCGCCTCAGCCCGAGGACGTTCTACACGATTATGCGCGACTTCGGATTCGGACAGGAGACCGGGATCGAACTCCCCGGCGAGGTTCGGGGGATCCTCCCGACCCCTAGTGAATGGTCCGGAGTGTCCCAGGCGAATATGGCGATGGGCCACGGGATCGCGGTGACCGCGCTGCAGCTCGCGATGGCCTACGGCGCGATCGCCAATGACGGCTGGGTGATGAAACCGATGTTGGTCCTTTCGGTCACCGACCGGCAGGGGAGGATCGAGTTGCGCGAACCGGTGCGCGTGCGGCGCGTCCTCAGTCCGTCGACCGCCCGCACGATGCGGCGGCTGCTCACGGACGCCGTCGAACTGGGAACCGGCCGTGACGCGATCATCGAGGGACTCAGTGTCGCTGGCAAGACGGGAACGGCGCAGAAGGTCGATCTCGAACACAACACTTATTTCCAGGATCGCTACGTCAGCTCTTTCGCGGGCTTCGTCCCCGCGGAAAAACCGGAGTTGCTCGCCGTCGTCGTGATCGACGATCCGCGTGGAGACCATTACGGCGGCACAATCGCAGCCCCTGTTTTCCGCGACGTGATCGAGCGCCTGCTTGTCGTCGTTCCACGGCAGGAGCCCGATCTCGAAGGGGAAGAGCTAGATCCGAGACAATTGGCAGAGAAAAAGGACAGGATCCCGGTGCCTTCGCTGCTCTCCCTGTCGCGTGATGAGGCCGCCGTGCGTCTGTCGTCTCTCGGGCTGCGCGCCGCCTTTGACGGTGAGCGTGGATTCGTTTCGGGGCAGTCGATCCCGGCCGGGGTGGATGTCACAAAGGGTACATCCGTGGAGTTGACGCTCTCGCAGACGGACAGCCGCAAAGCCGAGCGAATCCGCGTTCCCGACGTCCGGGGCATGGCGCTCCGTCAAGCCGTTGCCGAGATGACGCGCAGCGGTCTACGGGTTCGAGTTCAGGGCTCCGGGAGTGTCACACGTCAGTCAATCAGGCCGGGGGAACTGGCGACCCAGGGATCTGTCTGCACGCTCACCGCGGAACCGGGCACGGGGGTCTCCTCATGACGCTTCGCGAACTCCTTGCGCATATCCCCGGAGCACAACTGGCGGGCGATGACTCGGCGGAAGTGTATCTGCCGCGTTATGACTCCCGGCGGGTGCAGCGCGGAGACCTCTTTTGCGCGCTGCGCGGCGAGCATGTCGACGGCAACCGCTACGTAGACGACGCGGTGCGTTCGGGGGCCGCGGCGGTTCTTACCTCTTATCCCACCCGCGATCCCGGTGTGCCGGTCATTCGGGTGTTCGATGACCGCGCAGGGATGGCATTCGCGTCGCACGCGTTGTACGGCGATCCGACGTCGCGCGTGAAAGTCATCGGCGTCACCGGAACAAACGGAAAAACGACCACCACTCATATCCTGCAATCGATCATCAACACGGCTGGCGGGAGTTGCGGCCGGATCGGTACGACCGGCTGGGAATTCGACGGCAGGGAGGAACCGCTCGCACGAACCACCCCCGAGGCGCCCGACCTGCTGGCTTTGATCGCCGGCATGGAGGACGCCGGCGCGACGCACGTTGCGATGGAAGTGACCAGCATCGCGGTCCCGATGAAACGGGTTGAAGGGTTCACGTGGAACGCCGGGTTGTTCACCAATCTCTCCCAGGATCATCTCGACCTGCATGGCACGATGGAGGAGTATTTCCTCGCAAAAAAAAGTTTTTTCAAGGACCTGCCCGGACCCGTTCCCGCCATCTCGAACGCCGACGATCCCTATGGAGATCGGATGTTGCAGGGGATTTCCGCTCGCTGCGTCCGCTACTCGCTTCAGCAGCACGCGGATGTCATGGGCAAGCTCATCCACGAAGACTCCCAGGGAATCACGCTGCAGGTGACTTACCTCGAGGGATTTTTCGAGGTCACGGCGCCTTACGTGGGACGGTTCAACGCCGAGAACGTCCTGGCGGCGGCGGCGACTGCACTGATGCTTGGTATCGCTCCCGGAAAGATCTCAGAAGGTGTCGCCGTTGCGCCGCAGGTGCGCGGGCGGATGGAGCGACTGCTGCTCGAAGGCGGTGTGACGGCGGTAATCGATTATGCACACACCCCTACGGCGCTCGAACGCGTATTGCTGGCGCTCCGCTCGACGACCCGCGGAAAACTGATCGCCGTCTTCGGCGCGGGCGGAGATCGTGACAAATCGAAACGGCCGCTGATGGGTTTCGTCGCGGCGAAACACGCGGATCATGTCATCGTCACCTGCGACAACCCGCGCAGCGAAAAACCGGAAGCCATCCTCGAGCAGATCCTCCAGGGTGCTGAAGGCGACAACGTCGAATCGATTGTAGACCGGCGAAAGGCGATCGCCCGCGCGCTGGAAATCGCCACGGAAGGCGATGTCGTGCTCGTGGCTGGAAAAGGACACGAAACCTACCAGGAAATCGAGGGTGTTCAACATCCTTTTGACGACAGGGAAGAGGTTCTGAAGCTCCGCGCGGAGGCGCCATGCTGATCAGCCGCGAAATGCTCGAGCGGGCGGAAATCGAAGTCAGGGGCCAGTGGGATGAGTGGCTGCCCCGCTTGACCATCGATTCCCGCACGGTCGAGAGCGGCTGGCTTTTCTGGGCGCTGCCGGGATCGAAGGGAAACGGTCAGGATTTTGTCGAGCAGGCGATCGGCGGCGGGGCGAACATCGTTGCCGTCCAGCGCCGCTGGGCGGATGCACACGCAGAGACGGTGAAGCAGCGCGTTCATTTCGTGATGAACGACACTCTGCGGGGGTTGCAGAACCTCGCGCGCGAAGTGCGCCGGAGCATTGGCTCACAGGTGCTCGCGATTACGGGGAGCAACGGCAAGACGACGACGAAAGAGTTGGTCGCCGCCGCACTCGAAACAGCGGGCACCACGGCTGCCTCACGAGGCAATTACAACAACCACATCGGGCTGCCGCTTACCCTGCTCAACCTGGAGGGCGACGAAACGTATGTCGTCCTCGAAATGGGTGCCAATCATGTCGGCGAGATTGCGGACCTTTGCGAGATCGGCCACCCCGAGGTGGGTATGATTACGAACATCGCCGATGCTCACGTAGGCGAGTTCGGTGGTTATGCGAAGCTGCAGATGGCGAAAGGGGAGCTGTTCGATTTTCTCGGTGCCAACGACGGCCTCGCGTTGGTGAACCTGGACGATCCGAAAGTTGTCCAGGAATCGAGAAAAGTACCTCGAAAAGTCGGGTACACCCTTCGCGAGGCTAATGCCTCGTGGACGAGTTCGATCTACCAGGGACGCGTGATCGATCAGGATCTCTGGTCGCGATGCACCGTCGAGGTGGATGGTCATCGAGTGAAACTGCGGTTGCCGGGGAGCCAGTGGGCAACTGCTGCGCTCGCAGCCTTTACCGCGGCGATGGAGATGGGATGCGATCCGGCGCTGGCGATCGCAGCGATCGGCGCGGTTGAGCCCCTGGAGGGGCGGGGACGGATTCTCGATCTCGGCGATGGAATCGAGCTGCTGGACGACAGTTACAACGCCAATGTGGCTTCGATCTCAGCCGCCCTGGAGACTCTTGCGCATCGTCCCGGAAAGCGCATTGCGGTGCTCGGCGACATCCTCGAGTTGGGTGAATGGGAGCAGGAGGAGCACGGCAGGATCGGCCGGTTGGACGCCCTCTCCTCGATCGATGTGGTCTTTTTCGTCGGTCGCAGGATGGCGTGGGCGGCGGGCGAAGCGAAAGCGGCCCATCACGATGGAGTCTTCGAAGTGAAGGAAGAGAAGATCGAGAGTCTCGCGGATCGGATCGATAAAGAACTCGAGACCGGCGCAGGTGTGGTAGTAAAAGGGTCGCGTCTGACGGGACTCGACGAAGTTGTGAAAGCGTTGCGGGATCTCCGTGGTGTGAGTGGAGGTATTCGATGAACGCGTTCCGGTCGGCGGATGAACTCAGGGGAAAGCCTGTCCTCGTGCTCGGGATGGGACGCAGCGGCATCGCCGCTGCGCGGCTGCTTCACACTGCCGGGGCGAACGTGTACGTGAGTGAGGCGCGTCCCGCCAGTCAGGTACGTCTGCAGATGGAGCAGCTTGACGAACTCGGCGTTATCCATGAAACCGGCGGCCACGCTCTCCGCGATTTTCCAATGCCGGACGTCGCGGTGATCAGTCCAGGCGTGTCTCCCGGCATTCCCGTGATCAAGCGGTTGATGGAAGCCGGACGCCCGGTGGTCAGCGAAATCGAGTTGGCGAGCTGGCTCTACGTTGGCACCCTGGTCGCGGTCACCGGCAGCAACGGTAAGACGACCACCACCCTCTGGATCGAACACCTGCTCCGTCAGGCGGGATTGGATGCTGTGGCCTGCGGGAACGTCGGCTACGCGTTCAGCGACCTCGTGTGGGAACGCCCCGGGGCAACGCATGCCATCGTCGAGGTGTCCTCCTACCAGCTCGAAACCATTCTCAGCTTCCGGCCGCACATCAGTGTGCTGACCAATATCTCCCCGGACCACCTCACCCGTCACGGAGATCTTGAAGGTTATGCGCGCGCGAAAGCCCGGATTTGGATGAACCAGGATCAATCGGATTGGGTTGTGCTTCCTGAGGAGGATCCATTGGTCGCCCAGATTTCCACCTCTGTCCGGCCCCAGAAAGTGCCGGTGAGCCTTGCGTCCTGCCCGGAAGGTGGCGCCGGGTTGGAGGACGGAGCGCTCTGGCTGAAGATGAACGGGCAGCGCGAACGGGTGATCGCGCTCGAGGAATTGCCGGTCCCCGGCTTGCACAACGCCGCCAATGCCCTTTGCGCCGCCGCGGCGTGCCGTGTGCTGATGCTTTCCGTAGATGAAATCGCAAGCGGACTGAAGAGCTTCCCGGGAGTTCCGCACCGCCTGGAGGTCGTCGGGAGGAATGGAAGGACTTGGGTGAACGACAGCAAGGCGACAAATGTAGATAGCGTTCGTGTCGCCTTGGAGGCTGTCCCGGCGCCTGTTTGGCTGATCGCGGGCGGGCAGGACAAGGGAGCGCCGTACGAACCTCTGCGCGGCCTGATTGCGGAAAAGGTAACCCGGCTGCTGACCATCGGGGAAGGCGCGGACCGGATCGAACGTGAGCTTGGGGATCTCGTTCCGCCTCAGCGATGCGGCACTCTGGAAGCGGCGGTGGAGCTCGCGGCGGCGGAGGCTGATGCCGGCGTCACGGTATTGCTTTCTCCGGGATGCGCGAGCTTTGACCAGTTCCGGGATTTTGAGCAGCGTGGGGAACGTTTTCGCTCACTCGTCGGGGAGGTGCTCGGGAAATGAACGGGAAGGGAAAGACACCCTCGCAGCGCGAGATGAGTATGGATCACGGTCTGCTGATGATCATCGCGGCTCTGACCGTGATCGGCGTGATCACCGTCTATTCGGCTGGCAGCGAACGCAGCATGACGCTGTACGGGAGTCCGCACACGATGTTTCTCAACCAGCTTTCGCGCGCGCTGCTCGGTTTCCTGCTGCTGATGATCACCGCGCACGTTCCCTATCGCGTCTGGAACCGCCTCGCTTGGCCCGGGGTGGCGGTGGCCGGAGTGTTGCTGATGATGCTCTTCGTCAGCAGCCATGCGGTCACCAGCAAGGGGGCGACTCGCTGGTTGACCCTCGGACCGATCCGCTTCCAGCCCTCGGAGATCGCAAGGTACGCGGCGGTGCTCTTCGTCGCCGCCTGGGCCACACGCAAGGGCCAGCTGATGGAACGAATGGTGGACGGCGTCGTCGTTCCGTTGAGTGTAACCGGCGCGATGGCCGCACTGATCCTGCTCCAGCCGGACTTTTCCACGGCGGCGCTGTTGGTCGTCACTGCGCTCGTCGTGCAGTATCTCGCTGGGGTGAGGCTTTCCCACATGGCGATGATCCTCACGCCGCTCTCGCTGATTGCCTTCATCGCGGTCTGGGTCTCCGATTACAAGCGCGAACGGATCCTCGCCTTTCTCGCGCCGTTCAAGGATCCCGCGAACGCGAATTACCAGAGCCTGCAATCCTGGATCGGTCTCGGCCGCGGAGGGATTTTCGGCGTTGGTCCCGGCGGCAGCCGTCAGAAACTGTTCTTCCTCCCTGATGCGCATACGGACTTCATCTACTCAATCGTTGGGGAGGAGTGGGGATTGATCGGGACGGTCGGACTGCTCGTCCTGTTCCTTGTGCTGATTCTTCGCGGGTTCCGGATCGCTTCGCGTTGCCAGGATCCCTTCGGCAGCTATCTCGCGGCGGGTATCACGTTCACCGTCGGTCTTTACGCGCTCGTCAACATGAGCATCGCCGTCGGCCTGCTTCCCTCCACGGGACTGCCGCTGCCGCTGATCAGCTACGGTGGCACGTCGCTGATGATGACCCTCGCCGCCCTGGGCATCGTGCTCAACATCTCCCGCTATCAGTCGAAACGGCCTGTCCAGGCGATTTCCGGAGGGAAACGATGAACCATCTGCGGCGCAAGATCGGGAGCATCCATTTCGTCGGCATCGGCGGAATCGGGATGAGCGGCCTGGCGGAAATCCTGGTGCGCCAGGGATTCACCGTCACCGGCTCCGATCTCGTCGCGTCGCCCGTCACCGATCGCCTCGCGGAAATCGGCGTGTCGGTGCAGGTGGGACACCGCGCGGAGAACATCGGTACCGCGAAAGCCGTGGTGTACTCGAGTGCGGTGGCCCAGGACAATCCTGAGCTGATCGAGGCTCGAAAACAGGGGATTCCGGTGATCCGCCGCGCGGAGATGCTCGCGGAGTTGATGCGCATCAAGCGCGGAATCGCCGTGGCGGGAACGCACGGCAAGACGACCACGACGTCCATGGTCGGCACGGTGCTTACCGGCGCCGGGCTCGATCCCACGGTGATTGTGGGAGGCGTCGTGCGGGGGCTGGGGACGAATGCGAGGCTGGGGGAAGGGGAGCTGCTCGTCGCCGAAGCGGACGAGTTCGACAGGAGCTTCCTCAAACTGACCCCGATCCTTGCGGTGATCACGAACGTCGAGGCGGAGCACCTTGACACTTACGGCACGCTCGAGGATTTGAAAGAGGCCTTTGTCCACTACGCGAATTCCGTCCCCTTCTACGGTGCGGTAATCGTCTGCATCGATGATCCCGGTCTGGTCAGCCTGCTTCCTAAACTCGAGCGCCCGATCATCACCTACGGCATGAGTCCGCAGGCGGATCTGAGAGCGGTGGACGTCGAAGTGGAGGCGACGGCGGGCTGCACGGTGATGGCCGGCGAACAGGAATTGGGGCGCCTGGAGCTCCCGATCACCGGAATTCACAATCTGCGCAACGCGCTAGCAGCCATTGCGGTGGCTCGTGAATTCGACATCTCCTTCGCAGACGCAGCAAAAGCGCTGAAGGCCTTCTCCGGCGTCCGGCGCCGGTTTGAAGTGCGCGGTGAGGAAAACGGTGTTCTCGTGGTGGACGACTACGCCCACCACCCCACGGAGGTTCGCGCCACGCTTGCTGCGGCGCGGCGAGCCCATGACCGCAAGGTAATCGCGGTTTTCCAGCCGCATCTCTTCAGCCGCACTCGCGCCTTCGGACGGCAGTTCGCCCAGGAGCTGCTCGAGGCGGATGAAGTGTTTATCACGGACATCTATCCGGCGAGGGAGAAGCCCATCGTCGGAGTCAGCGCCAAATCGATCGCCGACGATGCGATTGAATTCGGCCACAAAGCTGTGCATTACATCCCGAACCGAAGCGATCTCGCCGTTGAGCTGGAGAAAATCCTCGAAGGCAGTGAACTGGTGATCACACTCGGTGCGGGAGACATCTACAAAACCTCGGATGAGTTGCTCGCGCGTCTGCGGCGCAGGGGGATGAAGTGAACCGTTCGGCCTTCGAACAGGAGTTGCGCTCGCTTCCCGATACGGCGGTGGAATCGGGGCACGTCCTCGCGCCCCACACCTCATATCGCATCGGAGGTCCCGCGGCGATCTGGGTCGAACCGAAAACGGAAGAGGCGGTTGGCGAAGTGCTCAAGGCGGTCAGTTTCTCCGGCGAAAAACTGTTCGTGCTCGGCGGGGGGAGCAACGTCCTGATCTCTGACGAGGGTTGGGACGGCGTCGTCCTCCACATCGGACAGAACCTCTCCGGTTGGGATTTTTCCGGGACGAACGCCACCGTGTTCACCGGAACCGAGTTGCTCGATCTCATCCGGGAAACAGTGCGCCGGGGGCTGGCGGGGATGGAACTGATGGCGGGGATTCCGGGCAGCGTGGGAGGAGCCCTGAGGATGAACGCCGGAGCTTTCGGGCAGGAGATCGAGATGACTGTGCGAGAGGTGCACGGTTTTCTCAGGGATGGCCGGCCTGTTTCCATCAGCCGCGATCAGATCCATTTCGAGTACCGCAGGGCGCCCGAGCTTGAAGATGTGATCCTCACATCAGCTTCGTTTGAGTTTACCGAGGAGGATTCAACGGTGCTCGACGGCCGGGTGAAGGACATCCTCGAGCTGCGTGCGGAAAAACAACCGCTCGAGTATCCCTCCTGCGGAAGCGTGTTCAAACGTCCGCCGGGATACTACGCCGGGGCGTTGATCGAAGAGGTTGGCTTCAAGGGGAAACGGCATGGCCGTGCCCAGGTCAGCGAAAAACACGCGGGGTTCATTCTCAATAAGGGTGGAGCGACTGCCCTCGAAGTGGTTGAATTGATGGACATGGTCGCTTCCGCGGTGCGCGAACGGTTTGGAGTCGAACTGGAGCGCGAGGTGAAGTTGATCGGTTTCAGCGAGGCGGCGGATGGCAACGCGTAAGGTCATTCGCAAACGCAAGGGCAAGATGGTGGCCGCGGTGCAGCAATCCCGAAGCCGTCCGGGAGGCGCTCCCAGAAAACGCAAGATCGGGCGCAAGATCCTGGTGCTGCTGCTGCTCGGACTCGCCGTTCGTTGGGCGTGGATCAGCCTCGACCTAGGTGAACGGTTGACGCTGCCCTATGGCCGGGCCGTACCTGTTGACAGCGTGCGAAAAATCGCATCGGATCCGCAGGGTTTGCGCGCCGCTCCGGATTCCGCAGAGGATTCCGCGAGCGCCGACACAACGGTTGCCGCCGCTGAGGGGAAAACGGACCGAAGCGATCAGCAGCCGGGGGTCGTAACGCAAGCGCGTGAATGGGCGAGGCGGCAGCTCGACAACATTTTTGTAGTCCGCAACGTAGAGCTTAGGGGCGCGTTGAGCATTCCCGGGGACACCCTGCTTGCGCGGCTTGGCGATATCCAGGGAAAGCCAATGCTCGAACTCGATCTGTTCGCCCTCGCGGGACGGATCAGGTCCCATCCACGGGTGCAGCGCGCGGAACTGCTCAGGCGTCTGCCTGGAACCTTGGAAGTGAGAGTGACGGAACGGCGGGAGCTTGCGGTGATTTCCGCGAGAACCGGTTTAACGGGAATCGACGGGCAGGGCGTCGTGCTTGCGCCGCCTGCTCCGGGTTGGCCCGTGGATGTTCCGGTGATCACCGGCTCTCGCATTTCGCTGGCGGTCGGGGACACTCTTCGCGACGAAAACCTGGTGTACGCGCTGGCCTGGATACGGAAGGCGGAGCGGGAACCGAGAGTGCAATCCTGGTTGAGCGAAGTGCATGTGAATCCGGCGGGCGTCGAGTGGGTTGAGGGCGTCAACGGGTGGCGGGTCCGGCTCGGCACGCACGCCATCGGTGCTCAGGTCGCTGCGCTGGACGCGTACCTCGGGCAGCAGAATCAGGAGGATCGTTCGAACCGGACGCTGGATCTCCGGTTCCCGGGATTCCTGATCGTCAGGCGGAGATCATAATCCGTTCCGCGGCGACATCGCCGCTGCGAACGGTTTCAGGAGGACGACGCAATGGCGTCACGTGATATGCTTGTTGGGCTTGACTTGGGAACGACGAAGGTCACAACCATCATTGCGGAGGTGGACGACACCGGCACGCCGAACGTCGTCGGCGTCGGCCTCTGCGCAGCGCAGGGAATGCAGCGCGGGGTAGTGATCAACATCGATAAGACCGTCGAGGCGATCAAACGCAGCGTCGAGGAAGCGGAGCGGATGGCAGGGGTGCAGATCACCGGCGTCATCGCGGGAATCGCGGGGGATCACATCCGCTCGATTAACAGCAAGGGCGTAATCGCAATCAGCCGTTCCTCATCTCGCGACAGGACGGGAGAGATTACCCAGGCGGATGTGGACCGGGTGATCGAAGCGGCCAAGGCGGTCAACCTCCCGATGGATCGCGAGGTGCTTCACGTGCTGCCCCAGGAGTTCGCTGTTGACGACCAGAAACATATCAAGGAGCCGATTGGCATGGCGGGTGTCCGCCTCGAGGCGGATGTCCACATCATCACCGGCGCGGTGGCGAGCGCTCAGAACATCTACCGCTGCGTCGAACGGGCCGGAATGGAGGTGCGCGACCTGGTGCTGGAGCCGCTCGCGTCAAGCTACGCCGTGCTCACCCCGGATGAGAAGGAGCTGGGCGTCGGCCTCATCGACCTCGGCGGCGGAACGACCGACATCGCGATTTTCCACGAGGGCGCAATCCGACAGACCTCGGTCATCGGCCTCGGCGGAGAAAACGTCACCAAGGACCTCGGCCTCGGCCTTCGCACCCCTTTCGAACACGCCGAGCGGATCAAGGTCGAGCAGGGGCACTGCTACCTGCCGACTCTCGATGAAGCCCAGGAGGTGGAGATCCCGGGCATCGGCGGGCGCGCCGCACGACGTGTCTCCCGCAAGCTGATTGCTGAGATCATCCAGCCGCGCATGGAAGAAATCTTCGAGCTGTCAATGGCGGAAATCCGAAAGGGCGGCGCCTGGGACATGTTGACCAGCGGCATCGTGCTTACCGGCGGTGCATCCCAGATCGAAGGCGCTGCGGAACTCGCTGAACAGATTTTCGATATCCCGGTCAAGGTGGGTTACCCCACCGGGCTCGGCGGACTGATGGAATCCGCGAGGAATCCGATTTTTTCCACGGGTGTCGGCCTCGTGCTCTACGGGACGGTGGCCAGCGAGCACCTCGACACTCTGAAAGGCGATGAGTCAAGAGTTTTCTCGAAAATACTCAGGAGGATGAAGGCATGGTTCGACGAATTTTTTTAGACCCGGACGCTCCCGGCGGTGAGGAGGAGCTGCCGAAACGTCCGCGTACGGTGAGGGAGATCGTGGACAGTTCCACCGGCAGCGCGCATCAATCCGCGTTCGGTGAGCAAGACGATCTCCCGGAAGACAGCCAGGAGAAATTGCGCTTCGCAATCGAGGAGCGGATGCCGGATGTGCATTCGGACACCCCGGAGACCTACTCCCGTCTTGTCGAGGAGATGATGCGAGAGGAGGATTCGTTTAAGGCGCCGGTTGATTTCGGCGATTCCGGAGTGCTGGATTTTTCGGGTGCCCCGAGCGCCCGTGACGAAGAAACGGAGATACCCATAAGCCGCAGCGATGCACCTCTCGACCGGCTGACGCCCCCGGATCTCGGTCCGGAAGAACCGTCCGAGGGTGAGGAGGCGGATGAGCAGAAAGAGGATGAGAAGGAGGATGAATCTATGGGCGGCAAGAAACAGGATAACGCGCTGCGCTTCGGGTTCCAGGAGGAACAGCGGGCACGGCTGAAAGTACTCGGCATCGGTGGCGCCGGATCGAACGCGGTCGAGAACATGATCCGCAGCCAGCTCACAGGCGTCGAATTCGTCGCGATCAACACCGATATGCAGGCGCTCGACAAAAGCAGCGCGCAACGCAAGATCCAGATCGGACGCGAGTTGACAAGGGGACTCGGCGCCGGCGGCGACCCCGAGATCGGGCGCGAGTCCGCCGAGGAGGACAGCCAGGAGATCAAGCAGCTTCTCGAGGACACCGACATGGTGTTCGTCACGGCCGGCATGGGCGGCGGCACCGGGACAGGCGGAGCGCCGGTGATCGCCCAGGTCGCACGCGATCTCGGCATCCTCACCGTCGGTATCGTCACGAAGCCCTTCACCTTCGAAGGGAAACGGCGCACCCTGCGTTCCATCGAGGGCATCTCTGAGCTGAAACTCTGCGTCGATACCCTGATCGTGATTCCCAACGACAAGCTGATCAAGATCGCGGACAAGAACACCACCCTGCTCGACAGCTTCCGCATGGCGGACAATGTCCTCTACCAGGCGACCAAGGGGATCAGCGACATCATCAACACCGAGGGTTACGTCAACGTGGACTTCGCCGACGTGAAAAGCGTGATGCGCAACGGCGGCGATGCGCTGATGGGCATCGGCATCGGTGAGGGCGAGGATCGTGCGGTCCAGGCCGCCGACGCGGCAATCTCCAGCCCGCTGCTGGACAATCTGAGCATCGAAGGCGCCCAGGGGCTGCTGATCAACATCACCGCGGGGGCCAGCGTCGGCATGCTCGAGCTGCAGGCGGCGGTCACCCACATCACCGAGCAGGCCGGGAACGATTCCGAGGTGATCTTCGGTTTCGTCACCGACGACTCCATGGGCGACAGGGTAATGGTTACCGTGATCGCCACTGGCTTCAACGTGGACGAAGATCAGGCGCCGATGCGAGTCTCGGAGGAGAAGATGCAGCTGCAGGGGCACGAGTCCGGCCGTCCCGCAACCCGTATCACATCGGTTCGGGGTGCGATGAAGGCGGGCAGCGGCAAGACCAACGGGAACGCGAACGGAAACGGAACATCCAACGGCAACGGCACAGCCGAGGTGCGCAAGGAGGACCTGATCGCGGTCAACGCCGAGCTGGATGAGATCATGGACAGCTACGTGGACCTGAAGAACCTGAATGACCGGGATCTGCCGGCGTTCCTCCGCCGCAACCGGCCCGGGAACAAGTAAACGGATCATGCCCGGTCCGCGTTTACGGTTCCTCCTGACCGGCCGACGCGGACCTGATACAGCAGAGGGATGGATCCTCCTCCAGGATCCATCCCTCATTTTCAGAAAATTAAAAAGGGGACACGTACCTTTTAATTTCTTGATGTCGTATTTGTATTGTAATCCACGCTTGTTGAAAAATTAAAAGGTACGTGTCCCCTTTTTAATTTTCTGTAGTCATCCTGAACGAAGCGAAGGATCTGTTTTTTACTTTGTGCCCCTGTTTGCTTGCAAACAGGGTTCACTTTAATTCTTCATTTCCTTCGGTCCGTCAGGTTGTTAGCGTGGCTTGTCCACCCGGGTTTCTTCTCATCGATAACGTGGATCCCCGCCTTCGCGGGGATGACATCGGGGTGGGAGGCCCGGGACTTCAGTTCTTGGTTTCACAGTCATCCGCAATCAGTCCGTCTCGGCAGTGAGCAGCAGTACATCTCCCGCGTAGGAGCATTCCCCCGGCGGGACGATGTAGCGAACGCAGCGCGCGTTCGGCAATGAGAAGAGGTTGAGCAGGTCAGCTTCCTTTGAGAAGTAGTGCAGGTGGTAATCTTCCGAGTAGAGCACCTCCTCCTGGCAGGGTACGAGTACGATCAACTTCCTCGCCGTCACCCGCTTCAGCTCGGACACCGCCCGCTGCAAGTCCTTGACGTGTTCGAGGGTGTGCGTGGTGACGACGGTGTCAAAGCAGCGACTGGGAAACGGCAGCGCCTCCAGGAACGACTGCACCAGCGGTTGATCATCCCCCAACCTCTTTCGCGCCAGTTTCAGACCGCTTAAACTCAGGTCCATACCCGCACAGGACACCGCGAGATCCCTCACACGTTCGAGCAGGAAACCATCTCCGCACCCCGCGTCGAGCAGGGAGGAGCAATTTCTGATTTCGTTCCGTATCCGTTCCACATCTCCCGGCGCGAGATCGCTCTCCTGCCAGTACTTCCAGGACGTGTTGTAGGCGGCCACCCACTCACGGTCGCTGCGCTCGCGGGCGTTCCGATTCCATTCGATATCCAGCCACGAGCCGAATTTGTTCCGGATGATCGTCTTCGAAACGGTGCGGTTGTATAGCCGTTTCACCCAGCCGGGAAGCAGTCTTTTCAGTCGTTGTTTCACGCAGGCGTTCTCGTGTGTATGTCTATTGAAGCCATCGCGAAAACTACTTCCTGAACCTTGCCCGCACAAGGAAGGGTCACTAAGCTTGGGCAAACGAAAATTAAAAAGGGGACACGTACCTTTTAATTT
>CAZIDZ010000023.1:0-4684 GCA_964538455.1 uncultured bacterium
ATCCACCGGTCACGCTTGAATACCCAGAACCTGGTCATAGACTTCCATCACCTCGCTGCAGTGGCGCTCCGCGGAGAACCGCTCCCGCGCGAAGACGAGGGCATTCGCGGCGAGCCGCCGGCGCTGTTCTCCGTCCTGGAGCAGCGCCGCAATTTCCTGTCCCCAGCGTTCCGCAGGAGCCTCGCGGGGAAGCAGCAGGCCGGTCAGCCCCGGAAGAATTGTCTCGCGCACACCCGGCGCGTCGGCGGCGATGGAAGGAACCCCGCAGGCCGCCGCCTCGGGGATCACTCTCCCGAGCCCTTCATCCTGAATCGAGGCGAGCAGGTTGAGGTCCGCGCACGCCATCAGCTCTTCGGGACGGGAACTAACGGGCAGGAACGTGACTGAATCGCCGATTCCCAGTTCCGCAAACCGGTGTTCGACTTCGCGGCGGAGCAGTTCGCCTCCGCTGCCAGCGAGAACCAGGTGGGCGGGGAGACGGCGTTTCACTTCGGCCCACACCTCGGTGACGAAGATGTGGCGCTTGAAGGCGACAAAGGCTGCGAGCATCGTGACGATCGGGTCATGGCTGGGGAGCTCCAGCTCCTTGCGCAGGGCTGCACATTCCCCGGAGGATCGCGGCCGGAACCGTTCGAGATCGACGCCGTTGTAGATGATCCGGATCTTGTTGCGCGCGATTTCGGGATAGCGGAGGAACCTGTCCGCGACACCCTGGCTGACCGCGATCATCGCGTTGCAGTGCAGCGCCAGCAGAACGTCTGAGAAACCGTCGTTCGTGGAGACGCGCAGATGCATCACACGTTTCGCATCTTTTCCGGCAAGCGAAGCGATGTGGGCGAGACGGGGGGCGTCGCTGTGAATGATGTCGGGGCGGATCGACTGCACAAGTTTCTTCAGCCGGGAGACGGCCGCCAATGTTTTCCAGGGGGGGTCTTTGAGCGGATGCGGCCAGGCTCCAAACACATGCGTCGTGATTCCCTGCGCGCGCAGCGCATCTGCCAGGGGGCCTTCGTGCGGAACGGCGACTTCGGCCAAGTAACGTTCCGGATCGAGCCGTGAGGCGAGCAGCAGCAGGCTGTGCTGCCCGCCGCGGCGAAGATCTCCAAACAGGGTGAGGAAGAGAACTCGCTTGGGGCCTTCTCTGGAAGATGCCTCATTCATCTGGATGACGCACTCCGTATCAAGGACGGACGAACATACCTTCGCCGGGCTACCGTCGAATTGATCTGGATCACACGCTCGAACCCGCCGCCAGCTCTCCCGCCAGCCTGCCCGCTCGCGCGGCGGATTCCAGCGTCGCCGGAAGGCCGGTGGCGGACCCGTCGCACGCGTGATACAGCCCCTCGGCGATGTGCAGGTGAGGTCGGGGAGCGCCGGGGGCGAGCAAAGGTGTTGCCAGAGGGTACCAGCGCACATGCGTTTCGACAACCCGTTCGGCGGAAAAAAGACGTTTTGTGCGGAGCAGGAAATCGGCCGCTATCTCGCCCGGATCGGGCCTGCCGTCCGGGGAAAGCGCGCTGACGACGCGCTCGACGAGGACGCCGCCGGGATGGGCCTCCGCGAACCAGATCCCGCGCTCCTGTCCCTCTTCCGCGAGCGGTCCGGGGAGCGCGTCCATGTCAGTGAAGCGCCCTCGTGCAGTGAGGATCATGTTTCCGGGAATCTTCGCCCCAAGTTCAACGAAGGCACGGGCTTCCGCGCAGGACTCCAGCGGCCGCAGCGAGTGCAGGGGCAGGGCGGCGACCACGGCGTCGAACCGTTCCCGTGAGGAGTCCACCTCGACGGACCACCCCGGCTTACCGCGGCGGATAGACGACACGCGGGCATTTGTCAGCACACGGATTCCCTTCGCGGCGAGGGCGGCTGGAGCGGGATCGGTGATCAGCGAACCCCAGTCTCCGCGCACCCAGCCCGCCTTTTTCACGGGATCGAAAAGCATTCTCTTCAGCGCGGTGAGCAGCGGGGCGTGCGAGACGGTCTCGGGCCGTCCGTTCATCACTCCCAACGCGAGGGGCTCGCCGACGCTTTCGTACAGGGATGCGGGCCATCGCAATTCGGTGAGGCGCTCGGCGAGCGAAGGACCGGGAGTCTCGATGAAATCGGCACCGGGTTCGCCGGCGAGTTGTGCGTCCGAAGGCTCTTCGAGAGCGGTGTCGATGGTCCGTTTCAGCGCTGCGAGCGCCGGGATCCGGTCGCGGAGCGGCAACAGGGGGGAGCCGAGCAACCCGGCGGCTCCGCCAAAGGGTCCGCCGATTCTCCAGAAGGGCATCCTGCGGCCGTGGACTGCGCCGACGCTGAGGGGTCTCAACGATAGCGCGCCGCGTGAACCGATGGTGTCGATCAGCCGGAGGAAATCACGGTAGGCGGTGGTGACGAGGTGGCGTCCGGTGTCGAAATCGCGTCCGCCCGCGGCGCGTCCGCCGAGAAACGGGGCCATTTCGAACAGCGTCACGGAGGCCCCCTTTTCAGCGGCCGCAAACGCCGCGGCCAGGCCGGCCACCCCGCCGCCGATGACAGCTACGCTGCGCGCCATTCGCATTCTCCGTCCGACCGGATGGGCCTGTCCCCGGCTTTTTTCGCCACACCTCGACCCGTATATTCACACACTGTTAAACGGTCTAAACAATCTGCATGAAGATGCGCAGGGAGGCAAGGATGAACATCGCGGTGCTGGTAAAACTTGTGCCCGACACAGCGGCGCAGATCCGGCTGACCTCCGACAAGAGCTGGATTGAAACCCGCGATTTGAACTGGGTGCTGAGCCCCTACGATGAATACGCAGTGGAAGAGGCGTTGAAAATTACCGAGGCGAAGGGAGGCGAAGTGACGGCGATTACCTACGGCGGGGAGAACGCCGCCGAGGCGCTGCGAAAGACCCTTGCGATGGGAGCGCACAAAGCCGTTCACGTTAAAAAGGACGGCTTCACCGATCTGCTCGGGACGGCCCAGGCGCTGGCGAAACAGGTGGAAGCCGGAGGTTACGACCTGGTGTTCGCCGGGTTCAAGGCCACCGACGACGACTGCGCCGCGGTAGGCCCGATGGTCGCGACGGTGCTCGGGCTGCCCTGCGTCACCGAAGTCGCCCAGCTTGAGATCGGCGAGGGCAAACTGACCGCGCAGCGTGAGATCGAGGGCGGCACCGAAGTGGTCGAAGCCTCAATACCCTGCGTGCTGACCGCGCAGAAAGGCCTCAACGAACCCCGCTACCCGAGCCTCAAGGGGATCATGATGGCGAAGAAGAAGCCCATCGAGAACGTCGAGGCCGAAGACACCGAGCCGCGTGTGGAAACGGTGGGATTCTCCTATCCGCCGGCGCGCCCCGCGGGGAAGATCGTCGGCGAGGGTACGGACGCCGTGCCAGAGCTGGTTCGGCTGCTGCGTGAAGAAGCCCGGGTGATCGAGTAACGCGAGAGGAATCGACGATGAGTGTTCTTGTCTATATCGAAGTTCGCGACGGCGCGGCGAAAAAGGCCTCGCTCGAAGCGCTGAGCGAAGGCAAGCGGCTCGCGGCGGCGCTCGGCGGGAGTGTCAGCGCCGTGATCGCCGGAAAGGGCGTGGACGGTGCGGTGGAAGCCGCGAAGAACTGCGGAGCGGATCAGGTTTTCGTCGCCGACAGCGATGCTCTGGCCTCCTACGTTCCCGAAGGCAGTCTCGCCGCTGTCGTCGATGCGGCGAAGCAGGCCGATGCGAAAGTGGTGATCGCCGCGGCAACCAGCCAGGGCCGCGACCTCGCGCCACGTGTCGCGGCGAAGATGGGCGTGATGCTGATGCCGGATGTCACCGCGGTCTCGGAATCGGGCGGCCAGGTGCAGGTGACGAGACCGGTGTACGCGGGCAAGGTGTACATGACGCTGAAGACCAAAAGCCTGCCCGTGGTGATCACGACTCGTCCGAACACCTTCGACCTCGCGGAATCCGCCGGTGCGGGGGCGAGGGTCGATCTCGACGTCAGTTTCGAAGCGAAAGCGAAGGTGGTCGAGGTGAAGGCTGCGGCAAGCGGCAAGCTGGACGTGGCCGAAGCGGACCGCATCGTCACCGGCGGCCGTGGGATGAAAGAACCGGAGAATTTCAAGCTGATCGAGGAGCTGGCGGACACACTGGGCGCCGCGGTCGGCGCGACGCGCGCGGTGGTGGACGCGGGATGGCGTCCTCACTCCGAGCAGGTGGGGCAAACAGGCAAAACCGTCGGACCGAGCCTCTACGTGGCGGTCGGCGTATCGGGCGCCGTGCAGCACCTTGCCGGAATGCGCACCTCGAAAGTGATCGTGGCGATCAACAAGGACGCCGACGCGCCGATCTTCAAGATCGCCGACTACGGCATCGTCGGTGACGCCCTCGAGGTGGTGCCGAAACTGAACGAGGCGCTGAAGGGATAGAACGTATTTCGCATCCTACGTCGTACTCAGCAGGCCCGTGCAGATTTGCGCGGGTCTTTTGCATGTACCGACTGAATATTCCTTGGCTGAGAAATCTGTCTTAAGCGGATTAAAAAGTTATCCACGGATTCAACTCTTAAGCACAACAGTATGAGGAAAAGAATTGTGGGCCGAGGTGAACAGGTCGCAAGCCCTCCGTTGTCATTGCCCGGCTCGACCGGGCAATCCAGGTACAACAGGCAGAACCACGGATGGTCTGGATCCCCCGGTTAAACCGGGGGATGACAAAGAGCGGCCAACGGATGACA
>CAZIDZ010000023.1:4784-19288 GCA_964538455.1 uncultured bacterium
ATAGCGCAGCCAATCTATGGTAAAGTGTAGCCAAAAGGGAGGACCAGGGCTGGTATGATTCCAACAACAGTGTATGCGAGCTTGTTGCGCCCCAACGTTGAATCCACGATCGGATAAAACACATCAGATGGAATTCTTTCTCGTCCAAAATGCTCCCGTGGCTACGCCGGAAAAAGCGTGCTCGTCCGCAAAATTTTCCGGCAACTTCTGCCCTTCTCATCCGATGCTGAACCGAACTCATCCGTAACCCATTTTTTCGACCGGTTTGACGAGCTACTCCAATCCTTCCACAAAGGGAGCGAGACCTGTGCAGCCCCCTCACCGGAAACGCTGTTGATGCGCCCTCTCTTCAACATGGCGCCGCAGTCTTGAATCCGTCCATCCAGCCGAGTTCTTCGTCACGAATTCCGAATCGAATTTCTGAAGCGCAGCGAGGGGAGCGGCTCGCGAAACGGCGCGGGGGAGGCATGAGCTTTGCTTCCTCCACGTGCCTGAGAGATGAAGTGATCGTCCGCGACGTGCGGAGCAGGAAGCCATCGTCCAAACGCCCGCGGCCGAGACGGCAAGGGTTCCTTCAAGGCGAAAGCGACGACATGGAAAACGAGCAAGAGGAGTAGGACGGAGAACAGGATGGGGGACGGGTTTTTTTATCCCGGGGAGAAGTTGAGGACAAGAAGAAAGGAACCCAAGATGAGTATCGAGGAGATTCAATCCAACGAAGAACTGCAGTACCTGCAATACCTGCAGAGCATTCAAACGGACGAGGATCAGCAGACGCCCAAGCTGGTGGAACCGCCGCCGCTTCAGGACAATTTTAAGTTTACCGGGATGGGCAGCCTGTTGAGCTCGGTGCGAAATCTGGGTGAAGAAGACCAGCAGTCGGTGCAGGACTACATGAAAACGGTCTTCGATAGCATCCGGAACGGCAGCTTCGACGCCACATCCCTCGCCGAAAACGCTCCCGGCGCACTCAAGCAGCTCGCCGATGACCAGGGGATCGACCTGGTAAGCGCGCTCAAGGAGATGGCGCAGAAGTTCGAGGAGATGGTGGCCAAGTGGCCGCAGCAGGGACCGCCTCCGGGACCGCCCCCGGCACCGCCGGAATCGGCTGAAGGGTCTGAATCGAGCTCGACGGACTCCGAAGCGGCCGAAGGAGTCGCATCGTAGCCGAAGGGTCGTCGACAGCGGGCCGTTCGATGAAAATCGCGGTCATTTTGGAAGAAGAACGCCGGGCGAAATGTGCGCCCGGTTTTATATGGTAGACGATGGGGTAGACCGCTCGGAAATCCAGACGGGCAGTGGCGGCCGGGGACGGCCGCCCCACTGATGACATGCTCCAATCTGGTCTGTAAGGACGCTAGCTGGTCGCGCCGGAGATATAATCCCGAAGGTGATGGATTTCGAATTTCTGTTTTTCGCTGACCGCGCGCACTACGTCGCCGATGGAAACTATGCCGACCAGCAGACCGTCAGAGATGATCGGCAGGTGGCGCACCCGCTTTTCCGTCATCACCGCCATTGCGGTCTCGATCGTATCGCTGGGGATGCCGACGACGACATCGCGGGTCATATGGTTGTCGACCGGCGTCTCATCCGGACTGTACGGCCCGGTGGAGGTGAGCCGAAGATTGTCGCGTTCCGTAAATATTCCCAACACCTTGGAGCCCTCGGCGATGACCACGGCGCCGACCTTGTGCTCGACCATTTCCCGAGCGGCCTGGCGAACGGACGTGCCCGGTGTGATGGTGTGAACCTTGGTCCCCTTCTTTTCGAGAATGTCCTTGATCAGCATCGCAGTCTCCTCCGTGGAACATCATTTCAACGCTACGAATAAAGGTTGAGATGAAGGGACTGTCCGGGCAAGGGGGAATCGCCAGCTTTCTCTCGTTTTTCTCTTCACATAGCACTGATTTTTAATACCCTGGAAAAACCCCGAAAGGTTAGGAAAGGCAAAGTTTACGCTTGCCAGAGGGTTGAGAGCGGTGCTACGTTTGCCATCTGCGGAGGGGGGCATACCCCCTATCCGGAAACCGGTTGAAGAGGATATTCATGGTTGATCTGAAGGGAAAGGTCGCCCTTGTGACAGGCGGCAGCCGGGGCATCGGCCGTGCGATTGCCATCCGTCTCGCGGAAAACGGCTGTTCGATCGCGATCAACTACATGCGGAACAAGACCGCGGCGCAGGAGACGGTAGCGGACCTTGAAAAACTTAAGGTTACGGCGAGAGCCTACCGCGCCAACGTGGGTGATGAGGAGCAGCTTCACAAGATGTTCGAGAAGTTCGCGGGGGATTTCGGCAGGGTTGACATTTTGATCTCAAACGCCGCATCGGGCGTGCTGAAACCAGCGCTGGAGTTGACCCGCCGCCACTGGCAGTGGACGATGGACATCAACGCGGCGACGCTTTTGCACCTCGTTCAGCACGCAGTTCCGTTGATGGGGGAGAACGGCGGCAAAGTTGTGGCGATTTCCTCCCTCGGATCGGTCCGGGCGATTCCCAATTACACCGCCGTGGGCGCGTCGAAGGCGGCGCTGGAGTCGCTGGTGAGGCATCTGGCGGTGGAACTGGCTCCGCGGAACATCAACGTCAACATCCTCTCGGCGGGCGTTGTCGATACCGATGCGCTGAAGCATTTTCCGAACCGGAACGATCTGATTGACCACAGTCTCGAGCGCACCCCGGCAGGACGGCTGGTGACGCCGGAGGATGTGGCCGATTCCACGCTGTTCCTCGTTTCGGACTACGCGAAGATGGTACATGGCAGCACGCTCGTCGTCGATGGCGGCTATTCCATCGTCGCCTGAGCGGACAGCCGTTTTTGTCTCCCCGTTTCAACAACGGAGGCAACCTGCATCCCCGAGAAGAGTGAAACTGGGAAATGCGGGATACATTATTGCAGGCAATCCAAACTCCCAGGGGGCCATTCGGTGCATCCGGTTCTGATCGATTTCGGCCGTTTTCAACTGCGCAGCTACGGTTTGATGATGTTCATCGCCTTTGTCGTGGGTATCTGGATCGCCCACCGCAGGGGGGTCAAGAGGGGTCTCGGAGAAAACACGATCGTCGATTTTTCCACGGCGATCATCATCTCCGGCCTGCTCGGCAGCCGTGTGCTGTATGTGTTCACCCATCTTTCCGAATACCGCGGCCACTGGCTGGACATCGTCAGCCCGATCCAGTCGGACGGGACGATCGGGTACGCCGGTCTGGTGCTGCTGGGCGGGGTGATCCTCAGCTTCATCACCGTGGTCGTGTTCGCCCGGATCCGCAAGTTGAATCTGCTGACCATCCTCGATGTTTTTGCTCCGTCGCTGGCCATCGGCATCGCGATCGGACGCATCGGCTGCTACCTGAATGGGTGCTGTTTCGGCAATCCGACGGATCTGCCGTGGGGGGTGGTGTTCCCGCACGGTTCTCTCGCGGGCTACATTTATCCCGGATTGCATATCCACCCGACGCAGCTTTATGCGACATTGTACAACACGGCGCTCTTTTTCGGCCTGCTCTGGGCCGAGGAGCGTTTTCGCACGTTCCCCGGATTCACCTGGTCGCTGTTCATGATCGGGTATGGCATCCTGCGGTTTTTAAACGAACTGCTGCGCTACCAGGAGCCGGGGCTGCGTCTTATTCATTGGAACACCGGATTCATCACCGTCAGCCAGACGGTCTCGATTGTGATGGTACTGGCCGGGGTCGCGTTGCTGCTGTTGACCCGGAGGATCTCCCTCATGCCGGCGGCCGGCACCGAGAAAGGAAGTGATTCATGAGACGGCTTTTCGCGCCTCTTGTCCTGATTCTGCTGCTTTCGCTCTCGCCGATTCAGGTCCAGGCCCAGACTCCCCAAAGCGGAAGCTCCACCGGAACGCAGCAGGAGCTTTCGGACGACCAGCTCCGCCAGCAGATGGAGATGATCAAATCGATCCGCGAGAACGTGGGGCTTTTCGGCGAAATCTATCGCCAGGTGTCGACGCGCTACGTGGATGCGATCAACCCGGAAGGCTTCCTCAAAGCGGGCATCGACGGGATGCTGGGGACGCTCGACCCCTACACGGAGTACATCGAGCCGGAGAACACGAGCGATCTGCGAATCATGTCGATGGGGCATTACGGGGGCGTTGGGATGCAGATCGGGACCCGTGGACCGGACCGCATCCTGACCGTGATCTCACCCATCGAGGGCACCCCGGCCTGGCGTCTTGGGCTGCGCGCGGGCGACCAGATCCTCGAGATCGACGGGAAACCGACGGCCGGATTCAGCACCTCGGATGCGGCGGACAAGCTCCGCGGACCGGCGGGCACGCAGGTGACGATCAAAGTGCGCCGCCAGGGAGTGGACAAGCTGCTCTCGTACACGATCACCCGTGAGGAGATCAAGGTCAACGACGTCAGTTACGCGGGCATCATCGACGATGGCGTCGGCTATGTCCGGCTGACGCGGTTCAGCCGCAGCGCGGGGGACGAGGTCCGCTCGGCAGTGGGAGATCTGCTTCAACAGGGGATGAAGGGGATGATCCTTGACCTTCGCAGCAACCCCGGCGGGCTACTGCCGGAGGCCCTGTCGGTTGCGGAAAACTTCGTCAAGCCCGGCGACCTGATCGTGACCACACGCGGCCGGGACCCGAAGGATGTGGTCGAATACCGCTCCGAAGGAACGCCGTCGCTGCCGGAGAACATCCCGCTGATCGTGCTGATCAACGAGGGCAGCGCATCGGCCAGCGAAATCGTCGCCGGTGCGATCCAAGACCTGGACCGGGGCGTGATCGTCGGCAAGACCTCGTTCGGCAAGGGGCTGGTGCAGTCGGTGATCAACTTCCGCGACGGCACGGCGTTGAGGATCACCACTGCCAAGTACTACACACCGTCCGGCCGGTTGATTCAAAAGGTGGATTATTTCTCGGATAATCAATCGATTATCCATACGCCGAAGGCTGGGGATGAGGACACGCTGTTCACCACCGAGAGGGGTCGCGAGGTGAAGGCGCACGGCGGCATCGAGCCGGACATCACCGTCGACCTGCCGGACGTGGGACAACTCACGATTGCGCTCTGGCAGGAGGACGCGTTCTTCGATTACGCCAACAAGTACGCGGGCAGCCACTCAGACCTGTCGGGGTGGACGGTGTCGGATGATATGTACAACGGGTTCATCGACTACTTGAAAAAACAGGATTTCAACTGGGAAAGCTCGGTGACGCACAGCCTCGAGGACCTGCACAAGGAAGCGGTTGAGCAGGGGCTCGACGCCACATTCATGAAGGAACTGGGCGACCTTGAAACAGCCGCGAAAAGTGCGGACGAAGCTGAATTCAACAAAGAGGAACCGGACCTTCGCGTCCGCCTTGGGATTGAGCTGGCGTCGGTGATTTCCGGCAACGCCGGACGGACACAGGCGGCGATCTCCCACGATCAGCAAGTGCTGGAGGCGGTCAAAGTGCTGAAAGAGGGCACCCTGTACGCGGCCGCCCTGGCACCCGCCACAACCCCGAACTGACCGTCTCCCGGGGAGAATGGCGCGGCTTGAAGTACAGCCAGTGTGCGCTGGATCACAAAATAGTGAGTGTTGCGGGGTTATGCTCCCGTTGAATCCGCTTTCGTCGGCCGGCCCCGATGAAGGCAGCGTTTGCCCGTTCATGCGTTACCTCCTCCACGCTGAACGGGCGCTTTTTATCTGGACTTTGGGTCAACACGTGTTGGAGCAGTCATCCTGCCGTCCCGGTTTGTAAGGACATGCCGACCTCGAACGACCGCCTTGCCCGTTCTACCCGCGGGGAGTATATTTTGCCCAACCAAACGGAGGAGGCTTCCATGGGGGCGATCAGGGCCTGGATACGCGCAACAAACGACATGGGATACGGTTCCCTGCACCTGCTCAGGGCCCAGGCTCTGGCGGAAGCCGCCGCCCGTGAGGGGATCGACGCGATCACGCTGCTGCTGGATCGCGCCGGGAGCGAACGGATCGGCTCTGAACTGCCGAACGGGGTGGCGGTGGAGACGATGGAGGGATTGACACCGGAGCAGGAAGCCGAAGCTATCGCCATTAAAATCAAAGAATTCGTTCCGAGACGGATTGACTCAGGCCACAAGCGGCCGCTGGTTTACCTGCTGGGTGGCGGATTCGACCCGGACTATCAGCGGGCGATCTGGCGGGCGGGCGCCGAAGTGGTGCTGATCGCCGACGATCCGGTGCCGACCTGGGCGGACTGGTTTGTGCTGCCGAAACCGTACGCGGGAGAGGTCAGCATCGAGAGCAGGAGCGGCTACACCCGTTTCCTCCGCGGCTCGCACTACGCACCGCTGCGCTTCGCCTCGATGAAGGCGATCTACAGGAACAGCGAGCACCGCACTTTCGCCCGGAAATACGCGATCGCGACGGAAAATCTGGACCTGGAGTGGCTTGGCAGGATCGCCGGGGTGCTGGCGAAGCTTGAGGCCCCGGCGGTCGCCAAGGACTGGAAACCGGCGCTGAAGCTGCTGCCCTCCGTCGAGTGTCCCCCGGATGATGAGCTGCGGAAAGCGGTGGGGGATGCCAGCGGTTTGGACGTTTCGATCGCGAAGGACCGGAAGCATGTGATCGGGGAAATGCTCGAAGTGGACCTGCTGTTTTCCGCGGACAACACGATCCTGCAGGAGGCGCTCGCGCTGGGAACAGTCCGGATCGCCCTTCCGCGGAAAGGGCTCGAGGGCGAAGACCGGATGGTGGACCACCTGGTTCGCCGGGAAGCGTCGCTACCGTTGCCGGGGCTGAAGTCGCCGGAGCTGGATGGCCAACTGCAGGCGGCGCTGCTCCGCGCCAGTTTTGATCCGGCGTGGCGGCGCGGACAGAACCGCATCGGGCAGTACCTGTGCGACGGGATCGGCAGCGTTCGCCTCATTCGCCAGACGGCCTTCGGGGCTTACGCCGTACCGCAAAACCTGGTGCGCTATTTCGAACCTGCGGACCCGATGCTGCGCGAGATCTGAAGCTACCGACGCCCCCAGGATTGATGCCGCCCCGGACTCCCGGGACGGCCGTTTTTTTATCGTCGGGTCGCGTTTGTTCCGACCGGGCTCCCGCGTCTACCTTGCTGTCAGGTGCCACCTACATCACGTGACACATGACATTCGTCCTCAACGAGCTGTTTGATCTTGGCGCAGCGATCCTGCTCGGCCTGCTCGGTGGGAAACTCGCCCACCGGGTCAAAATCCCGCGTGTTACCGGCTACCTGCTCATCGGCCTGCTGCTCGGCCCTTCCAGCACCGGGATGATTACCGGCAGCATGGTCGAAAACCTGGGTGTGATCAACGATGTTGCGCTGGGCCTGATCCTTTTCGCCATCGGGAACGAGTTTGAGTGGTCGCATCTGCGGCGGGTGGGTATCCGCGCCCTGATGAGGCTTGCGATCTACGAAACGATCGGCGCGTTCGTTGTTGTCGGCGGCGGTTTTCTGCTGCTCGGCCATGATCTCGTGTTTGCGATGCTCGCGGGAACGGCGGCGGTGGCGACGGCTCCGGCGGCGACGCTGCTGGTGGTTCGCGAATACCACACCCGGGGGCCGCTGACGGACCGGCTGCTCGCGCTGGTGGCGGTGAACAACCTGATCGCACTCGGTCTGTTCAGGCTGATCAAGGGGCTGATGAACCTGGAGGCGGGGATCGAACCCGCGCTCGCGCTGCTCACACCGGTGTACGAGCTGGTGGTCTCGATCGCTCTCGGCTACCTGCTCGGCAAATTGCTGAGCATCTGGGAATCGCGGATCGACGAACTGTCCGAACTGCTGCTGGTGACCATCGGGATCATTCTGCTCGGCACCGGCCTGGGGCAGCTGCTGCATCTTTCGCCGATGCTGGTGGCGATGGTCGCCGGGGCGACAGTGGCCAACAGCTCCTATCTGCACCGGCTGATCTATGTCGAACAGCGGCAGCTCGAGCAGCCGCTTTACATCGCGTTCTTCGTACTCGCGGGAAGCACGCTTCGCCTCGACGTCCTGCCGCAAATGGGGATTGCGGGGCTGGTGTACCTGTTCGGCCGGACGTTTGGAAAGATCGGCGGCGTGTGGCTCGCGGGACGGCGCTACCGGAGGGAGTTCCCCGCGATTTCGAACTACCTCGGGATGACGCTGCTCTGCCAGGCGGGTGTCGCCATCGGGATCGCTTACGAGGTGAAAGATACCTTCCCGGAGGTGGGAATGCTGCTGACGACGGTGGTGCTCGCCACGGTGGTCGTCAACGAAACAGCGGGACCCTTCCTCGTTCGGCTGGGCTTGGATCTGGCGGGCGAAATCCCGTCGGAATCGGAAATCCATGAGCTGGAGGGGGTGAACCTCGCCGGGACCGCCGAAGGGGATGGTTCATGACCGCGCCGCCCGCCGTGGCCGGAGAGCTGATCGCCCCCAGCGGCCAGCTTACGGCTTACCAGATGGGGATCGGCATCGTGGTCGCGCTGGTGGCCGTGCTTCTGGTGGAACTATTGACGCGAACCCTCCACCGTTTTTCCAGCCGGCCGGTGCTGACGCGCGCGATGGTCGGTGTACCGGAAATCCATCAGCTCAAGGCGCGCACACGGGAGGGGGCGATCCGCGAGTTGGTCGAGGTCGCCGCACGCATTCTGCGCTGGCCCAGCGAGCCGGTGCTGCTCAAGGGGGTGCTGCGGCGGGAGGCGCAGATGGCGACGGGGCTGGTGCACGGCATTTCGGTTCCGCACGCGCGGTATCCGAAGCTGGACCGCTCCCTCGTGCTATTCGCGAGAAGCCAGGCCGGGATTGAGTGGGAGTGCTTTGACGGCACGCCCGCGAAAATGATCTTTCTGATCCTCACCCCCGAGGAGGATGAACACGTCCAGTTGCAGATGCTGGCGGAGATCGGACACTGCGCGGACAGTCCCGCCTGTCTTGAAATCCTGAAGAACGCCAGGGATTGCCGAGCGGTCACCCGTGCGATCGAGCGGGCGAACCGCTTTCGAACAGGGTCCGGCGCGGACGAATAACCGAGGGCCGGAACCTTTACGGGCGTCCGGGGCGAACGTACCTTTGCACCATGACCGCCCGCGATCCAGCATCACAGCCGCCCTGGGAGGGAGTGCAGGACAGCCTCCAGCGAGGGGGGCTCTACGTCGTTGCGACCCCGATCGGAAACATGGCTGATTTCAGTCCCCGGGGGGCCTGGGCGCTCGCCCACGTGGACCGGATCGCCGCCGAGGACACCCGGCACACCGGCCTGCTGCTCGCCCGCCACGGGATCCAGACGCCGATGGCGCCCTACCACGAGCACAACGCGCAACGGATGCTGCCGCGGTTGATTGCCGAGTTGAAAGCGGGGCGGACACTTGCGCTGGTCAGCGACGCGGGCACGCCGGGAATCTCGGATCCGGGCTACCGGCTGATCGCTGAGGCGGTGGAGCAGGGGATCGCGGTGGTCCCCGTTCCCGGGGCGAGCAGCATCCTTGCGGCGCTGATCTCGGCGGGACTCCCGATGAACCGGTTCGCGTTTGAAGGCTTCCTGCCGAGGAAAAAGGGCCGTCAGACGCGGCTCGGAGAATTGGCTCAGGAGACGCGCACCCTGGTGATCTTCGAATCGCCGCTGCGCGCCGGAAAGACGCTCGGAGATCTGGCTCATGCGCTCGGGCCCGGGCGGCGCGCCGCAATCTGCCGCGAGTTGACCAAAGCCTTCGAGGAGACGGTGCGCGGTACGCTCGGCGAATTGGCGGAACGGTACGCGAAATCGCCGCCCAAGGGTGAAATCGTGCTTGTCATCGAGGGGCTCACACGGCGGGAGCGGCGCGGGGAGGCGGCGGCCCGAACAGTGGAACCCGGAGCGAGCGAAGATCATGCAACCGGCGAGGGGGATCGGCAACGTCCGGGCAAAGCGAAACGCGAGAGCAGGGGGAGACGGGGATGAGCGGGGCGGATGAGACGGGTGCTCAGCGGGTGCGTGTGCTGTTCAATCCAAAGTCGGGTGTGGGCACCTCGATCGAGGACGTCCGCTATGCCCTGCAGCGCCACTGGGACGTGAAGGGCATCGATCTCACCTACCAGGTTTCGCTGAGCAAAGAAGACGGGATCGCGAAGGCGCGCCGCGCCGTGGACGAGGGAGTGGACACAATCATTGTCCTCGGGGGAGACGGCATGGTCAACTCGATCGGCGGCGTGCTGATCGGCAGCGAAACCGCCCTGGCCGTCGTTCCCACCGGTTCGGGGAACGGTTTTGCCCGCCATTTCGACATTCCGCTGGCGATGGACAAAGCGTCCGCCGCGTTGAGAGATGGCCACCGTCTGCCGATCGACGTCGGTTTTCTCGATGACGCGCCTTTTTTTGTCACGTGCAGTCTCGCCTGGGATGCGGACCTGGTCAAGGGATTCGAAGAGTTCCCGATCCGTGGGGTGTTGCCCTACGTGTTCGCGGGGATCTACCACTGGTTCACTTACCACCCTCAGAAGTTCATCCTTGCCCTCGACGGCGACGAGCTGTTGCTCGACAAACCGATGCTGCTGACGGTCGCCAACATGACGCAGTACGGCGGCGGGGCGCGGATCGCACCGACGGCCCGGCCTGACGACGGCCTGCTCGAACTGATCGCCGCCGCGAAACCGGAACCGATTCAGTTTGTCCGTGATATACATCGCCTTTTCGACGGAACCATCGAACAGATGGAGAGCGTGCTCACCCGGCGGTTCAAGAAAATGACAGTCAGCCGGGAGCATCCGGCCGCGGTGCAACTGGACGGCGAGCTGCTTGACAAAGGGAGGGAGTTCACCATCGAGGTGCGGGAGGAAGCGCTTCAGGTGATCGTTCCGAATAGCAAGAACCGGTAGCGCCGATTCGTCTCGCCGAATCTTGTCCAATGCCGAACCGAAGCCTACCTTCCTTTTTGCACATGAACCGGAAGATTTCGAAACGGGAGAGCCCCACCGTGAAAAACACAACCCTGGCCGTTCTTATCGCGGCGCTGGCCTTCGGCGTTCTCGCCTCCGGCTGCGCTACCGAGAAATACACCCCGAGCAAACAGGTCCAGTCCCTCTGGCAGCAACACCCGATGCCGTTTACGAAGAACAACTCCCGGGCCGCGCTGGAAGATGCTGAGAAGCTGCTCGCCAGACACCCGAAGGACTTTCAGCTTCAGCTCTATGTCGTCGAGCGGAAGAGCGAAGTCGATTACGATTCCACCGTTGACGAATACCAGGCGAAGCTCGCCGCAAAACCGGGCGATCCGCGCACGATGCTGCTCGAGGCGCTGGCGGTGGGCGGGCGCAACCGGATGGCGGACAGCCTGCGCAAAGCGGTCGCACTCGCGCCAAACGATCCCTACATCCTGAGCTACACAGCGCTTGCGCTGCTGCGCAGCCGTCCCGCCGATCCCGACCAGGCATTCACCGACGCGCAGCAGGCGGTGCAGATTGCACCGGAGCTGGCCGAAACGCACAATGCGCTCTCCGCCGTTCTCCTTGAGCAGAACAAGTTTGACGAGGCGATCGCGGAAGCGGACAAGGCGATCGAGTTCGCGCCGTGGAATTACGATCCGGTGCGCAAGAAGGCGATAGCCCTGGAGCTGCTAGGAAAGGGAGACGAAGGGTTGGCGTTGATGGAGGATTTCGCCGAGGTGCAGCCGCTCAACAGCTTGCTGCTGTACGACCTGGAGCAGCGCTACGAGAAGAAGGGGACGCTCGATAAGATGATCAGCCTCAAGGTTGCGGCGGCCGAGGCGGACCCCCAGGAAGGGTGGGCATGGCTGGATGTCAACGACCTGTACAAACGGCTCGGACAGTACGACGAGGCGGTCGGCGCGCTGGAAAAGGCGCTTGCGAACGACTTCTACGATCTCGACCTGATTGAGGCGCAGATGGACGACGCGGCGAAGAAGGCGCTGTCGGGAAATCCGCGCTGGGCAGCTCTGAAAAAGGCGATGCTGGACAAGCGCAAAGCCACGGAGCAGGAGCGGCGCACCGATGCGCTGAGCGATCGCATGGACACCCCGGCCCCCGATTTCACCGCTCGGACATTCGACGGCAAAGAGGTCAAGCTCTCCGATCTGCGCGGGCAGGTAGTGGTGCTCGACTTCTGGGCGACCTGGTGCGGACCGTGCAAGATGACGATCCCGCGCCTGAAAGCGCTGCACAAGTCGGGTGTGAAGGCCACGATGGTGAGCGTGGACGTCTGGGAGCGGGTTCCCGACGAGCATCGGCCCGAGTACGTCGGTGGTTTCGCGACGAAAGAGGGGATGACGTGGAATGTCTGGCTCGGACCGAACAGCGCGGCGGACGCGTTCAAAGTGCGCGGCATCCCGACCTTCATAGTAATAGACAAACAGGGTGTGATCCGCTACGAGGTCATCGGCTATGTGGCCTTCCTCGATGAGACGCTCGGCTGGATGGTCGAGGACGCGGCGAAGGGCGATCAGGTGGCGTTGGCGAAGTAGAAAAAGAGTGACAGTAACTAATTTTTCATCTGGGACAGCATACTCACAATCCTGAACAACAGGGATTGTGAGTATACTGTCCCTTTTTATGGCCGCACGCTGTCTCGTTCACCGTTTCTCACGGAAGCCCGTACCTTGCATCCATCAACAACGCGCCTATTTTCATGTTAGAACTTGCGCATAACAGGAGCCGCCCGGAATGAACGCCCCCCTCTGGACTCCAAAACCTGAAAAGGTCGCCCAAGCCAACCTGACAGCCTTCCGGCGGATGGCCAATCAGCGGCACTCCCTGGAGCTTGCGGATTACGAAGCGTTGTATGACTGGTCGCTGGCCGACCCGGCGGCGTTCTGGAGTCTGCTCGCGGAGTACAGCGGTGTGATTTTTCATTCCCCGGCCGCGGCGGTCTACGAACCGGGCGAGACGATGAACTGCGCGGGCTGGTTCCGCGGGGCGAAACTGAACTACGCCGAGAACCTGCTGCGGTATCGCGACGACCGCACCGCCCTGATTTTCCGCAACGAGGCCGGGCGGCGCAGGACGCTCAGCTACTCCGACCTGTACGACGAGGTCTCGCGTGTCTCCCAGGCGCTGCGTACGGCCGGCGTCGTCAAGGGCGACCGTGTCGCGGGCTTCATGCCGAACATGCCGGAGACGGTGATCGCGATGCTCGCCGCGTCGTCGATCGGCGCCGTCTGGTCCAGCTGCTCCCCCGATTTCGGCGTCCAGGGCGTGCTCGACCGTTTCGGACAGATCGAGCCGAAAGTGCTGTTCACCGCGGACGGTTACTTTTACCGCGGCAAAGAGGTAGACAGCCTCGAACGTGCGCACGCCTTCCTCGAAACGCTGCCCAGCGTGGAACGGGTCGTGGTCGTTCCGCATCTGAACGACCGTCCGGATTTGAGCGGACTGCAGGGTGCGATTCTGCTACCGGATTTTGTTTCACCGTACGAGGCGGTGGAGATCGCATTTGCGCCGCTTCCGTTCAACCACCCGCTCTGCATCCTGTATTCGAGCGGCACGACCGGCCTGCCAAAATCGATCGTGCACGGGCAGGGGGGCACGCTGCTGCAGCACGCGAAAGAACTGATGCTGCACACCGACTTGAAGCGTGACGACACGATTTTCTATTTCACTACCTGCGGTTGGATGATGTGGAACTGGTTGGTCAGCAGCCTGTTCGCGGGCGCAACGGTGGTGCTCTACGACGGCAACCCGGCGCATCCGGACGCCGGTGCGCTGTGGAAGGTGGCGGAGGAGGAGGGGATAACCGTTTTCGGGACATCGGCGAAATTCCTCTCAGCAGTGGAAAAGGCGGGAGTGCGTCCCGGCGAGTCGTACGACCTGAGCGCGCTGCGCGCGATTCTCTCGACGGGCAGCCCGCTCGCGCCGGAGCAGTTCGATTGGGTGTACAGCGCGGTGAAGCAGGATCTCCAACTCGCTTCCATTTCCGGAGGTACGGATATCATTTCGTGCTTCGCGCTCGGAAATCCAACCGGTCCTGTATGCCGCGGCGAGCTGCAGACGCGGGGGCTCGGGATGGCGGTGGAGATCTTCGACGACGAGGGCAGGCGGGTCCGCGACGGAAAGGGTGAGCTTGTGTGCACGCAGCCGTTCCCGAGCATGCCGGTCTATTTCTGGAACGACGAGGATGGTTCGCGCTACCGCTCAGCCTACTTCGAGCGGTTCGGGGAAAATGTCTGGCACCACGGCGACTACGCGGAAATCACCGAGCACGGCGGGGTGATCATCTATGGCCGCAGCGACGCCGTGCTTAATCCGGGCGGCGTGCGCATCGGCACGGCGGAGATCTACCGTGTCGTCGAACAGTTCGACGAGGTCGTTGAATCGATCTGCATCGGACAAGAGTGGAAAGGCGACGTCCGTGTCGTACTTTTCGTCCGTCTGCGCGAAGGGCTGACCCTGGACGAGGAGTTGAGGGCGAAGCTGCGCGACCGGATACGCGAGGAGAAGACGCCCAGGCACGTTCCGGCGAAGATCCTCCAGGTTGACGATATTCCGAGGACGATCAGCGGCAAGATCACCGAGGTTGCGGTGCGCAAAATCGTGCACGGGCAGAAGGTGAAGAACCGGGACGCGTTGGCGAACCCGGAAGC
>CAZIDZ010000023.1:19388-46024 GCA_964538455.1 uncultured bacterium
CCGCCACTGTTTTCGCCGCTGACGCTTCGCGGCGTCACGCTGCGCAACCGGATCATGATGAGTCCGATGTGCCAGTACTCGGCGCAAGAGGGGATGCCGAACACGTGGCACCTGGTGCATCTCGGTGCGCGGGCGACCGGCGGCGTCGGGCTCGTGATGTCCGAAGCGACGGCAGTTGTGCCCGAGGGGCGGATCAGTCCCGGTGACGTCGGGATGTGGAACGACGAACAGCTCGAGGCGTGGCGGCCGATTGTCGAGTTCATCGAGAGCCAGGGCGCGGTGCCGGGGATACAGCTCGCGCACGCCGGACGGAAAGCTTCGACGACCGTCCCCTGGCCCGACGGAGTTCACCCGATCCCGCCCGATCAGGGTGGGTGGGTGCCATTCGGACCGTCGCCGATCCCGTATTCGGAACGTCACACGGTTCCACGTGAGATGACGCAGGAGCAGATCGCCGAAGTGACCCAAGCGTTTGTCTCTGCAGCGAAGCGCGCGGTATCCGCCGGTTTCAAAGTGATCGAACTGCACATGGCGCACGGGTACCTGCTGCAGAGCTTTCTTTCGCCGGTTTCAAACAAGCGCACGGACCGGTACGGCGGCGACCGTAACGGGCGGATGACCTTTGCGCTGGAGCTGGCCGCCGCTGTGCGTGCGTCGATCCCAACGGAGATGCCGCTGCTGGTGCGCATTTCCTCCGTGGACTGGCTGGAGGAGGGCTGGCAGCTTGAGGATTCCGCGGCGTTGCTGGTCAAGCTGAAGGACGCGGGAGTTGACCTCGTGGACGCCTCCTCGGGCGGGATCTCTCCGAAAGCGGTGAAAGCGGCGGTGGTCGATCAGCAGCCGAAGTTTGCGGAGTATCTCAAGAAGCACACAAAGATGCCAATCGGCGCTGTGGGCGGGATCACGCGCGCGGACCAGGCGAACCTGATCATCGAGGGGGGCAACGCCGATCTGATCGTCGTCGGACGCCAACTGTTGCGAGAGCCGCACTGGGCGTTGCTCGGCGCGAACAAACTCGGCGTGGACGTTCCCTGGCCGAACCAGTACCTGCGCGCGAAGCCGAAGTCGTGAACCTCCGGGCGAATCGAGGAGACGGACGATGCTGTTGCTGGAGATGATCCTCCGCTATGGACGCTACCACCTTTGGGGCCACGATCGCGCACTGAAGATGATCGAAGCGTCCGGTGCGCCGGAAGACGCGGTAAACCCCTTCCGTCACACCCTCGCGGCGGACCAAATCTGGCTGCAGCGGATCCGTTTTGGGGGCCAGCCTACGGCCGACGAACCCGCGGACCTGGCAGCGGCCAAGGATCTCCTGTTCGAGTTGAAACGCCAGTGGAGTGAACTGTTCGAATCGCTGACGGATGAGGCTCTGTTGAAGGTGATGGCCTACAGGAACATGAAGGGAGATCCCTACGAACACTCCCTCGGCGAGATCCTGATGCACGTGTTCAACCACGGCACCCACCACCGCGGCCAGATCGCGAGGGCCGTGCGCCTTGCCGGCGGCGAACCGATCCCCACGGACCTGATCGTTTTCTTCCGGCAGGAGTAGAGAGGGAGTGAAGAACCTGGGACAGTATACTCACAATCCCGAACAGAAGGGATTGTGAGTATACTGTCCCTCGTTTTATCGAGTAAGTCATTGAAAAACCGATTTCACTTTGAATTCTGTAATGTGTTCCCTTGATTCTACACAGGTTTGATCCCGTCGCGGTCGATACCGCGAATGGTGAAGCCGGGATCGTTGAGAAACGACGCGAAGGTGGCGATCAAGGTGACGATCGTCGTGGTCAGGTACTCACGATCGGCGAACAATTTGGTCATCCGGTCGTGCCGCACCTTTCTCTCGGTGACGACGAAATTGTTCAAGATCAGCCCGTCGACGCTCTGTTCCTCCTTTCCGCTGCGGATGTCCGTGGCTCCGCCCGCAATCGAGTACTTCATCGTTTCGAGCACGAGCGTCCTGAGTTTTTCCACTCCGCTCTCATCCTGGTATCCCGCGAACAGCTCGAGGGCGATCCACTGCGCCTCGCGGATTGACGCGATGGCCACCGCGTCGAACAGGCGCAATGTGGTCGAGTCCAGCTTGTCGAGACTTTCATGGCGCAGCAGGCTGAGGAAGACGGCGTTCTTGAACAGTTGGGAGAGCAGCAGGCTGCCCTCCTCGGGGTTGGGGAGGAAGTGGTAGCGGCGGACGCTAACTCCCTTGTACACGGGGACAAACAGCAGGTCGAAGACGCTGCGGAAAAAATTATAGTGGAGCACGCCCGGCCGTCCGATGTGGTTGTCCAGGGTGTTGTCCAGCCTGTCCGCGAGCTTCACGTGCAGCAGTTCGGGCATCTCCGCCGAGCGGTCGATGAGTTGGAGCAGGTAGTTGAAATAGCCGAGCTGATATTCCTGTGTCAAGAACTGGATCATGCGGCTCAGCCGTTCCCCTTTTGCGCCGCCGAGGTGATCGAGCAGGTTCCTGTAGCTCTTCGCGAAGGCGTCCCGGTTTTCCTGCGCGATCATCTCGACAGGAAGGTCCTCGCCCTTGTCGTGGAGCATCGCGAGCAGCAGGTCGAACAACCCCGGCTTGACCATCGTCCGGCTGACCAGGGCGGCGGTGCGGAGCGGATGGAGCACGGCAAGCGGGCCGATCTTGCGGCGCGTATCTCCGTAGCCGAGACGGATCGTCCGTGTCGCCAGCAACAGCGGTTCAACATCGCTGAATCGGGCGGGGCCGAGGATCAGAGCGAGCAACGCTTCATCATCGCCCGTGCGTTGCGCGGAGAGGTTGTAGTTGATCTCGGACGAGAGGTTGGTGAAGTGTTCAACGGTGATCAGTTCCCGTTCATGATCCGGCTGGTCAAGCAGCGCCATACACTCCTCGCTAACGAAGTCACTTCCGAATATGGCAACGAACGAAACCGCGCACCCAGGGGATGCGCACTCAGAATGGAGTTTCCACCATCTGCGGACCCCGCCCCCGCAATGGACCCTGCTTCAGGGAATCATAGAGCAGCAGGTAGGAAACGTGGCGGTCGGGGTGGATGCTCCCACGCTGCACCCTCCTGCGGACTTCGCAACCCTCGGAGTTCGGGAGGTGCAAGCAGTCCGCGAACGCGCATTCGTCAGCCGCCGCGACAAATTCCGGGAAATGATCGCGGAGCTGATCCGGCCGATCGAGAACGGGGAAAAATTCCCGTATTCCCGGGCTGTCGGCGACGATGCCTCCCCCCGGCACGGGGAAGAGCCGGGTGAAGCTGGTGGTATGCACTCCGCGTCCGGTGGCCTCCGAAATCGCCGAGGTGTCCAGGTTGAGGTCTTCGATGAGCCGGTTGAGTAAGGTGCTTTTGCCGACACCGGACGCCCCGGCGAGCAGGGTGGAACGGTGCAGCAGAGACGAGTGCAAGGCATCGAATCCCTCGCCGGTCGCGGCGGAGATCAACAGCACGTCGTACCCGGCCAGCCGCCAGGGTTCGCTCCACTGCTGCGCACGCTCCCGCCCGGCGAGGTCGATTTTGTTGACGACGATCAACGCCTCGAATCCTCCGCAGGAGGCGCCCACCAGCATCCTGTCCACAAGTCTCGGACTCACCGGAGGTTCGTCGATCGTCGCGAGGATCACCATCTGCTCGAGGTTCGCGGCGATCTCCTTGATCCGCCCGAAGGACCAGCGGCGGAGCATCGATGTACGTTCGAAGAGGTCGAGGATGCGCCCATCGGAGGTCGCTGTCGAGGGTTCGTACACCACACGGTCTCCCGGAACGGGCATGCCGCCGCGGCCTTTCTGCAGGGGCCGGCACCAGTGGTGGGATTCGTCATGGTCGGCCTGAACCAGCAAGCCGGTCTTGGCCCGGGTCAGGATGGTTCCGGTCCGGGTCTTTTCGGCTGGTGAACTCTCCTCGCCGGCAGTGGCAGACTGCTTCAGCCGCTCACGCTTTGCCTGAACGTTGGCGCGTCGCTCTGCCTCGCGGTTGATCCCCTTCAGATACCGCTCGACACTCGGCTTGTTCGACCCGTGGCGCCCCATCAGAACCCCGGTTTAGTGGAACGGAAAGAGGATGAACACCGCCACATCCCAGACGGCGTGAGAGACCAGCCCTGGTCCGATATGGCCGTACCGCAGATAGACAAAACCCCAGAAGGCACCCGCGATCGCCGCGGCGCCGATCAGGGCCGGGTTCATCGAGGGCACGTGGATCAGAATGTAAAACGCAGTCGTCACCAAGTACCCGCGAAAACCGCCGAACCGCGCAGCGAGGGTTCTCTGCACCCAGGCCCGCCAGAACAACTCTTCTCCCGGTCCGACGATGAAGAAGAGCAACAAGCCGATCAGGGTGGGCTGCGCCTGGGCTTTGGTGGCGTACACATTCTCCACCTGGCGGGCGCCGTTTGCGAGCACCACGCGCACGGCCTGGTTTCCGATCGCAAAGACAATGTACAGGGCGAGAGCGCCGATCAGCCCGAGTACGATGAACGCCGCCCATGTCCGCACGGGGGCCTTCAGCGTTCCCGGATAGACGAACAGCGTCGCGCCGCCGAGCAGGAATGTAGCGGCGGCGATGACGAGCCAGAAGGGCGTGCCGGGAACGGCGAAAAGGAAATACCAGACAACTGCGGCCGCCGCGATCGCAACAAAAAGAAGGGGCCAGCCGCCCCTCGGCCGCCCCTCCAACACTCCGTTTGCACCCGCCATACGATTCACCTCAGAGCTGGATGAAATGTCCGAGGACGATGCCGATGGTGAACAGGATTCCGAACTGGAAATGCAACTGCGCGGTCATCACATCCACCATCGCGAAATGCTGCCGCTCGGTGTTCAGGCTGCTCTGGATCAGCCGGTTGACTTTCAGCGCGGCGGGCACCGAGAGGATGACCAGCAGGGCCCAGACCGGCACTTTGCCGAAACCGACGAGCGCAGCGAGCACGACATACGCGCTGGTGACCATGCCCGCGTAGACGAAGCGCGCGGTTTTCCGGCCGATAAGGCTCGCCTGGGTGTGATAGCCGCTGGAGGTGTCGTCCTCGATGTCGCGCAGGTTGTTGGCGTAGAGGATGGCGGCGACGAGGAAGCCGACGGGCACCGAGATCAGCACGGGAGTCCACTCGAGCGCGCCAACCTGGACGAAGTGGGCCCCCCAGACCATTAGCGGCCCCATCAACGTGAAGACGAGAAACTCTCCGAGCGCACGGTACTTGTACTCGAGCGGGCCGCCGGTGTAGAAGTAGCCGCCGAAGATACCCGCGAGACCGAACATGACGATCGGCCAGCCGCGAACGATCAGCAGGTAGACGCCGACGAGGGTGGCGAAGCCGAAGGCGATGAAGCCGCCGACCAACACATCGCGGGCATGCATCTGGTTCTCGACGAGCACCCTGCTGCCGCCGAAGGTGTCGACACGGTCCACGCCTTTTTTGTAATCGAAGTAGTCGCTGATCAGGTTTGTGCCGGCGTGCAGCAGAATCCCGCCCGCCAGCGCGGCGACGAACAGCAGCACGTCGATCTTGCCGATCTGCCAAAAGGCCAGGGCGGTGCCCAGCAGCACAGGGGTCGCCGACGCCGTGAACGAAAACGGCCGCGATGCCATCAACCACGTTCTGAATGGATAACGAGCCACCTCACTCCTCCCGTGTTTTTCATCCAGGCCCGTCCCCCAACAGGACACCGGAATAGGATCGATCTGTTGCCCGAAAAGGCGCCTAAATATAATGGCAGCGGGCTAGGGGAAAAAGCTCCCTTCGGGTATTCCCGCTCCGTTAATCACGGGGATTGAGAATAAAAACGAGGGTCGAACAGAGGTGTTGAAAAACGCGACTGAGCAAACTACGACCCGCAGTCATTCTGAACGAAGTGCCTGTCCCGATCCGTCAGGGAAGAATCCTTGTTTTACTCGTGGATTACGTTGAAAACATAGATCCTTCACTCACCTTCGGCGGTTCAGGATGACTATTTCACTCGTCTTAATCCGGAAATAATGTGTTTCCGGGAGATTGATGCGGGGTCGCGGGAGTGGTAGTTTGAGGCATGGGCAAAAGGAAAACGGGCATGGGTCATTGGGCCGGATCGCTCGCGCTGGTTCTGGCGCTGGCGCTCGCCGGCGAGGCGGGAGCCGCCGGACGACCGGACGTGCACCCCTATCCGTTTCTCCGCCCCAAACCGTCACGGCACCACCTCGGGCTGACGCTGGGAATGCCGGGAATGCTCAATATCCGCTACGAATACCATCTGAAGCACAGCCTCGACGGCCTTCCCGCGGCGATGATCGGCGTCGATGGGCTGCTGGCACCGACCGGCATCGGCGTCGAGTACCGAAGCCGCTACCCCTACACAAGACTCTACATGACGCTCGGTTACGAGTTCATTTCGCTGCCGAGGGGTCTGATCGACAGCGACGTGGATATCGGCGCGCGAGTCCGGCACGCCTTTCTCGCGGGACTCGAGCTGCGCCTGGGGGATCCGTCGAACGGGCGTATGTGGGTGCTCGGAGGGGGAGTCTGGCTGGATATGACACCAGAGATGAAGATCACATTACGGCCAACGGTTGGGTTGGGGGTCGTCCACAGGCTGGGTGGCGGTGAGGATTGAAGCAACGCCCGAAAGTCTATCTTCCAGACAGTTTGGGAGCCTTTTTAAGTCAAACCGTCCGGGATTTCTTTATAGCGAGAGAATTGGAGATTACCGCGCGTTTCCGCTGGCGCGGAAACGCGGGTGATGACACCTTTTTGTCATTCCCGCGAAGGCGGGAACCGAAGCGAAGCTCGGCGAAGCCAATCCATTTTCGTAGTTCCATCGGTTCCTTAGCGAAGCGTCAGGGTGGCCCGGCCATCTCGCCTGCGCGTGATCGTTTGTATTAAACGCGGGCGAGATGGCCGGGTTTCTCTTAGAAGGATGAGAGCGAAACTGCTTCGTCATGCCGTAGGGTAGGCATTTGGACGTTCCACCGGTTCGTCAGTGAAACGGAGAACCGTCAGAAAAGTGGCAGGTCTCCGCTTCGCTGACGACCTGCCACAACCAGGAGGGACAGTATACTCACAATTCCTGCTGTTCGGAATTGTGAGTATACTGTCCCTGATTTTTGCTATTTACCCCTTTACCCGCAATCCCTCTTTGCCGAGAAGGTCACGCACACGCCCTCGCAGATCGCCCTGCAATTCCACGACAACGCCTTTCACTGTCCCGCCCGCGCCGCACATGTTTTTCAGCCGCTTACCAAGAGTCTTGGCGTCACTCGCAGACACTCCGCGAAGCTCGATAACGGTCACCGTTTTTCCGCCGCGACCCGAGCGCTCGATGCGCAGCACCGCCTCGCGCGGACCGGAAGGCGGCGTGTCGGATCGGGAGGAATCGTCGTTCCAGTCGATGGGGGAGGGGCCGGTGGAGTAGACGAGGCCACCACGTCCGGGCTTCTTTTTCGCGTCCATCAGTCCCATCTCCTGAAAAGTCATGCAAAAGGCCGCATCCGGAGACACGGCCAAACCAAGTTCGATACACAGCGGGGATTCACTCCCCCAGCGTCCGCCGCGGCTCCTTGCGGTTAGTCAGCGCGAAGCTGAGCGCCTCGAGCTCGATCGCCATGTTCTCGTTGCGCACGAAAACGCCGTCGGGAACCTGCACGGTGATCGGAGCGAAATTGAGGATCGCCCTCACTTTCGCTTCGACGAGCTTGTCGACGACCGACTGCGCGAACTGTGCGGGCACGGCGATGATTGCGATTTTGACCTTATTCTGACGGATTTCCTCCTCCACATTCGCGAAATCCGAGACCTCAATGCCGTGATACACCTTTCCGACTTTCTGCGGGTCGCTGTCGAGCACCGCCTTGATCAGGAATCCCTGCTGGCGGAACTGGTCGTAGTCGATCAGGGCGCGGCCGATGTTTCCCGCGCCGACGAGAGCCACGTTCCAGGTCTTGTTGATGCCGAGGATGCGGGCGATGTTGCGCTGCAGGTCCGCGACATAATAGCCGAGCCCCCGCCTGCCGAAGGCGCCGAAAAACGAGAGGTCCTTGCGCACCTGGGCCGCGGTCAAGGTGTTCATGTCCGCCAGTTCCTGGCTCGAGATCGTCCGCATGCCGCGGTCGTAGGCATACTTGAGTGAACGGTAATACTTGCTCAACCTGCGAACGGTTGCGTCCGAGATCTTGTTGCCATCCGTGACGTTCGTCATGGTGGATCCCCCTTATCGAGGTCTTGGCGCACGCTGCTGTCGGCTGCAGCTTACGCTCGTTGTCAACGCTTCTTCCCGCCCTTTCCTTTTACGGGCGGTTTCCTGCCAGGCGCTTTTCCCGCAGGCTTTTTCTTAGCCGGTTTTGCAGGCGTTCTCTTCGCTGTCTTCGGTGCGGCCTTTTTCGCCGTCTTCGGTGCGGCTTTCTTCGCTTTCGCCGCGCTTGGCTTCCCGGCCGGCTTGCCCTTCCCCGCTTTGCCTTTCGCCGGTTTTGCGCCCGTTTTCCTAACAGCTTTCGGCGCCGCTTTTTTACCCGGTTTCGCGGGCGTTTTCTTCGCGGCAGCCTTTGCCGCCGGTTTACCCTTGGAAGCTGCCTTCTTGGACGATTTCGCCGGGGATTTTGGCTTTCCGGCTGCGGCCGGCTTGGCGGCTTTTGCTTTCGCCTTCGGCTGGCGGGAGGGAGCGGTCTTCGGGACTTCCTTTTTCACCGCCTTTTCATCCTCCGAGGCGGAAAGACCCGCAACCTTGTCCAGCTGCTCCTCATCTTCGTTGACAACCTTCGCGATGCTGGCGATGCTGTCCCCCTCATCGAGCCGGATCAGCCGCACGCCCTGGGTTGCACGCCCGATCACCCGGACGTCCCGGCTTGGCATCCGGATCATCACGCCGTTGTGGGTAATGATCATCAGGTCGTCCTGGTCCACGACCTCCATGATCGAGATCATGGTGCCGACCTTGGGCGAGGTTTTGAGCGTGATCACACCGCCGGCGCCGCGTTTCGTCAGCCGGTAATCGGCGATTTCGCTGCGTTTTCCAAAACCCTTGTTGGTAACGACCATCAGGGTTCCTTCCCGGCGGATGACGACCATACCGACGACATGCTGTCCCTTCGGCAGGTTGACTCCACGTACGCCGGCCGCCGTGCGACCCATCGGGCGGACGTCGCTCTCGATGAACCGTACCGCTTTGCCGCCGCTGGTGCCGAGGAGTACCTCGCAGTCCCCGTCGGTGACCGCCGCGGCGATCAGCTCGTCATCGTCGGGCACGTTGATCGCGATAATCCCGCCCTTGCGGACATGCTTGTAGGCGTCGAGGGAGGTCTTCTTCACCGTTCCGTACATCGTCGCGAGCAGCAGGTACTTGTCCTCGCTGAACTCCTTGACGTTGACGAACGCCCGGATCTGCTGGCCGTTGAGGTCGAAGAGGTTGACCAGCGCCTTGCCGCGGCTGGCGGGACCCTGCTGCGGGATGTCATAGACCTTGAGCCAGTGCAGGTGTCCGCGGTCGGTGAAGATCAGCAGGTACTCGTGGGTGCTGGCGACGAAGAGGTGCTCGATGAAATCCTCTTCCTTGGTCTTGGCGCCGGTTTTACCGCGCCCGCCGCGCGCCTGACGTCGATAGGAGGAGACTGGTTGGCGCTTGATGTAGCCGCCGTGGCTGATCGTCACCACCATGTCCTCTTCGGCGATCATGTCCTCGATGGTGAACTCTTCGTAGTCCTTGACCACCTCGGTGCGCCGCTTGTCGCCGTACTCCTGCTTCAACTCGAGGAACTCCTGCTGGATCAGCTGCATCCGCGCGCCTTCGTTCTCGATCAGGTAGGTGAGCTCCGTAATCAGCTCGCGCAGGGCTTTCAGTTCGTCGAGCAGCTTGCGGGTTTCGAGCTGTGTGAGCCGGGCGAGCCGCATGTCGAGGATCGCCTGGGCCTGCTTCTCCGACAGCGAAAACTTCTTCATCAAACGTTCGCGGGCGGTCTCGACGCTGGCCGATTTCTTGATCGTTTCGACCACTTCGTCGATGTTGTCCACCGCGATCTTGAGGCCGAGCAGGATGTGTTCGCGCTCCTGTGCCTTGCGGCGGTCGAACTCGGTGCGGCGCAAAACGACTTCGTGGCGGTGTTCCAGGTATTTGACGAGCACGTCCTTCAGGTTCATCTGTTTCGGAACGCCCTTGTCGAGGGCGATCATGTTGATCCCGAAGGTGCTCTGCAGCTGCGTGTGCTTGAAAAGCTGGTTGAGGATGATGTCGGCGATGGCGTCGCGTTTCAGTTCGATCACCATCCGCATTCCGTCCCGGTCCGACTCGTCGCGGATGTCGCGGATGCCCTCGATTTTCTTGTCGTTGGCGAGTTGCGCGATCTTTTCGATCAGCGTGGCCTTGTTCACCTGATAGGGGAGTTCGGTGACGACGATGGCCTGTTCGTCCCGTTTACCCTCCTCGATGTGGGCTCGCGCGCGGATTACACAGCGGCCGCGACCGGTCGAATAGGCTTCCCGGATCCCCTGGATGCCGTAGATGATACCGCCCGTCGGGAAATCGGGAGCCTTGACATGCTTCATCAGCTCCTTGATCTCGCAGTCGGGATGGTCCACCAGGTAGACGAGCGCATCGACGACCTCGCCGAGGTTGTGGGGCGGAATGTTGGTCGCCATGCCCACCGCGATGCCGCCGACGCCGTTGACCAGCAGGTTCGGCAGCTTGCTCGGCAGGACGAGGGGCTCCTTGACCGAATCGTCGTAATTCGGGCCGAACTCGACAGTATCCTTGTCGATGTCCTCGAGCATCTCCTCGGCGATTTTCGCGAGGCGCGCTTCGGTGTACCTCATCGCCGCCGCGCCGTCGCCGTCCACCGAGCCGAAGTTTCCCTGGCCGTCGACGAGCGGATAGCGGAGCGAGAAATCCTGCGCCATGCGGACGATCGAGTCGTAGATCGCGGAGTCGCCGTGGGGGTGGTATTTCCCCATCACGTCGCCGACGATGCGCGCGGATTTTTTGAACGGGCGGTTGTGCAGGACGCCGAGCTCCTGCATCCCGTAGAGGATCCGCCGGTGCACCGGTTTCAAGCCGTCGCGCACGTCCGGCAGCGCTCGGGAAACGATGACCGACATGGAATAATCGAGGTAGGAATTGCGCATCTCATCTTCGAGCGCAACTTCCTTGATACGTTCGCCGGGGGAATAGTGGGCGTTCATGCCGTACGCTGATCTCCGTCAAAATGTGCTCTGAGCCCTCGCTGCGAGCAGGCGCGGCGAAGGGTTTGTCGCGGTTGAATCGGCGCAACATACGGCATCGGCCGCCGCCGCGCACAGCTGTCGTTTGTCTCGCCCGGACTCCGCGTTCCCGAGTAGGTTTTGGACGCGTTGAGGAAGGGCTGTCGACATGCAGCCGACCGGCTGTCTGTGACGATTTTGTGCGTTTTCCGCCCCCATGTGGGCCGCCCTTCCAGGCTGCCGAAATATAGCAAATTTCTTCACAAGCGGCAAGTTCCTTCACCGCTTTCGGCCTCCCCGGATGAGTCCCGACAGAGTTCTCTAACATTCATAGAATTCATAGGATTAACGTACTATTCGGAGGTGTCATGAAGTCCCCTTTTTAATAGTCGCCAATTGCGAATAACGAGTAATTCAGAACGCGTACTCACGCGCACATGAAAGTCCGCTTTCCCACCCTGAATTGAGCAGAAAAGCGAGGGGAGAAAACCTCAATCGTGTTCTGTGACAGGGCGTGTAAGCACTCTGGAAGAATGAAAACACCGGTCAATGAATGCTTTAATGCTAGCAGATCTGGAATAGCCGATGAAGCATGGAGTCTGCAACAGAGTACAAAATTGCTATATGCATCTAACGATTTGCTTTTTTTTAACAGAAAAATATATTGAAACTAAATTTGTAAATGTATTCGAGAATCCTATGAATACTGTGTGGAATAGGTCAGTAGGAAGGTTTATTATAGCGAATATCATCAAGTAACTAAACCTGAGGCTTGTTATAGGAAATGCATTTATCTTCGATTGTTGAATGACGAAAGGGGGTACGATGAAATCGACAGTTGCATTCCTGTTTGTCCTGCTTTCATTGATTTGGTTCTCCTGTGATAATCCGTCTTCCAGTGATAAGCAGAATCCGTTCACTCCGCCGGAATGGACGACAATTGATCTCGGTTCTGTTACACCTGTGCGGCTTTTTCCACACCCTACGGCGGGAGACGTGCTTTTTCTGGAGGGACACAACGGCGAAAGAAACCTTTTCCTGAAATCCGTAGACTGCGGTTTGATTTGGGATACCCTTTTCACGGATATCGAAAGTACCGATGTTCTCAGCGTGGCTTTCTTCGGACCTGGTCCGGACAAAATGTTTGTCCTAGGCAATTACCAGGAGGAAGAAGGAGGTTATTTCAGATCAAGACTATTTGCGAGTGAGGATGGTGGCCTCACATGGGGATTACGTGGTGAGAACGATTTGGCGACACCTTCTTCCATCTGGGTGGATCCTCTAGACATCGACCATCTCTGGCTTTCCTGGGGCTCGATGTCCGTTATATGTGGTTTCGCCGAAAGTCATGACGGTGGTCTAACGTGGACTGACGTGCGGACGGACTTTTTCGCGGATCAATCCCGCCGGGTGTGGGAGATGGCATTTGAAGCGGATGATCTATCGATTATGTATGTGAATGCAGGTGATGTCGATGGCCACGGTGCGTTATTGCGCACCGAAGACAACTTCGAGAGCTGGACGGTGCTGCGGGAAAGAGAAGGTGCAGCGTTTTATTTCGAATTGGATCCCAGGAAATCCGACCAAATGCTGATCGTGGAAAAATCGGGATCATCTGGCGACAATGATGTTATCTACCTTAGCGATGATGGCGGCGTTGCCTGGCGCGAAGTCGCGGACCCCGTTGATAATCAAGAAGATAAGGTTGAAATAGACGGTGTTGCGTGGATTGGCGATTCGGTCTACGTGTCGGTCGATGAGGTGGTATGGGTTCTGGCTGTCAATAGTGAAATGTGGGTGTTCAATCGAGATTTCAGTAGCAATATGAGTCAAGCAGGTCTCCGCTCAGGGGCTGATAATAGTCTTTACCTCTACGGTTTGGAGTATAATGGTATTCATGTTTACCATTAAAATTTATGTTAAAAAGTAATTCATTTATACATATTTATAATCTAATACATAAGGAGATCAAAGACGAAAATTTTAGGTAATTACCTATTATTATGCCAGTTGGAAAAGTAATTGGTTAATTGATGGTTATTTAATCCGTTAAGCGTCCAGTGTAACGTTATCCTTTTTCAAGCAGAATTAATTCTGAATAGGAAAAAATTCATTAAAAAACTGTGCGCCACATGTAATATTGTCAATGAATAATACTAACTTTGTTCGAAAGGCTATGGCCAATAGGCTATGAGCTCCTTGGTTTTGGATCAAGACCGTCAATCAGAAATAGGGAACTCCGTTACCAGCTTAGTCAGAGCAGGTTTTATGGGAAATGCAAAAGATGCAACCGAAGAATCCAGCCCACAGCAAGATTTATCCTTGACGTTCCTCGCACAAGCGTCTAAGTATTTCCTGATAGTTTTGTTCTTCATCATGCTGGTTCCGCTTCAAGTATGGGCTCAAACGTGGACTCCTCTCGGACCTCAGGCGGAGGCGAACTCCTGTCTCGCCATGTGTCCCGTGGACAACAACCTGCTGATCCTGAGCACGGTGATAGACGGTGTCTGGCGTTCGGAGGACGGCGGGATCACTTGGTCGCGCGCTTCGGCTGGTCTGGAACGCACAGACGGTTCAAATGAACTGCCGTACCTGTTCGCGTATAACGTCCAGTTTCATCCCACCTCACGTGACATCGTCTACTCTCTCATGGACGACAGCCGGCTCTACCGAAGCGTCGATGCCGGCCGGTCCTGGTCGCCATTATCGCGCGAAGGGATACCGGATTCGGTGGTCTACGAAGGGGAAAAAGAAGGCAGTTATATCACCAGCTTTCATCTATTACCGGATCGTCCTAACATCCTCTACGCGGTTGTCCTTGATGATAGTCTATACAAAAGCGTGGATGGAGGGTCGACGTGGCGAACCATGAATTTGCCGTTCACAGAGGACGACATCTATCCCCACGTTGAAGAAATCGCGATTAACAGGGCGAACACGTCGCAGCTCTATGCGTTCAGTGAGGCGATGTTTCTCAATTCAAACGATGATGGACAAACGTGGGAATCCATATATGCAGGAGATAACCACTACTTTGTCAGGCGGTCTCTTGTAGTCGATCCGGATGACGGGATGCTTTATGCCGCGGGTGTATTTGAGATAGACTATTTCAAGGGTTATACCGTAATCGTCTCGAGCGACAGTGGACGTCATTGGGACCGTCTATTATTTCCCTACGGAATTCCTGAAGGATTCAACTATCATTTTCACTTGAATTTGTCGCCACAGGGCGAAATCATTCATACTAATCCGGAATTTTATTTCATCCGTGATCAGGGGAATACCTGGATAAAATTCGCCGATACGCTCGATTGGAAAGGCGACGAATATGGTAATCAAATAACCAAGTCTTTGGTCATCAATCCACTCAATGCACTGACCATCTATGCGGCGACATGGTTCGATGAGGAGGGTTTCAATGATCCCGGTTTTCTATGGAAATCGATTGACGGAGGTAAGTCGTTCCAGATGTTGGATTCCCCGACCCATCGCTTAAGAATCTCACAGGTACGGGCGCCAACAGACCGACCGGATATTCTCTATATCGCGAACGGATCAGTTTTATGGAAAAGTGATACAAGGGGACAGGATTGGGCGTTTCTGAAGACCGGACCGTTTCGGTCGATCGGTTTCTTTCAGGGTAATTCTAATGTCATCTATCTTAAAAGTTCTTTGCATTTGAACCGAAGTGAGAACGGGGGTCAAAGTTGGGGGGAGATACAAACACCAGATGGTTCTGGCGATATCGAGCACATTGCTGTTCATCCTGCTGACTCTTCATGCATTTTTACAGTAAATGCTCATAGCTTGTGGTCCGACTATGATGTAATCTTCCGCAGTCTTGACGGCGGGACTACCTGGAACCTCTGTTCAATCGTGGACTATTATTACTCCTTTCCTTACATCGCCTTTGGAGGGGGACAATCAGATATTGTCTTCGTCCGGACGAACACCGAGAGCGCCTGCATCAGCCTGGACAAGGGGGACACTTGGACGCCCATGTCGTTCCCGATGGGGCCCGTAGAATCCCTGATCTTGACCACAGAAGCGGACGGCATGGCGGTGGTGTCCAGTGATTCGCTGTTCCGGACCTTCGACGGCGACTATTACTTGCGCATGAAACTACCCGATGGTGTATCGACCGTCGACAACCTTTTTGACAACCGATATCTCCCAGGGATGTTCAGCATAACCACAGACCTGGGGATCTTCAACACCCTGGACGAGGGCGAACACTGGACGCAGGTTCCCGGTTCCGACACGCTCTCGATTACACGTCGCGGACTGGCTTACGGTGCGGACGGGATTCTGTACGTCGCGACCACAAACAATGGTGTCTGGAGCTACGATGGCGGGATCGAAAGTGTCGCACCTCTGGACACGGACATTCCGCGAACCTTCTCCCTGCATCCACCATATCCGAATCCATTCAACGCTTCGACGACGGTCCGGTTCGGGTTGCCCTCGGCGGATCGCGTGCGCCTGGAAGTGTTCGATGTGATCGGCCGCCATGTCGCGACATTGGTCGATAAAGATTATTCCGCGGGTTGGCACACCGTATCCTAGGATGCGGCGGATGTGGCTTCGGGGACTTATTTCCTGCTGGGCCGAATGGGGGAGAAAGTGTGGAACCGGAAGCTGACGGTGATCAAATAGCGAACAGTCGTTTATCGGCACTGCCGGAATTTGAAAAAGAGTGACAGTAACCCTTTTTCTTAAGAGACGCATGATTATCTGAAACTTGGTATCAGAAAAAGGGTTACTGTCACTCTTTTTTCGTGGCTGTTATAGAGTGCGTTGGACAGAAAAGCCCGGATTTCATCCCCCAACAGGGGTGAAATCCGGGCGGTTTATTCTTGGCAGAAAGGAATGCTTAGTGCGCAAACGCGATCGAAGTTGTGGCCGGGTGCGGGAAGGCGTCGTCGATGAATCCGAACGACGTCGCGAGTCGGCCGATCCATCCCGTCCTGTGATCGCCTGAGTACGAGTCAAATGTGTGGTCGATGCCGTGGGCGGTCAGGGAGTCGTCGAAAGCGGCATCCATCGGGTGGATTCCCAACTCGTCTTCCGTTCCGCAGTCAAAATAGATCGCGAGATCGCCGATGCTGGATGTCTGCTGCACCGCCAGCGTCGCGGGGTCATGCTGCATCCATCTGGCAAAAACGGCCGCATCCAGGTTGCCATCGCTGTCGACCGGGAAATCAGCCGGGAAGGGAGAAGCACTTAGATCCGGCGAAAAGGCAGTCGCCATGCTCCACGTAAGGAAGGTGAATGTGGAATCATAGGCCGAGAACGTATAAGGAGCCTGGCCGCCGTTTTCCGCCAGCACGATGGGAACCAGTGCGGGGAAGAGCGAGAAGTCGATGGGTCCGCTGTGCGCAGCGACCGCCGCGAACATGTCAGGATGCTTCAACGCCAGCTCCATGCTGCCGTAGCCGCCCATCGAATGGCCCATGATCGCACGATCCGCCGCGGTGCCGTCCGTACGGTAGTTGGCGTCCATGTAGTCGATCACGTCGTCGATGATGAAATCCTCATAGTCCCCGTTGGCAATCGAATTGGTGTAGAACGGGTTCAGAAATGGCGCGACTCCGCCACGGCCGTTCGGGAAAGCGACAATCACATCGTGAATAGCGCCGCTGCTGATCGCGTTGTCGAGAGCCGCCTTCGCGAAGCCGCTGTAGCTCGAAGGAGTGGAATTCGCTCCGTGGAGGAAGATGATCAGCGGGTAGGTCACGTCGGCCTTTTCCTCATCATCGTACCCCGGGGGGAGATAAACCTGGATCTCGCGGTATTCGCCCAGCGAAGCGCTCATCAGCGAATCGACGAGCAGTTGGCTGTCCGTCGGAGTGTACTCGCTGGGACCGGTCCCGTTGTCGTTGCTGGAGCTGGAACACCCAATCGCGAAGGCGCCAACCAGCATAAGCAAGGTTAATCGTTTCATGACTATTCCTTCCCGTTGGTCTCTTTCAGTTCTTAGGTAGGCTTGTAATAGGAAGTAGAAGTTTGGACAAGATAATTCGGCGCGGGGTGAACGCAAGTCGGATTGCAGGATTCAGGAAAAAAGGAGGGAGGCGGCGAGATCTGGAGTCTCGAATCATTTTGCAATGCGCTGTATTTCAAGGAGTAATATGGTAAAACCGGAGGATTGGAACGTTCGTTGAGAGGCTGGCACGCTATGTGTGAAACGCGGCGGACGGTGTCGTTTTCTGAGGAGAATCTATCTTGTCGCAGGCGACACTTCGTCAGAGATCGGCCGAGACCGGCAATTGAAAATCCTGCAGCGAAAGGGCGTGCCGTTCGATTCGCACCGGGATCGGCGCCATTTCGACGCCAGCGGCCCTGGCCTTGAAAAAAAGCGCGGCATAGTCCGGATCGAACGCCCAGGCGGGGCTGAACCGTTTCGCGTCGCCGCGCTGGATCGTAAAGACCATCACCGCACGCTGGCCCGCCTTCACCCGGTCCATCAGTTCACGGAGATGTTTTTGTCCACGTATCGTCACAGCGTCGGGAAAGGTGGCGACGTCCCCCTCATTCTGCGACCGTTTGTCGCGCACATCACGCTGCACGCTGGTGCAGTTTTTCACCTCGACCCAGCAGTCCGGCATGCCGTGCTTGTGTTCGCTGAGGAAAAGATCGATCCGCGAATGCTCCCCAAGTTTCACCTCGCGGCGTACGCTCCGGTACCCTCGCAATCCCTGAACCCTCTCTTCAAGGATCGCCTGCTCGACGATCGAATTCGGCAGGGAGGTGTTGACGCCCACCCAGATTATTCTGCGGCCGGAGCGGGTGATCCGTATCTGTTCGAGTGTGAAGGCGTACTTCCGTTTAGCGTTGGGGTGCGGTCCTGAAACGCGCACCGGGTTGCCCTCGTCGAGCAGGCCGGACATCGAGCCGGTGTTCGGACAGAGCACGGTGGTCCGTTTTCCGTCGATTACGACGTCGGCGAGGAAACGTTTATAGCGGCGGATCAGCGTTCCCTCGAGAATAGGCAGGTTGTAACGCATGGCGGGGAAGATAGGCTGTGCCCGCTGCGGCGGCAAGATCGAAGACGAACAGATGAAACAGGATGAACAGGATGATGCAGGATGATCAGGATGGCAGGGAAGAGTGCTACATCATGGGTACGAATCTTCCGAATAAGTCTATCCTGTCAATTCTGTGCATCCTGGTTCATATTCCAGAGGCAACTGCCACCTTTGAACCAGCCGGTTGTACCTTTATTCGGATACCCGGGTAGCTACGTGAAAACGCCGAACCTATCAGCCTTCCTCATACTCGCACTCCTGATGATCTCCGGGCCGTCGCGCGCGGAAGACCGTGTCGTCACGGAGTCGGGGTGGCTCCCGCACCTCGAAGTGCGCGCCGGGTACACCGGCTCGTTCTGGTCACCGAAGGGGATCGAACCCTACCAGGTCAACACGTACGGCCGTTCGATGGCCTACGCGGAACTTGCCCTGGTGCACCCCCTGCTCGTCTTTTCGCAGGCGCTCGACGTGATCCAGATCCCCTCGCTGCGCATCGAGACGAACATGGGCTATTCCGCCGAGTCGGGGGCGCTGGTGGAAATTCTGCCGGACGCCGTGCGCGAAAATCCTTTCCTGGCCGGTTCCGGGTGGCTGACCTTTTTCCAGTTTGTTTCGCTGCGCTACCGGAGCGAACGTTTCCACGCCACGATCCAGGATCCCCGTGCGTTCGACATCTCATTTACGGGGAAGGGGCTGCTTCAGATCGAGAACCGTTTGCGGGATGTGGAGGTTGGCCTGATCGGTTCCCCTGACGGCCGGATGCACGACACGATGATCGAGGTTGGGGTTTTCCGCACCTGGATGACCCGGCCGACGCTCTCGAGTTTTGGATCATCGAACGGTTCGGAATTCCCGGACCTGCTGATGTTCGAGGCTCGTTACGACGGGGTGTACCTGGCGTTGAACACCGAACCGCAGCCGGATGTCTGGCCGCTTGAAACCCAGGTGATGCTTCGCCTGGGGGCGATGCTCGGATTGGATTTGCGCCTCAGTTTCGACCGGCCGCTGTGGCGCAGCGCGAGGTTCGGCGTGACCGGTGATATCGCCTGGCGAACGTTCAACTTTTCCTTTGACAAGTACGGCCAGGCGGTGCAGGACAATTCCAATGATCGCGACCTGCGGATGCGCGTGACGCTCTATGTCCGGGCGAGACTCTTCTGATCCATAAATAGGGTCGCAGAGGGTACGCTATCCGTTCCTACTGTTGTATGGAATAACATCAGGTTTTGTATCTAAACGGCTTAGCGTACTTTTCAAGTGGATACAACCCGTGAGTCTCTTGCCCGAATCGTCTGGTAATCCTACCTTTTTGCCATGTCCGGCGAACGATCCAGCGAGGAGCTGATCCAGGAACTCTGCGCAAGTCCACTCGGCGAGGAGCTCGGCGAAGAGATGTGCCGCGACCTCGTCGAGCGCGGGGATGTCGTACGCTGGAAGCGGGATTCCGTGATCTTCCAGGAGGGGGACGCCGGGACCAGCATCTACGTCATCCTCGAAGGACGGATCAAGTTAACGCGGTACTCCTTGGACGGTCGCGAAACCGTGCTGCACCTCGCGGAACGGCACCGTCTGATCGCCGAGGCGGTGCTGTTTCTCGGGCGGTACCCTGTTACCGCCGTCACCCTCGAGGACACCGCGCTGCTGCGGATCCCCTCCAGCGCTGCGCTCGAGCTGCTGCAGCGCCATCCGGGCTACATGAGCAGCATCTTCCGCACGATGTCGCACTGGATGATGCGCCTCGTCGAGAAAATCGACCGGCTGACGCTTCACGACGCACGCAGCCGGTTGATCCACTACCTGCTCGAGCTGCATCGCTCGGACAGTTCGTCGGACACCGTCACGTTTCCTGCCAAGAAGGGGGAGATCTCGACGATGCTGAACATGGACCAGGCGACCCTCTCCCGGGTCTTGCGAAGCCTACAGGACGAGAAGCTGATTGAGGTCAATGGCCGAACCTGCCGCCTGCTCGATGTGCCCTCGCTGAAGAGCTCTCTGCTCGCTCCTCCGCCAGGAGACTTTTGATCCCTGCAAAAAAATCGTCGCCGCCGTTGCCGTACCCTGTTCGCGGAAGGTTAATCCGGGAATCGGGCAGGGAGGCCGGCGGTGATTCGGTTTGCACAGCCAAGTTCAAAGAAAAACAACAAGAAAGAGCGAAATCACGCTCATGGGTCGCGGCTTCGCTGGGACCGGCGGACCGTTTCGTTCAGACAGGGGATACGGCGCACCTCGGCGTGGCGCATCGGCGTACAGGCGTTCTTCACCGGGCTCTCGCTGCTAATGGGGTGGCAGTTCTACCGCTTCATTCACGCGGCGCAAAATACGGTCGGCGGGCCGCTGCCGGCGCGGCCCTCCGGAGTGGAGGGCTACCTCCCGATCAGCGGGCTGATGGGCGCCGTCGATTGGATCCACCAGGGCAGGTTGAACGGCATCCATCCTGCGGCGACGATTCTCTTCCTGTTGTTCATTGGGCTCGCAGTGGCGCTGCGCAAAAGTTTCTGCGGCTGGATCTGTCCCGTCGGCGGGATCTCTGAGTCGCTGGCACGGTTCGGGCGACGGCTTTTCGGCCGGAATTTCCTGCTCCCGAAGTGGATCGACATCCCGCTGCGCTCGCTGAAATATGTCCTGCTGGGGTTTTTCCTGTTCGCGATTTTCAGCATGAGCGCGGGGGAGCTTCACGCCTTCATTACCAGTTCCTACAACAAGGTTTCCGACGTCAAGATGCTCTATTTCTTCCTCGACCTCTCGACCGTCGGGCTCAGCGTGATCGGCGTTCTGGTGCTGCTGTCGGTGCTGGTGGAGGGGTTCTGGTGCCGCTATTTGTGTCCGTACGGAGCGTTGATGGGGCTGGTTGCCTGGCTCTCCCCGGCGAAAGTGCGGCGCGACGCCGCGGTCTGCACCGATTGCGGGATTTGCGACAAGGTGTGTCCGGCGAGATTGCCGGTGATGAGCCGTGCGGCGATCACCAACGTCGAGTGCATCGGCTGCACCGACTGCGTTTCGTCCTGTCCAGTGCCCGGCGCGCTCCGTTTCGGGACAAAGAAAAGATCCTATAAACCCGCCTGGATCGCCTTGGCGATCGTCGCCGCGCTGGTTATCGCCACTTCCGCCGCGAAACTCGGCGGCGTGTGGAAAAGTCAATTGAACGACCGGGAGGTCCGTTACCATCTCGCCCGGATGGACGGTCCGGGGTACGGCCATCCCGGCATGGAAGGGAGGTAGGTGCAAGATGAACGAAGCGATAGAAAAAGACCGCGTGCTTCGACCTGAGACAAAGGTCGTGGAGCTGCTGGACGCTTTTCCCTTCCTGATGGACGAACTAGAGGCGATAAGCCCGCGGTACAAAGCGCTGCGCAACCCGCTGATGCGCTCAACCGTGGGCCGGGTGGCGACACTTCGCATGGCGGCTACGATCGGGAACATCCCCCTGAGCGAACTGATGATGGCGGTGGCGACGGCAGTCGAGAAGCAGACGGGGGTGCAGTTCACGCTCGATTCAGGCGGACCGGAAGGGCGCGACCCACGCCTCGAGGAACTCAAAGGGCTGATCCTCTCGCTCCATTCCGGGATGGAATTAGAAGAGGCGAAAAAGAAGTTCGAAAAGCAGTTCGGGGATATTTCGGCCGGTGAAATCGCCCAAATGGAGCAGCAGTTGATCGCCGAGGGGCTGCCCGCGGAGGACATCCAGAAGCTCTGCGACGTGCACGTAGGGGTTTTTCGCGAAAGCCTTGACCGGCAGGTTCCTCCGGATGAGAAGCCGGGGCATCCCGCACAGACGCTGCGCGAGGAAAACGTTGAGTTGAAAAGAAAAACCGCCGCGCTGCGCAAATTGCTGGGCGAGAAAAAAGTCAACCTGAAGGAAGTCGCCACCCTTCTGGACAACCTGGCCGAGGTGGAGAAGCACTATCTCCGCAAGGAGCATGAACTGTTCCCTCGTCTCGAGCGGAAGGGTTTCACCGGACCGTCACAAGTGATGTGGGCGATCCACGACGAGATCCGTGCTGAGCTGAAACGAGCGCGAGAGGCGGCGTCGACGGGGGACACGGATTTCCTCCGCCGCGAGCTTTCCGAGACGCTTCGGAAAATGGACGAGATGGTGTACAAGGAGGAGGCGATTCTGCTGCCTACGTCGCTCGAATTGCTCGAGCACGAAGACTGGGCGGCGATCCACCGCCAGGAGGCTGAGATCGGGTTTGCCTGGGTGAAGCGCGGCGACGAGTGGAACCCCCGGATCAAGATCAACCTGCCGCCGTCACCGGATCGCAGGGAGATTGCTGCGAAGGCCGTGGAGGCGCACGGAGGATCGCTGCCGCGGCAGCCCGAGACTAACGGGACGGAAAAGATCGCGAAAGAGGCGAAGGAAAAAGCCCCGATGATCGATCTAGAGGTAGGAAGCTTGACACCCGAGCAGATCAATTTGATCCTGCTTCACCTGCCCGTCGAGTTGTCCTTCGTGGACGAGCATGATGAAGTCCGCTACTACACTGGCCTTGCGCACAAAATTTTCCCGCGCACCGAGGGGGCGATCGGGCGCAAGGTGCAGAACTGCCATCCTCCGAAAAGCCTGCATCTGGTCAACCGGATTCTCGACGAGATGAAGGCGGGGACGCGTGACACGGCAGAATTCTGGATGGAGGATTTCAAGGGACGTTTTGTCCATATCCGCTACGATGCGGTGCGGGATCGCGACGGCAACTACCGGGGCTGCCTGGAAGCCGTCCAGGACATCGGGCATTTGCGCGAGCTGTCGGGTTCACACCGCCTGCTCGACGAGGAAGCAGCCGCCTGACCTGGTGATCAGGAGGCTTGAGAGCTTCAAGCGATCATTCGTTTCACGCAGATAAGGAGAGATCATGAAAACGGGTATCGAGCCAACGGAAACGGTCGGTCACATCGCATCGCGCGTACCGAACGCTCACCGTGTGTTCATGCGCCACGGGATTGACTTCTGCTGCGGCGGGCACCGTCCCCTCGCAGAAGCCAGCCGGGAAGCGGACCAGGAAATCGAGCAGTTGATCCGCGAACTTGACGAAGCCGCGCAGACAGATTCGCAGGAGCATGTGAACTGGGAGGAGAGATCATCGATGGAGATCATTTCCTTCATCGTTGACCATTACCACCGTCCGCTGAAGACGGCTTTGCCCAGGCTGGAGGAGCTAGGAGAACGCGTGCTGCGCGCCCACGGCGAACGTCACGGCGACCAGCTTGAGCCGCTCGGTCGGCTGGTGCAGGAGTTGAGCGGCGAGTTGACCGCGCACATGGCCAAGGAGGAGCGCGTGCTTTTCCCCGCGATTCTCGCGGACAACCGGCGGGTGCTCGGGCAGCCGATTGCCGTAATGGAAGCCGAGCACCGGGATGCAGGGGAGAAACTGGAACAGGTCCGCCGGTTGACGAATGATTTCACGCTTCCCGAAGACGCCTGCAACACGTTCCGGGCGTACTGGGAGGAGCTATCTTCGCTGGATCGCGAATTGAAACAGCATATCCATCTTGAAAATAATATACTGTTCCCCAGGGTTTTGGCGGCGTGAGGGGGCGCGGTCCTGAAAGACGGAACGGGTTAACAAGAGGATCCCTTTCATGAACTATCGCAAGCTTTGGATTGCCTTCGCGGTTGTGGTCGGTCTCTCGTTTCTCGTGCTCGGATTCTTCGGCGGCGAGATCTATCACCAGAAACCGCCGATCCCGAAACGGGTGGTGACGTCCGCCGGTCACGTCCTATTCACGGGGGATCAGATCCGGGAAGGCCAGACTGTGTGGCAGAGCATTGGCGGTCAGGAGATCGGCTCGGTCTGGGGGCACGGGTCGTATGTCGCGCCCGACTGGTCCGCCGATTGGCTGCACCGCGAGTTGGTCGAATTTCTTGACCGCTGGGCCGCAGAGGAGAGTGGACGCGACTACAAGTCGCTTGCCCCGGAGCAACAGGCCGCCCTTCGCGAACGGTTGAAGCAGGAGATTCGCAAGAACACGTACAATTCGCGGACGGGAAACCTTGTCATCAGCGTCGATCGGGCTATTGTCATTTCTACGGTCTCGCGGCATTACGACAGGCTCTTCGGCGGCGACCCCGCGCTGGCGGATTTGCGCGATGCCTACGCGATGCGCGACAAGGCTGTCTCCGATCCCGCCGAACGGAGAGCGCTCAACGCGTTCTTCTTCTGGGCCGCCTGGGCGTGCTCCACCGACCGGCCCGGGAAAACCATCACCTACACCAATAACTGGCCCGCCGAGCCGCTGATCGACAACCGCCCCACGGGGGAGAACATTCTATGGTCGGTGATCAGCTTCGTCCTGCTGCTGGCGGGGATCGGGGCGCTCTCATGGATTTACGCCGTGGAGGCGAGGCGCGGCGATGACGAAATCGCGCCTGCGCCGCCACAGGACCCGCTGCTCGCGCTGCACCCCACGCCATCAATGAAAGCGACGCTGAAGTATTTCTGGGTGGTGATGGCGCTGGCGGTGGTCCAGATCCTGATGGGTGCGGTGACCGCCCACTACGGCGTCGAGGGAACCGGATTCTACGGGATCCCGCTCGCAAAGGTGCTCCCGTACACGGTGACACGCACGTGGCACCTCCAGCTCGGGATCTTCTGGATCGCGACCGCGTGGCTGGCGACCGGGCTGTTTGTGGCGCCGGCGGTGTCGGGCACGGAACCGAAGTACCAGCGCCTCGGGGTGAATGTGCTGTTCGCTGCGCTGGTGCTCGTGGTCGCGGGCTCGCTCGTCGGGGAATGGATGGGCGTGATGCAGAAACTGGGGCTCACCGAGAATTTCTGGTTCGGGCATTTCGGCTACGAATACATCGACCTCGGCCGTGTGTGGCAGATCGGCCTGTTCGCCGGGCTACTGCTGTGGCTGTTCCTGATGCACCGGGCGATGTACCCGGCGTTCAAAGCGCCCACGGCCAACCGGAATCTTTTAGTTCTTTTCTTCATTGCTTCAGCCGCGATTGCTCTTTTCTACGGCGCGGCGCTGATGATCGGCCGCCAAACCCATCTCTCGATGGCGGAGTATTGGCGCTGGTGGGTGGTACACCTCTGGGTCGAGGGCTTCTTCGAGGTGTTCGCCACGGTGGTGATCGCGTTCCTGTTCACACGGATGGGCCTGCTGCGCGAGGCGACGGCGACGGTGGCGGTGCTGTTCGCCACGGTGATCTTCCTCTCTGGCGGGATCATCGGCACCTTCCACCATCTCTACTTCGCGGGCACCCCGACCGCAGTACTCGCCCTCGGCGCGACCTTCAGCGCGCTCGAGGTGGTGCCGCTGGTGCTGATCGGATTCGAGGCGTACAAAAACCTCACGCTGAGCCGGGCGCAGACGTGGGTCACCCATTACAAGTGGCCGATCTATTTCTTCGTCGCGGTGGCGTTCTGGAACCTCGTCGGCGCGGGGCTGTTCGGCTTCCTGATCAACCCGCCGGTGGCGCTGTACTACATGCAGGGGCTGAACACGACGCCGGTTCACGGCCACACGGCGCTATTCGGGGTGTACGGGATGCTCGGCTTCGGGCTGATGCTGTTCAGCCTGCGCGGATTGACGGTGCGCCAGCAGTGGAAAACCGGCGCGTTGCGGTTCGCCTTCTGGGCGATCAACATCGGGCTCGCGGCGATGGTGCTGATCAGCGTGCTCCCGCGCGGGCTGATGCAGACCTGGGCGAGCGTGGAAACCGGGTTCTGGTACGCGCGCTCGGCGGAATTCCTGGGGACGCCGGCGATGCACACCCTGCGCTGGCTGCGGGTGATCGGCGACACGATCTTCGCGGCGGGGGTGCTCTCGCTGGCCTGGTTCGTCGCGGGACTGAAGTTCGGCTGGTCGCTCACCGGAGAACGGGTCGATTTCGGGGGTGAAACATAAGCAACAAAAGATTTTAGTTCAAATTCTTAAATCCTGAATCACCTGGGACAGTATACTCACAATCCTAACAACCAGGATTGTGAGTATACTGTCCCTGATGGATTGAGGGACAGATTCTCTTTTTTACAGTACTTGTCTGTTATCCCGCGACGGGTGGCCCGGTCCCGACCGTTCGGGACCGGGTTTCATAGCTTTGGGGTGAGCGTATCGGGTCTCCGCTACGGTAACGACCCGACACAACTGAAGATGACATTTCAGGGACAGTTTCTCTTTTTCGCGGGATTTTTCTTGTGCATCGCGAAAAAGGTAACTGTCCCAATAAGTGTAGCAATTCGGGTGGCCCGGGATGTGGACAGCAGGTCCATTTCCTGAGTTTCACCTGGTATCCTCCGGTTTGACTACTTTTTGTCATCCCCAGGCTTGACTACTCTTTGTCATCCTCCGGCTTGACCGGGGGATCCAAGAAAAAGAAAGTTAAAATGGATTCCCGCCTTCGCGGGAATGACATCTGGATTGCCCGGTCCTGTCTTCGCACGCTTCGCTGGGCAGGCGAGCCGGGCAATGACAATGGGGTGAAATGCGTCGCTTTACTCTTGGGCGTCGGGTTTTTGTTTT
>CAZIDZ010000024.1:0-45350 GCA_964538455.1 uncultured bacterium
AAGGGGCGGTCGAGCGGGCGCAGATCCGTGACCTCAGCCGCGATCCGTTGCGCTAACTCCTGCACCGGGTCGAGCAGTTCGAGCAGGTGGCGGAAGTCCTCCACCCAAGTCGAAGTTTCGAGCAGTTCTTCCCGGCCCCCGTAGCCGTACAGCGCGCCAATGGTCGGCAGGCCGTTTGACAGTGCGGCATCAACGTCGTATTTCCGGTCGCCGATCACCACGGCCGGTCCGCCCAACTCCTTCACCGCGTCTGCGATCAGCGTCGCCTTGGTCGCCCCTTGAAAATCTCCGATGCAGCTTATCCGGTCGAAAAACCGTCCGAGATTCTGTGTTTCCATCACAGCCTGCTGGTACGGTGTGTGGCAATTCGAGACCACGGCCATCCGGTATCCGCGCCGTTTCAGCTCGCGAAGCGTCGAAGGCACCCCACGGTAAGTGATCCGGTGGGTGTTCATGTAGCGGGTTTCGCCTCGCAATATCTCGCGGCGGAAGCGGTCAAGGTGGCGGCGGTCTTCCGGACGAAGCAGGGTCCGATAAAAGTCGTCGGAGGGCGCGCCGATCCCCGCGGTGAGCTGTTCGTCGGTATAAGCCGGAGGTTTCTTGCCGAGTTCCTTGTAGAATCGTTTCAGGCCGCCGCGCAGCGAAGCCAGCGCCGTATCGCCGCTGGCGATCAACGTGCCGTCCATGTCGAAAATCAGCGTGCGTACGCCGAAAATGTCCGGATGAATCATGCGCCGAAGGTAGGGTCAGGGGCTGCACGGGTCAACCACAGGCGGCGCAGCGCCCCCACGAGGTACAGGCTCCCTGTGCCGACGACGACCGCGCCGAGCCCGCCCGCTTCACTGAGCGCCGCATCAACGGTTTGGAGCAGCGGAACCGGCCGCACAGGCCATCCACGCTGACGCATCAGCACGGCCAATTCGCCGGCGGGAAGCGCGCGCGGCGTGTCCGCCTCCGTGGCAAGCGCCAGCTCGGGTGGACCGCCCAGTGCATCGAGAAAACCGAGCACATCTTTGTCACGATTGACGCCGAGGATCAGGACGCGCGGCTTGTCCGGCCATAGATCGCGAAGCAGCCTGTCCAGGGCGGCAGCTCCCTGCGGTGAATGGGCGCCGTCGATCATCAACAGCGGATCGCGGTTCAGGATCTCTCCGCGTCCTGGCCAGCGGGTTTTCATCAACCCGTTGCGGATGGCGTTCTCCGGGATCAGAAACTCCCCGTCGGCGTGCAGCCTGTCCGCGGCGGCCACCGCCAGGCCCACGTTTTCCGCCATGTGCGCTCCGAGCAGCGGAGTCGCCAGGTCGCCGTGCTCGCGCAGCGGCGTCTTCAACCGGAAGCGTGTCGCGCAATCCAACACTTGAACTCCCTCGAGATGAATTTCACTTCCGAAACGCCACAGCTCGCTGGACACGGTATCCGCCCGCTCTTCCAGTATCCGGAGCGCTCCCGGAGATTGAGGGCCAATCACCGCCGGCACGCCCGGTTTGATGATGTGCGCCTTGTCCCAGGCGATTTTCTCAACGGTGTCGCCGAGCACCTTCGTGTGGTCAAGTCCGACGCGCGTCACGGCGGAGAGTGCCGGTTCCAGAACGTTGGTCGCGTCCAATCTGCCGCCTAGCCCTACTTCGACAATCGCCGCATCCACATCGGCTTCGCGGAACGCGAGGAAAGCAAGTGCGGTGATAAGTTCGAACACCGTGCGGTAGGATTCATGATGGTTCTCTGCCAGCATCGCTGGCCGCAGCGCGGACTTGTACAACCGGGCGAACTCATCGCGCGTCAGATCCTCGCCGTCAATGCGGATCCGCTCGCGCACCTCGATGAGGTGCGGGGAGACGGTGGCCCCGGTGCGGTAGCCCGCTTCGTGGAGGATAGCCTCCAGGCTTGCTGCGAATGATCCTTTGCCGCGGGTGCCGGTCACATGCACTGTTGGAACCGCCAGGTGAGGGTCGCCGAGCCGTTCGAGAAACGAGCGGTACACCTGCAAGTCCCGCTCCACCGTGTTGAACGCATCCGGGGCGAGTGCTTCCGTGTCGAGCCTGCCGTAAAGATGTTCCAGCGCCGAACGGTACGCTTCGTTTTGTGAAGCACCGGCGTCGAAACGAGTCACGTCGATCTCGTGGTACTCGGCGGTGGCGGTGGAAGGGGAGGAGCGGGAAAGGTCTCCATTCGGAGATTTGGTGTTGTCGGGGGATTGGGCCATCGATTTCCCGCAGGGATTTAGAGGTTCACGTCAAGAACCTTGGCGATGCGTTTGCCGTTGAATTCAGGGCTGGTGCGCATCGTCAGGATGTGTGCGGGATTGATTCCCTCGGGTGGTGTTTGCGTTTGCTCATCTTTGAGCACGGCGAAGACGGGGGCTTCCGATAATTTCGGCAGCTTTTGTTTGACGGCCTCCATTTCGGGCGTGGTGAGCAGCGCCTGGATGCCCGTGTAGCTGTCGTTGTAAACTGCAATGGCGATTTTCTCGACGCTTGCGTCGTTCACGGTATTGAGCAGGCTTTTGACAAAGCCCTGCGGCTCGCTGCAGAGGACGACATTGGAAAATCCCATCCGCTGTACATAGCCGCCGAGCGTCTTTGCCCGGAAATGGGAGGTAGCGAAGACGACGAAGACGGCCTTCTTGACCTCCGGTTGTTTCTTCTGTTCGGCGTCCAGTTCCTTCTCGCGACGGCGGATGCGGGCCTTCAAATCGGAAAGCCCGGTTCTCGCGGGAGAGAGATCGGGAAGTTCGGAAATGCCTCCCGCCGCCACGGCGTTGGTGTCGCTGACACCCATCGACGCGGCAACCCGTTTCAGGACTTCCGGGTCGATCTGCTTCCGAAGGTCATCCAGCTCTTTCTTTTTCTGCTCATCCATCTCGTCGCGCCTCGCCGTTTGATCACGAATAGGCCGCCTCATCAAGAACCGGGCTGACGATATAGATCATCGGCTCGTTGGAGAGATCGATGATCTGTTCGTCGTCAACCTTCAGCCCACGTGTGTCCGAAAGAAGTTGGATGACTGGACGCACCGGGTAGTTCTTGTTCGTCCTGATCACTTTTGCAATCGCACCGTTGTTCAGTTTGACCAGACTGTCGACCGGGAAAATGCTGATCACATCGATCAGAGCCTTGATCATACGGGCGGAGAAATCAACGTTTCGGCGTTCGATGATCGCCTGCATCGCTTTGTATGCGATGAAATTGTCGCGGTAATGGCGAATGTGGGTGAGCGCGATGAAACTGTCGGCCAATCCGAGCACTTGGGCGTACTCGTGTATCTCATTCGCCTTCAGTCCTTTCGGGTACCCGTTTCCGTCCCACCGTTCGTGTTCCTGTTGGATGGTCTCGGGCAGGAAGGGGAACATGTCCGCGACCGATTGCATAATCTCGTAGCCAAACTGCGGGTGGTTCCGGATCAGCTCCTGCTCGGAGGGGGTGAGGTCGCCGCGCTTGGTCAGGACTGAATCCGGCACGCGCACCATCCCCACTTCGTGCACCATGCTGCAAAGACCCGCCTCGATCACCTGTTGCCGCGAGTATTTCAATCCGTACGCGACCTTGATTGCCACAATCGTCACGTTTACGCTGTGCTGGGCCATCGAGGTGATCGTCTTACGCGCGGAAAGAGCCTGCATGAAGAGCTGGTCGCTCCCGGAGAGCGCTTCGGCAAACAATTCCACATGGCGGAGTATGTCGTCGAGGGTGAACGGCTTGCTCTCCCGGGTGAGTTCGTGGAACGCATCCACCGCATCAATCGCGGAATGGTAGAGCGACTTGCCCTGGGTGAATGACTGTGATGCGGCGGCGGAGGTCTCCGTTCCGGCTTGTTCCACGCCGGGACTGGATCCGTTGTCCTTCTGGCTGGGGGGCACGGAGAATCCCGTGGAACGCGTCGAGGGGAATTCCAGTCCCTTCGCTTCCCCCTCCGCGTCGCTTCGATGACTCTCCGATCCCTGGCCGGGCCGTCGAATGTCACTCACGGAACGCAGGACATCCCGCATTCTCACCATTCGAACTTTCCTCCAGCGGTCTCGGTATCCACAATGGAACGAACCACATCGGGGCCGATCGTTTCCAACCGGTTTCCGGCCCCGATCGCCATCGCGAGATCACACAAGTTGTTGATCTTGCGAGGTGTTCCACTCGTATACGAGAAAATGTCGGCAACCGCCTCCTTGGTAAAAATCTCTTTCAGGTTTCCCGCCAGCGCAAGTCGATATTCGATATACTTCATCGTTTCTTCGAGATCAAGTGGTACAAGATGATATTTTACCGCAATCCGCTGCATCAGTTGAGGTAACTTGCGCGTTTTCTCGCGCAGTTCCGGCTGGCCCGAGAAGATCAGCGTCAGCATGAACCGGTCGTTCAGTTGAAAATTCAGCAGCAGCCGCAATTCCTCAAATGTCGCAGGATCATCGATCACCTGCGCTTCGTCCACCATCAGCACGGTGTGTTTTCCTGCGCTGACGCTGTCGTACAGGTGTTGGTTGATTTTCTGCAGAATCTCATTCTTCCGGTCGGGGATTTCATCCGACCCGAGCTGAAACAGGACTTCCCGGAGCAGTTCTTCCGCGGTCCAACGGGGGTTCGTCAGCAGCACCACGGGGAACAGATGCTGGTCGATCTCGTTGATCACGGTGCGGATCAACGTTGTCTTGCCACATCCGTACTCGCCCGTGAGCAGCGCGGCTCCCTTCGCTTCATTGATCGAATAGAGCAACCGCATCAGCGCTTCGCGGTGCTGATTGGATTGGAAGAAGAACCTGGGATCGGGGGTGTTCTCGAACGGTTTTTCTTTCAGCTCCCAGTATTCGGTATACACAAATTAACTCCCCCGCGCCTCTGCGCAGTCATGTCCCGTGAACCGTGCTCAACATACCCTTGACAACCGGGTTCGCCTGAGTACAAAAAGTCAACTTAAAATAAAGCGACACCTTAGATACTGCAAGCCGCCGTTCAAGGAATTTTCTTGTTTTTGGTGAATTTTAACTATCCTAATTTGGTTATCCGTCACACGAAGGAGTATTGTACCAACCGGAAAGGGGTTCCGGGAGGGGAGTGCACCCTGCTGGCCGTCTCTGGGGGTTCAGCCGGCAAAGCGATGATCGCGGTGGTAAAAGTCGGTTGAGCGCTCTCTTTTCGAGGTCTATCTTACGTGAGCATAGGCGTCTGGCCCGAAACGGCGGAAGCGGCGAGGAGACTGATTTGGTGGACCGTGGCAGCCCTTGTTAAAAGTGAGGCATTGATTCTCAGGAGGTTCCGGCACGGCGACACCAGTCTTGTGCTGCACGCGTTCACACGGGAAGCGGGGCGGGTGCCGTTTATTGCGAAGGGAGCGCGTGCGGGCGGCCGAAAACCACCGGTGCCGCTCGTTCCGGCCGTCCTGCTTGAGCTGATCTGGCGGCCGTCTGCCCGCTCCGAGTTGCAGTTGCTGCGCGAATGGTCGCTGTTGGACGGATTTGGGGCGATCCACAGCGATTTTGAGAAACTCGCCTGGACTCAGGCAGGTCTCGAAGTGCTCGGCAGGACATTGACCGGCGAGCAATCTCACGAAGAGCTGTTCGACCACACCTTGGAGTACATCCGCGCGGTTAGAAGCGCCAGGGGTCGGTACGAATCGTTGTTGCAGCGGTTGCGCCTGCTGGTTCTGCGTGAGCTGGGGTACGAACTGGATTTGACGATCCCCGGCGGCGCATCGTCACGCGGACGTTTTGTACCTTCCCGCGGTAAATGGCTGCCGGAAGGCGGGGAGGGAGTGGGGATGCCGGTCCACCTCGGGAGTTGGAAACTGCTGGCGGCACTGGCGGCGAGTTCATGGAACCAGGTGTCCCGGGTGCGGCCGGGACGGGAGGCCGTGCAGGAAATCGAACAGGTCCTGGACGCGGCGTTCCGCCACTCCTTCGACCATTGGGCACCGCTGGAGAGTCTGAAATTGCTTGCCGCGGCGTCGGTGCCGGATTCGCCGGGGGGCAACAAGGGGGAGAGATGAACCAACGTTCCCGCTGTCGTCAGGCTGATCGGATCGAACCCATTCGGGGGGCGGGCAAAGGTCCGCGGCGTCCACTACCCGTGCTTCTGCTGACGCTTCTGCTGTTTTCGTCGCCAGCTCTGCTCGACGCGAGCCAGATGGGCAAGGTCGCCGGTGTCGTCACCGATGAACAGGGGAATCCCCTCGCGGGTGCGAATGTACTCGTCGAAGGTTCGCGCCTCGGCGCAGCTACCGATCTGGATGGACGGTACTACATTCTCGCCCTGCAGCCCGGCCGGTACACGCTGGTTTTCAGCGCGCTCGGTCACGCTACTCTACGGATGACGGATGTTCCCGTGGGGTCCGGACAGACGACGATGCTGGATGCGAAACTGAAGGAGCAGGCCCTGCAACTCGAGGAGGTGACGGTCGTCTTTCAGAAACCGCCGGTGGAATTGAACGAGACGAGCCAGCGGATCAGTGTGGAGGGCGATATCGCGCGCCAGATGCCCATCCGCCAGGCGGACGAGATGGTCAACTTCCAGGCGGGCGTCGCCACCGACGCCTCCGGCCAGCTTCACATTCGCGGCGGGCGTAGCGGCGAGGTGGGCTTTTTCATCGACGGGATGAGAGTGGAGGATCCTCTCTACGGGGAGCAGCAGGCCGAGATCGGGCGAGAGTCGCTGCAGGAGATGCAGCTTCTTTCCGGGACCTTCAGCGCCGAATACGGCGAGGCGATGAGCGGCATCGTCAACCTGATCACGCGCGAGGGTGGCGATCACTACCGCTGGAGCCTGGAGTACGAATCCCCGATGGTCAATTCAAGCCCCTATCGCAAGCAGGACTGGGTTCGGGCGGGGAGCGACGCGGTGCGCGACACGGTGACCGGCAAATCGTTGTATGAACCGACCTCGATCCGTGACACGCAGGATTTGTGGATACCCGCACTCGGCCGCCTCAGCGCGACGCTCTCCGGCCCGCTGCCGCTGGCCGATGACGCTCATTTTTTTGTCAACGGCCTCCACGAAGCGGAGGACAGCTACCTGCCGTTCGGGGACAGGATGGCCCGCAGCGCATCGGGCAAGCTGACCTGGAGCCCCACCGTGGGCAAGCTCGCGCTTAGCTTCGGCTACCGGGGATCAAACTACCAGATTTACAACCACGCCTGGAAATACGTCCCGGACCATTATCACCGCCACTTCGAGACCACTGCGCGCTGGTCGCTGAACTGGACTCACCAGGTCAACAACTCCCTCTTTTATGAGGTTTCGGGCGGCTATTACTGGCGCAGGCACGACATCAAGATTTTCGAGAAGTGGGCGGATTACATCAGACACCACTACCAGCCCCAGGACTTCACCTTCGCCAGTTACTTCTACGGAGACAGCGACTGGTCGGATACCTGGCGTGAAGGGAGGACGGCGACCACCTCCGCCTCAACCAGGCTGACCTGGCAGATGAACCCGGTCCATCAATGGCGTGCCGGCGCGGAGGCCAAGGGGCAGGACATCCAGCTCGACGAAATCCGCGAATTGAGAATCGGCGCCAAACATCGGCCGTCCGGGCTTCGCGATCAGTACACCCAGAATCCGATCGAGGGAGCAGCGTTTCTCCAGGACAAGATCGAGCTGGATTACCTGATCGTCAACGCGGGGCTTCGCTGGGACTACGTCGATCCGAGGGCGAAGGGATGGACGGACCCGGAAAATCCCACCCTCCAGCTTGAGACGGTGAAGCCTTCGTCGCAGGTGAGTCCACGCATCGGACTGGCGCATCCGATCAGCGACCGGTTGACGCTGCATTTCGCCTACGGTCACTTTTTCCAGTTCCCGGATTATGTCAACCTGTTTCTCAACAGCGCCGATCTGAATCCAGATACCCTGTCCAACCGCACGTTTGATGCGGTCGGCAATCCGGGGCTGAAGCCGCAGAAAACCGTCGCCTATGAGGTCGGACTGACAGGGATCATGACCGACGTCTGGGGATTCACCGCCACAGCCTTCTACAAGGACATCACCGATCTTGTCGGCACCCGCCAGGTGCGGTACGGCAGCGCCTACAACTACGCGGCGTTCGTGAACATCGACTATGCCAGCGTGATCGGTTTCGAAATCGGGCTTACCCGAGCGCTCGCCGACCACTGGAGTCTGCAGGCGAACTACACCTACAGCGTTGCCAAAGGCAACAGCTCGGAGCCGACAACAGGCTTCTGGGACGCCTATGAGGGGATTCCTACAGCCCGGCAGGAATACTACATGGATTTTGACCGACGCAACGTGGCCAACGCCATGGTGACATGGCAGGCGGGCTGGCAATCCTATCCACGCGTGTTCGGGACCTCACTGCTGCGTGGAGCGAGTGCCGGGCTGATCGTCAACGCCGCAACGGGTCTGCCCTACACTCCTTACACTGGGGCTGGAGAACAGCTCGCACAACGCAACAGCGAACGGATGCCAGCGACGGTGACCGTCAATCTCCGCCTGGCAAAATTGCTCCTCGACGCACCGGTCAAGGTGACCTTTTTCGCCAACGTCGACAACCTCTTCGACCGCATCAATCCACTCATGGTGGACATCCGCACCGGGCAGCCGTGGGAGACTACGTTGGTTGGCAATGAGATTCTCTATGATCAGATTCATGATCCGTCCAGAGTGGATCGACCGCGTACGATCCGTGCCGGTATCACCTTGGAACGCTAAAAGTCAATCCCGGGAGGAGAACTGTGGTCGATCTTTGGGGGAAAGGCCGGATGGGGGTCGATGTGAACGGAACAGCGAGAAACACAGTGTGCCTGGGGACGGCGCTCGCTCTGCTGCTGGTGTGCTCCCCGACCCGCGCCGGAGCCGTGGAAAATCCGTTGAAGCCCGGCCACCACGTGATCAAGGCGGAGGAGCTTTTCAATCGCTCGGCCGCCTCGGTCAATGATCGCGGGGTGGGTTTGCTCGACAAGGGTCAGCTCTCTAACCTGATTTCGAATTTCGGCATCCTCTCCGATTTCCATTTCGGGACTCCGGCGCTCCACTGGCCGCGCAATGGGACGGAAGTGCAGCATTACGGATTCGGCGTTTCCCTGCTGATGCTTGTGGACGGCGAAATGCTCTCCTCGGTATACGATCCCTCATCCGCTTCGACCGATTTCAGCTGGGAAGCCGCGGACGGTTCCCTGGGGCTCTATTTCAACAGCGTGCGGGATGAAGAGAACACGGCTGCCGATGGAATCACGCCCCTCCTCGCCAGTTCAGACAGGCCGAGCACTTGGCCGGTGATCGGGGGGGTCGCCACATGGCCGGGACCGTTCCGCGCGAGCCTGACCGATCCCAGCCAACAGGTGCAGGGCGAGTTCACCAGCGACCGCGACATCTACGCGGTGATCACCGACAAGCTCGGGAAGAATATCCGCGTCGAGCAGATCGGCTACAGTTACGGAAGGCCCTACGCCGAGGATTTCCTCTTCCTCAGGTTCAAGGTCCACAACGACGGCGCGCGTGATTACGACGGCGTCTACGCTGGTTTCCAGGCCGATCTGAAGCCCGATTTCTTCGCGGACGACAGGCTCGGCGCCTGGGCGGTGAATCCCTACGATGCCGGCAAACCATCGTTCTTCTTCAAGCAGGACCTGAACGGGATCGCCCAGCGCGACGACTCCAGCCATTTCGGAGACAACTGGATTGGACCGGTGGGCTGGATCGGCATTGGGCTCGTGGACAGTCCCAGCGGAGTGGGAGTGACCTCTTTCCACTACTACCACGATGACAACAGCCCGGTCAACGACGCCCAGTTCGCGGCGTTGATGACGAACGACCGCAGCGGAGTGGAACATCCGGAGTGGTACTTTCACGGCGCGGACGACTCCTTCGCCGACCTAACACTGCAGTCGGAAGTGGACATGGACGCCCTTCCGGGGAGCGAGATCACCTTCACTTTTGCCACGGGTCCGTTTGACCTGGCCGCGGGTGACAGCAGCGAATTTGCGATCGTCATCGCCATCGGGGCGGACTCGACAGATTTGGCCAATAATGTGGCCACCGCTTACCAGATGGCGAAGACGAGTTCTTACCAGGGCAGCGGGCCGCCCGCCACGCCTTACCTGCACGCCACGGCTGGGGACGGGTACGTGCAGCTCACTTGGGATGATGCCGCCGAACGCAGCATCGATGCGATCACCGGGCTTCAGGATTTCGAAGGCTACCGTCTTTATAAAAGCACCGATCAAGGGATCACCTGGGGCGAACCGGTCACCAACTGGTTCGGGGATCCCGTGGGCTTCGATCCTCTGTTCCAGTGCGATCTGGCGGACAGCGTCACCGGGCTCGACCCTGCCTATGGACCCGATTTTCCAGCCGCACACGTATGGCTCGGGGACGACACCGGCCTGCGCCACTCCTTCGTTGACCGGGACGTGACAAACGGCCTCGAGGTGTGGTACACGATCGCTTCCTATGACAAAGGAACGTTTGATCCGGACGATCCGCTCTCCGCCGAACCCAGCTACGAATCTCCCCTCGGCCAGTCATTCGCGGACCGAAATGCTGTCGCGGTCGTGCCGGGAACGCGTGCCGCAGATATCGTGCCGGGAGTCGTCGGAACGATCTCCGAGATTCACGGACTCGTTGCGGACGGGACCGTGGATCTGCAGGTTGTCGATCCTTCGCTACTCACCGGACATGACTACCAGCTCACGTTCAACGATGCGGGCGATTCGGTGGTCGTCGACGGCGAAAAGGTCGAGGCTACCGAGACGACGGCGAATCTCGAGGACATGACTGCCGGTACGAACCGGTTCACCGATATGTTCAGCGGGGAGACCTTTGAATATGCCAATCTTCCGTTGCGTGGATCTGGCATGCCGGCCCTGGACGGGTTCCGTCTGGAGGTTGAGGACGTAGCGGGATCAGGAGTCCGCAGTCTCGGGTGGACGACGGTGCTCGGGGATACGTCCACGTTTGACTGGTGGACGGAAAACCGTTCGCCTGGCAATCCGTCGAGCTACGAGGAGATTGTCTACGGAGGGGATGACTGGCGGATCACAGTGACCCAGGATTCGGCTACCGTGGGGCTGACCGCCGCGGATTGGGGACTGGGGATCGTCGATTCGATCAAGGTCCCGATTCGCGTTGAACTCTCCCAGAATGCTGAGGATGGCGTTTGGGAGGATGTTACGGATCATCTCTGGATTTCCGATTTGCGCATTGTCTTCGACAACCCATCGATCATGGGTCCGCTTGGTTGGGATCTCACCCCCGGAGGCGCCGGGTACAACGGTACGGGGAATGGGAATGTCTGGCCGGACATGCTGCTGCTGCGAGACGACGAAAACGACACCACCGGCTCCCTGGTCTATCTCAAGACCCAAAACGGTCCCGAGGATGCCACTCCACCCAGCATTGGAGATGTGTTTACGATCATCACTTATAAAAATTTCACTTCCGAACACGTGTACGAATTCACCACGGAAGCGTCTTCGACGAGCTCGTCCTATTCGTTGAAAAACGTCCGCGCCGTTCCCAATCCGTACATCGTCCGCAGCGGCCTTGAGCTGGACGAGAACGACGCGCGGGTGATGTTCACGCATTTGCCGAGCCGCTGCACCATCGACATCTACACGGTCGCGGGACGCAGGGTGGCGACGCTCCACCACCAGTCGGTGTCGGACGACGGATTCACCTATTGGGATTTGAGGAACAAAGAGGGGCAGGACGTCGCCTACGGGATGTACGTTTACGTGGTGAAAGCGGAGGGCGAAGCCTACACCGGAAAACTGATGGTGATCCGATGACTGCTGCCGATGATGTATAAGATTGGATGGAAAAGAATGATGCAGGAACTCTTTCTTTCGTGCGGTCGGGCGCGGAAGCTGGCGCGCTTTTCACGGGCGCTGATCCTGGCGCTGGCGACTACGACCGCGGGAAGCGTTTTTGCGCAAACGCCCGGCAGGATCCTGGGGCGCGTCACCCGTGCGGACAATGGAGAGCCGATCGCCGGTGCCGCCGTTCAAATCGAGGGAATGCCTCGCGGTGCCGCAACGAACCTTGCCGGGGAATATTACATCCTAGCGCTCGATCCGGGACGCTACACGGTGGTCATTCGAGCCTTGGGCTTTCGCACCCAGAGGATCGAAAAAGTTGTGATTAACGGCGGCAGCGTCACGACGCTCAACGCCAAGCTCTCCGAAGAAGCCATTGAAATGGAACCGGTGACGGTGACCTACACCCGGCCGCCCGTGAATGTGACTGAAACGTCGCAGCGGATCAGCGTCGAGGGAAGTATCGCCCGCCAGATGCCGATCCGCCAATCCGACGAGATCGTCCAGATCCAACCGGGAATCTCACGCGACCGCAACGGGTTGCTGCACCTGCGGGGCGGCCGCTCCGGGGAGATCGGCTACATCATCGACGGCATCCGCGTCGAAGATCCGTTGCAGGGGGATCTCGCCTCGACGATCGGACGTGAATCCCTGCACGAGTTGCAGTTGCTGACCGGAACGTTCAGCGCGGAATACGGCGAGGCGATGAGCGGGCTGGTCAGCATCGTCACTCGGGAGGGTGGACCCCGGTATGCCGCGAGCGTCGAGCTCGAATCACCGATAGTCAACTCGAGTCCTTATCGCTCCCCCGACTGGGCGGGCGCGTCCGCGGATGTCGTCCGGCGCAGTGACGGCTCATCAGTGTACGAAGCCACGAATTTCTTCGAGGGCTGCGATACTCCGGTGACTCAACAGGGACGCCTCAGCGCCACATTCTCTGGTCCCGTTCCCTTCACGGAAAAACGCGCCACGTTTTTTCTCAGCGGAATCCACAACCTCGAGAACAGTTACCTCCCGTTTGGAGGAACATGGGATCGGCGTGTATCCGGGAAACTCGCGGCGGCCACCGGACCGGGGAAACTCTCCCTCAGTTTCGGTTTGAACGCGCTGGACGAGCAGAAATACAACCACCAATGGAAGTACGAGCCGGAGCATTATCACAAGCATTCCGAGGATCACACCCGCGTCTCCCTCAACTGGAAGCACACGATCGGGGAAACGTTTTTCTACGATCTCGTGCTCGGCTACAATCGGAGAATGAACAAGGTCAAGGTGTTCAATGACTGGGAAACCTACGTGAACTTTCAACTTTTTCCCAGGGACGTATTCGCTGGGCAGCTCCCGTTTTTCTCGACCGGAAGCATGTGGTCGGACGTCTGGAAAACCAGCGATTCGATCACACGCTCCGCCAGCCTCAAGGCGACGTGGCAGGTCAACCAGCAGGTGCAGGCGAGGGCCGGCGCGGAGGTGCGCTCTGGCGAACTCACGTTGACGGACCTGAATTATTATTACTACACGATCACTTCTCCGCTGGGTTCTGAGTACCAGGTGGTCAAGTATTTCCCAAACCGTTTTGTCGAGACTCCCCTCGAACTGGCTCTCTGGACGCAACAGACGCTCACCTTCCAGGGCCTGGTGATCGATGCGGGGCTGAGATACGATTACATTGAGCCGAACGTCGGCGAATGGACAGATGCCGTGAACTCCACCTTTGCGTTCGAGCAGGCGCCGGTTTCCCACCAGCTCAGCCCGCGTCTCGGCATCGCGCAGCCTGTCAGCGAGAAGATGTCCCTGTTTTTCTCGTACGGCCAGTTTTTCCAGTTTCCCGATTTTTCCGCGCTGTTTGTCAACTCCAGCGAAGCGGCCCCGGACACGCTTTCGAGCCTCGGCTACGGCCTTCCGCTCGGGAATCCAAAGATCGAACCGGAGAGGACGATCGCCTACGAGGTCGGGGTCAAGGGCATCATCGGCAACAATTGGGGATTCACAACAACCGGGTTCTACAAGGATATTTTCAACCTGCTGGCCACGGCGGCCGTTGGCGCCAACACCCAGACCTTGGGGTACTACAACATCGCAACGGCGCGGGTGTTTGGGGTCGAGATGACGGTGAACAAGGTGCTCTCCGATTACTGGAGTCTGCAGGCCAACTATACGTGGAGTGTGGCCCGGGGGGATGCTTCGGACGCGCTCGACGACGCAAATGCCAAGCGAGTGAATCCGAACGATCCCAACGCCGAGGAGTATGATATTCCCGATGCCTGGTACGATTACTACCTCGATTTCGACCGGCGGCATGTCGCCAATCTGATGCTCACCTGGCAGAGCACCTGGAACCACTACCCTCGCGTGGCGGGCGGATTGCTCCGCGGCATCAGCGCCGGGGTCATCCTCAGCTATTCCAGCGGATTGCCCTACACGGCCTGGTACGTTCGTGACCAGATCCCGCCCGAACCCAACGCGCTGCGCATGGGCGGTTCGGTGCGAGTGGACCTTCGCGCCGCCAAGACGCTCGTGGCGGCCGGAAGCTTCAAGCTCTCGCTGTTTGTTTCCGTCGAGAACCTGTTCGACAGGGTGAATCCGCTGGAAGTCGACCGCACCACGGGACAACCCTGGGAAACTCGCGCTCCCGAAGGCTATACAGGCACGACCAACGAGATTGACAGGGCGCACGATCCTTCCCGGGTGGATGTGCCAAGACTGGTGCGCGCCGGTCTAACCCTGGAATTGTAGCCGTTGGCAACGCCGTTGCCGGACTCTTACCTTGGCCCCCATGGGATTCGTCGGCCGTTACTTTCATTACCTGCGCCCGCACGGTCTGCGGATCAGCGGGATCGTCTTTGCGGGGCTGGTGTTCGTCGCCTCGACCGGATTGGCGTTCTGGCTCTCCGCTGATTTTGTGCAATCACTTCTCTCCGGAAACGTTTCGGTCCCGCCCCTGCCGCATCAACCGCTTTCGCTGACGAATTTCGATGACGTGCTCCGGCATTACAGTGTGCTGCTCGTCACTGGCGTGACACCGCTGATCACCCTTCGGCATGCGATTCTGCTGATCGTTGGGGCCTTCCTGCTGCGGAATAGTTCGCTCTACCTGCAGACTTTGCTCGCCGCCACCGTGGAACAGCACATCGCGAAACGGATGAGGGACGAACTCTACGAAAGGCTGATGGCGCAGGATCTCGCCTTCTTCCACGTGCGGCACAGCGGCGACCTCGTCGCGAATGTCGTCAACGACGTCACGCAGTTGAACGAGGGATTGGCGGAAGGGTTCAGCAAGCTGATCCGCGAACCGCTCAACGTAATCGTTTTCCTTCTCCTGTTGATCGCCATCTCCTGGAAGATGACGCTCGCGGTGCTGATTATCGCGCCGTTGACCGCGATTGTCACCGGGCTGGCGGGCAACAGCCTGAAACGGAAATCGAGGCGCACCCAGGAGCGGGTGGGAGCGGTGACCTCCCGGTTGAATGAAACCCTGTACGGCATTCGCATCGTACAGGCATATGGCGGCGAAGAGCACGAACAGCACCGGTTTACCGGCTCGACCGAGGCTCATTTTCAGGAAGCGCTGGGGCGGGAGCGGCTACGGCGGCTGGTTCCCCCTCTCGAAGAGATGGTGGGGGTGATCGTGATCAGCGGGATTCTACTTGTCGCGGGCGGCCGTGTGCTCGGCGGGCAATGGCTGGCGGCGGGCGATTTTGTCCGCTACCTGTTGCTGCTGTTCGGGTTGCTGACTCCCCTCGTCAGTCTCGGTGAGGTTTCCGCCCGTCTCAAGGTTGCGGAGGGTGCAGCGCAGCGGGTATTCATCCTGCTCGACAGCCGCTATGAAATCGACGAGCGACCGGATGCGAAAAAGATTTCGGGATTCAATCGCGAAATCGTGCTCGAACACGTTTCGCTGCGCTACGGCAAAGATCGCGAAGTGGCGTTGCGTGACGTTTCGCTGTCGATCAAGCCCGGTGATCGGGTGATCCTCGTCGGCCGCAGCGGATCAGGGAAAAGCAGCCTGCTGAACCTGCTGCCGAGGTTTTATGATCCCAGCGAGGGACTGATCCGGATCGACGGCCTCGATCTCCGCGATCTGAAACTGGATGACCTGCGGCGCCTCTTCGGCATCGTTGCGCAGGAGGTGACGCTGTTCCATGATACGGTCCGGGCGAATATCGCCTATGGGAGGGACGTGCCGCTGGACGAAGTGATCGTTGCCGCGAAAAAGGCACACATCCACGATGTGATCGAGACTCTCCCCGAAGGATACGAAACCAACCTTGGCAATCTGGGAGAACGGCTGTCCGGTGGTCAGCGGCAGCGGCTCTCGATCGCACGGGCGCTGCTAGCCGATCCGCCGATTTTCCTGCTCGACGAACCCACCTCCGCCCTCGACGGGGATGTTGCCGATGAGATTCAGAAAACGCTGGATGAAGTGGCGAAGGGGAGGACGGTGATCACCGCCACCCACCGTGTTTCCTCGATCCGTTCGAGCGACCGGGTGTTGTTGATCGATCAGGGTGCGGTTCTGGCGCGGGGACGCCACCGTGAGCTCATGAAAAAATCGGAGCTTTACCGCGACCTTGTGGAGCGTCAGGTGGGCGGCGGAGATCTCGGCTAGCACGAGGAAGTGTCCCGAACCTTTTCAAGTTCGGGACACTTCTGTAGCTGCGCGTCCGCGGCACGCGCAATCGACCGGACGTGGAGGGACGCCCGGATCGTTCGGCGGAATCGAGACGGGAAGCGTCTACATCACAACTCCGCAGAAACGTCCCTGATAATAAAGGAGATAGCGAATCGCTCCCTGACCATGCCCGAGTCGAAATCCGAGTTCGCGCAATTGATTCGCTCCGACGGCGTTCACCGGCACGACAACCCTGGCGCTCCCCGCCTGTCCGATGTGACGGTAGGGAATGCCATGTGATTTCAGAAGTTGTGCCATTTCGTCGGCCGTCCGGCCTTCGACCTCTTGTTCTGCGACCATGGTGAACCTCGCCGGTGAAAACTCGAAATGATCTCTTCCTACTCTTGGACAGGTGAAAGTCCCAAAAAGTTGCAGGCTCCTGAGCACGGAGTTTTCGGAAAGTGCGGAAATTCCTATGATCGCTGGAAGGGAACGGAATCAGCCCCAATATCGCCTTGGGTTTCAAAATTGTCCGGGAATTCCGTTGAATTGTACATGGCCCTTGGGGGCGCTGTCGCCAGAGTGGCGCACTTGGCGGTAAGTGCAATCAAGCGCGATATTTCACCGGAGTGACGGGAACGCTTTCTCATTCGCATTACTTTGGAAATCCATGACTTCGCAGGAAGATCCGATACCACAGGCTGTTTCGTTGGTGGACACACACCTCCATCTGACCTGGCCCACTTTTGCCGGACGGGAAGCGGAGGTGGTGCGGAAGGCGAGACAGGCGGGTGTGATCGCGCTGATCGATCTCGGCACCGACCTCGTCAGCTCGCGGAAGGCGATGTCCCACGCGGAGTCGTTCGAAGGTGTATGGTTCGCGGCGGGAGTGCATCCAAACGACGCAGGATCTGCCAATTCCAGGGATATCAAAGGGATCCGATCTCTGCTCGATCATCCGAAATGTGTTGCCGTCGGGGAAATCGGCCTCGATTTCTTTCGGGATCACACCGATCCCGCAGTGCAGGAGCGGTGGCTTCGCGACCAGCTCGAGCTCGCCCGGGAGGTGCGAAAACCGGTGGTGTTGCACGACCGCCAAGCCTCGAAGCGGTTGCTTGAGGTGCTGAAGGACGCGGGGTTTGACGGCATTTCGGGTCCCGGCGGGGTGTTTCACTGTTTCGCGGGAGACCGCGCGATGGTGTCGGAAGTAATCGAGCGGGGATTTCACATTTCTTTCACCGGGAATATCACCTTCAAGAACACGGATCGAAAAGAGGTTGTTGCCGCCGTGCCCCTCGACAGGCTGCTGCTGGAAACGGACTCGCCTTTTATGACACCCGTGCCGCATCGCGGGCATCCCAATGAGCCCGCTTACCTGCCCTACGTGGCGGCGGCGGTCGCGGCGACTCAAGATCGAAGTCTCGGAGATGTCGCAGGCCAAACGACGGCAAATGCGTTCCGGTTGTTCGGATTGGATGAGGGGAAAGGGTAAACCCGATGGGCAACCGAAGCGGCGGTCCACCCGGAGAGCCGCGCGAACGGGTGGAGGTGGAACCGTATACGGTTCTCGCGCGCTACTATGATGATGTGATGGACCACGTCGATTACGTTGGATGGGCGAAGCTCGTCCATCGGATCGCGGTCAAGCACGGGCGGAAGGGCCGCCGGGTCGTGGATTTTGCCTGTGGGACAGGCACCCTGGCGAAAAGGCTCAACGATCTTGGGTACGATGTTGTCGGGCTTGACGGCTGCGCCGAGATGATCACGGTAGCGCGCACCCGTATCCCGCGCCGCGGACGAACCCTCGAGTTTCACGTGAGCGACTTGCGCGGTCTGCCCGACATCGGCGAACACGACATTGGGGTCTGCCTCTACGATTCGGTGAATTACCTGATGGAGGCCGCGGAGGTGAGCGAGTTTTTCCACGGCGTGCGCAAAACGATGCTCCCGGGAGGACTTTTCATCTGCGATTTAAGCACGGAACGCAACAGCCGTGACCATTTTGATGGGTACGTTGTCGAGGAGCAGGTCCCCGGCGCCTGGTATCGCAGACGGACCCGTTTTGACCCTGTTCAGCGCATCCAGCACAACAGCTTTGAGATCTATCCGGACGATGCGGATGTGATGTACATCGAGAACCATCGGCAGCGCGTCTATTCCATCGATGAGATCACAAAGCGGTTGGCGGAGCGTCATCTCAGTGTGCTCGCCGTGTACCATGGATTGACCTTGAAACCCGGCAGCGAACGGAGCGACCGGGTGCACATCGTTTCGGAGCCCGTATGATCGAGCTGATCCGGGTGACAAAACAGTATTCGAAGGGCGGTATAAAGGACGTCTCCCTGCGGGTCGGCAAGGGCGAGTGGGTCAATATCGTCGGCCGTAGCGGCGCTGGGAAAACCACCCTGCTGCGGATGGTGTATGCCGAGTTGCTGCCGGATATCGGCGAGGTGATTGTCGGCGATTACCGGCTGTCATCGATGCGTGAACGGGATATCCCCGCGATGCGCCGCCAACTGGGCATCGTCGATCAGGACCTCGCCCTGATCCAGGACCGGACGGTCTATGAGAATGTGATGCTGGTCGGGGAGGTGGTCGGCTGGACCCGGCGCCACTCGAAGGCGGAGGCGCTCAAGGTGCTCAACCGCGTGGGCCTTTATCGGCATCTTGATTCTTACCCAAGCCAGCTCTCGTTCGGCGAACAGCGGCGGCTTGCAATCGCCCGCGCGCTGGTGGGTGAACCGCGTGCGCTCGTCGCGGACGAACCTCTCGGAAGCCTGGATCTGGAGACCGCGCAGGGAATCCTTGAGCTGCTCAGTTCGATTCACGCGCGGGGAACGGCGCTGCTGATGACGACTCACCAGCCGGAGCTGTTTGAAGAGTATCCTGTGCGCACCGTGCGCATCGACCGCGGTCAGCTTGTGGGGGAGCAATGAGACGGATCCGTTTCATCCTGCGTGAGGCGATGCGCGCCCTCGTCCGCAGCGGTCTCGCCGGATGGCTTGCGATTCTTTCCCTGGCGGCGGTGGCGGGATTCTGCTCTTCGGTGTGGGGCGCGCGGCAGGCGCTCGAAGCGGCACGTGAAGGATTGCTCGCCCGTTTTGAGCTGGAGGCTTTTGTCCGTCCTGGCCGTGAGTCGAAGCTGCACGAGCTCGGGGAGTGGATGCGGGCCCGGGAAGGCGTAACCGAGGTAATCGAAGTCAACAAGGCGATGGCGGCGGAGCGGTTTTCCGAGCGCTACGGGAGCGAGATGTTCGACCTCCTCGACCACAACCCGCTGCCCGTCTCGTTGATCGTGAAATACGATCCGAAAGTCGTCAACGTAAAATGGATTACGCTCGAAGCCCAGGTATTGCAGGACCATCCGGATATCGAGGAGGTGGCCTACGAGGGGGAGCTGCTGAGTAAGCTGGAGGATCTCGGTGCACGGCTCTCAATGGGGCTGCTGATTGTCGTTGCGGTGATCGCCGGTATCGCCGTCTTCCTCACGTTCCAGTCGGTGCGTGTCGCGATCCGGAGCGGGCTTGCCTGGGCGCGGGCTGTCCGTCTGGTCGGGGGCACGGAGGGTCAGGTGCGCCAGCCGTTTGTCACTGCCGGGATCCTCGCCGGCCTGATCGGCGGAATATTGGGGGCCGGACTGGTCGGAGCGGTGCAGTTGCTGCTTGCCCAGAGCGGCGCGGTTCCCATCCCACAGCCGGTGGCTCTCGCTGCGGTGCTGGTGTTGACGATGCTGATCGGTGCCTTGGGATCGGCCGCTGCGATTGGACGGCGCTCTCACGGCAGAATGACGTCTTGACAGGTTTTATAGCCGCCTCTACCTTCTCTTGGTTAAGCGAAAAAACACAGATTGACGTTCATGGTGCGACGACGGGGTGATTATCCGCAACTGAATGAGCGGCAGGCGGCTGTGTTCACCATCCTGCTGCAGGAATTCGTAGTCACGGCCCGGGCCGTGGGATCGCGCACCCTCTCCCGGCGGCTGGGGGAGGAGCTTTCTCCGGCTACGATTCGGAACACCATGGCTGATCTAGAGGAGATGGGGCTGCTAACCCATCTCCACACCTCCGCGGGACGCGTGCCGACAACACTCGGATACGGCCTCTACGTGGACCTGTTGATGGATCGTGTCGAGGTCAGCCGTGAGGCGCGCGAACATCTTCGGAAGGCGATTCAGGCTGCGTCCATCGTCGGCCTGCCTGATCTTCTCGAACGTGCCAGCGAAGCGCTTGCCCACACCAGCGCGCTGATCTCCGTGGTGCTCACCCCGAAACTGGCCGGGGGCATTCTCCACAAGATCGATCTTGTGCGTATCGCCAGCGGGCGGCTGTTGGTAGTGCTGACGATCCGGCACGGCTTCGTGCGCAGCATTATACTCGAGATTTCCTCGGCGATCGCGGACGGGGACATCGAGGCGGCGACACGGCTGCTGAACCAGCGCCTTTCGGGGTTCCGGTTGGACGAGGTGAAGCGGTCGATCAACGCCCGTCTCGCGGGATCCCCAGAAGCGGCGAGCCCGCTGATCCGGCTGGTCGTCAATGCAGCGGACAGGATTTTCGACGACCGGTCGGCGGGCGAACTTCACGTGGACGGCACGCCCAATGTGTTGCAACACCCCGAATTTGCCGATCTCGAGCGGATGAGGGGCGTGATCGAAATTCTCGAGGATCGGGATGTGATTCTCCACATCCTCGGGGGCGGCGAGCATGAAACCGCGGAAGGTGTGAGAATCTCGATCGGCGAGGAGCTGCAGTCCGAACGCCTTCAAGGTTGCAGTGTGGTCGCGGCGGCATACACCATCGGCGAAACCGAGGGGATGTTGGGCATCATCGGGCCGACGCGGATGGATTACGCCCGGCTTATCCCGCTGGTCAACTACACCGCGACGACGATCAATCGCCGACTCGACGATGAATAGACGGTGCAACCACAACACGGTGGGAAGATGAGTGCAAAGAGTGCGGGCAAGGCAAAACAGGTGAAAAAGGAAGCCATGGCGGAACAGCCCGTGGACCAGGAAACCGTGGAAACCCCGGCGCAGCAGGATGCCGCGCAGGTGACCCTCAGCGACGCGGAGGATAAAATCCGCCAGTTGACCGAGGAGAACGATCGCCTGCGGGATCAGATGCTGCGCAACCGCGCCGAATTCGAGAACTACAAGAAACGTCGCGCGGTGGAATTCGAAATGCTGACCCAGCTCGCCAACGAGGGGCTCGTCGGCGACCTGTTGCCTGTGCTGGATGACTTGGACCTGCTGCTCGATCACGCGGTAAAAAACGGGCAGAATTCGCCGCTCCACGACGGCGCGGAGAAAATCCGGCAGAAGCTTTGGACGCTGCTTGAACGCCGGGGGGTCTCCAGGATTGAAGCGGAAGGCAAGCCGTTCAACCCGGAAGAGCACGAGGCTCTAATGCAGCAGCCTTCCGAGAGCGCGGAGCCGGGGACGGTCATCGCCGTGCACCAGCACGGCTATCGAATCGGTGACAAACTGCTCCGGCCCAGCCGGGTGATTGTCGCAGGCGAGCCGGGGGCCTAGAGTGGCGAAACGAGACTACTACGAAGTACTCGGCATCGAACGCGGGTCGAACGGCGAGGAAGTCAAGAAGGCCTACCGCAAGCTGGCGATGCAGTACCACCCAGACCGCAATCCCGACAACCCGGAAGCGGCGGAAAAGTTCAAGGAGATCAGCGAAGCCTACGCCGTCCTCTCTGATCCCGAGAGACGGAACCGCTATGACCAATTCGGCCATGCCGGAGCCGCGGGGGGATTTACCAACGGGATGGATATCGATCCCTTCGAGATCTTTCGAAGTTTCATGGGTGGGTTCGGTTTCGGCGACATTTTTGGTGGCGGCGCGCAGCAGGGCCGCGGTCCCAAGTCCTATCGCGGGCGCGACATCCAGATCAACCTCGCGATCACCCTCGAGGAGATCGCAGAGGGGGTGACCAAGAAAATCCGTGTCCAGCGCTACGAAACTTGTGGAGTCTGCCACGGTGAGGGGACCAAGGACGGAAAAACGCCAGAAACCTGCCCGACCTGCAAGGGCGCCGGCGAAATCCGCCAGGTCACACGGTCCTTCCTCGGCCAGATGGTGAATATTACAACTTGTCCCACTTGCCAGGGGCGGGGGTCGGTGATCCAGCATCCCTGCGACCATTGCGGCGGGGAGGGCCGGGTCCGCAACCAGGCGACGGTCGAAATCGCGGTGCCCGCGGGTGTGGACGATGGGAACTACATGACCCTGCGCGGGGAGGGGCACGCCGGGCCGTGGAAAGGATCTCCCGGCGACCTCGTCGTTGTCTTCGAGCAGAAGGAGCACAAGCTTTTCGAACGGCACAAGGATGACATTCTGTACGCGATCGCGATCAGCGTGCCGGAAGCGGTGCTCGGCGCGGAGGTCGAGGTGCCGACATTGAACGGCAAAGCCACCCTTGAAATTCCCGGGGGCATCCAGCCGGGAAAAGTGCTCCGGATGCGCAACAAGGGGATCAAACATCTGCACAGTCATGGCCGCGGCGATCAGCTCGTCCGAATCTCCGTGTATATTCCTGAAAAACCGGGGGCAGAGGCGCGTGAGCTGATTGAAAAACTTCGCGACAAGGATGGCATCTCTCCGCCCACCCGGGAGGGGAAGGGTTTCTTCGCGAAGGTACGGGACGCCTTTCTCGGATCTGACTGAGAGGCGAAAATGGCCCGGAAGGGCAATGAGAAGAGCAGGATCGCCTTGTCGCCCGGCGAACGCAGGGCGCTGCTGACGCTGTCTGCGCTGCTGCTTCTCGGGTTGTTGGCTGGACAGGTGAGGCGCTACCTCGAGCGGGACAGCTCCCCCATTCGCGTCGAAGGGCTCCAACGGCTGGTCCCCGATTCGTCTCAAGCGGATTCCACCGGTGTTTCGAATGCCTCGTCGAGTGTAGCAATTGAGGGCTCCGAAGGCGTAATTTCGACGCCGAAGGTAGTCGGTGCGGGGGAAGCCGGTGTGGCGGAACAGCCGTCGGACTCCCCAAAACCGAAAAAATTGAATCTCAACCAGGCGACTGAAGAAGAGCTGGAAACCCTGCCGGGAATCGGACCCGTATTGGCGGGGCGCATCATCGAGTGGCGGCGCAACCACGGTTCCTTCCAGCGTCTGGATGACTTGCAGCTCGTCAAGGGCATCGGCGAGAAAACCCTCCGGCGGATCGCTCCGCTGGTGACGGTTGAGCCTTAGTACTTCATGGGAGAATTCCGATGACGTATCCGCAACGGTTGGAAGCGAAAGGGACCTGGTACACAAAGATCATCATCGCCGTGCTCGCGATCATCCTGGTGACCAGTGTTTTCTATCCGAACCACCTCTGGAAAAAGCATAATGCCCTGATCAAGGACAGCCGGGAGCGCATGGAAAACCTGAATTACATCGAGCAGCGCTATTTCCAGGTGACCGGTCAGTACTCGGCGGATCTCGACTCCCTGATTTCGTTCATGCAGACCGATTCGATCGATGTTGAAAAGGGCCTGTTCGAATTCGAGCAGCTTTCCCTCTATGATGCCCCGTACGACAGCTTCCTGGTGGGATTCACCGATCTTTTTCACTATGACAGGATCGAGGCCGACTACTACAAGGATAGTGTGGAAGTTGCGGATGATGCAGAGGCCGATTCGGTCGTGCTCAAGCTGATGCCGAAAAAACTCTATGAAAACGTGATCGAGCCGTCGAGGATCGCAATGTCGTGTCCGCGCGGTGTGAAGGCCGAGTTTCGCGGGGAAGGGGAAGACGACATCTACTGGACGGTTTGGTCGGGCGGCAAGATGACCCGCACCAGCCTTCCCTTCACCGTCCGGCGCGTCCCCTCGAAGGAGTACCTGCTGTTCCGCAAGTTGGGCGATCTGAAGATCGATCCGATCAGCGGCGAGCCCTTTGTGCTGCAGCGCAACGCCAAGATCACGCTGGAGGCCTCGCTGATCTACTCGAAAGTGGCGAGCGGCGCCCCCGAGACCGCTGTTGCGGGTGATGAACTGCGGACGAACCTGTTCATGAACAAGCTTGCGCGCAAAGCCCGCTCCCGCCTCGATCAGGACATTCAGCGCGACTCGACGCTTGCGGAACACCAGCTGAAGCTGCAAGACGATTATTTCGATATGGAGTTGACACTGCTCCGCCCGGGGCGCGAAGTTGATGTGGACGCGTCGAAGGAGCTGATGGTTCCGGTGGATTCGGTGGCGGACTACGACAACGACCGCCGCATTCAGGTTGAACTGTTCAAGTTGACCTATGACAGCCTGATCCGCGCCTGGACGAAATGGGAGAAGACCCAGCAGACTCTCGGTCAGCTCTCCTACCGTGAAGATTACAAGATCGGAGATCAGAAGATTGTCGGTGTGACGATTCGTCCGCCTTTTAAAAACGGGCACCGGCTGCGCAATACGAATTTGCTGGACAAGTTTTTCAGCGTCGGACCCGTGAAGTATCCCGGAGAGATAGTCAATAACGATCTTTCGTGGGAAGAAAAGAGGTAACCAGTCATCGCGACAGCTACCGAAAAACCTTTTCGCTTCCGGCTGAAATGGGACGCAAAAGGTCTCACCCTCGAGGAACGAGAGGGGCCTGGATTGTATGCGGCGCGGGCGGACTCGGGACTTGAGATTCCGCCTACGCCGTTTGCTGTCACCCACCCCGAATTGCAGGCCGTGATCAGAGAATCCGTTCGGCGGTTCAGCCAGCAGTCGCTCAACGGCGAGCGCGGAATGGATGTCGTGCTCACGCCTCCTTGGGGCACCGCCTGGCTTCTGGACGTCGAGGGCTTTCCCGAAGATGAAGTAGAAGACCAGGTTGCCTGGGAGCTGCAGCAACGGCTGGATGCTCCCCTGGAAGAACATATTTACGCCTGGCATCCCCAGGACGACCAGGTCTATGCGGTCGTCATCCGTCCCGAGATGCTCGAGTTCTGGGACAGGGTCTTCAGCGAGAGCGACGTGGATCTCGGGTCGATCACGCTCGAAACCGGCCTGGTCGATCCGTCCATTGAAGCGAGCGCAGATCTGCTCCCGCTGTATCGCCTCTGGGCCGATCGCCATCCGAAAACCTCCGCCGCGGCGGCCGGACGGCCGCCCGGGATTCCCTTTGGAGTCGGCGAAGGCCGTGCGGCCGGAGCGGAGGGAGATGAAGCACTTGAGGAGGAACTCAGGGAATTCGACGCGGACGATGATCGTGTTCGCGCTGTCGAACCCGAGTTCGAAGACGAGGAGGATAGCGAACAGGCGCTGGGCGCGATCTTCGACAAGGATGGTTCTTACGCGAGGAAACGGAAGAGAAGCCGCGGCACCGGAACGGTTGTCCTGCTTATGTTGATCGTCGCGGCCGCCGTCGTCTGGCAGCGTAACCGGATCGCCCGCCACATTCCCGGCGGAACCGCCATCGTTCAACGTGGTGAACGACTCGCCCTGCGAGGGTTCCATAAGGCCCACTCGCTGGTCAACAAAGCCCGCGAGCAAGCTATCAAACGAACGGGCGCCCCGGGCCAGCAGGCAAAGCCTTCCGAGACTCCTCCCGTCGCCGTACAGCAACCGTCCGTCGAGCAGCAGCAGGTCCCGGAGGTCACCGAGGAACAGCCGCTCGCAGAGCAGCCGCCCGCGGAGGAACCGCAGCAGCCGCTCGTGGAAGAGGGGGCGGGCAGGGCGCCCGCACCGAGCGAACAGCCACTCACGGAGGAACCGCAACAGCCTGCACGAAAGGAAGCGGCGACGGGAACGCGTTTACCCGTTGTCACGGTTCCGTTGCAGACGGTGGAGCTACCACCGGTGAAGCCGTCCACCGGGCTGGCGCTCTCGAAACTCTACCGGCTCGCCGACGCGAACGGCGTCGAAATCGAATCCCTGATTTTGCAGGGACCGGGTCTGCGCTTCGAGATCGGCGGGGAGGAGGAAGCGGTGGACACCTGGGCGACGGCCGCCGGGAAGATCCCCGGTGGAGGGGTCGCCCGCGTGGAATCTCCAGCGCTGCTCGCTCCGGGTGTCCTCGTAGAGATGGACCTGCAGGGAGTGGAGGAACGCTCGCTGACGCTGCAGCAGTTCGCCGAACTTGCGGGAAACCTGGGTCTGCGCAGGCTGGAACCATTCCTGTGGGGCACCGACCGTGCAGGCCTCGCAGAATTGTTCAGCACGTTTGAAAAAGAACACACCCGCCCCTTCCGCCTATCCATCCATCACCTGCGAGGCGACAGCTACAATCTGGTCGTCGTTCCATGAGGCTTACTGGGGGCGAGGGGAAAGGCAGACGCCTCGCCGATCCACCCCGGGGCGTGCGTCCGACATCCAGCCGCGTCAAGGATTCGCTGTTCAACAGGATAGCTCCGGTTCTCAACGGCGCACGTGTGCTCGACCTCTATGCGGGCAGCGGCGCACTCGGCATCGAGGCGCTCGCGCGAGGTGCCTCCTTTGCCGTTTTACTTGAGAATGATCGCCGGGCACTGCAGGTCATTCGGGAAAATCTGAAACGCTGCGGATTTCAGGATCGTGCTGAGCTGATCGACGGTGATGTGCAGACGGCGCTGGGGCAGCCAGGGCGGGTGCGCGGTCCCTTCGATCTCGTTTTCGCCGACCCGCCGTACGCGGACGAGGAAGTTGAAGTGGTGATGGATTTGCTCGGCAGAGGGAAATTCCTAGCTCGAGACGGGACAGTTATCTTTGAAGCCTCTTCCCGCTCCAGCCTGCCTGTCCCCGAAGGTTGGGTGCTGCAACGGAGACACGATATCGGAGATACGGCCCTCTATTTTTTCGAGGAGCAAGGCGACGATTCTTCCTGAACATCCTGCTCAACTTTGAAAACGTGCCTAGTCTTTTCTGCCTGGCGGAGGGAAAGGCGCCGGGCACATCGTTCTGCAGAAGCGGCGACGGGGCATTGGGTCAGACGGAGAGAAGATGCGTTACCAGATGGTTGCACGGGCGGACCGCACGAATGCGTTCGTGTTGATTGACGATCGGGATCAGGCGCGCGTGATGGATCAGGTCTGGAACGAGCTCGCGGAACGGGGAGCGGCTCCCGCGGTCACTCCTTCCATCGATGCGCTACTCGCGTCTGCGGATCTTCGGGAGCTGGCGGACCGGCTGGAAAAAGCGTTTGACCGCGGGGAACCGTTGCCGGAGGATGCCCGGCCGGTTGTGCCGATTCGAGCCGGGGATGTCTTCTGCATCGGCCGCAACTACGCCGAGCATGCGCGAGAATTGGGAAGCGAAATTTCCCGTGAACCGGTTGTTTTCATGAAACCGCGCGGTTGCCTGATCGCCTCGGGCGAGCCGGTGATTCTTCCTGAAGGGGCCGGGGAGGTCCACTACGAAGGCGAGATAGTGCTGGTAATCGGTGAGGATCTGCGGGGTGACATTTCGCCGGATCGGGCCCGTGAAGCCGTTTTTGGCGTGACGCTGATGAACGACGTGACCGACCGCGCCCGGCAGACCGAGTTGAAGGCCGCCGGAAAGCCGTGGCTGGCGGCGAAAGGGAGGTCGAGTTTTGGGCCTTGCGGCCCTTCGGTACGCAGGCTGGACGCTCAACACCGTGTGGACGATTTGACCCTACAAACCCGTGTGAACGGTGAAGTGCGCCAATCCGGGGGCTCGAATCTCTGGCTCTTCCCGCTGCCGGCTCTGGTCGTGTATCTGGCTCGGACCTTCGGCCTTCGCAGCGGAGACATGATCGCCACCGGCACCCCGGCGGGCGTCGGGCCGCTCAAATCGGGGGACCGGGTGGAGGTGGCTTGCAGTGCGGTGGGCGTGCTCTCCAATCCGGTGATTGAAGAGCAGGAGGGGGAGGGGTGAAGGCAATCCCCTGGACAGTCCCCGGCAGCATGGAGGAGGCCCGGGCAATCCAGGACGAGCTCCGTTCCAGGGTCGTTCGGGATGGCGTAATTCCCGAAAAACGAGTGCGTTGGATAGCAGGTGTAGACGCCTCAATTACCCGAGACGGCCGCAAAATGATCGGAGCGATCTGTCTCCTCTCCTGGCCCGGATTGGAGGTGGAAGAAATTGTTTCCGCGACGGATGAGATGACATTTCCCTATGTTCCCGGTTACCTTTCATTTCGTGAGATTCCGGTTCTTTTACGCGCGGCAACACAATTACAGAAATCGGTCGATTTGGCGATTGTGGACGGTCAGGGCGTCGCTCACCCCAGGCGTTTGGGGCTGGCCAGCCATTTCGGCCTCGTCACAGGGTGGAACACGATCGGCTGCGCAAAAAGCCGACTAACCGGTGCCGCGGCGGATCCGGGAGAAGAGCGGGGAGCCCGTTCGGCCCTTTTGGATGGTGGTGAACGAATCGGCACGGTGCTGCGAACGCGAACATCGGTAGCCCCTGTGTGGGTTTCCGTGGGTCATGGAATCGGGCTGGACGATGCGGAGAGGTGGGTGTTGCGGACTGCACACAGGTTTCGGCTGCCTGAACCTGTGCGCTGCGCACATCGTGAGGCGGGGAACGTCCGTCGAAGACTAGCAGAGGAGGGATAGGCGAATGCACCATCTGACAGAGGTCGCTGACAGCAGTACCGTGTCGCTGGGACCTTCCCGCCTCCTGATTGTGGATGATAATGCGGCGTCACGAAAGCTGATGCGCGATGTTTTGAAGGGGCAGGACAGCTATGAGGTAGACGAAGCCGAAAATGGAGTCGAAGCTCTTAAAATGCTTGAAGATACAACCTACGATCTCGTGATATCCGACATCAGCATGCCAAAAATGGACGGGATCAGCCTGCTCGAAGAAATTCGAAAGCTGCAACCGAATCTTCCAGTAATCATGGCCACCGGGTTTGGTGGCGATATTGGACCCCGCACCCTCGAACTCGGCGCGGATGATTGCATCTATCTTCCCTTCCGCGTTGAAGAATTCACGTTTCGTGTCAGCAAAGCCCTGCGGGTAAGGCAGCTTGAACGTCTGAAGGAGTCCCTGCTCGAACGGAATCGAGAGCTCTGGGGCAGGGTGATCACCGATCCACTGACACGGGTGTTCACACGCGCCTATTTCGAGGATGTGTTCCGTACGGAGTTCGAGCGCTCTCGGCGCTATCGATCCGATCTTGGGTTGATTATTATTGACATTGACCACTTCAAAAACGTAAATGATGTTTACGGTCACCTGGTGGGGGATCAAGTCCTTCGCCGCCTCGGTGATATCATGCAAGATGCGATTCGCCGCGTCGATCTTGCCGCGCGCTACGGGGGTGAGGAGTTTGTGATGCTCCTCCCCGCGACTTCCCGTTCAGGGATTCAGCTCGTCGGCGAACGGCTTCGTGAGCAGGTGGAGACCAGCAAGTTCACCTACGAAGAGGACGGTGAGCAGAAGCAAGTTGACCGCGTGACGATTTCGCTCGGTGCGGTCTATTACCCGGATGAACGGTATTCATCCGCTAGGGAAATGCTAAAAGCGGCGGACGACTTGTTGTATAAGGCAAAAAACGGCGGCCGGAATCGTCTTGAAACAAACTGGTGATCAACTCAAGATCGCTGATGGAACCCTCATCCCAGGCACCTTTCACTGTGCGGATGGTACGTTACGTGGCAACCCGCTTCCGTAAGGAGTACCCTGCATATTTTCATGAACTTGATTCCGCGATCACCTGGTGGGCGAAAGCGTCCCCGGAATCTATCCCTCCGCCCGCTGATTTTGCCGACGATGTCCGGCTGCTGCGGGCGATCGCCCGGCTGGTCAGGGAAGCTCTCGATGGAGACCTGTCCAGCGCCCTGAATTCTCATGCTTCTGTGGATAACGTCGTGCATGAATCCACCTTCCTTTACAGCGTTAAAAAAGATTTCCCCGATTTTGACTGGGAACGCATCTTTGCGGACATGCTGCTCCGGGAACGGGGCTATCTCTACCCGTCGGAGAAGGCTCATCGCATTCCGAATGAGGATGCATTGAAACCGTTGGTGGGAGTCTCCCTGCCGTGGCGGGAGGTGATGCAGAAAATCCGCGCCGCCGCGGCCGAAGAAGTCACGACCCTGTTCGTAGGCGAAACCGGGACGGGGAAATCCTTCGACGCAAAGGCTCTGCACGACGCAGGACCCCGCCGGACCCAGCCGTTGATTACGCTCGCCTGCGGACGCGTGAATGTCGATACGATTGACGGCGTCGTCGAATCACTCTTCAACGAAGCAGACATTCCTGTGGACCAGTCCGGCGCGCAATCCCTGTTCAAGTTCCGCGGGACGCTCCTGCTTGAGGAAATCGGAACTCTGCCGCCAGAGTTGCAGGGGTTTGTGCTTGATGGAGTCGAAAGGATCGAGAGGGAGCGGGAACAGAAGGGGAGTGAGGGGATTTTTCCCCGGCTGATCGCAACGACGACCGCTCCGCTCGAGCAGGTGTATCTCGAAGGAGGTCTTCGCCAGGATCTTCTCTACCGTCTTGCCGTTTTCCAGGTCGATCTCCCGCCCTTGCGGCAGCGAAAAGAGGATATCTCACTGCTCGCAACGAACATTCTTCGCCAACTCGCATCGAAGCACAGAGTGATGATCCCTCGTTTCGAGGGGGACGCGGTGAAAAAGCTGGAGCGTCACAGTTGGCCCGGGAACATCCGGGAATTGAAAAACGTCCTGGAAGCCGGTTTGCTGCAGGTGGGCGACCGGCTCGGGCAGGAGCATCTGAGATTCGATCGCGGGGCCGCGGGAGCCGTGTTGACAGCAAAGGATCCCACCATGGAGCGCATTCTCGAGCGGTTGGAAAAACTGGGTGTCCGGGTGAGCAAGGGCAATCCGGAGACGCTGGTGCAATTCCTCCGCTACATGGCCGGCCGCAGGTTCCGGACTCACGAACTCGCGGAGGATCTGAACGTCGCGTCGTCCACGGCGAGGGCGTACATCCACCGCCTTGTGGATGCAGGAATGATCCGGAAATTCGGCGAGAAGAAGGGTGCGACCTACCAGGTGATCGAGAACGAATTGTTCGCGGAGTGACGGCTCGCCTTTCCGCAGTTGATTAGCAAATCCCGTGCATTCTGGCGGTTTGTGTCTCCCACTCCATCGCTTCCGATTTAAGCGAACGGTGAACAGGAAAGTATGAACTCTCTGGGATTCGTACTTCTGGGCGTTTCCACGGTCAATTCAGCAGGATCCAGCGCACACCCCAGACCTCGCCTCGATGCATCCCGGGGTACCCTTCCGCGAACGAGTAGATGTCGCTGCCGGCGTTGTGGCTGCCGTAGTACACTTCGAAGTCGAAGATCTGGATCGAGAGCAGCAGATCGAGTTGTGTCGAGGCGGGTTCCAGGTGATCTGCCGATCGGTATTCGCCGTACTGCCGAGCGGTGATCGATGACCGCACCCGCAGCTGCCCGTTGTAGTAATGGCGGTCGAAACGAAGCGCCGCCCACCCCCAGCTCCTGGGCACCGGATCGCCGGTTTTCCACGCATCCGTCCAGGTCCAGGCGCCGTTCAGGGTAAACGGTCCGGCGAGTGGAATAGCCGCGGATCCGTTGACCTCCAACCCCTCGCGGTCCGGAAGGACGGTGCGCACGTAAATGCTGAACACCTGCTCTTCCAGCTTCGTCAGTCCGCTCCACGTTCTGCGACCCGCCTGGACCTGTGCGCCGAGACCGGAGGGCAGACGCCAGCGAATCCCGCCGCCCATCCATGTCGTCTCCACAGGACCCAGGGAGGGGTTCCCATACACCTTGCTGACCCCCTGGGGTATCGTAACCAGGTCCATGAACCTGTTGGGGGAATCGACGGACCAGAATCCGAACGTCTCGTCAAGCGCGGGCCAGCGCCAGGAGGAGGAGACCGAGCCGAGCAGCGCTGGGCCCGTCGTGTCGCCCAACGCTCCGTCGAGGGTTCCGCCGATTCTGCCGTGACTCTGTTTCGGGATCGTTTCATTGCGGGAAACATGTTGCTCGCCCTCGCCCCGCAACACCGCTTTCAGACGCAGCACGCCGACGTGTAACCGGTCGGAAAGGGTTCCTCCGGCGACGATTCGCTGTCCCCCTGGTGTCGCTCCGCCCCCGGTCACTTCAAAACGGCCGCCCGTCTGTTCGAGATCGCCACGGATCAGCAGCTGGTTGAATTTGGCGATCCGCGGTTCCCATTGCAGCCGCGCGCCCATCCGGTAGCCGTCCTCGTTTCCACCGGGGTATCCGGATCGCGATCGCACGTACCACACGGCGGCTTCGCGGAAGTTCCCCAGGTGTCGCCGCCCGCCGGACAGGGCGATATCCACGTCGTCGCGACGGTTTGAGGACGTCCCGCTCCGGAAGGGTTCCCCCCAGAGCAGATCGTTCTCCATCCAGTGGACGCTGAATTGCCCCATGCGTTCAAGCAGGGTGCTAAAACCGGTTCGCAGGATTGTGGACTTTGCGGCGGTGTTGGTGTACCGTCCGCGGTACTCGGAGACGTTGAGGCCGATATGATAGGCGAAGCTGGGACCCAATCCCTGTGCGATCCTCCAGTCCACCGTTCCGAGACCGTACAGGCCCTGCCGGTAGGTGAGCCGCGTGCGTGGCACGGACGGGTAGGCGTGCCACGGATCGAGGCGGATTTCGACGCCGGACCAGGCGGGACCGTCGCCGGAAAACACCGGACTGATCCACGCCGTCTCGACTTCGCCCTCCGCAAAGGTGGAGAGGTTGGCGGCGTCGGTCAGCGGATCGTTGAACGGCCGGCCGTGGAACAGCACGAGCACGTCCCGTCCGGTGCCCCCGGGAGCTAGAGCGTAAAACGGCTGCCCGTAGAGACTCTTGCTGCGGGGGAAAAGGTCCGGCGCAAGGGTCAGCGCCTCCCCCAGGGAGGCCGGTTCATGAGCTTCCATTGAACTCCGGCCCCACGCAAGCGAGGACGGAGTGGGAGCGCCCGGAGCGGCGGTGTCGGGAGCCGCAATTTTGACGACTCGCACCGTATCCCTGGGGCGGCCCAACGTATCGCGGGCGAGGGAGTCGAGAGTCAGCGAATCGAGCGCGAGGCTGTCCGGCACGGCGCTGGCATTCGCCACGGTATCGGGAAGTGCGACTAGCTCAAGCTCAGGTTGCTCGCTGGTTGAACCAAGACTATCTCGGGACCCGGCGGCGTTCACGGGTTTCGTTTTCTCCCCACTCACGGACTGAGCGGCGCCGGAGATCGAGAGCAGGAGGACCATGACCACGGTCGCGGAGATGCGTGGGAGAGCAGCCGCGAACGGCTTCATGCAGGATTGAATCCCCGGTCCCTGGTTCACAAATCGCCTTCCCGGTTCCCGTTGAAAGTGCTCTTCCGCCAAGGTAAAGAACGGATTGAACGGAATATAGGGCGTCTGCCGTGGCGGCGCGACACGCGATCCGGTTTGCAACTCATGTCCGTTCGCATGGTTGGGCGGGCGGCGACAGGCAGGGTGTTCCCGTCGAGAGCGGGCGGCTGGCAACGTTTGAGTGCTATGAACATCTGAAGAGGGTATTTGGCGCGCCTGATTCGTTCGCGGGAGGCGAGCATCGGGGGAATTGAGGATGCGGGTCTCGCTCCGAGACGGTAAGGCGGAAGTCGGCTTGACAGGGTCCCCGCCGATCTCTATTTTCTGCCCGCTGGCACTCCCTGCTTGAGAGTGCTAACAGTCTTGATGTATTGTATTTCAACGAATTCCAAGGATCCGTCGCCACGCTTCCGATGATGCAGAATCATGTGTGGCCGGATCAGCCGCTGGATGTGGCGATGGATTGACCGGAAATCTTCGGGATGCGGCTGATGGGACCGGCGACACGGTTGCCAAGGAGGTCAGGCATGAAGGTACGTCCTATTGACGAGCGTGTCCTTCTGAAGGTAGTGGAGAGCGAGAACAAGACGTCCGGCGGGATCATCATCCCGGACACAGCCCACGAAAAACCCCAGATCGGCAAAGTGATTGCGATCGGGGACGATGTGATCAGCAAGGACGCCGAACGCAAACCGTTGAGCAAGGTCGTCAAGGTGGGCGACAAGGTGCTGTTCGCCAAATACGGCGGCACGGAGGTGAAGGTCGACGGCGAGGAGCTGCTGCTCGTCAACCGGAACGACATTTTGGCCGTCCTCGAGAAGTAGACAGGTAGCATAACGTTCACCAAGAATACAGAGGAAAACGAACCATGGCGCACAAAGTCATCGCGTTCGATCTGGAAGCCCGCAATGGGCTGAAACGCGGCGTGGATACTCTCGCAAAGGCAGTCAAGGTGACCCTCGGTCCGCGCGGCCGCAACGTGGTCATTGACAAGAAATTCGGCGCGCCGACCGTGACCAAGGATGGCGTCACCGTGGCCAAGGAAGTTGAACTCGAAGACCCACTCGAGAACATGGGCGCGCAGCTCGTTCGTGAAGTCGCCAGCAAAACCAGCGATATCGCGGGCGACGGCACCACCACCGCCACCGTTCTCGCACAGTCGATTCTGACGGAAGGCCTGCGCAACGTCGTCGCGGGGGCCAACCCGCTGCTGCTCAAGCGCGGCATCGACCAAGCCGTTAAAATCGTCGTCGACGAGTTGAAGAAGATGAAGGTGGACGTCAAGGACAGCAAGGAGCGCATTGCCCAGGTGGGCGCCATCTCCGCCAACAACGATATCGTGATCGGCGATCTCATCGCCAACGCGATGGAGAAGGTCGGCAACGACGGTGTGATCACCGTCGAGGAAGCCAAAGGGATTGAGACCTACGACGAAATCGTTGAGGGCATGCAGTTTGATCGCGGCTACGTCAGTGCCTATTTCGTCACTAATCCCGACAACATGGAAGCCAACCTCGAAGAACCGCAGATCCTGATCTACGACAAGAAAATCAGCGTGATGAAGGACCTGCTGCCGGTTCTGGAGAGGGTCGCTCAACAAGGCCGCAGCCTGCTGATCATCGCCGAGGACATCGAGGGCGAAGCGCTCGCCACGCTCGTCGTCAACAAGTTGCGCGGCACGCTGAAAATCGCCGCGGTCAAGGCGCCGGGCTTCGGCGACCGCCGCAAGGCGATGCTCGAGGACATTGCGATCCTTACCGGAGGCCGGGTGATCAGCGAGGATGCCGGACTGAAGCTTGAGAACACCCAGTCCAGCGATCTCGGCACCGCCAAGCGCGTCACGATCGATAAGGACAACACGACGATTGTCGAAGGCGGCGGCAAGAAAGCGGATATCAAGGGCCGCATCGAGCAGATTCGCAAGCAGATCGACACGACCACCTCAGATTACGACCGTGAGAAGTTGCAGGAGCGCCTCGCGAAGCTGGCGGGCGGGGTCGCAGTGCTGAACATCGGCGCGGCAACCGAGGTCGAGATGAAGGAGAAGAAGGCCCGTGTTGAGGACGCCCTGCATGCCACCCGTGCGGCGGTCGAGGAAGGCATCGTTCCCGGCGGCGGTGTCGCGCTGATCCGCGCCCAGCAGGTGCTCGAGAAGAAGAGCTTCGAGGGCACCGATGAGGACACCGGCCGCAAGATCGTCCTCCGCGCTATCGAGGAGCCGCTCCGCCAGATCGCGCAGAACTCCGGCTTCGAGGGTGCCGTTGTCGTTGATAAAGTCCGTTCGGGCAAGGGCGGTTACGGATTCAACGCCATGACCGGCGAGTACGAGGACCTGATGAAGACCGGTGTGATCGACCCGACCAAGGTCACCCGCACCGCTCTCGAGAACGCCTCGTCCGTCGCCAGCGTGCTCGTGATGACCGAAGCTGTTATCCATGACGCGCCCGAGGAAGAAAAGTCGGCGCCCGCAATGCCCGGCGGCGGCATGGGGGATATGTACTGATCTTCCGCTTCATTCGACGGAAAGCAAGCCCCGGTTCAATCGAACCGGGGCTTTTTTAGTAGGCTGCCCGCCAAGTCAATTGCTGCAGGAACCAGGCTGGCATGCCTAAGGAGGCTGTTTCTCTTGAAGGTTGGGTTTCAAAATTACTGTCGCTTTTGAGCGCGTAAAAAAGTGGATGCTCTGTATCTTTTAGAGGCAGATTCCGGCAGCGTCAGGCTGCTGATTCGTTGGGGGAGCGAACATGATGCAAGATCCGAAACTGAAGGATTTCGTGGCGTCGCAGTATCAACACCTGAGCTCGGAATCCCTTCGGCACGCGTTGCGCGTGCAAAGCGAAATACTGAAAGCCGCGGGCGATTTTCTCCGGCAGCAGGACTTCACGGAGGTGTTGCCCGTGATTATGTCCCCGGTGACCGATCCGCTTCGCCATGCGACCGGAAAGGCGGAGGTGGAGTACTATGAGCAACGGTATCAGCTCACTCGGAGCATGATTCTCCACAAGCAGATGCTTCTCCTGGGACACCCCAGGATCTTCGCCTTTTCACCGAACATCCGGTTGGAGCCGGTTGAACTGGCTGATACGGGCAGGCACCTCGCGGAGTTCACCCAGCTCGATCTGGAGATGAGGGAAGCGGACAGGGAGGAGGTGATGGCCCTGGGCGAGGATCTGGTCATCCACATCCTGTCGCAGATCCGGGAGCGCTGCGCCGAGTCATTGGCCTATTTCAAACGGGAGCTCGCGGTGCCCGAAAAGCCGTTCCGGCGAATATCCTACCGTGAGGCCTACGACCAGTACGGCGGCAGCTTCGAAGAAATCCTGTCCCAGCTCAACCGGGAACCGGTCTGGATCGTGGATATGGCTCTCGAAGCGCGGGAATTCTATGACCGGGAGGATGATGAACGGCCGGGCACGCTCGTGGACATGGACCTGCTTTACCCGGAGGGGTATGGAGAGGCGCTGTCGGGCGGGGAGCGGGAGTATTCCCACGAGCGTCTTGTGAAAAGGATCGAGGCGTCCGGTCTCGATCCCGAGGATTTCAGGCTCTATCTGGAGTTTGCGAAGAAGGGTCTCCCGCCTTCAACCGGGTTCGGGATCGGGATGGAGCGGATGACGAGGTTTGTCTGCGGGCGCAAGCGGATTTCCGACGTTGCGCATTTTCCGAAGGAACCGGGGAGGCTTTCCCTGTAGAACCGTTGGCGATGTGGCGTCACCAGGGCGAAACTTTCGGCGCCGGGGTGATTCGCCTGATCGGGCTGCGCAAGATCAACACCCGGCCCGTGGAGAGCTACCCGCCCAACGGTTTCGGGTTGTACGACATGGTCGGCAACGCTTCGGGGTGGGTGGCGGATCGCTATTTGCCCTACCCGGGTTTCGAGGAATCTCCGGAGGGACCGTCGCCGTGGAAATTCAGGAAGCGTGATTTGCGCGAGGAGGGGCGGTACGTGGTCCGCGGCGGCGACTGAGACGACCTGAATCCGGTGTTCATCACCATCCGCGACAGGCGTGGCTGCCAGGCTATCTGCTCACGACGGACACTCGGTTTCCGTTGCGCATAATCGATTAATGGCGACAGGTAAGCCGTGGTCTTCAAACCCGGCCGAAAACGGAGAAAGATTGATGGAACCCGTCCAATTGACCGGCGAGTTGTGCGATTGGCTGCTGAATCCCGGCGATCCGGCGCTGCGTGCCAAAGTGTTGGTGGAACTGCTGGACCGTGGCGAGGACGATCCAGAGGTCGTCGAGGCGAAGTCGCGGATTCCCGAGCAACCCTGGGTGGAGGCTACACTTGAGGCGTTTGAATCGGGCAAGGCCTGGGATATGGGCTTTTACCAGAAGTATCGCGGTCCGAGCTGGGCACTCGCGCATCTCGTCGCCATCGGGCTGCCCGGCGACCATCCGGTGATGCAGCGCGGCGCTGAATTTCTCATCGAACGGGCGCGCCCGCATTCCGCTTTGAAAGGCAGGGAGGCGGAGCGTTACGCCGGATGTGAAGGGTATTACTGGATGCACCCAATCGCCTGCCTCACCGCGCGAATGTCCACCGTTCTCAGCCACACCGGTTATTCCGATCATCCGGTCGCGCGAGGTGCCCGTGCCGCCTGCATCCACGCGTTCGATCCGGAGTACGGTTTCAGCTGTATGGCCATCGAACTGTCCTTGCTCCCCGGATGCATGATGACGGTTCCCGAGGTGATGCGGGCGGTGCTGGTCGTTGCGGAGGAAGATCGAACTCTTGCGGAGAAGAAATTCCTGCATGACGCCGCAGCGCTGTTGAAGAGATATGGGCTGTACAAATACGTGCCGGTCGAGTCGAATCGCTGGCGCGAGCAGACGTGGAAAAAAACCTCCGACTGGGTACGCAAAGAAAAAGAGAAGTGGCTGAAGGAGGGGAAGGCGGACGAGCGCAAGGAGAAGCCAGGCTGGCTGAAATACAGTTTTCCGCTCAGCTACAACCAAGACCTGCTCGAGGTGCTGATGGTGTTCGGTGAAATGGGTGTCAAACGGGACGCGGTGATCGACGAGGGGATCGGACAGGTACTCGCCAGCCGTGGCAAAGACGGCAAATGGAAGATGACCGGCGGGCTCAACGGCAAGATGTGGGCCGATCTGGACGTCAAGGGAAAACCGAGCCCGTGGATGACGTTTCGTGCGCTGAAAGTGTTGAAACGGTTCGGCCTGTTACACACGGAGAACATGTAAGCCGGGAGCCTGCACCCGACCTGATCGGGTGTCCCCATACGCCGCTTAAGTCGAGAAATCCGGGACTGATCCGCGTTCGCAGGAACCACGGCGGACAGAAGTCCCAAGCCGCCCCTGGCAATCCGGCCAATGAGCTCTCCGGCTGTTCCGAAATCTAACGCAATTCTCAGTTCCGTCAGGTCGTTAGCGAAACGGAGACCTGACGGGAATCGATCCGAAACACGTGGCAGATCTCCATGCCCAACAGACGGCATTCACGACCCGCCACAACGATAAAGCCGCCCCTGGCAATCCGGCAAATGAGCTTTCCGGCTGTTCCGGAATCTCCCGCAATTCCTTTTTACTCACACAATTGCCACAAACTCCAGCTACATTATCCGCTCACGATTGTACCATCCACACAAGGCAGACGCCCGGAGCCCCCGATGAGCTGGAGAACGAAGCCGCCTGAGACCGGGCGCCGAAAGCAGACTCTCGGCGAGGAGATCGCCAATGCCATCACCCACGGCGTCGGTGTCGCCCTCGCCATCGCCGCGTTGGTGATCCTCGTGGTGTTCGGCGCCAAGCGGGGGGATCCCTGGCGGGTGGTCTCGTTCAGCATTTTCGGCGCCACGATGATCCTGCTGTACCTCGCCTCGACCCTCTATCATTCCTTCCGCAAACCCGAGCTGAAAGTCTTTTTCAAACTGATGGACCACTCCTCGATCTACCTGCTGATCGCCGGGAGTTATACGCCGATCGTGCTCACGGTGATGCGCGGGCCGTGGGGCTGGACCCTTTTCGGCGTGATCTGGGCCCTGGCGATCGCGGGGGTGGCATTCAAGCTGATGTTCCTCGGCCGCTACAAGGGGGTTTCGGTGACGATCTACCTGTTGATGGGGTGGATGATCGTTTTCGCGTTCAAACCGATGATCACGATGCTGCCGCCTGGCCTGATCAAGTGGCTGGCGATCGGCGGCGCCTGCTATACCCTGGGGGTCGTCTTCTACGTATGGCGGGGATTTCCGTTCCATCATTCCGTTTGGCACCTTTTCGTCCTCGGGGGAAGTATCTCTCATTTCTTCGGTTTGTTTTTTTACCTTGCGCTGTGAGCTGTTCGTCCTTCCTTCCGCTAGCTCGCCGGAGGGAGGTCCGTAGTGGTCTCTACCGGATTCAGACTGCTACCTTGTCGGGGAATTGGGAGAAGACCATGCGAACCTCGAAGACCATCGGATTCTACTTGACTGCTATCCTGCTCGTCATAGGAAACTCTGCGCTGGGAGATGTCATGAGCGAGGCGATCAAACCCTTGCTCCAGGTGGAAAAGGACTTTGCCGCGGATGTGGATTCGACCAGCATCCGTGACGGCTTCCTGCACTACCTCGCGAAAGATGCGATCATCTTTGCGCCGGGTCCGGTCAACGCGCACGATTTCTACGAAAACCGCGAGGCGACTTCCGCGCGCATGCTGTGGACGCCGCAAACCGCCGAGATGGATGCTTCGGGCACCTTCGGGTGGACCAGCGGGCCCTGGCAGTATTTCCCCGATTCAACAGCCACCGAGCCCACCGAGGGCGGACATTACGCTACCGTCTGGCAGAAGCAGGCGGATGGTAGCTGGAGGGCGTTGATCGACATCGGCATCGAGCACAAGATCGTTCCGCTTACGGGTATCGAGGTTCATCCACTGGCGGGCGGGCAGGTGGATCAGAGCAAGCGGTCCGGCCCCGAAGACTATGAGCGCGCCGTGGCCAATGCCGAACGAATTCTATCGCGGCGATCCGAAGGACGGGGTGCGCGGGCCGCGCTATTGGCGATGCTCGATGTTGACGCGCTGATTCTACGTGACAATCACCTTCCTGCCATAGATCGGAGCGCTCAACACGATATTCTGGAATCGGAAGCGGGAACGGCCTCCTGGAAACCCACCGCGATTCGAGTGTCGCCGCACGGTGATCTTGCTTTTACCTATGGGACCGGTACGGCTAAGAAGGATAAGCGGCGCCAGCAGTTCTATTATGTAAGGGTCTGGCGAAATGTCGCCGGGATCTGGCGAGTGGCTCTCGACGTGCGCACATGGGCTGCTCCGGAACAAAAGCCTAAATCTGAGCCCTCCGAGTAGGGGTGGTGCGACAAACGGCAGCACTTCTCAAGTCCGTTCTTTAATGCATATCAGCCATCCTGTCAGTCTGGTGGGCAGGCAAAGACAGTATCAGAAGAACGTTCCACCATCGACGTCTGTTTCCCACGGCGCCATCCGTTCAGGTACCGGCGCCGGATCTCGCCTGTCGATTGTCTCATCCTTAGCTGAAACGGTGCATTTCCTGCGCAACCACTGCAATTCCACACGGTTTAGCGAGTGCACTTCTCCAACGGGAAGGAAACGGGTCGTCCAGTCACGGTCTCTCTGGATACCGCCTGAAACCTGCTTCCAGTGAGAAGCGTCGAATCGGGGTTCACGGTAGTGGACGGAGAATGTGAGGTTTTCAGGGGTTGTCATGGAAAGGACGCCGCAGGAAATCCGGAAACGTTCGCTGTCGCCGATCCGCCGCCATTCAGATTCATCGACTTCATTCTCTCTGAACCAGGCATTCACGTCACCTACCGAATCCCGGGGGGAGGCGACGATGAACTCGCGAAGGAACCCTGTTTCCGTAACCGTTGCCAGCGGGGGCATGGTGACGCTGAATTGCAGCGCCCGCAGCCTTCGCGAACGGCCCTGCGCCCTCTTTTTGTACGGTTTGGTGCATAGCTGGACTCCCATCGTGAGCCCGAGCTCGGCGGCTCGACGGATCAGGCGCAGCGCGGTAAAGTCAGATTCGAGCACGATCATTTCCGGGTGGTGGAGAAAGGTGTACCCCCGGCCGAGGTAGCGTTGAATGTTTTTTTCGTTCGCGGCGAGTTGATGGAGGTGCAGGTGCCGGACGCCGAGATCCTGTAGAACAGGGAGCAGCCGTTCGAGTCTTTTCTTGTCCTCGGGCAGGCACGGAATTTCGACAGTCGGCACCAGCGGCGTCCGGGCAATCCATTTCAGCGGTTCGAGGTCGTAGCCGCAGGCGGCGATGTCCACGCGGATTTCGTCGAGCCCGGCATCGGCGAGCTCGCCGGCTATCTCACGCGTGATTAGCAGTCCATTCGTATAGAGCCACAGCCAGCCTTCATCACCGAGACGATCTCTCACCGCTCGAATGTAATCGAGCAGCCGCGGGCGGTCGAGTAGCGGTTCGCCGCCTGAAAAACCGACCGCCGTATACCCGCAGCGAACGAGAAACTCGGCGTACCCGTCCGGATCGCGAAATTCGAGGCCGTGAGCGTTGGGCGGCGGTTCAGAAGGCTCGTTCCGATCACGAAGGCACCAGAAGCAATCGGCGTTGCATCGTGAGTTCAGGAACAGGCAGGACCAGCGGCCGTCACGGCACGCCTCGCAGCCGGGAGAAAGCGGGCCGTATCTTGGTTTGAGGCCGTCCGTGGAGGCTGAGGAAAATTCACTCAACTCCTCGCGGAGTGCACTCCGCTCCTCATTCACCTGTTCGATGCGGGATTCGTCCAGCCAGGGGATGTTGTAGCAGATCCAGCCGAGGCGGGTATATAGATCCTCTTTCACGCGCGCCCTGTCCACCGATCGCCTCCTTGGTAGAGACAACGGCCAACGATCAACACGCACGCCCGTCTGTCAGTCCGCCATAAGGTAAAACCGCACTCACCCGGAAACAGCTTCCCGCCGCAGCTTACCCCTCCGATTTGCGGATTGGAGTGCAGATATCCGCGACAGCAGCCCAGCGACCGTTCTCCTTCGTGAAAAACAGGGTGAAATGCGAGTCGAAGGAGTAGTCTTCACCTTCAGGGGTTTTCGCCGCGTAACGAAAGATGGCCACGGCGTACCCCCAGTTTTCCTGCTGGACCGTCTTCTCCAGCTCGAATTCAATCGTCCAGTCTTTTTCGGCGAACCACTCGGTGTGAAAGTCGTAGTAGCCCTCACGTCCGTCGATCCGCCGTCCCCCGGCGGTGATGAAGGTGAACTCGTCGCCCTGCGTGACCGTGGCGAAAAGACGCTCGATATCGGACGCCTTGACGGCCTCACAGTACTCTTTGAAAACGTCATCAATCGTTTCGCCGGTGAAGGCTTCGCTTTCGTTTGCCATCAGCAACCCCACGGTCAACATGAACAGGATGATGTAGGTGTATCTCATGTTGCTCCCCCTCAGTCCGGCTCCCGAATGTCTATTATAAACTACCTGTTTTCCTTGTCAAGTTGCGGGCTTTGGCTGGTTCAGTCACTCTCCTTTCTTGCCGGTGCCAACCGAAGGCGCTTCCATGCCGTAACGCGCGCGGGTGGCGAGGATTCGCGCCAAGCTCTCCGCCGTAATCCCGATGTTCGTCGGATGGCTGAGACCCGGATGGCCTGAGAAAAACGCAGCGCCCATGAGAGGGGAGGATTCGCTGAGACGGAAGTCGTCCGTCTCCGGATCGACGAACTCCGGGTCGATTTCCTGGTAGAGACCAGACCAGGTTGAATCGGAGGCGATCGGGATGTTCTGAACCGGTTCAGTCGCCGCTCCCGTCGGGTCGTCTTCCCAGATGCTGCGTCGCCACTCTTCCGCCGCGGAACCCCAGACAACATTGTGGTGAGCTTCGAAGGCGTCTTCCGGTCCGTTCCACCACACGCCGACCTGCGGGCAGACCCACTCCTTGACTTGCCCGGCTTCGTAAATGATGTTGTCGATAAAACGGCCTGTGCATTCCTCGGACCACACCGCAAAACCGCAGTTCCCGGTTCGAGCGATCACATTGTGGGCGGCGTCCATCACCGATTCCCCGGTGGCGACGATGCCCCAGCCGCGAAGGTCCCGAACGAGGTTGTCCTGAACAACCGCTGTTGCGTTGCCGAAGCTGCCGATCCCTTTCCAGTAGCCGCTGATCTCGTTGGCGCGGACCTCTGCAACGGCGTCCCAGGTGATCCCGACTCCTGCGCCTCGTCCGGTCTGGATGATGTTGCCCTCGATCACTGCCCGTGACCCGCGGTAGAGGGCGACGCCGTCCCAGCTGTTGTCGAGGATCAGGCAGTCCTCGACACGCAGGCTCGCGCCCTCACGTCCAACGATTCCCGCGATGCCGACAATCACTCCCTCCGCACGGTTGTTATTGCCTCGTATCTCGACACCGTGCAGCGTTGCTTTCGTGTTCCGCACAACCACGCCGCCGTCGGTCGCCATTCCAGAGGTATCACGCACGCCGCCGGTGACCGATAACGTCTCGAGGGTGACGTTTTCCGCACCGTCGAGAAAGACACCGTATCCTGCGTTCGTTTTCAGCACGACGTTCTCCGCGTCCTCGCCGCGAATAGTGATTGGTTTCGTGATGTGGAAGCCGTAGCTCGCGGGGTGAGCGGTGCGGTGCTCTTCGCAATTCCCGCAGAGGCTGTCGACAAACGCCGTCGGCTGCGCTTCGTACACCCCGGCGCGTAACAGAAGAGTGTCCCCCGGCGCCGTCTTGTCGATCACCTTCTGCAGTTTTTTCGTCGGTTTGACCCGTTTTACCTTCGCCTGCAGCGGCGCTGAAAACAACATCAGGCAAGCAAGAATCAGCAACGGCCACCTCTTCGACATCGAATCCTCCGGGTTTGAACCTCTTCAGAGCAAGGTACATATCGCCGATGAGAAAGAGGGGGAGTGGATTTGCCGCTCACGGAGCGCCGTGCGGATCGAGAGCTTATCTTGACAACAATACAGAGGGGCGTATGGAACGGGAACGGAAGATTAAATCCAACGGGCCTTTCCGGCTGGCGACGGCGTTGAACGTGCTGAAGCCGGACAGCGCTGCTCAGCAGCCTCCCGGCCTTGACGCCGGCTACAATTTTTCCATGGAGGTGCCGGGGGGTGCGGTGGAGGTCCAGGTCCATCAACCCGCTCCCTCCGCGCCGCTGACCGTTAAGGTGTTCGGTGACCTCGCTGACGACGAAGCCGCCGATCGGGTCGCTCTGCTCGTGCAGCGGCGGTTCAGCCTGCATGTGGACGCGCGGCCGTTTTTCGGCAATGCGGCGGAAGATCCGCACCTCCGCAAGGCGCTCGCCATTCTCCCCGAATTGCGGCCGGTGCTTTACCTGACGCCTTTCGAGGGGCTGGTCTCCGCGATTGTCGGCCACCGCCGCAGCCCGCGTGACACGGCGATGCTGCTCTCGAACCTGAAAGAGGTTGCCGGTGTCGTTCCCCAGGGGCGGCCCTACGCGTCCCCGGCGTTCCCCGGAAAACTGACCATGCTCGCGCTACCGGAGCAGATGTTCAAGATCGCCGGGCTCTCGCACCTCACCTCGCGCTCGCTGACCCAGGTGATCATTTCACTGGTGGGGGAACCGGATTTCCTTGAAATGGTTGAATCGACAGGAGATCCACGCAAGGCATTGAAGCTGCTTACCCTGATTCCGGGCGTCAACCACGCGATCGCGCTGCACATGCTGCAGCACGCCTTCGGCTACCCGGATCTGCTGCTGGAAAGCACTCAGTTGAAACGGGCCGCGCGCCGGTTTTACAACCTTCCCGACACACCCGACATCCTCACCATCGAGCGTCTCGCCGAACCCTACCAGGGCTGGCGGAGCTGGTGGTCCTACCTGCTGGTCAGCGCCCACCGGACGAG
>CAZIDZ010000025.1:0-39354 GCA_964538455.1 uncultured bacterium
ATCGTGACGCCGTCACGGCAGATCTGGCTCACTTGGGCAGCAAAGCCCAGCAGTTCTACAAGAAGCCGGCCACGATGGGCGGAGGGGGAGGTGATTTCAACGGCTTTGCCCTCGGTGCACTTGACTCGGTGAACACCAACGGCAACTATCGCGTAAGTATCACCCCGGCTCATGCCACGACGATGGCCGCGAATGCCGCAGCAGCGATCGCTGTCGGCGGGACCAGCGTTGGATCGACCAGCCAGACAGTGTACATCATCGGCTACGGCACGGAAAAGGGACGTGACAATACGAACCTCGTCCAGGCCTACGCACTGGTGGATCCATCCCAATCGACGCCTGTCGTGACGACGGTTGTCAACTGATTGAATCGGAACATGCCGGTTGACAGGGGCGGGGCTTGCGGGTCTCGCCCCTGCGTTGTGCTCGGGAAAAGAGTGGCGAATTAAAGGGACAAATCGCTTAATTCAGGGGAGAACTATATAGTCACCAACGGGCTCTGCCTAAATCGAAGTAAGTACTATGTCCCTTTAATTTCAGACACCAGGAAGCGCGATGCCAGATTTTCGCTTTGAAGGGATAACTGCAAGCGGCAAGCCGGTTCATGGAATCCTGCAGGCCGACAAGCTGCAGGAGGCGAAGCAGAAGGCGGAAAAACTCGCGTCGGCCAAGAAGTTCCAGCTGCAGCGAGTGATTCCAAGGCGCACCTTCGCCTACCGGGCGCAGAAGGGCGGTGAGAAGCCTGTCAAGGGTGAACAGAAGGCGTTCACCAAGGATGAAGTCCAGGGCGCTCTTGAACGCTTGGGATACAAAGTGATGCGTGTGAATCCCAAGCTGTTCGAGTTCAAATTGGGAGTGCCGCTGACGGACGTGGTCACTTTCGTCCGTGTCTCGGCCGACCTGCTGCGCGAAAAACTCCCCTTCAACGAAGTGCTGCAGCTCCTGCAGAACGATATCTCGAACACCACCCTGCGCGAAGCGGTCAAGGAGATCAACAGCGACCTGCAGGCCGGCAAGGACAGCGAGGAGGCGTTCGTCCACCAGGAGAAGGCGCTCGGGAGATTCACCGCGCGGATGCTTGGACTGGCCTCGAAATCGGGTAACATGGTGGACATTTACGAATCCACCGCGTCGTTCCTCGAGCGCCAATCGGAATTCAAGAAGAGCATCAAGAGTGCACTCGTGATGCCCCTGTTCACCCTTGCAATCCTGATGGGCGCGGTGGTTTTCTATGTCGCGTACATCTTCCCGCAGACCGCTGAGCTGTTTGTCAAGATGGGCATCGAGCTGCCGCCGATGACGGCTGCGACGTTAAAGGCGAGCTATTGGCTGATCGCCAACATGGTTTACATCGGAATCTTCTTCGTTGCGCTGGCAGTCGGCCTCGTCTGGGCGTTCCGTCAGGAGCGAGTCCAGTTCTACAAAGACAAGTACATGCTTAGTATGCCGGTGATGGGGACATTGATCCATAAAACCACGATCGAAATATTCTGCCGGGTTTTCTACGCACTTTACAGCGGAGCGGGAGAGTCGATTGACGCGATCAAACTGTCCGCCGAGGCTTGTGGCAACAAGTACATGGAGCATCAGATCAAGACTGTGGCGATTCCGCTGATGCTTTCACGAGGGAGCGGTCTGGTCGAAGCGTTTGAGGCGACAGGGGTTTTTACGAAGACGGCGCTGAACCGTTTCCACAGTGGAGCTGAGACTGGAACCGTGAAGAAAACAGCACTCCAGATCGCGAACTACTATGAGAAAGAGACTGTGTACAAGCTGAAAAATATAGTCGAGTTCATTCAGATCATCGTGGCCATGATCATCATGGTGGTGATGACCGCGCTGACCATCGTCTCGTCTGAAACCGCGACAATCATGTAAACCGTACGTCCTCACTGTCTCGAGCGGACAGCCGGGGGCACAACCGCCAGCCGGCGTATCATTCCGAATGAATCATTCCCTGAAGAAGAATCCCACCGCACCATATGGCACTTGAACCGGTGCGAGGGTATACTCCACATTAGGAGCCGAAAGAGAGTCGGCTAGGGACATTGGCGGAAGCGACCCCTACCTTATTAGGTTATGGGTTGAGGATTCACGGAGATCGGAACTCGTGGCGGAAAAGGCGGACAAGGAGGTCCGGGGACAGCATCCCGGCTCGCAAGTCAAAGATAAACTTGGCTTGAAGCTGATCAGCCAGGGATTTGTCGAAGCCGAGACCGTCGAAAAAGCTCTTCGCAAGCGCGAAGAGGAGAACGCCGGGACGGTGTCGCGCCGTTCGAAGCGTTCTTTGGCCCAGATTCTCGTGGACGATTTCTCGGTCGATCACGACCTGGTGTACTCGGCGATGTCCCAAGTCTACGGTTTCCGTGAAATCGAAATCGGCAGCGATGACGCGAGTGAGTACCGGGTCGAATTTATGAAGAAGATGTTCGATCCCGTCCCCGCTTCCACTCGTGAATACATGATCCAGAAGAAGATCCTCGCCTACCGCTATGACCCGGACCGCCCGTACCGCCTGATCCTGATCGCCGCCGATCCCACCGACCGGATGATCCCCGCGATTGCGCGCTCGATGAATGTGCAATCCTATGACGTCTCCTATGTGAAGTACTCCGACATGGAAATGTTGATGGAAAAGGTGTTCCCGCCCGAGAACAAGTTCCTCAAGGACCTTGAGGAGGGCGAGATTAACGTCGAGGCGGTGGAGGACGAAGAGGAAGAGGGCTTCGATGAAGCGTTGATCGAAGCGGAAATCAACAAAAGCATGCTCGTCAACCTCGTTGAGGGCATGCTCATCGAAGCTGTACGCATGGGCGCCAGTGATATTCACGTGGTTCCCGTGAACGCGACGACCACGGAGATCAAGTTTCGCATCGACGGTATGTTGCGTGAATGGCACACCCAGGAGGGCATCCGTCCTGAAGCAATCAGCGCGGTGATCAAGGATCGCAGCAAGAACGTCGACCGCTTCGAACGTGAACAGAGCCAGGACGGTTTCATTCAACGAAAAATCGACGGCCACCACATCCGATACCGCGTCTCAGTCATCCCCATCGTCGGGCGTGAATTTCAGTACAAATTCGAATCGATCGTCATTCGTATCCTCGATGACCGCAAGGTCATCACCGATCTTGACAAACTCGGCTTGCAAGGTGGAGCTCGCCAGGCGTTTATCAAGGCGATCCACCAGCCACAGGGGATGATTATCGTCACCGGTCCCACGGGATCAGGCAAATCCACGACGCTGATCGCGGCACTGAGCTACGTCGTCAATTCAGAGATCAACGTACTCACCGTTGAAGATCCCGTCGAGTACATCATTCCCAACGTTCGCCAGTTGAAAATCAGCCATAAGATGGCGTTTGAGCAGGCGCTGCGCGGCATCCTGCGGCATGACCCTGACGTGGTGATGCTTGGCGAAATCCGTGACAAAGAGACGGGCGAAACAGCGATCAAGATGGCGAACACCGGCCACCTGACCTTTTCGACGCTGCACACCAACGACGCACCCTCGGCGGTCAGCCGTCTGTTCAAGATGGGCATTGAGACCTTCCTGATCGCCTATGCAATCAACATCATCATCGCCCAACGGCTGGTTCGTACGCTGTGCAACGATTGCAAGAAACCGATCGAGGAAGATGATAAAAAGATTGGTCTGAAGTTGGGTTTCACACAGGAAGAGTTGGATACCGTTCCAATGTTTAAGCCCAATCTTGAAGGGTGCGACAAGTGCCACGGCGGATACAAGGGACGGGCAGGCATCCATGAGGCGCTCTTCTTCAGCAAAGAAATCCGCCGGCTGATCTTTGAGGCGAAGGCGGATATCAACGAAGAGGCGATTCGCCAGAAAGCCATTGAACAGGGGATGCTCACCCTGCAAACAGCGGCACGGGAAAGGGTAAAAGAGGGTATCACCGGCTTTGAGGAAGTCGCCCGTGTGACCTCGGAAGACTGACAGCGTTTGAAAAGCCGGTGCACTCGGAGGGAATTATGCGCTCGCCGTTGCATCGTTTTTTTGTGTTGTGATGCACGCGTGAGAACGATGGCCATCCGTTCGGGAGAGATCGATGAACACTGGGCAGATGCTGCTGACTCTTGGTGCTTTGATGCTGATTTCCCTGGTCATCTTGAACTTCAACCGGAACCTTTCGGACATCGATGATTCTCTGAATTACGATCGCTTTCGGCTGGAGGCGCTCTCCCTGCTGACCTCCCACATCGAGGAGGTTTCCGAGTACTTCTTCGATGAAGTCTCCACGGACACAACCACCGAAAAAACCTTAAGCAACTTCACGGTCCCCAACTCTCTCGGATTCGATGCCGATGATGGCGGGGTCGCGGACGACATCGACGATTTTTCCGGTCAAGTGATCTCGGACACAGGCAGGAGCGGAGCCATTTACAACCTTCAATATGTGGTCAAGTACGTCGATCTCTCGGGAGGTCATATACAGGTTTCCGGGACACGCACCTATAACAAGCGCGTGACCATCAAGATCTGGGATGCGTTCGACCCCCCGCTGATTGGACGCATGGTCAACGGGGTTGTTGTCAATGATACGCTGGAACTCTCGACGGTGATTAGTTACTGGTTTTTCAATTGAAACGGGATTGCCGGTCTCAATTTTTGCGCGCGCCAGGGGCGAAGAACCGGCTTTATCAGGGTGATTGCCGTTGAACAAACGCAAAGGGCCTGATGCAAAACATCATCGACATCTTGGGCGCCATGTTTATCGGCGGCATTCTGATTCTCGTCGCGATGACTGCGTTGGATGGCGGACTCCAGGCCTTTGTCAACAACAATGCGGACGCGATCGTTCAAAATGAACTGGCGGATCTGTCCCGCACGATGCAGTACGATCTGCGAAAAATGGGGTACGGCATTCCCGAAGCCGACGCCACGTCCATCATTCAGATCGCTCAGTCCAACAGGCTGAAATTCCTGAGCAATTTGAACCTGAACGAACCGTACAACGGTGCCGGCGGTACAGACGCGACCCCCGACACGATCGAATACCAGGTGGTCCCGTTCCACACCTACAATTTCATCGACACATCCATTGTCTTGTACGGCCTCAATCGAACTGTAAAAATCGTAGGGGTTACCACGGAAACCGGCCAGGTGGGGACGATCACCAATATGGATGTATTCCGTTATCTTGATCAGGCTGGGAATCAGGTGGCCTATATTCCTGCGACCAAAATGGTGGAAGTCACGTTTGTTTCTCTCAACCCGCAAATTTACTTGAATCAGGAAGTTCTACTCGCTAAAGATCCAGTGGAACGGATAACGGAGCTGCGCAAGCTGGTGCGCGAGAGTTTCTGGCGCCAGACCCGGGTTGTCTCGAAAAACCTTCGCAGGTAACGGAGGGGCAAGATGTTTGGCAAGGGTGCGCTGATCTATGTCGCCGGTTTTTCACTCATCTTCGCGATCTACACCTCCAGGCTTTCGAGCCTGACCGAGCGAGTTTCGGACAATTTCAACAAGTATTTCGTGGAAAACTCCGTTCACGAAGCGGCACAGACAGCGATGAATTTCGCGATCAACAAGGTCTGGGATACCTCGACGACTTCCGACTCGTTCTACATCTATGACAGCGCCTGCACCACGTACGTCTCCATCAGCGAGCCGAATCTGGACACTATTCTGGTTAGAGTGAATTCCCGCAGCCGGGTTTTCGATCCCGAACACTATGTCACAACGGGTGAGACCTTGCCCCTCGAAGATTCAATCTTCGCCTATTTCAGCTACGACATCCCCGCTTCGAGCTATTTCTGGTTCACCAATACGGAGAATGGCGTCTATTGGATCAGCGGAGATACCGTGTGGGGGCCAATCCACAGCAATGGAGTGCTCAAGACCAACGGCGATCCTGTCTTTTATGGAAAAGCCACAGCGAAAACCGGAATCAATCCCAAACCGACCGCACCCGGTAGCAATGCCCATTTCTACGGGGGTTATGAAATCGGCGTTGATGTGGATCTGCCCACGGATATGAGTCCGATGATCTCGGCGGCGCTCGCCGGGAACGGTGGAACGCCCGGATCAGGAGGTGCCGGTTGGAATACGAAGAGTATGTATAACCAGGAGACCTGGTTCGAATTCCTGGACAACGGCGATGTAATCCGAACAATCCCGGCGATCGGGTTGACCGATACTGTTTCGTTGGCGTCCATTGCGCCCACGGGAGTGATCAATTGCAGCGAAGACGTACATGTCAAGGGCGAGCTCAATGGTCAGATCTCAATTCATTGCGAGCATACGATCTACATCGAGGACGATATTGTCTACGCAGACGATCCGCTGACCAATCCCGATTCCGACGATATTCTCGGTCTCGTGGCGGACGAAGATGTGCTGATTGCGGATAATGCCGCCAATTCGAGCGACGTCACCATCCAAGCGACCGTGATGGCCCCTAACGGAGCCTTCGGAGCGGATAACTTCAGCTCACGTCCCGTTTCAGGCGCGATCTACTTGACCGGAAGCATCGTTCAGGACAGCCGTGGTCCGGTCGGGACATTTACCCATTCGATCACTCACGGTTTCAGCAAACGGTACTATTACGATCCCAGGCTGCAAAGCATGTCGGCGCCCTATTATCCAACTTTGCGGGAACTTCACCTCGTCTCCTGGTGGGAGTGAGAAATTAAAAAGGGGACACTTTACTGTTAATTTCTCAAGTGTCTCATTTTGTGATACAAGTGATCGCCATGAAATTAAAAGTAAAGTGTCCCCTTTTTAATTTCCCGGGAGCTTCCCGCCGGGCAATCTGCCGGAAACTCACCAGCCGCGAGCATCCTGCGGGCAAAAGATTTATCTTCAATACGTTGCGTTCAGGAATCCTAATCCAATAGAGAAAAGCATTCACCGAAGGCTTGAGGGTTTGCCATGGAAGAGAACCAGGTACAACAAGTCAAGCAAAAGGTGCAAAGTCTTGCAGATACCATCCCACGCACCCTTGCGAGTGTCGAACGGCAACAGTACATCGGCCGCGAGCTGCTGGCGAAGGTATCGGAACCGGACCGGCTGATGTTGCGGGATTTTATCGATGCGGCGCTGCGGCAGATGCGCGTCAAGGATGCCTCCGACATCGACATGGGGGGGTATGGCTCCGGGGGCAAGATTTGGCTGCGCATTCAGGGCGTTAAAAAGCCCGTGGAAGCCTGGGGGTCGTTCTCGTCGGATGAGACCGACATCCTGATCCAGAACCTGGTGATGGAGAGCCAGCGGGAGCATTTATACGCCAACAAGAACCTGGATTTTTCCTACATCTTCCGCGAAGAGGAGGTGTACGTTCGCAACCGCGCTGACGCGTACTTCGATATGGACAGCCTCGCGTTGAACATGCGGGCGATCAACACGCAGATCCGGCCATACGACGGCTACGGGTTCCACCCCAATGTCACCAAGAGCCTCTCCCTCGCGCACACCAAGGAAGGACTGATCCTGGTCACAGGGATTACGGGGTCCGGTAAGAGCAGCACCCTCGATGCCATCGTGGATATGAACAACCAGACGATTGAAGCGCACATCGTGATCATTGCCAGCCCGGTGGAATTCGTGCACGCCTCGAAAAAATGCATCATCCGCCACCGCGAGGTTGGCAGAGACACCCAGAGTTTCAAGCACGGCACGATCGAGGCGCTGCGGCAGGACCCGGATATTATCATCATCGGCGAAATGCGCGATCCGGAGACGATTCTCGCGGGACTCGAAGTGGCGGATTCGGGGCACAAGGTCCTAAGCACGCTGCATACCTCATCGGCGATCGAATCGATCGACCGGATCATCGGCGAGGTCCCCCCGGAGGAGCAGGAGCGTGTGCGCAACCGGCTTGCCGACGTGCTCCGCTGCGTCATCAGTCAGAAACTCGTCCCCTCGCTGGACGGCAAGCGGGTGCTCGCCAAAGAGGTGATGATCATGACACCGAGCATCCGGTCGGCGATCAAGAACAATAATACCGGCGAGATCTACCAGATGATCAACGAGGGGTTGAAATACGGCATGAGCACCATGGAACAGGATCTCAAGCAACACATCGCCGATAAGAACATTTCGAAAGAGACGGCGATGAATTTCTCGAACAACAAGCGCATGATGCAGCAGCTGCTCCAGGGGATTTAAGCGGAAAGCGAATCGATGGAGAAAGCCGAGAAGGTCAAGAAGAAAGCCGGAACCGGTAAACAGATCGCGGTTGGCATCACCGTTGAGGGCCGCTTCATCCAGATGGTCAAGCTGACGCGCTCGCAGAATGACTACCAGGTTCTTGACGCCCGGCTTTTTGAACTCGACGAGAGCCTGGATGTGCAGGAGAGCCCCGCGGAGGGCCTTGAGGATCTCGGCGCCGAGATCGAGGTGGAGGAGCTCGACGTTGCGGCGCAGGGGGAGTCTATCGAGATCAAGGAGGAAGAGGAGGCTGCTGGCCTCGACCTCGAAGCGCTGACCGCAGATGAGCAGGAAGAAGGCGCGCGGGACGATGCAGGCCGGTTCGTCGAGCTGCTGCAGGCGGCCTCCGATCCCAACGCCAAAGTGGGCATCAGTCTCACCGAGCCGCAGATTTTTTACAACACCTTCGACACCGATTGGGGACTCAAGGGAACCAAGCTGAAAAAGCGGATCAAGAGTGAACTTGCCGACATCAATGAAGACTACGCCGGGCTGCGCAACGATGCGGTGAGCATCGCCAAGGTCAGCGAAGACCGGCCGATGGCGCTGGTCCGCGAGGGCCAGATTTCGCTAATCGAAAAACTTGACGAGGTGAAAGGATTTGTCAACGGAAGGCTCCCATTCATCTCGTTCATCGAGAGCCTGGAAATTTCCCTAGCGAATCTCGTCCGGCAACGCTATACACTCTCCGACGATGCGGTCACCGCGATCGTCTACGTGGGCGAAGAATCAAGCCGGTTCATCTTCCTGCGCGGCGATCAACTCCATCATATCGCACCGGTCATCGCGGACGGCGCCAATTCCACCAACATCGGATCGACGCTCTCCAGCCGCTTCCTGTTCGAACTTGACACCCTTGACTTGCCCGGCGTGGACACGATTCTGTTGGCCGGATTCGCACATGTGCTCGGGATCGAAAAAGACTTGAAGGATCTGGGCTCCGGGGAAATTCATATCGAACCGCTGAACTTCGAGGGTTTCGATCTCACCCGGATACCGCCGAACCATCTGCTCGACAACCTCGACAGGCTGCGGCAGGAACGTTCCAAGGAAGTCACCCAGTCGGTGCCGGATTTTGCTTACGATTCGATGACCCAGGAGGAAACCCAGGAGAGTGTGCTCGCGGACGACGCCGCGCGGGATCTGACTCCCTATGCCAGCGCGATCGGGGCGGCGCTGAGAATCCTCGATCGGGAAAAAACCCGGCTGTACGAAGTGGACCTGACCCCGCTGCACATCAAGGAGGGGCAGAACAAGCTGGGGATGACGGTTCCCGGCTGGTTCCTTCTTAGCCTGATTCCGGTTGCCATAGTGATCACCTCGGTGGTCTCGAACAACTTCCAGCGGGAAGTGTACCGATTACGTGGAGAACTTGCACCCAAGCAACGGCAGATGGTTCTCTTCAACGCGCTCACCGATTCGATCTCGATGGCGGAAGACAAGTTGACGAACTACGAACGTTCCTTCTCAGTCATCGATTCTCTTGTCGTGGGGACGAAAACGTGGACCGAATTTCTCACCCATGTGGTCAGCGTGGCGGATAACGTCGGCGGATTCTGGTTCACCGACATGTCCACCGCCGAGGGCGGGAGCAAAGTCAACCTGCTTGGATATTCCGTGTACAGGAACCGCATTCCAAGATTCATCGAAGCGCTGGGTGGCGCGACGTTGAAGCGGGTGGAGGTGCAGGAGATTCGCGAAAAGCGGGTCTACCGGTTCGAGATCGAGGTAAAAGTTCCGAGAAAGTAGGGGACGGCGATGTCGTTCAAGCTGCGAAATACGTTGATCCTGCTGGTCACCGCGCTGATCGTCGCGGGTTTCTCGGTCTGGCGTCTGCTCTTTTTCTACCCGCGCGAGATCGACGATCTCCGCGGCCAGCTGAAAAAGGTCGATGAATCGGTGGTTCAAATCCCAGATCTCGAAACCTCCCTGCAGAAAGTCCGCAAGACAATCACCGACCGGGAGGAGATGCTGGCTTCCTTGGATAAAACGGTGGAAGAAAACCTGTCCATGGCCGAGGCGTTCGCGTATCTCGACAAGATTCAGGACCGCTACGGATCGATCGCTTTTACGCTCACCTACAACGGGGAGAAGGAGAGCAAGGGATTCGGATCGCGCAGCTTCACGATTACGGGAGAAAGCGTCTACCGGACCCTTTTCAGCCTCATCTGGGCGTTGGAACGCGGGCCGAAGCTTTTTGTCATCGAGGGGATCAGCATGCGGGGAGTCGAGGGGTCGACCCAGCAGGGAGGGGGGTCGTCGCTGGTTATTCCCTTCGACATGAAGGTGCGGGCGCTGTACGCGAACGTAACCGGACTGCCGCCGATCAAACGGACGCTTTCGGATGTCAAGGTTCCGCGGCTGCGCAACCTGTTCTACCCTCTCATTTCCAAGAACCTGCCCCCGAACACGCGCGGCCTGGTGGAGGTGGAGCGCGCGGAGTTGCGCGCGGTTCTGCCCGGGAGGGCAATTGTCGCGGATCATTCCGGAAAGGTCCGCATCCTGTCGGAAGGGGATGAAGTTTATCTCGGCTACCTGACGAAAGTGGATCAGGCGGACAATTATGCCGAGTTTACCCTGAACAAGGGCGGTATCGTGGAGCGCTTCCGGTTGAAGCTGCAGTTCGCTGCGGAGGAAGGGGAGTCGAAATGAACCGAGTGCGGCAGATCATTCTGGGGGCATTGCTCACGCTCATCTTTGCCGGGGCGGCGTGGGCACAACTCGGCGGTCCGCGCGAGTTGCGCAGGATCAACGCCCAGCCGGATGAAATGATCTCCATGACCCGGTCGATGCCGTTCAACCAGGCCGTGATGATCTTCAGCGACCTGTCCAGCAGGAAGCTGAACAAGATTATCATCGATCCGAAAGCCCGCACGATTCCGATCGGTGTGGATATTGAAAACATGCACTGGCTGGACGCCTTCGAGTTGATCCTCAAGCAGAACGACCTCTGGTACGAGGAGTTCCCCGACCACATCCAAATTGTCGATCGGGGCAAGGCCGGATTAAGCAAAGAGGAAATGAACAGTCAGGAGATGTTCAAGTCGAGGGAAGTGCGGATCTCCGCGGTTTTCTTCGAGGCCGATCTCACCAAACTCCGCTCGCTCGGAACAAGCTGGTTCTTCGCCAACCCCGATTCGAGCGTTCAGCTGTCGATGAGCGCCGCTGAGAACAAGACCGGCATCTTCACGCTGGATGCGAAGGACCTGGGCGATTACGGGAGCATTGTCGCCACTTTCCGCGCCCTCGAAAGCCGCAACGTCGGTGAAGTGATCGCGAGTCCGCGTGTCACGGTGCGCAGCGGGAGTGAAGGGCGCATCCAGATCGGCAGCGATTTTTCCGTGACGACAACCGACTTTGCTGGGAACACGATCACCACGTTCTACAGCGCGGGTTCGATCATTAAGGTGACCCCCGAGGTGATGTCCGTCGATACAACGACGTTCATCCATCTCGATCTGGATGTCCAGAAAAGTACCGCAGGCAGCGGCGACCTGGGCGTTGAAGTCAAGAAAACGTCGGCGAAGACAAACGTGCTCCTGCTCGACGGGGAAGAGACGCTGATTGGAGGTCTTTATTCCAACGAAGAGAGTGTGGATCGGGCGGGAGTCCCGTTCCTCAAGGACCTGCCCTGGTGGGTGTTGGGGCTCCGTTATCTGTTCGGATATGAATCCCGCAACGTGACACGCAAGGAGCTGATGATCCTTGTGCAGGCGGAACTGCTGCCCACCCTCGAACAGCGTGTGCGTGACCGCGTCGCGAGAGGCAACGCTCCCGTTCCTGTCCTGAAAAACACCCGGGAAGATTTCGAACGAGACATCACACGATACCAGGATCAGAGCGACACCTTCAACCGGCAGCAGATCCGGAAAGAGCAGCAGGCCGCGGAGGATTCCCTCAGAAGTGTGAAGTAAAATCTAACGAGTCCTCAAAAGAAGGGCGACAGGTGCGGGTGAATCCCCGTGACTGTCGCCCTTTCTTAGCGTCGGGATGCTATGCTGGCGTGAGGGACTTCAATTTTCCCGGGTTTTCGGTTCAGCCGAATAGCCGAGGCGGTCGAGACGCATCGGAATTCGTTTTGCCGGTGCTCTCGCCGGTTCGTGATAGTCGCGCAGACTGGGCCGGGGATGGACCTCGTGCAGTTCATCGAGCCACACGGCCCGGTCGTCCCGCTGGCAGACGAGATGCCGCCCGCGGTTGTGCGGATCCGCCGCCCGGTGATAACGCAGGTAGATGAAGTCGTGATCGACGCCGGTGATCTCTAGCTTCCCGGTGTGATGACTCATCGCCAGCCGCACCGTCCGCGCCAGCCCCGGAAGCCCGTTCGATGCCTCCATCAGGATTTGCCACGCCTCTACGATTGGCACAAGGAACGTCCGGTTCCCGCGAGTCGGACGGCCGACGAACAGGTAGTAGGGGTGCACGCCCGCGGCCGTCAATTGAAGTAGGAGCTCTTGCAGAATGTCGCTCCTGTCGTTCACCCCGCGGATCAGTGGAGTCTGGTTCATGATCTCGCAGCCAGCCTGCTTCACTAGCCGGACGGCCTCTCGCGCTTCAACGGTGAGTTCGTGCGGGTGAGTGAAGTGAGCGATCAGGTAAAGCCGGCGATCGGGTCTGGAATGGCGGCGCAGCATCTCGAGCAGGGAGGGATCGTCTAATACTCGCTGGGGACGGAACGCCAGGATTTTACTCCCGATGCGGATTCCTTTCAGGTGTTCCATTTCGGAGAGCGCGGCCAGGATGCGTTCGAGTTTCCCCGTGGCGAGCGTCAGCGGGTCTCCTCCGGTAAGCAGGACGTTCCGGACCTCCTGATGTTCGCGTATGTACGTGAGAGCCTCCGTGGGATCCACCGCAATTTCATCACTTCGACGCATCGTCAGCCGCTTGCGGAAGCAATAGCGGCAGTAGGAGTCGCATGTTTCCGCGACCAGCATCAGAGCGGTGTCGCTGTATTTGTGCTGCAGGCCGCGCGCCACCGTGTAATCAGTCTCCCGGCTGGCATCAAGATCTCCCTCCATATTGAGCTCGGACATCGTCGGGAGGATCAGTCTGCGCAGCGGATCTTCCGGATTGTCCCAATCGATCAGATTCAGGTAGTAGCTGTTTGCTCGAAACGCGTATTTCGCCTCGACCGCAGAGAGTCGTTCGACCTCTGCTTCGCTCAATTGAGGCACGTCCCGGACATGGCGGTAAGTTCGTATCGGTCGCGAGTTCATAGTTCTAGTCCCATGTCTGTAGGATACACGGCTCCTCGCCGTGAGCGTCACCTGGGGAAAAGCCGGAGGGGGGTCCCTCGAAAGACTTTTGGGCACAACGGACAGCGAGATCAATGGACTGTAAGCGAACAAATGATGGCTGCCCTTCCGTCGCAACCCAGAAGGGGACGTCCGGCGTGGTGATTTTTCGCCCACGTCGGGCTTCTGTCTCATTATAGCTCAGGTTCGCTGAAAGTGCAAAACGGTCGAGGAGCTCGGACGCTCTTATCGCACCAGAATTGATTCAAAAAACAAGCACTTAGTAGAACTATAGAGCCTTTTTCTGGGAAATCGGTATTTGATGACCGTTCACCGGCCACATGGCGGCACCCTCTGTTCTTTGTGTGCTGGGAAGGACAACGATCGCTGCCGTAGGAGGAAGCCGCGTGAGAGCCGCGCTCCAGTTTGAGTCCCGGAAATTTCAAGGCATCTTCGCCAGTCATTGAGGCTGTGTTGTCCTGTTGCAGCGGGTGGAGAAAAGCGGTTCGGGATTTCAAAGACGGATTTCATACCCTACTTTCATCCTGACGCGAGGGGATATGGGACACGCGTGCTTTGAAACGTTGATTGAGGAAGGACCGGACCACGGATGCATGCTTTTTTCGTCAGCGACTTGCACGGCAGATCCGACCGTTACCGCAGTCTGTTCGCAGCGATCCGCGCGGAACGTCCGGAGAGGGTCTTCATCGGGGGAGATCTTTTCAGCCTGTTGCCGCTGCGGGATGTGGACGCCCACGCGATCCCGATGGGTGACCTCGAAAGCTTTATCATCCCCTCGCTGACGTCGCTCCATGAGGAACTTGGCGAAGCCTACCCGAAAATCTACGTGGTGCTCGGCAACGACGACGGGGGAGCGATCGAACCGGACGTGCGCGAGATCGAGCGGATGGGACTCTGGATCTACGTTCACGGACGCCGGATTAAGGATCCCGCCGGGTACGATGTGTACGGATACAATTATGTCCCTCCGACCCCTTTTCAGCTCAAGGACTGGGAACGCTATGATGTCAGCCGGTATGTCGATCCCGGCTGCGTATCGCCGGAGGAGGGGTGGCGCAGCGTTCCGGTCGAACAGCACCAGATCCGCTACTCGACGATCGCCAAAGACCTCGATGACCTCTCGAATGGGCGCGATCAGTCAAAGGCGATCTGGCTCTTTCACACGCCACCCCATGATACCCTGTTGGATCGCGCCGGGCTGGATGGGATGCAGGTGGATTACGCTCCGGTGGACGTGCACGTCGGTTCCATCGCGGTGCGACGCTTTATCGAGCGCCGGGAGCCGCTGCTGACTCTTCACGGGCATGTGCATGAATCGGCCAAGTTGACCGGGAGCTGGCGCGACCGGATCGGGCGGACGGAGATGTTCGCCGGAGGCCACAACGGTGGCGAACTCTCATTGATACGTTTTGATCCGGGCAATCTCGCGGATGCCACGCGCGAACTGATCCCGTGGCGTCCCTGATTGCTCGTGTGCCGTTTTTATTCATCCACCAATGACGCTTCTGTTCGATCCCAGATGGACAGATGCCACGGACCTGACAACAAAGCGGCCGATCATAGCAAACCCTGTCTGCAAGCAAACAGGGTCAAAGTACGAGATGAAAGGGCGCCGTCATCCTCGCGCGGCGGGCTTTCACTCGGATGAATGATCGTCGGAGATCTTGCTTCCTTTGAGCGGGATTTCCTTGGCGCCGTCGGACACCGCCCCGATCTTTACGGCGTAGCTCTCCCGCTTGGCAATGTCCTCATCCGTAATCAGGTGTGCGTCGAGCAGGTTCCCTGTGCGGTAGCCAGTGCGCAGGTAGTTCAATTCATCGATTGCCTGGCCCCATCCCTGCAGCCAAGTGAGCAACTTATCCCGCTGACACTCCTCACCGTCTTTTACATGCAGCAGAAGATCGATGTCACTCGCTGGGCCGGAGGTTCCGCTTTTCGTGCTTCCCGTGATATACATCGCCTTGACGCCAAACGTCTCGGCGTCCATGCTCTCAGCGAGGCGCTCGACCATCTGCATCCGCCACCGCCAATGGTCGTCCGCCGGGTGCTCGTCGAGGAAGCGGTACGGGGTCGGGCGGCTTTTCTCAGCGGTCGGTTGCGTGAGTACGCCGACGGCCTCCTCCAGGTCGGCGTTCATGAACACCTTCAGGATCTTGCCGGAGGCCACCCGGGGAACCTCGATCACCCGTAAAACCTTCTCCAGGTTCTTGAATTCTGGAAGAAGATCGCCCAGGGCATTGCGCGACTCCGTCAGAAACCGTTCGTTGAAGGTGATGTCGGGATCATCGGGGTAGAGCGGGAGGTAACGGATTCCCGCCTCGACCAGGTCCTGGAAGAAATGGGTTCCGAAAGAGAGATCGGGCGTATAATTTCCGCGCTTGCGTGCGATTTCGACGATCATTGCGGAATTGTTGATATCCGAGTAGGTGACCGGCACGCCCAGCTTGATGTCTCCTCGGCTGCCCCACCGGCCGGGCCCCATCAGCAGGAACTGGTGCTTCGGCAGGATCTTGTTCAACTGCCCCACCGCTCTGCCGACCTCCTGCATCTCCTTTTTCGAGGTAAGCGAGGCGTAGCCGTCCGGATCGACGTAGACGATGTGGGTGATGTCCGCGACACGGCCGTTGGAAACGTAGCGGTTGGCGTCGAAAACCACCGCGCTGCGAGGGATGTCCTTCGGGATCGCCTGCGGTTGATCGTCGTCCGAGTAGCTCTGCGGGCGGCATTGAAGCAGGTAAAAATGGTTTCCGTCGCTGGCGAATTCAATGTCAACCGGGGTGCCCAACGCTTCCTGAAGCACCGCGAGGATGATGCGCATCTGACGGATGAAATCCGTCTTCGCGATCAGCGATTCGAAATTGACCACGATGTCGTCCTGCTCGAAATCGAGGTTCAGTTTGCTGCGCTGCGTGAGACGGTTGTCCTGGATCACGGAGACCAACCGTTCCACCGCGGGCAGATCGTGCCCGACTTCCCGGAGAAAATCGCTCAGGTCCACCGTTTCGAATTCGTTCGTCTCGAGGTCGATCACATCTATCCGGCGTGGGGCGTAGCGCAGCGTCTCCTCGAGGGTGGCGTTCACCCGGAGCTGAGGCCGGCCCGGCGCGATCAGGATCGGGTAGTCGTCGCTGAGGCGGTCGACAGCCCGCGTGCCGAGACCTGGCACCATGCGGACGAGGCCGTCCTCCCGCTTGATCCGCGGCGACCAGCGGAACTCGTTGTTGCTGAAGGCGACCCCGGCGAACGAGGGCAGGTAGTACTTGCCGACACGATTGCCAACGACCTCCTGAATCAGGATCCCCATCTCCTCGTGAAAATCGAGCAGGCCGCGTTCGGCCCGGTACTCGATGGGGTCGGAATGGAAGGTGGAGGCGTACACCTCGGAGATCGCGTCCATCAAGGCTTCCAGCCGTTCCCGCTTCGTGCCCCGGTTGGCGACGAACAGGCTCTGGTATTTCCCGGAGAACGCCGCGCCGAGCCGGTCCTCGAGCAGGGACGAGGAGCGAACGATCAGCGGCACATCTCCGAGATCGTCCAGTGCCATCGAGAGCCCTTGCACGATGTCCGGGCTGAAGTGGCTGTTTTTGAAAACGTGAAGAATGTGGGGGTATTCCGTCCGGACCTGGTCCAGCTCCTTGTACTTCTGTTCGGTGACATCCTCGAGGTTGTTGTAGTGCAGGAAATTATGCAGGCCGTCCGAGGTGATGTACCAGGTTTTCGGAATCTTGACATCCGCGAGCTCGGGGTACTCCACGGCGCGCCGGCGAAGGATGCGGCTCGCAAGGAACAAACCCGCGCTCTTGCCGCCCAGCTTGCCATGGCTGCCGACCGGGTGGATCACCCGCGGGATCAGGTTGACAAAATCCTTGATCTCGACGTAATCCTTCGCAATGCTGATGAATTCGAGCTGGTCGGAGAGAAAACGGCGCACCATCGCAACCTTTACGCCTTTGCGGGTGCTATCGGGCAGTTCGACGGAGTCGAGCGAGAGGTGATGGAAGCGGCGAATCGAGTCGCTGATATCGGCCAGGGTGCTCTCCAGGTTGATCAGCGTACTCACCAGGAATTGAGCCCTGTCTTCCTGCATCCACTTCTGCACCAGTTTCAGGATCTGCTCGTCGCTGTAGTTGGCCGCTGCGATCCGGAAAATGTCGGACGAGAGCTGTTGAATCGACACATCCGACTTGCGCGCCATCGGCCTGTTCAGCCCCTCCTCTTCGGCGAGCGCGTCCCGCTGTCCCAGCTTGTGCAAAAGCTCTTCCGCTTCCTGGATGCCGCTCCAGCAGAGATGGTTCATCATCTTCCGGGAGATGCGCAGGAAAAGATCCTCGTCGGTGCCGCGCAACAGGTCGATGACAACGCGCCATTCATTCCCCACCCGCGAGAGATCCTCACGGGCCGTGTTCCACGTCTGCGCCATCTCGCGCAATTGCCGGTGCAGGATGAAATGGCCGAGACGGTCCGCGATGGTGGTGATCAGCCGTTGTTCTTCCTTGAGGAAGGGTCCGAAATCCGCTTTCGGGCGTTGCATCGTGTAGTAGACTTCGACCCAGCCCAGGGTCTGCTCCTGGACGGTAATCGCCGCTTTCTGCACCCAGGGTGTGGGGGCTGGACCGCCCGTTGGACCGTAAATGTTGCCATCGAACTGGATGCGTGCAAAGCAGACATCGGAATACTGCCAGCCGGGCGGGATGGCGCGGATAATCCCCGCAAAGATCTGGTCGAGATCGGCGCTCGAATCGCTCAGCAGCTCCTCGATCTCGTAGAGACAGTTCAGCTCCTTTGCCCGTTCCTGGAGAGCGTTGATCAATTTTTCCGCAGGTCGATGCGGTTCAGCCATGAAGAATAACTCCCCTCATCCGGCGTCCGTCGAGGCGTATGGTCAGCGGTGAGGCGAGGCGAACATGCCGTACCCAATTTCCCTCGCGAACCGCTTTTTGCTCGTTCAACCAGTCCCAATCCACGCGAAACCGGCTTCCATACTTGAGGGAAAGATAACACACACCAAAGGCTGACAGGTTGTGGAAGAAATGAGAGCCCTGGCTGAGGTCGGAGGCGATCTGCTCACCGGACACCTCAACGATCGCCCGCGCGCCCGAAATCTGGCTCCAGACAACCGGTATCCCAAGCCAGGGATCGCTGCTCCCCCAACGGCCGAAACCGATCAGCACGTAAGGTTTTCCCGAGGAGAGCAACATCCGGTTCATCTCCCCAAGTTCCTCCGCGATTGCAGGGGTTTTCGCGGCGTCAAAGGTTTCCGGGCGGACATAGAGAACGTCGCCAAGGTCGCTGAGCACACCGTTGCCGAGCGCCTGGTCCGAGCTGACGAGCGCCTCCGGGCTGTTCATCTCTTCGTCGCTGACCGTAATCTCCTTGCCCGGTACGGCCATCGGCCGGATTTGAAGAGCGGCGAAGCGGTTCGGTTGATTCTTCGCCAGCACTGCGGCGAACTCAAGCTCGACCGGCGCCTCCATCGCCTCCGCGCCGAGAGCGAGCAGCTCCCGGAGCAGGTCGTTGAGCGGGTACGCGTTGTGCTGCAGCAGAGGTGCAAAATCAAGAACACGCGGACCCGGCCGTGACAGCCCTGGCTGCAACCGGTCCGAACCGGGGTCGTACACCGAGGCCATTGGGGTCAAAACACCGTCGTCTTCCGCTTCCTGAAGTTCCGCGTGCACCAGGAATTCATCTTCCTTGATTGGGTTCCAGACCGGAGGACGGCCCATCCGAACCGCCCAGAAACGGGTTTGGGTGGTCTCCACCCTCTCCTGGGCGGTACTCACGGGCGGCCCTACCTTCGGCCGCGAGGGAGAATAGATCCAGCAGAGGCCGCCGTCCACGATCGTTTTTCCCAGGCCGAGCGCCAGGTTGACCACTCCCTGCTCCGGCTTGGCAGTCCCGATCGGGTACCAGGCGAAACTTCTCGCCACTCCTGAAATGTCCGGATAGAACCGGCCGTTGTGGGGCTCCCCGACTACCTCCTGCAGGATCACCGCCATGCGTTCGTCCCGGGGGTCGGTGCCCGCGCGCCGCTGGTAGTCCCGCGCCTCGGAAAAGTAGGTGGACGCCCAAACGAACTTGATTGCCTCGATCAGCCTACGGAACCGCTCAGACGGATCGTGCGAATCGTTCGGGATCATCTTCGTGCCGTAAACCCCGGCGAATGGGCTGACGAGACGGTCCTCGAGCAGGGAGGAGGAGCGGACCGCGAGCGGACGCCGGATCTCCTGCACCAGCGCCATCAGGTCTCCGGCGAACTCAGCGGGGAAATCCGCCCGCTGAAATTCGCGGGCGATCCCCGCGTCGTCGAGACGGTCCGACAGCGCCCTTTCGAGCAGATTGTTCCGCTTTATGAACAGTTCGAAGACGCCGGTGCGCAGAACGGTTACCTGGGGGATGGAAACCTGAAAGTCGGGGAATTTTTCCGGGACGAATTTTTCGCGCAGGACTGCGTCAATGAACCCCAGACCGAGGGCCTTGCCGCCGATTTCGCCACCGCCGATCACCGTCATCCGCGCTTCCGGATCGGCGAATTTCCTCCTGTATGGCGAGAGCTGAGGCGGCAGCTGTGTGCCGGAATCGCTCATGGTCACCACTCCGATTATGAACGGTTCTTGTCCGGCCGATAAGCGGAGTACGGCCACTATCCTGATGCAAGGTACGATTTTTTCAACAGGCTGTCACCCGGCCGGGCTCGCACGAAACCGGGGCTTGCGGCCGGCAGGCGGCAAACGATGTTATTGGTAGGGAGGGGCCAGTGGGAAGATTGCGAAACAATTTGATCTCAGTCGGTCCGGAGTCACAAACTCGCGGCAGCGGTGACAGCAGGTCATTCAGCCTTGAGCACCCGCTTGACGTAATCCTCGAGTGCGGCCTCGTGTCCAACGTCGCGCTGGGCGCGTTCGGAGAGAAACCACTTGTGATCCAGCAGTTCGCAGTAGAGGTCGATGTCGGTTTGGCCGGGCGGCGATTTGCCCAACAGCTCCGAGGCGCGCGGGTTGAATACCTCGAACTGCCAATGGTACGCCGCGGCCGAGAGGCTTACGCTTCGGCGTGACTTTTCAGACAGCACGACGCGATGTTCCTGGATCTCATTGAGCAGCTGCCTCGCCTGCAGCTCTTCCGCTTCCATACCGGTCAGCGAGTAGAGTAGATCGTGGTGATAATGCCGATCCGCGACGATCGCCCGGACACGCAGCCCTTCGCTCTCGCCCTCGCGGATCGCCACTTCACGTACGGAGAATCCAAGATCGTTGAGCGCGCGAATCCGCTGCTGGATCCTCCAGCTCTCGCCGAGGTCGAACACTTCTTCACGGTTGATTTCGTCCCACAGGGAATTGTACCGAGAGCGGATGTAGCCGCCGACGTCGCCCGGATCCGAGTTGAGGCCGCGCATCGCCGCCAGATCCGCCAGCGCGCCCTCAACGTTTTCCTCCATGATATCGAGATCGTGCTCGCGCATCCCGGTGGAGACGTGTTCGCGCACTTCCGTGGTTTCAGCGTCCACGAGATAGGCTTGCAGCGCTCCCGCATCGCGGCGAAAAAGCGTGTTCGCGAGAGAACAGTCGCCCCAGAACACACCCGCGAGGTGTAGCTGAACGAGCAGCCCGGCCATCGCGTCGAGCATCCGTTCACGGTTGGGGGCCGGTTCATCCAACGTGAACAGCATCTGGTAGGGAAGAGACCGCGTGAGGTGGCGGGTGATCAGGACGGTGTGCGAATCTGGATTCGGATGGGGGCGTACGTATCCCACGGGACGGACCACCTGTAACCGGCGGCTCTCCATCTCAATCAGCGCTTCGTACTCCTTGATCGCCAGGTCGTTCGGCATCTCCTTCAGGGCGAAGAGGTTCCCTTCATAATTGACGAACACAACGGGGTGGCGTCCTATTCCACGCGGAATCTCTTCGATGCGGTTGCAGTGGCCCTCCCACTTCGCCAGTGGAAGATTCCACGGAAGGTCGAGAAAGTCCGGCTTTCCCTGCCGCAAAAGGCTGAATTCGATGGACGACAACGGCATAGCTCCCTCAATTGTGTTTCCTGCGAAAAGTAGGGCGAAACGCCGCGTTTTCGAGGCCGCTAAACGAACAGGGGAGAGTCCGCGGGGATGGCGGGTGGTAGAATTTCATCTCCGGAACCGGCGACTCGGGGAGGACGTCCGTTTCCCGCCGCAGCTGTCCACTGACTGGCGTTCAGACAAGGAAAAGCCACCGGGGAATCTCCCCGGTGGCCCTTCGCATCCCGGTCAAACCTCACAGGCATTATCAACACCAGCCGCGGTCCTTGCAGGCCTGGGCGACGCGGTTGATCGAAATAACATAGGCCGCGTCACGCATCGAGAGCTTGCGCCTTTCCGCTAGCTCATGGACCGCGTAAAACGCCTCCGTCATTTTCACATCCAGCTTGCCGAGTACCTCATCCCGCGTCCAGAAATAGTTCATGTTGCTCTGTACCTGCTCGAAGTAGCTGCAGGTGACTCCGCCCGCGTTGGCGAGGAAGTCGGGAATCACGTAGATGCCACGCTTTCGCAGGACATCATCCGCCTCCGGCGCCGTCGGTCCGTTTGCGCCCTCGGCGACGATTTTCACCTTCTCGCTGATCTTGTTCACGTTCTCTTCGGTGATCTGGTTTTCGAGCGCGGCGGGAACGAGGATGTCGACCTCCTGCTCGATCCAGGCCCCGCCCGGGAGCACCTCGTAGCCCAATTTTTCCGCCTTCTGCTTGTCGATGCCGCCGAAACGGTCCGTGATCTTCAGCAGTTCGTCCACGTCGACCCCGGTGTCCCGCTTGAAGGTGTAGCTGGTCTGATCCGTCTGGTCCCATGAGGAGACGCACACCACCTTGCCGCCGAGTTGCGTGTAGAGGCGCACCGCATACTGGGCCACGTTGCCGAAACCCTGCACCGCCGCGTTCGTCCCTTCCGGGTGAATCCCCATCGTCTTCAACGCCTCGCGGATCGTGAACACGACGCCGAAACCCGTCGCCTCCGTGCGGCCGAGGCTGCCGCCCATGCCCACGGGTTTGCCGGTAATGAAGCCTGGATAATGTCCACCGGAGAGGTGCTCGTACTCGTCAAGCATCCACAGCATGTGCTGGCTGTTGGTCATCACATCGGGGGCGGGAACATCGTTGAAGGGTCCCACGTTTTTCCAGATTTGGCGGACCCAACCGCGGGCGATCTGCTCCTGTTCGCGCATCGAGAGATTGTGCGGATCGCAAATCACCCCTCCCTTGCCGCCGCCGAGTGGAATGTCGACCACGGCGCATTTCCATGTCATCCACATCGCTAACGCACGAACCGTGTCGATGGTCTCCTGCGGGTGAAAACGGATGCCCCCTTTCGAAGGACCCCGCGCGTCGTTGTGCTGCACACGAAAACCGCGGAATACCTTGACCGTACCGTCGTCCATGTGCACCGGAATGCTGAACTGGTACTCGCGCAACGGATTGCGCAGCAATTCCCGCGTGCCTTCGTCCAGCTCGAGAAGCTGGGCGACCTTGTCGAACTGCGATTGGGCCATAGCAAACGGATTGAACGCCAAGCCGCTCATCGTACTACTCCCGCTGTCGTGGATCCCGTTGTAGTCCGGGATCCGGTCCCTCGATATGGACAAAAAAGGCCTCGCGGAGGCCCGATTTTGTGACGAAGGTAGCAAAGTATTCTTATGGCGGGCAAGCGGGCTCTCAGGGGGCTATCTCTCGGGAAATGCCACTGTTGTTATTTGTTAATTAAGATTTTATACTCCGATTCGATGTGCCTCTCCTGTATCTGCCCGGCGGTGTTGGAAGGCGCTCGCGGTGGTGCTGAGTTCTTGTAGAAAAGGAGCTTGAAGGGACACGAAAAGCCGTTGTGACCTGTATGGGACCTGTCTCTCTGAGCAGGATGGACGATAGGTACGTCATTCCACACTTTTTCGTTTATTTAGGCTTCAAATGTCGCTATATATCACCAGTTATCACCAGCCGGGCTGTGTGCTATGTACCGAAAGGGTTTGCGCACGATCAGCCTCCTGTTTGTCCTCGGGATGATCTCCTTCACGTCCAATCTCTATGCACAGAGCACAAACTGCGTCACACTCGAAGTCGCTATTGGAAGTCTAAGCGACTCAGAGAATTACGCTGGATTTGACGCCTCGGCTACGGATGCGTATGACGCCGGTCTCGACGCTCCTGAACCTCCGGCGCCGGTCGGTGATTATCTCCGTTTGGCCTTCCTGCCGATGGAGGGCGCGCCGGAATCCTTCACCGAGTTTCGCACCGATTGGCGTGCGCCGGTTGCGATCCCGCTGGACAGCGCGGCGATGTGGACGTTCTTCATCTCAACCACGCTCGAAACCGGCAATGTTTCTTTTTCCGCTCAGATCGGCAGCGGTTTGGACGGCAGCCTGCCGGTGTATTTGTGGAACGGTGTGCAGTTTTATGATTTGCGGACGTCGGGGACTCTGCAATGGCCCGCAGCAGGGCTGACAAAGCATTATTTCACGTTGTACATCGGAAGCCCCGGGTCTCCGAAAGTGACGGTGCTTAACCCCTCTCCGAACGAGGAACTGTCGCCGAGTGATTCCGTGGAGCTTAGCTGGTCGGTGGCGAGCACGGTTTCGATCCAGCGCACGCAGCTTGACCTCAGTCTCGACGGAGGAGTCCATTTCACCCCTCTCGCCGATGCGGACTCCCTGCTCACCGCAGTCCAGTGGACGACGCCGGACAGCGGGGTCAGCGAAGCGAGGATGCAGGTCGTGGTGACGGATTCGCTCGGCCAACAGGCGGCGTCATCGGTGGATTTCACGGTGCTCGATCCTGTCTCCGACTTGACCGGTCTGCAGCTTGTTTCTCCGGCGTCAAATTCGATTCTCAACGGGGGAGATTCCGTCACGGTTGACTGGGTCTGGCTCGGGGGAACGTCCAACGTCACGGGCGCGGTAATCCAGGCGAGTTCCGACCAGGGTGCGTCGTGGGACACGATCGCCACAACCGCGGACACCTTGAGTCAAACGGACTGGACAGTTCCGGACGATCTGTTCACCAATGACGCCTGGCTGAAGGTGGTGTCCACTGTTTCGGACGGCGTCGCGCAGCAGGACTCGGTGGAGGGGCTGACCGTTCGCCCACTCTTGCTGCAAAACCGCGGCTTCGAAGAGTGGAATATCTTCGGGTTGGTTACCGGCCCTCCCGATGACTGGGTGACTTCGAATGCGGTGTATGGATCGGACATTGTGGTTCGACCCATCCTGACCGGAGCGAAAGTCGCAGAAGGCAGCATGGCGGCGCAGGCGGATCTGGGATCGTTTATTTCCGCCACGCTTTTCCAGGACATCACGGAGGTCACACCCGGCAATCAGTACACGTTTTCCTGCCAGATCCTTGACAACTCGCCTGGAGTATCGGCTTCGCTGAGGTTGACGGCGCTCAACGCGTCAAACACGTTGATCACTGCCTACGGCTCTTCTACAAGCGTGGATCAATCCTCATACGCCGATTACTCGGTCAGCTTGACCGCGCCGTCCGGCACTGTCGCGCTGCGCCTGGAGATCCTGCTCGATGCAAATCAGTCCGGCACGGTGTACTTGGATGATGTGCGTCTCGAGGGAGCCGAGCCGAGCCCGGACGTCACGATGCTGGGCCCACCGGCCGACACGGTGTTCACGTACGACGGAGTAACGACGCTCCCGATCCGCTGGTCGTACGGCGGCACGGCGTCCGTGGTAAACTCGGGTATGGTGGACGTCAGCTACGACGACGGACTCACCTGGAACCGGATCGCCGACTTGACCGACAGTAGCGGGACTACCCTCGCCTGGATCGGAGCGGATACCTTCTCCATCGACACGCGGGTCCGCGTCACCGCATTCAACTCCTCCGGTCTGCAGGGCTCCGATTCCACCGGAGCGTTCATCATCCGGCCCTCCCGGCGGCAGGTTGTCCTTGCGAGCGGCTGGCACCTTTTCTCACTCCCGTTACTCCCCGAAGATCCAAGCGTACAGGCGGTGCTTGGGGATGACGTCGGTGCCGGGGCGTGGGTGTATGCGTGGAGCGGTGGACAGTACGTTCAGGTGGATACGCTCGAAGCGTTGCGGGCGTATTGGCTGGCGCTGGATGAGGCGGCCGCTGTGGATGTCCAGGGCGAAGCCGCGATCTCGACAGTTCAGGTGGATCTTGAACCGGGTTGGTGCCTGATGCTCAATCCGTTTCCAGGAGCAATTCGCATTGACTCGCTCGAGTTTGTCCGCGATGGGGATATTCGGGCGTTCACGGATGCCGTTCTCGGGGGATGGGTGGCCGGCCAGTTGTACGGTTTCGATCCGATTATCGGGAACTACACGAACATGGGCTCAGGGTCGGTTCTGACGCCATTTCAGGCCTGCTGGCTCGGGACGCTGCTCGATTCGACGGTGTTGCGAGTCCAACCTCCCCACGCCGCGGATGGCGGTGGCTCCTCCATTTCGACTCTTCGTGAGTCGGTTGAGAACGATTCCAATTGGGTTGCGGCCATCGTTCTCCGGTCTAATCGAGGCGTCAGCCGTCTCACCCAGCTCGGTGTAATGGCGTCCGCAACCGGGGGTTTCGATCCCGTTTGTGACTATCCCGCGCCGCCGGAGGATCCCGACGGACTGTCCCAACGATTGCTGATCCGTGCGCAGGGAACAGCGCCCGCAACCGGTCCCTGGTTGTACAGGGATTTGCGCCCGGCGCTGCTGCCGGGCGACGCGGAAACGTGGAGCCTCTCAGTGCAGTCCGGGGACGAAGATCAGCTCGACATCGATTTTCGAGAACTGCTTGAAGCGCTTCCCGACAACATGAATGCCAGTCTGCTGTACAATGGAACGGAACAGGAACTGGCGGACATTCCCCTGCTTCACTGGCGGAGCGGAGTCGATCCGCGGGAGCTGACGCTTAGGATCGAAGCGGTCCCACAGGAAAGAGAATCGCCAGCCCTCCCGGCGCGGTTTTCTGTGGCCTCAGTGTGGCCGAACCCGTTTAATCGAATGATCACCCTCGAACTGGCGCTGCCGCGTGCCTCGCATCTGACCCTCGAGGTCTTCGATCTCCTCGGGAGGCAGGTCGAGCGGCGTGACCTGGGGGAGTGGGGAGCCGGATTTTCGAAAGTGTCCTGGCAGCCGGAAACCGCTTCGGGCATGTATTTGATCCGGGTAAGTACAGAGAACGGCGAGAGCTCGGTTCGAAGGATTATTCTTCTTCGTTAGTCTCGGGAATAAAGGTCGCAGGCGACAGGAAATTTTGCCGCCTGCGACTGATTCTCCCGCTCCGGTTTGCTCACATTACTACGGCAACCGCGTCGCGAGCACGAGGATAGTGAGCGCACTTGCGGTAAGCGCCATCCCGTCTTTGATAACACTCGACCAGTCGATCGGAGTCGTCTCTTTTGCTTCTTTCGGGGTTACCCGCAGGATGCCGCCGTCATCGACTTTTGGATTATGCAGCCAGCCGATCTCGTAGGTGCGCCCGGAGGGTTGGGTGAGGAAGACACGATCCCCGTTACGGGTTTTGCCCCCTGATTCGTTGAGATAGTCTTTCGCGCGCTTGCCCTCGATGAATTTGTAGATCCCGGGGTTGATCACCTCCCCGATAACCGTAATGGCATCGGGTTTCTTGGGGATGATGATCTGATCGCCGGGATGCAGAACAACGTCTTCACGTTTGTTCTTGTCAACCAGGAGTCTCTTGAAGTCAAGGAACAGACGTCGATCGTTGCGAAGCAGTTTTCCGCCTGCGGGATGTGCTGTGGGGCGAAGACCGCCGGCCCGCTGGATCAACTCGGAGAGGCTTTCGTTCTCGTGCCGAAGGGTGTAAGTGCCCGGGAAATAGACTTCTCCCCGGATTTCCACATTCTCCGGCATCTTGTAGTTCGGATTCTTGCGAATTCTCACCTGGTCATAGGACTGCAACAGGAATTCAGAGGCATTCGTCTTCCCGCTCGCCAGGGCCTGCAGGTAGGCCTCAGGATCGTTCTTCTCTGAATTCCAGTCCACCATGGGCACCGTAATGATTTGTGCGAGTGTTCCTCCGGGCATTCCGGCGAGATCAACACGGCTGACTTCCGCCTGAAGAATCCATGCGTCTTCGGTGAATCCGCCGCCGAGAACGATCAGATCCGCGAGCGTCATATTGTCCGCGAGCTCATAGTCGCCCGGTTTGCGAACCGCTCCAGAGAGGGACACTTCGCGTTTGAACAACTTCGTCAGGGTTTGTTCGTAGAGGACGATGATATCGTTGTTCTGAAGCAGAATGTTGCTTGCCGGTACATGATTCCAGAGATCAAGTACGCTGAAAGTGATTCTCGATCGGGTCAGGCCGTCATCGTTCAACCGGTAGATGTCCCCGCGGTCGAGGAAGGTTTGTTTCCAGCGCAAGCTGTCCTGGAGTCCTGCGTGCTCAAACAGCAGATCATAGACGGTCATGCTGTCGGGGAGGAGATACTCGCCCGGATCACGCACGAACCCGCGGAGGCTCACCTTCGGCAGCTGTTCCCACTCAAGTCTACCGTAGACGCGCAAGCTATCTCGCGGCTCCAGGGTCAGATTGTCTGTGGGATCTCCTTTTATTGCCTTGCTTAAATCGAGCGTGATCATCATCCGGGAGAGATCCTTGCGCGTTCGCACAAGATCCGCCTTGTACGGGTACGCGTCGTCCGTAAGTCCCTCCGCGGCTTTGATCAAGTCAGCCACGGTTTTGATATCGGTCAGCTGATAGCGTCCAGGGTGAGTGATGCCGCCGCCCGTGACATCCACATAGTCCTTCAACTCATCCGTATAACGGAACACCCTCACCAGGTCGCCATCCTGAAGCGGCACTTTCTTCTTTCCCTTGAGCACGTCGACTAGGTTGAAATCCAGGACCTCCCGGTCCGGTTGATCGGGTTTGCGCCGCTCGAGAGGGATGATGCGGTCAATCTGCAGGCGGAATGAATAGGCGCTGGGCGTCACGCCACCCGCGATCTCGAGTAGATCCTGCACGGTTTCGCCGGGCAGCGTTTCGTAGAGCGCGGGATGCTTGACCTCTCCTTCAAGTCCGACACTGTTCAGCCGGGGCGGCACGAACAGGATGTCGCCATTCCGCAACCGTTGATCCGAAGTCGGCCGGCCACGCGCCAGGTAATCGTACAGATCGACCTTCGCCGCTATTTTCCCTTCTCGAATGATCCTCAGCTCCCTCAAGCTGCCGCTCGTTTTCGGGCCGCCCGCCGTGTACATCAGGTTGAACGCCGTTGCGAATCCGGGGAGCGTGTAGCTCCCGGGACGCGTCGCGTCGCCCATCAGGTACACCTCCGTGCCCTTGACGAATGCGAGATTTATATCCAAGAAGGTTGTGGGAGGGGATGACTTCAGACCCGAGTACTGGCGCGAAAGGAACAGCTTGAGTTTGTCACTGAGGTCACTCAGAGTCGTCCCCGATGCGAAGAACTGGCCGACGTGCGGGATGTAGATATTCCCGTTGTTGTCAATCGGCAGTTCATATTGGAATTCCACGTCGCCCCAGAGGTAGAGCCGGAGGACATCGCCCGCGCCGACGACGTAGCCTGGGTCGGCCGGCCCCGTCTTCATCGCGGCGAATTGGCCGACACTCGTGCGAAACAACGAGTACCCGAAGTACTTCAAACCTTTAAATCTTCCCGAAGGCGCAGTCAACTCGGCGAGGGCGGCGGTGTCGACAGGAGTTGCGGCTAACGCTCCCGCGGCACCGGTGGTGTCCGCCCCGGCGGTAGGAGCGAACAACACATTTTCAGGCATCGTCAGCACAGTTCCAGCACTTCCGGCAGGAATCGAAGTGGTGTCAGCGGCACCGATTTGCTGCCCGGCCTTTTGCCGGTAGGCCTGGATGTACCTTTGGATTTCGCTCTCGGGAATTCCCAAGTTCCGAGCCCGCTCGATAGCTGCTTCCGGATTGCTCAGATCAATACCCAACATCTGAAGATCGGAGAGAGAATACCCTGATTCTGAGAGCAGAGCTTTCAGATCCTGAGTAGATTCCCCGCCCGCCGGCGTACCGGTCATTTGCGCCTGGCTGAACGCAGCCCCGGCGAGCAGAACAAGACCGACCAGAACTGTGCGTGTCCGCTTGCTGAACACTTGGATCACACAAACCCCCGCTATACAGACGAAGTTCGTTATCCCAAATGGATTGAATTTCTTCGAAAGACCTTCTAAAGCATGAAGATGCGCATGTAACATCTGTTTTTGCAACGAAAGGATGAACTCTTTCTCCACCCGTTGCGTTCGGCCGAATACTCGTCCAACTCTCTGAAATCGTAGTAAGTTCCCTGTGAAGAGGGTTATTTTCCACCTCGAGAGTGAATGTTGGAATACCAGAGCAAAGAATACCGACAGTGATTATTGAACAGGAAAAGCCTTTCAATGGCGAATATTCTACATCCCCGCACCTCCTGCGTGTCGCGGGGATGTGGTCGATTGTCTACGCGGTAAGTCTGTTCACAGGCGTCTTTCTCGCACAACTTACTGCTATTCTAGGACTTATACTCGGTGTAACGGCTCTGCTCAAGGGATGGTCGCAGCGACCGATGCGCCACGACGCAATCTATCCCCTCGGCGTCGCCATCGCCGTTCTGTTACTCTCGGCTCTGCTCAACCGTGCACCCGTCGCGTCACTTGAGTTTCTCGCCCGGCATTACGGGGTGCCTCTGCTCGGATTCGCCGGGGCGGTGATCCTGATGCGTTCGGCGGAGCTCCGCGCGAAGGCATTCAATACGATTGCGGTTGTAGGGGCGCTGAGCGGTGGCTACGGTATTTTTCAACATTTTACCGGGCTCGATCCCCTGTATGGGCAGCAACTTGAACCGATTTCCGCCTACCACCTCAAAACTTTTCTTCCCGTAGGCTTGCTGGATATGGCGTTGACCTACGCCGGGGTTCAGCTCTCGGCTCTGTTACTCGTCGTGCCCGTTGCCTGGACCGCTCGCGGGAAACGGGCGCGCTGGCTGTGGATCTCTGCGATCGTTATGTTCCTCTCGATTTTCCTCACCTACCGACGCGGTCCTCTGCTTGTCGGTGTGGGGGTGATCGGACTTTTCCTCGTCACACGCAGCCGCCGGACCGCGATTGTCACCGTGATCGCAGCGGCTGTTCTGGCGGTGTGCGCCTGGTTTGCCTCGCCCGCCTTGCGACAAGCCGTGGGAATGATGGTCGAGGTGAAGGGGGTCAGCGTCGGGCAGCGCGTTGTCCTTTGGGACGCTGCGCTGCAGATGGGTTCGGACCATCCGCTGCTTGGCGTGGGTCCGGGTCACTGGCGAGACCGTCTGGGTGAATACATTGAAGACCCCACGTCGCAAGGCGGCCGTTCTTTCGCACACGCCCACTCCGATCCGATGCAGCTATGGGCGACGACCGGAGCGATGGGGGTGCTCGCGGTTGCGGCAATCCAAGCCGTCCTGCTTCTCGTCGCGTTCCGTGATTTGCGTGGGCACCCGGCAGGAGGGTTCGACCGCGACATCTATCTCGGGGGCGTGTTCTCGGACCTTGGGTTCGTGCTCGCCTCTTTCGGCCAATGCTACATGATGGATGCGGAGAACATCCTGATGCTCGCAGGCGTGCTCGCGATGATGCTTGGGGCTCGGGAACGGTTGCTTGCCAGGGGTACGGCGTAGCAGCAACCCACTTGTGGCCGGTCACCCGCAGCCCGCCGGCATCCCATTCCCGTCTGGTTCGATTCCCGATCTGTTTCTATATTGCTTGCCTTGGATGTTCAGCAGTGGAAAGGAAAACGGATGGCCCGTTCGACCAACCTGGGGTTTCCCCGCTTCGGTATCCGGCGTGAATGGAAGAAAGCGTGCGAGGGCTACTGGTCCGGGAAAACCGGTTCACAGGAGCTTCACGACACTGCGGATGAACTGATGCAGCGGCACTGGCGGCTGCAAATCGACGCCGGGATTGATGTGATCCCGGTGGGAGATTTTGCCTGGTACGACCACGTGCTCGACTCCATCGCACTCGTTGGAGCCGTCCCGCGGCGCTATCGCCATCACCCCTCCGAACCGGTGGATGTGGACACGTATTTCGCGATGGCTCGTGGCCGACAGGACGGCGAGGTTGACGTCACCGCGATGGAGATGACCAAGTGGTTTGACACCAATTACCACTACATCGTCCCGGAATTCGAGCGGGGAATGGAATTCCGGTTGGCCAGCGAACGCCCGTTCGAAGCAATCGAGAAAGCCCGAAAAGCGGGAGTCGCCGAACCGCGGCCCGTGCTCCTCGGGCCCGCTTCCTTCCTGCTTCTGGGGAAGGTGACGGAGCAGGGGGTGGAACTGAAGGATCTGGTCGAGCCCCTGGTCAAAGTGTACGGCGAGGTTCTCGGACGATTTGCGGATCAAGGGATTGGTTGGGTGCAGATGGACGAACCGGTGCTCGCTCTCGACCTGGACGGTGCGGGTGAGAAAATCTTCCGAGCCGCCTATGCTTTCTTGAGAAAAATGGAAAAACGGCCGAAGATGCTCGCCAACACCTATTTCGGTACTGTTGAACATAACCTGGCGCTCGCGCTGAGCCTTGGCGAGGGGTTGCACCTCGATCTCGTTCGCGCTCCGGATCAGCTTGACGCCGCACTCAACGCAATCGCCGACGACCAGGTATTGTCCGTGGGAGTCGTCAACGGGCGGAATGTCTGGCGCACGGATCTCGATCGCGCATTCGAGCTCGTGCACAAGGCGATCGATGCGCTGGGCAGCCAACGAGTTGAGATCGCCCCCTCCTGCTCGCTGCTGCACAGCCCGATCGACCTTGAAGAGGAAACCAAGATCGATCCGAGGATTCGGGAATGGCTGGCCTTCGGAGTTCAAAAATTGCAGGAGATTTCAGCGCTTACCCACGCGGCGAACGACGGCGAGCGGGCGGTTGCCGAGTTCTTTGCCTCCGCGCGCGAGGCGATCCAGCGCAGGCGTGCCAGTTCGCTGGTCACAAATGATGCGGTACAACGACGCCTCAAATCCGTAAACGGAGAGATGACGCGGCGAAAGAGTCCGTATGAAAAGAGGATCGGGGTGCAGCGCGAAAAACTGCACCTGCCGGTTCTTCCGACGACGACGATCGGTAGTTTCCCCCAGACAAGACATGTGCGCCAGCTACGCGCTCGACTGAAGAAAGGCGAGCTCACCCGGCAGCAGTACGAGCAGGAGCTCGAAAAGGAGATCCTCGAGACCTTGAAGTTGCAGGAGGAGATGGGCGTGGACGTTCTCGTCCACGGTGAATTCGAACGCAACGACATGGTCGAGTATTTCGGTGAACAGCTCGAGGGGTACGTATTCACTCGGAACGGCTGGGTGCAATCTTACGGCAGCCGCGGAGTGAAACCGCCAATCATTTTCGGTGATGTGTTGCGCAAAGGGCCGATGACGGTTCGTTGGTCCCGGTTCGCGAAGGAGCATACAAAGCGTCCGTTGAAGGGGATGTTGACCGGCCCGGTGACGATGCTGCAGTGGTCCTTCGTGCGCGATGACCAACCGAGGCGCGTCACCTGCGAACAGATCGCGCTCGCCATCCGTGACGAGGTTGCGGACCTGGAGAAAGCGGGAATCGACATCATTCAAATCGATGAGCCTGCAATGCGCGAAGGGCTTCCGCTCCGCCGCACGGACTGGCCGGAATACCTTGAATGGGCCGTCCACTGTTTCCGTGTCGCCTCCAGCGGCGTACGGGATGAGACCCAGGTCCACACGCACATGTGTTACAGTGAATTCAACGACATGATGGATTCGATCGCGGCGATGGATGCTGATGTGATCAGCATCGAGGCGAGCCGCTCCAAGATGGAGCTGCTCGACAGTTTCGAGGACTTTGTCTATCCCAACGACATCGGACCGGGTGTCTGGGATATCCACAGCCCGCGCGTCCCCTCGAAGGAGGAGATGGTCGGTCTGCTGCGAGCGGCAATGAAGCACGTTCCCAGGGATCGCCTGTGGGTTAACCCGGACTGCGGCCTGAAGACGCGCGGGTGGGTGGAAACGAAGGCGAGCCTCGCGAACATGGTCGCGGCGGCGAAGGAGCTGCGCGAGGAGTCGGTCGCGTAATCCTTCGCAACGGTGGCAATCAAGGGCTGCGGAACTCCGCAGCCCTTTTTCTGGCGCAGTACGCGGGCAAACGAATACTCATCGCAGGTCGAACAAGAAACCGGATGCTGAAGGCGACTTCCGGAACGCAACAATTGAATCTGGTTTCCATCCACGCCGCATGAGAGTTGCCTTGCAACGCCAATCCATCGGCGATAGCTTCTTCGTCATGGCCGAAACCGCTTTCTGTCAGATCACGGGCTAGGGTGAAAGATGACCGCTGACTCCGCTTCGAAACGAGTTCAGGATTCTTCGAAGAGCTGGAATCTGCCTCGCGCATGGAGGGAAGCGGCGGTTTTCGGAGCCTTGTGGGGCGCGGTGGAGGTGACGGTCGGAACGTTCCTGCACGCAACACGGGTTCCGCTGGCGGGCGTGTTTCTCTCGGCAACGGGGGTTGCGCTGTTGATCGCGGGGTCAATGTTGCTCCCCAGTCGGGGATTTCCGCTGCGGACTGCTCTCGTCTGCGCGGCGATTCGTGCTCTGTCCCCACAGGGGCTGATGCTCGGGCCGATGATCGCTATCGTCTGGCAGGGCGCGCTGGTGGCGTTTCTTTTAACGATCCTTCGCCACCCGCTCGCCGCAGGTCTGCTCGGTGGGTTCATTGCCACGGTTTCCACTCAGGTGCAGGCGTTCGTGGTCAAACTGATCTCCTTCGGCGCGGACCTCTGGGAGTTGTACACCCGGCTGCTGGAACGCGCGGAGCAGGTACTCGGCCTCAGCCGCGGACAGGGATGGATGGCGGTCGTGGTTTACCTGCTGATCGTCGGCGCCGTGGGAATTATCGGGGGCTATTTGGGGTGGCGCGTCGGCCGCGAGGCTCTCCGTCTGCGGCAGGAGGGCTACCGTGCCTGAGCCGAAACGGATGACTCGCGTGGCTGTTGCGCTCGCCGCTGGAGCCCTGGTGCTGACCGGTCGCCATCCGGCGGTTATCGTCGGGTTTGTCGGCGCGTTGGTTTGGGTACTGACCGTGGATTCCGCCGTATTGCGCCGGATCGGGCGGCCTAAGTTCTGGATTTTCAGCATCTCGATTACACTCCTTGCGGGGATGTTCCTCGGCGACAATCCGACTCACTGGATGGGCATTCCGGTCTCACGGGCGGGTCTCGCCGCCGGCATCATGATGAATTTGCGCGCTTTTACGTTGATTACCGCGGGCGCTCTGCTCGCCAAAGGAATCTCCCGCGAAGGATTTCTCGGGGCGACGGGAAAAATGGGCATGGCTCATCTCGATGCCGCGTTCCACGAGGCGATGGGCACCCTCCCCGAGGTCAACCGGCAGTGGCGGGAAACCTTGAAGAAAACCCGCTCTCCAATCACGGCGCTCGCTCATCTGCTGCTGCGCATGACGGAAATGGCGGGGGAGGTTTCTCTGGCGAAGGCCTTCGCGGTCACAGGGTTGCGCGGGGCCGGAAAGACGGAGTGGTTGACTGAACTCGGCAACCGCGCGGAAAAGGCCGGGTGGAGAGTCGGAGGAATCACCCAGCAAAGGATCTTCGACGGCGACCGCATCGTGGGCTTTCACGTGGTCCATTGGAAGGACGGGGAGGAAAAGGTGCTGGCGCGCGGTGAAACCGGCGTCGGTTTTCTTTTCGATGAAACGGCGTTTCTCAAAGCGTCTGAATGGCTGGCGGAGGATTCCCGAAACTGTGACCTGCTGCTGGTGGATGAGTTGGGATTGCTCGAGGCTCAGGGGCACGGCCACGCTCCGGCGCTTGTGGCGGCGCTGGCGGGTGAAAAGCCTCCGCTTGTCGCCGTATCACTGAGAAAAGACAAACTCGCTGAATTGAGTGGCCGGTTTACGCTGAAGGGTTCCCGGATCTTAGATTTGGACACCCAGAGTCCGGCCCGAGAAGCATTTTTCCAGACCGTACTGGAGGCACTCGCGGGGCGGAAAAGCCGGTGAGTTAACCTCTTGACGGTATAAAAAAAGGTCCCTTCCGGGACCTTTGATTGTCTGGTAGAAAAGTCTACAGTTTTCCGATCAGCATTACGTAAATGTATTGCCCCATCGCCTTGTCGGGGTCGCCGCTGTATGTGGCGAACTTATCGGACGGGAGGAACGCGCTGTATCCTGCCTGGAATTCGAATCCCCGCGCGGGAACCGCGATAAGGCGAGTGTCCACTTCCTGCCCTATCGTTGAAAAGCCCTTTTTGCCCAATTTTGCGTTCTCCATGAAAGCAAAATTGTGGCCTGTCAGTTCGATGCCATACCGGGCTCCCGGCTGGAAACTGAACCGGAAGTAAGTGTCCATCAGACCCTGCCGCCCATATGGAAAGGCTTCGTCCGTGAAATAATCCATGTAGCCCTTATAGATGTGGCGGGAACCAAACGGAGTGTAGAATACGTGATCTGGGTTCTTTGACTTGTCCTTATTGCGCTTGTTCCCAGATGTTACGTCGGCACCCAATCCTATTTTCGGCCGGATTTTGGACGTGAATGCTAGCGACAAATCCGCAGAGGCCAGCCACGAACTCACATCGCGATTTTCCCACGTTCCAAGCTGGTAGCCTCCGTCTCCTTCAAAAGCGAATTTGCCCGTTTTGAGCATGCTCGAAACCGCCGCCGTCGTCAACATGTTTCGTTTCTTCGCGCCAACCGGCATCCGTTCATCGAAGTCAACGAGCACCAGCGGCTGGATCAGGTCTTTCAGCATCGATCCGGCGAACACAAAAAGATGCCGGTCTCCCTTTTGAACCGCTGGGGAAAACATCGTCGGATCGGAATAGACCTGCGTAGTGTCGGAATAGCTCCCCTCGGCGATCTTAGCGTAGAACAGGTGCCACCACGTGGCCCCCTTCTTCAATTCCAGCCGGATTCCATCGTACGTGAACGGCCCATAATTGTGCCAGTCGTACGAACCCATGATCCGGTTTCGCCCGTAGGCCGCTTCGAACCGCCCGAATCGCAGCGTGAACGGGCTGCCGAACGCGTTGTCCAACTTCACATACGCCTCCTGGAAGTCGAGCGAGGCGGAAGATTGGTTCAGCGGGATCGTTGTGCCGAGATAGCGGGTTTCTTTGATTTTGAAACGAAGTGTTACGGTGCGGGAAGCGACAAAGGTGGCACCAAGCTGGCTGCGAAGGGTACTGAATTCGTTAAACCCGGTATTTGGATCAAAATCCTTGTTTACGATTTCAGAACGATACCGGGCTTCCGCATCCAGGCTGAAACGCTTGGTGAGACGCATCTCGGCAAAAGCACGGGGCGCCGCCAGCAGCAGTGTCAGTAGCAGGACCGCGAAGGTTCGAAATCGCATACGCACCTCCCCTGAAGTATCGCAAATCAAGGACACCGGCAGCTTGGATCGGTAGCCCTGGATGCAAGTCCGGTGACCCTAAAGGCTTACAATCATTTCAAAGTAAATCTTTGCTACTCTTTACGCAAGGGAGACGAGCTTTCTTTATGACACCCTTGCATGGCGGGCACGCGGGGCAACCCGCCACAGACCAGAGGGTGAACACTCCCGCAAATTCATCGTAACTCAATTCGAAGCATGCGCATAATGAAATATCTGCAACCTCCGTCAGCATCCAAGCGTGTGGCGGTGCACCGGGGCAACCCCGGGTATCGAATCCGCTGAGTGCGAGCGTTGGCGGCGCTCGACAGGCTCCATTCGCGATTTTTGTATTTTGCGACTCTTCCCTGAACAGGCAGGGAGCGGACCTTCACGTGGCCGTTTGGCCGGATACTGGGGCCTTCGTACCTTATTCCCCGAAAGGTCTCGCCCATTGAGCAAGAGAGTGTTTCAATGAGAGTTGCCGTTGCACAGTTGAATCCTACCGTCGGCGATATCGAGGGTAATGTCAAGCGAATAGGTTCCGCTCTCGCTACGATTCCGGAGGGCGCCGCTGACCTGGTGGTCTATCCCGAACTGGTGCTCACCGGCTATCCTCCCCGCGATCTCGTGACGTTCAATTGGTTTGTCGACCGGGTGGAATCCGCGATCGAACAGCTTCGGGAACTCTCCCGCTCGCGGCCGGATACCGCGATCCTGTTTGGAGCGCCGGTGCGTAACGGGAGGCGGCACGGCAAAGGCCTCGCGAACGCGGCTATCCTGCTCAAAGATGGAGAGACCCTGCTCGAACAGCACAAGCGATTGCTCCCGACCTACGACGTTTTCGATGAACAGCGCTATTTCGACCGTGGAGAGAACGATCGCTGGAAGGTGATTGACCTCGCGGGCGAACGGATCGGCGTTTCCATCTGCGAGGATGCCTGGAACGACGAAACCTTCGAAGAGCGGATTATTTACGACCACAATCCCATCGAGTTGCTTGCGAAACAGGGGACCAGCCTGATGCTCAACATCACGGCGAGTCCTTTCCACATGGGGAAGAACCGCCGCCGTTATGAGCGCTACGCGAATCACGCGAAACGGTGGGAATGCCCGTTTCTCGTTTGCGCACAGGTGGGCGCCAACGACGAGTTGATTTTCGATGGCCGCAGCATGCTGATCGATGCCAGGGGAAACCTTGTCGAAACGCTCGCTCCGTTTGAAGAAGAGATACGCATCGTGGATACCCTCGCCGAGGGCAAGCCCGACAGTTTCCCGAGTGTCGGTGAGACGGAATCGTTGCGGCGTGCGCTCGCGCTTGGGGTCCGCGACTACATGCGGAAAACGGGTTTCCGGGAGGCGGTGATCGGACTCTCCGGGGGCATCGACTCTGCCCTCGTCACCTGCATCGCGGCGGATGCGATCGGGCCTGAAAATGTCCGTGTGGTAACGATGCCCTCGATGCATTCCAGCAGGGGATCGGTGGAAGACTCCCTGCAATTGGCTAAAAACCTCGGTATCGAGTGTGACACGTTGGCTATCCCCGACATCTATGCTGCGTACATGAAAACGCTGGAGTCGCCCTTCTCAGGACGCGAAACCGATGTGACGGAGGAAAACCTCCAGGCGCGGATTCGCGGAACCCTGTTAATGGCCTACTCGAACAAATTCGGCTGCTTGCTGCTTTCGACCGGGAATAAAAGTGAACTGGCGATGGGGTACTGCACCCTGTACGGAGATATGGATGGCGGCCTGGCGGTGATCAGCGACCTGACGAAATCACAGGTGTACGAACTCGCCCGCTGGTACAACCGGGAGCGGGAGATCATTCCGCAGGCCATCCTGACCAAGCCCCCGTCGGCCGAATTGAAACCCGGCCAGCTGGATCAAGACACTCTCCCGCCATATGACACGCTCGATCCGATCCTCGTCGCCTATCTCGAAGAGGGAAAGGACGTGGACGCGATTGTGGCTGAAGGGAATGACCGCGCTACAGTAGAAAAGGTGATCCGCGCCGTAGACCTCAATGAATACAAGCGGTGGCAGGCGGCGCCGGGGCTGCGGGTCAGCCCCAAGGCGTTCGGCGCCGGGCGCAGAATGCCGATTGCGGCGAAGAAATATTGAGAAATCAGTCCAGCGGCCGTGGCGGACGGGTCGATTTGTCTAGATCGAGGATGTCGAGGTTCAGCGCGTAGTTACTGGGTTCGAGCTGCGTAATGGAAAGCAGTTTTGTGACCAGGCCGTCAATGCGTTTGACCGACGAGCGTACCCGTTTCGTCAACGATTCCTTTTCTCCCTGATCCTCCTTTTTGAGTTCGAGCAAATCCGAGAGCAGCTGCAACGCAGCGAGCGGCTGGCGGAATTCATGAGCGATCGTTCCCGCAATCTGCTGTGCGACACGCAGTCTCTCAGCGCTGCGCAACCGTTCCTGCGCATCATGCAGGATTGTTACGTCATAGCCGATTCCCCAACTCCTCCACCCGTGAACGGGAGCGTACCGGGAGATGCTTGACCAGGAAATCGATTTTTTCGACCCATCCTTGCAGGTCGTCTCCCATTCCCAGTTGCGGTAATCGCCGGCTC
>CAZIDZ010000025.1:39454-45066 GCA_964538455.1 uncultured bacterium
TTCGACCCATCCTTGCAGGTCGTCTCCCATTCCCAGTTGCGGTAATCGCCGGCTCTGGATTTCAGCTCTGACTTCATTTTGTCCCGGTACTTTATATCGGGGTAGAAAAGACTATCCACGTCAGGGTTGTTGATCGTTTCCTTCGCCGACCAGCCGGTGACTCGTTCGCATTCTTTGTTCCAGGCGCAGATCAGGTTATTCTCGTCTCGAGCGCCGAGCATCACCGGCATTTCCTGAAGGATCGTTTTCAGCCGGTCTTCGCTCCTCTGGATCATCCGCTGCGCCTCTTTCAGCTCAGTGACATCGGCGAGGCTGGCTACCGAAAGCTTGGTTTGGGGGATAACATCAATCGTAAGGTAAATCTCGCGCTCTTTGCCCTTTGCGCTGACAAAACGGAATTCGTATCGGCGCGGCGCCGATTCGCCCTCGATCCTGCGTTTCTCGTGGTACTCGCGCATTCTTTTCAAATCCCCGGGATCGACGAACTGTGTCCAAGAGACCTTTCCTTCCACATTCTCCCTTGCCAATTCAGCGAGTCGGCAGAACGTGTCATTGGCGAAACGGATGGTCGTGTCCGCTTCGATGATCACCGTAGCGGTTCCAGTGTTCTCGAAAAGGGTGCGATCCTGGGCGTCTGCCTCACCGCTGTGAGCCTTGTGCAGTGCAAGCTCCCGCTCCAGCTCTTCGACTCGCTTGCGAAGGCGGTCAGATTCTCCGGCGGGTTCAGTTGCAGTGCCTGACTGTGCCATGCTCGTCTCTCGTTGCACAATAAAAGCTGATCATAATGGAAGGCAGGATCCGTATGTGGGGAGTTTTTCAGTGCATTGGTTACAAGATGAGGCAGTGGGCAACGGACCTGACCCGAAAATCAAAATAGCACAAATTCGATCAATTGAGAAATTTCCAACGAGGGCCGCGATCGCTCTTCTGGCTATCAAATCTCGACGTTTCCCTCGAACACCCGGGTCGCCGTCCCTTCCAAAATCGCGTATGACCACTCCGGTCCGATGGTCACCCTCAAGTCGCCGCCCGGCATGCGAACGTTTACCGTCTGTTCCTGTTCGAAACGGCCTTCGCGAATCCCGGCGGCCACCGCGGCGATGGCACCGCTGCCACAGGCGAGAGTGGGGCCGCACCCCCGCTCGTAGACGACCAGCGCCAGTGTATCCGGAGACTCCTTTCGGGCGAATCCCACGTTGACGCCCTCCGGGAACAGATCCGTGTGCACCATCAACCGTGCGCCGATCGAGTGAACGTCTTCGCCTTCCCACATTTCGCTGCTGTACATCACGAAATGCGGATTGCCGACGCCAACCGCGGTACCGGTCACAGGTGCGGGCAGACCCGGAACTTCGAAACTCCCGCGAACCACTTCGCCGTCCGAGACGATGCGCGCATCGCGGGGAGTAAAGGAGGGGAGCGGCATCGAAACCTGGATGCGCTCCTCATCCGCGAAGCGGACGGCGATCGCCCCGGCGCCGGTCATGATCTTTACCTCGGGCATCTCGCGCACCGGTTCCCCCAATTCCGCGAGGAATTGAATTGTGCACCGGAGCCCGTTGCCGCACATCTCCGCAGGCTTGCCGTCCGCGTTGAAATAGCCCATCGTGTAGGGAACTTCGCCGTCATGTTTGATCACCTGGATCAGACCGTCCGCACCGATCCCGTGGGCACGCTGGCAGAGACGCGTGATGGTTTCCGGGGTCAGCGCATCGTGAATCCGGCGGTCGTCCTCACGGTTGTCCACCATGATGAAATCGTTTCCGGTGCCGTGGTATTTGACAAAGGGCAAATTCATAACCGTCCCTGTCTGTTTCGCTTCGTCGCAGAATGTACGGATGGAAGGCCATTTTCACACGGGACGGTGCGCGGTTGACGAGACGGGCGGAGTGATTGGGATACGGGAGCACACCCATTTGAGCTCGGGAAGCGGACCGGATACGCCGCTTCACTCCGATGTCTGCTCAAACGACGTGTCCGGATTCATCCAACCGCCGGTGACTTCGAGCACCGCGCCGGTGACGTAGCCGGCTTCCTCCGACAGCAGGTAGAGGATCGCGTCGGCGAGATCCTCGTAGCTCCCCTTCACTCCCATCGGGTGAGCTGGTCCAGCCTTCTGCGAGCGGGCGGAGGCCCGGTCCAAATCCTTCGCGGTGATGTTCCCCGGATTGATCACATTCGCTGTGATGCCGTTCTTCGCCTCCTCGATCGCAAGGGTTCGTGTCAGCGCGACGACACCTGCTTTCGCCGCCAGGTGAGGGCCGTTGAACCGCATCGGAATCGTCTGGTGAGCGCCCACCATGCCGGTTGTGATAATTCTGCCGCCCCCTGCTTCCCGCATCTCCGGAATTGCCGCACGCAGTACCTCGAACAGGGTCGTCAGGTTGCCGGAAAGCATCCGGTCAAAGGATTCGCGGGAATGGGAGAGCACATCGCCCTTCTCATAAGGACCCGCGAGGTGGACGACTCCCCAGGGGACGCCCAACGCCTCGCTCACATGTTCGAACGCCTGCTGCGCTACTCCCGGCTTGGCGAGGTCGCCCGCGGTCACCGTAGTCCGAATTCCCGCACGCGTTAGTTTCGCGGCTATCTCTCGTGCCGCTTTCACGTTTTTCCCCGCGTGCAGGCCAAGTTGGTAGCCCGCTTCGCCGAGGCTGCGGCAGATTCCCCTGCCGAGCCCTCCCGAGGCGCCGGTGACCCAGACGACACGTCCTTCACCGTGATGATGGCTGTGTGGCATGGCCGATCCCTCATCTCTCGCGTCGAATCCTGCGACGGGTTCAATATACACCGGCGGAGGTCCAGCCTTGACCGGTGCGCCGCGTCAGCGTACCATCTCCCCAACCAGAGGAAGGGAACGGTTCACGGCGCTGGTGGATTGCCTTCAGGAGGAGCGATGGGAGAAATCCCGCAGTGGAACGACATGGACCGTCTGGCGGTCGATACGATCCGCATGCTCGCGGTGGAGATGGTGGAAAAGGCGCACAGCGGCCATCCTGGCATGCCGATGGGTTTTGCCACACCGGCGCACGCGCTGTTCACACGCTATCTCACGTTTAATCCGGACAATCCCTTCTGGCCTGCGCGCGACCGGTTCGTGCTCTCCTGCGGCCACGGCAGCGCGCTGCTTTACAGCCTGCTTCACCTCAGCGGCTATGACCTGCCAATGGAGCAGCTTCAGCAGTTTCGCCAGTGGGAGTCGATCACGCCGGGGCACCCAGAATTCGGCCTCACTCCGGGGGTGGAGACGACAACCGGACCGCTCGGCCAGGGAATCAGCAACGCCGTCGGCATGGCGATGGCTCAGCGCTATATCCGTGAACAACTGGGCGTGGCAGAGGATGGATTCGATCCGCTGGACCATTTCGTCTACGTCATCGCTTCGGACGGCGATCTGATGGAGGGCGTGAGCGGGGAGGCATCCTCGCTTGCGGGGCGGCATCGGTTGGGACGGCTGATCGTCTTATACGACGACAACAAGATCAGCATCGACGGGAGCACCGATCTTGCGTGGGGCGAGGACGTAGAGGTTCGATACACCGGATACGGCTGGCACGTGGACCGTGCGGACGGCACAGACGGAGACGCGGTTACTGCCGCCATCCAGCGGGCGCGGGAGGTGGGCGACCGCCCCAGCCTGATCCGTGTCAGCACGACGATCGGCCTTGGCGCTCCCCACAAACAGGGCACGTCAGGTGTCCACGGCTCGCCTCTCGGCCCCGATGAACTCGCCGCGACGAGGGAGGCCCTGGGCTGGGATCACGATCCCTTTTACATCCCCGAGGAGGTGTATTCCTTATATGCCGAAGCGGCGGAGAGAGGCCGGGTAGCGCACGAGGCCTGGCTTGGTCGGCTCGATCAATGGCTTGGCGAAGATCCCGCGCGGGCGGATTTGTGGGATCAACTCGTTCACGGTCATCTCCCCGAGGATGTGTTCGACTCGCTGCCCGGGTGGAAGGGCGGCGAGCAGATCTCGACGCGCAAGGCGGCGGGTGCGGTGCTGAACGCGATTGCCGGGAAAACGAAGATGTTTGTCGGCGGCAACGCCGACCTCGCCGGTTCGACCTCGATGACCGTGAAGGATGGTGGCAGCTTTCTGCCGGAGAATCCCGGCGGGCGAAATCTCCATTTCGGCATCCGAGAGCACGCAATGGGCGCGGTTTCGAACGGAATGGCGCTGTACGCCGGGCTCCGTCCCTACGCCGGTACCTTTTTCACGTTCAGCGACTACATGCGCCCCTCCATCCGTCTCGCCGCAATCATGGGTATTCCGGTGACTTTCGTCTTCAGCCACGACAGCATCGGAGTCGGCGAGGACGGGCCGACTCACCAACCGGTTGAGCAACTTGCCTCCCTGCGCGCGATGCTGGGGCTCGTCGTGCTGCGTCCGGGCGACGGGCCGGAAACCGCTGAGGCGTTTCGAGTCGCTCTCGAACGCACGGATGGACCGTCCCTGATCCTGACCACACGTCAAAATCTTCCCGTCGTAGACCGTGAACGGTACGCCGGCGCAGAGGGAGTGAGCAGAGGAGGCTACATCCTCGCGGACTGCGAGGGAACCCCGGAAGTCATCCTGATTGGAACGGGAAGTGAACTGCAGCATGCCCTCGGGGCGTACGAACAATTGACGGCGGAAGGCAGCAAGGTCCGCGTGGTCAGCCTCCCGAGCTGGGAACTGTTCTCGACACAGGATCAAGCCTACCGCGACGAGGTGTTGCCGCCTTCGGTCAAGGCGCGTGTGAGCATCGAAGCGGGCGTTCGGTTTGGTTGGGAGCGTTTTGTCGGATCTCAGGGTGTGGCGATCGGGCTCGACCGCTACGGCGCTTCGGCACCCGGTGACTTAATTATGGAAAAACTGGGTTTTACGGCGGATAACGTCGTCAAAACCGCCCGAAAGTTGATGGGTAAATAGAGTAGCAGTTACCCTTGGAATAAGACGACATACGGCAGGATTTTTCCTGCCGCTGTCTTCTTCCAACGGTATTTGTCGCTGAAAAAGGGAAGCTCGTTCTTGGCGTAGAGCTCTGCCGTCTTTGACCCCACGCTGCGCCAGCGTTCAACCTCTTTTTTCGCGGCGACTCTTGCCTTTGTATCCGCTTCTCGCATCGTGCCGCCGGTTTCCTTCGCTTTAGAACGCTCATCGGCCTTCAACGCCCGTGGAATCGCCCGCTCCACGTCCCGGCTGTTCCCCTGAATCCAGATCGAGAGGTCGAACATCTCGTCCAGCCGCCGGTTGGGCAGGTAGCGGCCCTCGACGAGGAGCACGCTCCCCGCTCGGGAACGGCAGGGGCGGACTTTGCCCTTGCCCTCGCCATGGCTAATTGGCCAGCTGCTGTCGATACGGCCGCTGAGCCGTGCCTTGAGAACCTCATCGTCCAACTTTCGCCAATCGAAAGCATCGCTGATCTGCCTCTCGGCCGAACCGGATGAGACCTTCCGTCTATGCTGCTCGAGCTTGAGATGCGTCGCGGGGACGTTGTTCTCCGCGAGTGCGCTGAGCAGACGGCCACAGAGTTCGCGGGTCATGGCGGGGTGGGGGCCCGAGAGCGAGAGGACAAAGGGGCGGTCGAGCGGGCGCAGATCCGTGACCTCAGCCGCGATCCGTTGCGCTA
>CAZIDZ010000026.1:0-35199 GCA_964538455.1 uncultured bacterium
TATGAATTTCTTGTCACGCATGCTCAATCCGAACAAGTAATTGGAATAATACTCTTAGAGTTTTGAGTTTTCAAATTTCATGATATCTAACAAACATGAATTTATGCTTGCAATTTCAGCCTATCAATAGGATTTCGGCTCACCAAACCATAGTTAACAGTTTCAGGCTCTCGAGTCCAACCCGGAGGCCAATATCCCAACGGATGTAACGGCGACGGAAACGACCGAACGCAGGCAACTGCCACTCGAATAGATAGCTCCTTTTCCGCTTCCCTGTGGAGCTCGGCGAGAACGGCTCCAGGTGTTATTTTGTCCTAACGGTTTCCGATGCGTATTCTCTAGCACGGCTTGTTTTTGCAAGTACAAGTTTAGGGAAATGTTTGACATCCCAGAAGACTCTACCGCCCGGATATTCCGGGCGGACACGTGTCGCACTTTGGGGGACCGGCTCCGCAACGCTTTGGGAGACGGGTCCCCTGTGTGATATTAGGGACGCTTGAGAAACGGATTTGACCCGGTTGAACATGGTTCGCAGCTCAACACTGAAGCGTGGAATGGAGCCCGGCGCTCCACGGGGTGAGGAGGAGTTGTGACAGCGCCCAAAGAAGTCGTGACCACCAGCGAAAAGACGGGTCACAAGATCTCGATCCTGGAAGAGTATTGCAAAGGGTGCACGATCTGCGTCGAAGTATGCCCGACGGATGTGCTTGTGATGCAGACGGTGGGCACGCGCTGGCAGGGGAGTGTCGCCGTGGTGGTGAACATGGATGCCTGTATTGCCTGCATGTTGTGCGAGTTGCAGTGTCCGGACTTCGCCATCGTCGTCACCAAGGGTGAAAAGCGCAAGAAGACAGAAGCGGCGTAGGGGGCAATGTGTCCGAGACGAAGACTCGCGAGGCAAAACGCGGGCTTGACGTAAAATTCTGGGCGGGCAACCAGGTCGTCGCACAGGCTGCCGTCGCCGCGGGGTGCAATTTCTTCGGGGGGTATCCGATCACTCCGTCGAGTGAAATCGCCCAGGAGATGGCGAGACTGTTGCCGACCGTGGGCGGCCACTTCATCCAGATGGAAGATGAACTCGGCGCCATGGCCGCGGTGATCGGTGCAAGCCTCGCCGGCGCGAAATCGATGACCGCCACCAGCGGCCCCGGCTTCTCGCTCAAGCTGGAAAACCTCGGCTTCGGCTACATGGTCGAAGCGCCCTGTGTGGTGGTAAATGTGATGCGCGGCGGACCCTCCACCGGGCTTCCGACGCACCCGGCGCAGGCAGACCTGATGCAGGCGCGCTGGGGCACTCACGGCGACCATCCGACGATCGCGATCGCACCGTCGTTCCACCAGGAAACATACATGGAGACGATCCGCGCTTTTAATCTCGCCGAGCAGTTCCGGATGCCGGTGATCCTGCTGCTCGATGAAGTGCTCGGCCATCTTTCCGAGGGTGTCGTGCCCCCCAAGCCCGGAACCTTTGAGATCGTTGACCGCGTCCGCTTCAAGGGTGACCCGGAGAAGTACACTCCCTACGATGTCAGCGAGGGCGACGTTCCTCCGTTCCTCGGGTATTTCGACGGAGCCCGCTGGCATACCACCGGGTTGAACCATGACGCCACCGGCTTCCCGACCACCGATCCCGACCTGATTGAAGGCGAAATGGAACGCTTTTATCGCAAGGTGTTGGACAACCGCAGCGTCATAGACAAGGTGGAATACTTTCAGGGCGAGGACGTAGAGATCGGGGTCGTCAGCTTCGGCAGCACGGCCCGCGCGGCGATGGTCGCGATCAAACAGGCCCGCGAAAAGGGGATCAAGGCCGGGATGCTGCGCCCGGTCACCGTCTGGCCCTTCCCCAAGGCCCAGACTTACGAGTTCGGCCGCAAGTGCAAGGCGTTGGTCGTTCCCGAGTTCAACATGGGGCAGATGGTGTACGAGGTGGAGCGCGCCGTGCATTATGACCGTCCCGTGAAGCGCGTCAACAAGGTGGGCGGCGTGCCGATCACTCCGGCGGAGATTCTCGCCGCCATCGAGGAGGTGGCCTGATGTCGTTCAATTATATGCCCTACATGCGCGATGACACGCTGCCTCACATGTGGTGCCCGGGGTGCGGCATCGGGATCGTCGTCAAATCGATGATCCGGGCGTTTGACGAGCTGAATTGGGACACCCACGACATCGCCGTGGTCTCGGGAATCGGCTGCACCAGCCGCGCGCCGGGGTACCTGAACGCGAACACGCTGCACACCACGCACGGCCGTGCGCTCGCGTTTGCTACCGGCATCAAGATGCACCGTTCCGACAAGCATGTAGTGGTGATCAGCGGCGATGGTGACGCGAGCGCGATTGGCGGCAACCACCTGATCCACGCCGCGCGGCGAAACATTGACATCACCCTGATCGTGAACAACAACTACATCTACGGCATGACCGGCGGGCAGTACAGTCCCACGACTCCGCTGGGGACAAAAGCCTCCACCGCTCCCTACGGCAACCTCGAGCCGCCCTTCGACCTCGCCAAGTTGGCGGTTGGCGCCGGCGCTTCCTTCGTTGCACGCGGCACCGTCGCGAATGGACGCCAGCTCACGATGTTTATCAAGCAGGGATTCGCTCACAAGGGATTCAGTTTTGTCGAAGTGGTCAGCAACTGCCACACCCAGTTCGGCCGCCGTAACAAGATGGCCGATCCGATGAACATGGTGAAATGGATCGGGGACCGCGCAAAACCGCTGAAGAAATTCGAGACGATGGGCCCGGAAGAACAGGCGAAGTACTTCCCCGTGGGGGTGTTGCACGAGGACACGGGACGCCCGGAATACACCGAGAAGTATCAGCAGCTGATCGCAGGCCTGCGCGAAAGCGCCTGAGTCGGGGGGAGAGGATACCATGCATTACGAAGCGCGTTTTTCCGCCGTCGGAGGCCAGGGGATCATTCTCGCCGGGACCATCATTGCGGATGCTGCGTTCCTTGAAGGGCTTCAGGCGGCCGGATCGCCCACCTACACCGCCCAGGTTCGAGGGGGGCCGACGAAGGTGGATGTGATCATCGACTCGGAACAAATTCTGTTCCCGAGGACTTCGGATATCAATTTCTTCCTTTCGCTGGCGACAAATTCCTATCAGCGATTCGGTACCGATATCCGCCCGGGCGCTCCCGTGGTCGTCGATCCGAACCTCGTCGAGGTGCCGGAGGCGGATCGTGAAAAGTACAAGATTTATGAGATTCCGATCATCGATCTCACCCAGCGGGAACTCGGCCGGATGGTGTACACTTCGGCCGTCGCGCTCGGCACTTTTGTGGCGCTTTCCGACGTCCTCTCGGAACAGGCCGTCCGCGAGGCGCTGCTCCAGCGGGCCCCGAAAGGCACCGAAACCTACAACCTGAAGGCGCTGGATGTGGGTATCAACGCCACGCGGGAGTTCCTCGGCAAGGTCAAGGCCTGAGTCCGGGCGGAGCGTGAAATTCGCAAGCGGACCGGAGCGCGCGTTGCCGCGTCCGGCCCGCTTCGCTATTTTGAAAAATCATCGCGTTGAAAGGGCGGGCCGGATGAACATCCTCGTCATCGATGACGACCGGGAAGTGCGTGAGCTCATCATCAACACGCTCAAGGGAGCCGGGTACGGGAATTTTCTGGAGGCCGAAGACGGACTCTCGGGGATGCATCTGGTCGGCAACGCCGACTTGATTCTGACTGACCTGCACATGCCCGGGATGTCCGGCTCCTCGCTGATTCGTGAGGTGCGCTCCAATCCCCGCACCGAGAGGACCCCGATTATCGCCATCACCAGCGACAGCGATGAAACCACAGTGCACCGTATCCTGCGCGAAGGGGTCCAGGACTATATCATCAAGCCATTCGATACGGAAAGTCTGGTCGAGAAGGTGAACCAGGTGCGGGATCGCCTGCGCTAGAGTGGACAGGCTTCCGACTGAACCGGAGTTGCCATGCCGCCGTTTGTCCTGCGACCACGGACACAGCAGCGAACCCTTTGGCTGGCCGAATGGGGGGCGATCACCCTCATCGTTCTGCTCCCCCTGATCTGGCCGCTGTTCGCCTCGCGCCGTCTCGAGGTGGCGCAAATGCTGGAGGCGATGATCGTGCTCTGGCTCCTGATTACGCTCCCCATCGGTGTCTGGATCCTTCTCTATTACCGCTCCCTTGCCGCTGAAATCACAGAGAATGAAGTGGTGCTGCGAAAGGGTGTTATCACCCGCAAAACCGTTTCCGTGCCGATTGACCAGATTGTCACCGTGGACGCTTCGAGCGGCCTGCTGGAGCGCCTCTTCGGCTTGCAGCGGATTCGCGTTTTCACCGCCGAAAACCGTGGAGGGTGGATTGGACGGCCGGCGCTCACGCTGTACGGTGTCGGCAAAACCGATGCCCTCGGCGACAGGCTGCTCAAGGGCGGCCCCGATTTCGAGGGGGTTCTGCAGGCGGCTCGAACCGGCGGCGTCGGCGGCGACCGCGCCCTGTTCGACCAGATCCTCAAGGAGATCCGTGAGCTGCGCCGGGAGATCAAGAGCACACGGTCGGGATCCTGAATCCACTCCTGCGATCATCCACAAACCATTTCCGGAGATCCCGAGGTGAAACGATACGTGCTGCAGCGAACGCCGCCCCAAGTCCCGGCGGCGGACGGCAAGAGCATTCTCGAACACTTCGGCCGTGCCAGCGTAGACGCAGGCGATTTCAGCCTGGCGAGAATGAGCGCACCTCCGGGGTGGAAGGAGCCCGTGCAGACGCCCGCGTTCGATGAATTCACCCTGATGATTTCGGGGCGGCAACGTGTCGAGGTCGACGGCGAAGGGATTGAACTTGGCGCTTGTGAATCCATTTGGGTCAAGGCCGGCGCCCGTGTCCGCTATTCCAACCCCTTCGGCGAACCCGCCGAATACATCAGCCTCTGTATCCCTGCCTTCGCACCGGAACGAGTGAACCGGGAGGAGTGATATGGATTGCCGGGCAAGCCGGGCGACAGCACATCTCGGATGAGGCTACCCGGGAGGTGTGAGCTCCGGACCCTGAGGAGGAGTATCGCCGCTTCCTTTCGGCAGGATGTAGAACTCGTGCTGGTGTCCGCTCTTCACGCCGAGCCCCACGTACTCCATGCCAATTTTCTGCGCGACACGGCGGCTGGCTGCGTTCTCGGGCAGCAGTAGCGCCCAGACGCGGGAGAATTTCAGTTCGCCAAGCCCGTAGTCGAGAACAGCCTCTGCCGCTTCGGTTGCGTATCCCTGCCCCCAACAATCCCTGCGGATGTGCCAGGCGATCTCGACGTCGGGACCGACCCAGCCGATGGGCAGCAATCCGCACCCTCCAATCACCAACCTGTCATTCTTTCGTTCAACGGCCCAGAAACTGTATCCGTGTTCACGGTGATGCCTTTCGTACAGTTCGATTCTGGGACGCAATTCATCGAGGGAACGAAAGGAAAGCAGGAGATGGCGCGTGACCTCGGGGTCGAGCATCCATGCCCCGAGCGCTTCGAGGTCGTCCTCGCGGAAGGGACGGACGATCAACCGGCCGGTGTCGAGTGGCAAAGGCATTCCGCGGCACTCAATTTAAAAGGGGACACTTTACTTTTAATTTGGACACGACATGAAGTCTTAGCCTCGTCTCGTGACACGAAATTAAAAGTAAAGTGTCCCCTTTTTAAATTACCTCGGACGATAGAGCATCATTCTGGTTCCGTAGGCGATCGCTTCCCGGTCGAGTTCCATTCCGATCTTTTCGAGCACGTGGCGGCTTGAGGTGTTGTCGGGATGGACCACCGCAACGATTGGCTTTTTGTATGAAGCGATTCCGTGGCGAAGGCATGCGGCCGCCGCTTCCGTCGCAAATCCCTTGCCCCAGGCGTTCGGGTGAATGTGATAGGCGAGCTCGATTTCCGGGCCTTGCCATTCGAAAGGGAAAAGACCGCAGTCGCCCACGAAAACGCCGCTGGTCTTTTCTTCGACTCCCCACATCGCGTACCCGAAAGCGTCGTGGCATTCCCGGTGCCACTCCACATAATGTCCCATCTCCAGCAATCCCGGCGGGGTGTCGTTGTGGATGCGGCGGTTGAATTCAGGATCGCTGTACATCTCGAGCAGGGCGTCGAGATCGTCAGTGGAGAGCGGACGGATGCGCAGCCGTTCCGTTTCCAGGAGAAAAACCGTATTCGCCGCTTTCACGGTCAGCCTTCGTCGCTTCGTCGCTGTTCAAGCAGCTGGCGGCCGCGCGCCGCCCGCATCCTCAATTCAGCAACATCGCGCGGTTCACCGGTGATTGCGCGGTGAATCGCGAGCAGGTCATGAGCTTCGGCAAGGCCGTGGTGTTCGAGCGTCTCCACCGCGGACGCCAGGACCAGGTCGTACCCCTCATCACCGCCAAGCGGCGGCCCGTCCAGCCAGGGATGGGTGCCACGGTTGCCGTATCCGCCGAGCGATCGCAGCAGTTGAGCGAGAATCGCCGCCTCCTGCTGCCGCACGACCCCTCCGTGCCTCATCAACAGCGCTTTGCGAAAATCGGCGGCGTGCTGCGGCAGCGCCGAACGCCACGCCTCCGAGGCGAGCGGAAGCAGCTGGCGCAACCGCTTCGACGGAAGCACTTCCCCCTCGCTCAATCCCAGTGCGGAGAGCGTTTCGGGCTTCAGTTCCGCTTCGTCCGCGCTGGAGACCTTCGCCTTTCCCGCTGAGGATTGCCTCTCGCGCAACACCGCCTTTTTCCTCGGTTCCTCGGAGGACGGGAGTTCCGAAACGTAATGAAACTGGTTGCAGGCTTCGGCGAAGCGGCGGCTGACCGCACCTTCGACACCGACGCCGATCACATGTTTCCCCTCACGTTTCAGCAGCTCGACCAGTGGATTGAAATCGCTGTCGCCGGTCACCAGAACGAAAACGTCGATATTGTGCCGCCGGTGCATCAGGTCGGTGATGTCCACCGCCATGTGGATGTCCGTGGCGTTCTTCCCCTGTAGGGCGTATGTGTCTGCCTGCACCGTTTCGATGCCCGCCCGCTTGAGAAGCCGCTGCTGCCGCTGGAAATGCCGCCAGTCGGCCCATGCGCGGGCGTATGCAAGCGATCCGTCCGGCGAGCTTCGCCGCGCGAGGGCGAGCAGGGGGTGGGGGTTGGGGTCGTCGCTGATTCCGGCGTCGCGCAGTGACAAGGCGAGGTTCTCAAAATCGATAAACAGGGCCGAATGGCCCCGCGATTGCTTCCACCAACGAAAAGGTTTCAAACCGTCCTCCTGTTCCTCGATCAAGATACAAAACGTCGGGAGTGATGCGCCCGTCTCCCTGACGGTGCCGAGCTCACGGGGCACGTGTCCTTTATCCCGTCACCTGTCCTATATTCACTGCCGAACTGTACGAATCCGGAGGCCAAAATGACGAGGAATGGCTGGCTTGCCATTGCCCTGGCGTTGCTGCTGAGCTCGCAGGCTGCTGCGCAGACAGTGCCGGTGACCATTTTGCATTACAACGACTTTCACGCGGCGAACCTTCCCTACAAACGCGTCGTCCATGGCGATACCCTGCTCGTCGGCGGTGCGGCGAACCTGGGCGGGTACATCGACCATTTCCGCGCAACCGAAACCAACCCGCTGCTCCTTGACGCCGGCGATGATTTCCAGGGCTCGCCCGTATCGATGCTGACCAAGGGCGCCAGCCAGGTCGAGATCCTGGATGTGATTCACCCCGACGCCTACATCGTCGGCAACCACGAGTTCGATTACGGCGTTGACACTCTTCTCGAACGAATGTCCCACGCCGACTTTCCCGTACTCTCAGCGAATGTCGTCTGGGATTCGACAGGCAAACCGATTTTTACGCCGGACACCGTGCTAACCGTTGTCGGAGTCCGCATCGGGATTTTCGGGATGATGCTCGATGATTTCCACGGCGTCACGTCGCCGAAGATGACCGAGGGTGTCGGGATTGCGAACCGGGACTCGACGATCCGTGCGATGCTCGACGATCTCGAGCCGAGGACGGACATCCAGGTGATGCTCTCGCACTGCGGAGTCTGGGAAGACAGCGTGATCGCGGCGACGTTCGGCAATGAGATCGATCTGATCGTCGGCGGACACAGCCATACTACGCTTTGGCAGCCGAAGGTGGTCAACGGTTGTCCGATTGTGCAGGCGGGGTCACGCGGCGGATTCCTTGGCATCGTACACCTGGACGTCGATACGGCGGCGAACAGGATCGCTTCCTGTAACGGACACCTGGAACGTACGGTCGCCGGGAGATTCCCAGAGGACAGTACCCTCGCGGCGATCGTCGACCGCCAGGAGAAGGACATCTCGGCAAAGCTGGATGTGGTCCTTGCGACCCTGAAATCCGACTGGACAAGAGGCCACGGAGGAGAGAGCAACCTCGGCGATTGGATCACGGATGCCTACCGTGACTTTGCGGACGCGGATGTCGGCGTCGTCAATACGGGAGGAATCCGCAAGGATCTGCTCGCGGGTCCGGTGAGGTTGCGCGACATCCTTGAGATCTCTCCTTTCGGCAACGCCCTCGTCACCTTCGAAGTGAGCGGGGCGACGCTGAAGCAGATCGTCGAGCACCAGGCGGCGAGCCGGGGACGCGACAATGTGCTGGTTTTTTCCGGGCTGAAGTACAAGGCCAAGGATGGAAAGCTGGTTCGCCTCCGCATCCACGGCAAAAAGGTCAAATCTGGAGAAACCTATTTGGTGGTGGCGCCCGATTTTGTCACGGACCACGCCCCGGATTATTTTGGCCTGGAGCCGGACCAGATCAAGGTTTCCGCCACCGGATACCTTGACCGGGATGCGTTAATTGCCTATGCAAAAAAATACCCGGTGATCAACAGCAAAGCGGAGGAGAGGATAGTCCGGGAGTAGCAAACGGCTACCCTGAAGTTCATGAATCTTCATGATTTGATGTAACTGCTAGGAACACGAAAAATTCCAAGTATCGGTATTGCGCGCTTGCGACGCTTTGGCTCCATCTTCTACTTTACCACTGATTCTTGGTGACTTGACGCTGAGGCTTCGATGGGCTACACGATACCGGTCATCTTCTTTCTGTTGTTCACGGTGTGCACCGGGTTCTTTCTCCTTTACCGGAGAAAGAACATTGGCGCAGCTTTCTCTTTGATGCGGGCGTTCGTGCCTATCTTCCTGTTTTTTGCCCTCGGTGTCTATTACCTGATCAACCCCGAAAGCCATTCTGATAACAATGTTGTACATCATATACTGGTCTTCCTTCTTGCGTTGTCCTTTTTTTGGCTGTCCCTCGCCTTCCGTGGCCGAGACCGTGATCAGAATAGGGCTTGGCCATGAACGCGTTGCTCAACGTCCTCACTCTGCTTGCGCTCGGAGCCGCTCTTTTTCGCCTTTTTGCACTTGGAAAGGTGAGAACCTGGAACGCGCCCCGGTTGATTCTGGCGGAATTGATCGTCTGGGCGTCGTTGACCTGGGTTGTCATGGAGGTTCACTGGAATCTCAGCGGCTTGGAGGTATTTCTCCTCGAAATCGGCTACCTGACAATGCTCGTCCTGGCCTACCTCTTTTTCCTGATCGCACTGCACAACGAGGAGTTGGACCGGGTCGCGGACGAGGCGCAGGGACGTTTCACCCTGCTCGAGGACCTGTCGGAGCTCCCCACCTTCAGCCTCTCGCTCGAGGGCCTCGTGCTCGATGCGAACCGCGCGTTTCTGCGAACGGTTGGTGGTGACACGGGCGAGATCCTCGGCCGGTCGTTTGGGGACCGACTCCATCACGACGATCTCCCCGAATTGGAAAACAGGATTCAGCAGGTCCAAACGACGGGAAGTGTCGCCGAATTCAGCGTGCGATTCAGGCTCCAGGACAGGTCCTATCGCCGGGTCAAGCTCCGCATCGCGCCCGTCTATCACCACGGCCAGGTGGTGGAGGTGTTGGGGACGTCCTGGGATCTTACCCAGGAGCACAGGGCGGTCAGCCAGGCGTCGTTCCTGGCGGCAGTGATCACCGAAAGCAACCAGCCGATTTTCACCATCAACGAAGATGGGGTGATCCTCGTCTGGAACCGCGGAATGGAATCGCTGACCGGCATTGCCCGGACAAGCGCGGTGGACAAGGCGTACACGGACCTGTTGACGGATGTTCCCGATATCATTCTCGAGTGTGCGGCGGGCGGCGGAACCTTCACCACCGAACTTCTGCTCCGCAACTCCGCGATCTCGATCCCGGTGCTGCTCACCGCCTATGAAGTGGATATCAAGGGCCAGCCCTCGGCGTACGCGGTGTACGTGCAGGACCTGACTCGTCAGCGCAAGCTGGAGGAGCAGCTGCTCCACCATCAGCGGATGGAAGCGCTCGGCAAGCTGGCCGGCGGCGTGGCGCATGATTTCAATAACGTGCTGACCATTATCAGCGGAAATGCCGCGATCCTTAAAAAGCACACGAAGCTCCAACCGAAATTCATTCCACACCTCGACGCCATCATCCGCAGCACGAGGAGGGGTGCGTCACTGACCGAGCAGCTGCTCACGTTCAGCCGGCGCCACCCGTTCACACCGAGGCGAATGGACGTGGAGAACCTGATCGAAGACACGGTGGACCTGATCTCGCATGCCGGCTGGCAGGGCATTCATTTCGAAGTCTCCGTGGAGCCGAATGTTCCGCCGGTGATGATCGATCCCGCCCGGATGCAACAGGTGCTGCTCAACCTCTGTGTCAACGCACGCGATGCGATGCCTGCGGGGGGCACCATTCACATCACTGCCAGACGGAAAGATTATCTGTCGGAGCGGGACTTGCCGCGCGGGGAGTCCGCGCAGCCGGGAACGTACATTTCAATCAGCGTCCGCGACAACGGCATCGGTATGGACCGCGCGACGGTCGCCCGCGTCTTTGAGCCCTTCTTCACGACCAAGGGGTCTTCGAAAGGAACCGGTCTCGGCCTCTCGAACGCGCACGGGATCGTGCAGCAGCATCGCGGCTGGATCGAAGTGGAGTCCATAGTCAACAAGGGCAGCACTTTTCACATCCTGCTCCCCTCGGCGGAACGGTTCGAGCAGGATTCAAAGGGGGACCGGAGGACGGACGGCGGTGAGCACGAGTTGACGCAGTCGATGCTCGACGATGACCGGTTCGCGTTAGCCTCGGAGGACGAGGAACACGCTCAGCCTCTGGAGGGCTCGGAGACGGTGTTGCTCGTGGACGATGAAGCGCTTGTGCGCGAGATGGGAAAAACAGCGCTCGAATTGTACGGATACACGGTGATCACCGCCAGCGATGGACGTGAGGCTCTCGATCTGTTTGAAAGGCACCGGGACAAGATCGACGTGGTGGTGCTCGATTGGGCGATGCGCGATGTCGGAGGACGTGAGGTGCTCCGCAAGTTGCGCGAGGAAGGCGAACGGGTTCCGGTGTTGGTCCAGAGCGGTGTCTGGCACTCGCGGCAGACGGATGAGCTGTTGCGCCAGGGGGCAGATGGCGTGCTGATGAAGCCCTACCTGCCGGAAAAGTTGATCGAAGAGATTCGAAGCTTGCTCAAATCCGACTCCACGGAAACGGAAGCTTGACCGCGGCCCAGGTCAATCGGGCGCGCCTACCGAGATAAATTGCACTCCCTGCCCCTACCGGAACAGGACAAGGCCGTTTTTCAGCGGCCGAGAGGTTGTTCTTCTTGTTTGCAGGGAGCGGCCGTCGAGTCGGCAGGTCTTCAGCCGTTGCCGGGGTGTTACGCTCGGCCGCCTACTGGTTTAACCTGCACACCGATTTCGCGAAGCCGTGAGGCGACCGACACGTGGAGCTCTCGTATCTGGTTGATCTCGGAGCGTACGTCCGGAACGCGATCCATCGGGATCCTCTTCCCGAGGTAGGAACGCTTCAGGAAGGTGTTTACGATGTAAAAAGGGAGGATTCCGATCAACAGGGTCACACCCGCCGAGAGCGTTGCGGCGACCGTGCCGCTGCCGTTGGAAACCGCGAGCAGGAACACGAGCGCACAGAACGATGCCCAGAGAGGCACTCCAACCCGGAGGAAGAGACCGCGCCTATGGTGAAATTCCTTCTCGACCTCTTCGTTCTGATCGCGCACCCGGTCAAGATACTCCTGGGCGAATTCCTTCAGGTTCCGCTCGATGGCGGCGGGTACCGTGTTGAGCCACTGGGGAAGCTGCTGGCTCAGCAGGTTCTTGTATACCGAAAAACATCCCCGATCCAGCATCTTGTCCATCTCATCGAGGGCCGCCTTGGCTTTAGACAGCGTCCTGTCACGTTTTTCCAGTTTGAAATCCTCCGCGAGCCGCAGGATCCGCTGCCCCTCCTTCAGGTATTGAATCGCCAGCTCGCCCCAGCGTTCGTTCTCCTCCTCCAGCTTGTCCACGATCGACCGGCGGATTGACGTGAAATCCCGGTCCACCAGGGCAAGCGAAAGCAGCAAGGGGCGCTGTTGGCTGGCTGCCTCAAGCGCGCCGGCCGCATCGGAAGACTGGCCGACCAGGGCATGGCTACGCGCCGTGTTGAAGGCGATCGCCGGATCGTCGTATCCGATCGAACGAGCGCGGCGAAGCGTCTTGATCGCCATCTGCGGAGCATCCGCAAGCTGATTGGTTGCGGCGAGGAGTTCGAGCGCCACCATCTTGAACCGGTCTCCCGCTTTCGGCGGCGCCGCCTGAATGGCTCGATCGAAGAGGCGGATTGACTCCTCCCTCCCCTTCGAACTGCGCATCAGGGTCACGCCCTTCAACATCAGGGCGGGATAGAACCGTGGGTCCGTTTTCAGAACGTGGTCGAGCAGGTTAAGGCCGATTTCGAAATCGCCCCGGTCGATCGCATCTTCAGCCTGGCCGAAAGTGTCGGCGATCTCGCTGGTGGCCGCCAGGCAGACCTCCCCGTAGACCGGCGTCAGCCGTTCCAGGTGGTACCTCAAAATCGCCCGGTCGGGGGGAAACAAGGCTAGCAACCTGTCGATCTGGGCGAACGATAGCCTGTCCGCCCCGTCGAGCACGCGCTCGATCTCCCCGAGAGCCTCGTTCCAGGTTTGGCTGCTGTACAGGAGCTCGTTCGACGCTCGTGCGGAGAAATCCCCCAGGGCCGAGGAGGCCTGGTTTAACGCACGCACCCACCCGTTCATCTCTTGGCGAACACGGCGCAGGACAAGCTGGGCGATGCGTGTGGATGCCTGGTCCATACGGTGATCCTGTCGTGTGAATCGAGGACAATCGGCGTAATGTAATGCCAAAAGCGTCGAACGAACGCCGGGTTTTAGTGGCTGGAAGGGACAAAAAGAGAGGGCTTCTCAATGCGGAGTATGCCCTCATCAGTGGTTGCTGCACGTCGCTTTTCCATGCAACACCTGGCACACAAAAGAATCCCTTCGGGCTCTCAGGCCGGAAGGGTCAGGGACGTCAGGATCAGGATCGCAACAACCAGGACAACGAAGTAGAGTATTTCAAGTTTGTGGAAGCGTTTGGTGCGAATCGGCAGAGCTCTCATGCTGAGCCTCCCTTGCTGGCAATCTCTCCTCGCTGCTGCTCTCCGGGGGAGAATTATTTGGCTTTTTTCCTCGCAGCCGGCCCCGATATCTCCACGCCGGGAGGAGGAGTATAACGGACGTCTATCTGTAAGTCAATTCTCAAGTTCGAGGGAAGTAAAATTCAGACTCGAAATACCTGCAATTTTGCTCCAGAGACCTCATCCCGTGATTTTTCATCTTCTTAGCCGAAAAACGCCAAATCTACCGCTTTTCGTGTTCCGTGGAGCCCTGCGAGGCAAACCCTGCAGGGTAGGTTGGGCGGTTTGACACGGACACCGCTCGGGGATAGCTTGACGAATCGGCACGCCGTTGGAAATCACTTTTTGGCACGAGGGATCGATGGCACACCGCATCACCAGCGAAGTCATTAAACGATTGCACAAGCGCATTTCTTGCGCTGATCCCGAAGCGGATGGACTCGCTCTGCTCGCCCCCTTCACTGGGGAAACACTTCACAAACTCCCGATGAGCACTCCCCAGGACATCCGTGACGCCGCGCGGCGCGCCCGCCAGGCGCAGCGGTTGTGGGCAGCACGCCCCATCGCGCAGCGAGCGGCGGTGTTGAAAAGATTCCACGACAGGCTCTTCGAGCGCAGGGAGGAGCTGCATGATGTTATTCAGTTGGAAAACGGTAAGTCGAGAATGAGCGCTGCCGAGGAAGTGATGGATGTTGCCCTTGTCGCGCGGTATTACGCGTACCACGGGCCGCGCCTGCTCCAGCCCAGCCGCCGCAAGGGGGCCTTTCCGATCGTTACAAGGGCTGAAGTGTGTCATCCGCCGCGTGGTGTTGTGGGGTTGATCACCCCGTGGAACTACCCGCTGACACTTCCCTTCAGTGATACTCTCCCAGCCCTGCTCGCGGGCAACGCAGTGCTGATGAAACCAGCCGAACAAACCTCGCTGACCGCGCTGCTGGGTGCCGAGCTGCTCGAACAGGCGGGTCTGCCGCCTGATCTGCTGGCGATCATCACCGGACCCGGTCCCGCCCTTGGTCCAACGCTGATCGAACAGGCCGATTACATCCAATTTTCGGGGAGCATCCCGACGGGAAAGATGATCGCCGAACAGTGCGCGAACCGGTTGATTGACTGCACCCTCGAGTTGGGTGGCAAGAATCCCGCAATTGTCTTTGCCGATGCCCCTTTTCAGCGGGCGGTGAGCGGCTTGCTCAGGGGTGTGTTTGGGGGCACGGGCCAGATGTGCATTCACATCGAGCGCATCTACGTGGAGGATTCTATTTACCAGCGTTTTGTCTCCGAAATGGTTCAGCAGACGCGCAAGCTGAAAATGGGGGGTACGTTCGACTTCTCCACGCAGATCGGCTGCCTGACCTCCCAGGCCCAACTCGATAAAGTTTCCTCCCATGTTGACGATGCGGTGGCCAAAGGGGCCCGCGTGCTGGTCGGGGGCAAGCCTCGCCCGGATCTCGGCCCCTTCTTCTACGAACCGACCCTCCTCGAGGGGGTCACGGAAGAAATGCACGTGGCTCGTGAGGAGACCTTCGGCCCGGTCGCCTCGGTGTATCGGTTCCGCACCACCGAGGAAGCGCTCGAGGCGGCAAATGGCAGCGAGCACGGACTCAGTGCCAGCGTCTGGACGAAAAACACAAGGCGCGGACGGGCGGTGGCCGCGTGGCTGCAATGCGGCACGGTCAACGTGAACGATTCCTACGCTGCGGCATGGGCGAGCACTTCGTCTCCGATGGGAGGGTTCAAACAGTCGGGAATCGGGCGGCGGCACGGCGATGAAGGGCTGTTGAAATACACCGAGCCGCAGACTATCGCAACTCAATATCTGTTGAATCTTGCGGGGCCGACGGGGATTCGCGAGAGTACATTTGCTCAGGCGGTGTATGCCCTGTTGCGGATGATCAAACGAATCCCTGGAGTACGCTAGGTCCGAATCAGCAAGGGGAGAGGATGGGTAGTGTCTTTTTCACAGGTTTCCCGGGTTTTATCGGGGTTGCGCTGCTCCCGCAGATTCTCGACAAACAGGGTGAAGCGGATCAGGCGCACTGCCTCGTCCAGGCCAGGTATGCCAACTACGCGAAGAAGAAACTCCGGGACATCGAGGAGATGCATCCCGCGCTCGCCGGGCGAATCCAGCTCCATCAGGGAGATGTTACCGATCCGGCGCTCGCCCTCGCGGATGGCAAGGCGATCGCCCGAAACGTGGAGCAGGTCTTTCATCTCGCCGCGGCGTACGATCTGACGGCCGATCGGACATTGCTGCGACGGGTGAATGTGGACGGCACGCGCAACGTCCTGGCCTTTGCAAAAAGCTGCAAAAAGCTCTCACGCTTCAACCATGTGTCCACCGTCCATGTCTCCGGCAGGTACCCGGGTCTGTTCCGGGAGAGCGACCTGGAGGTTGGGCAAAGATTCAACAACTTCTACGAAGAGTCCAAGTTCGAGGGGGAGGTGTCCGTTGCCCAGGCGAGGGCGGAGGGTCTGCCTGCCACCGTGTACCGTCCGGCCATTGTGATGGGGGACAGCTCGACGGGGGAGACTCAAAAATTCGACGGCCTCTATTACGCCATTCGCTGGTTGTTGACGCTGCCTCCCATCTTTCCGTACCCGGCAATGGGTGGCGGGCACACCTTCCGCGTGCCCATCGTTCCGCGGGATTTCGTCGTCAACGCCATTGCCTTCCTCTCCGGCCGCCCTCAATCCCTCGGGAAAACCTATCACCTCACCGATCCTCGTCCGATGAAGGTCGCGCCGCTCGTGCATGAACTCGGCCGGGCGACCCGGCGAATGTTGATTCCCTTCCCATTCCCGAAGGAGCTGCTGAAGCTCGCTTTGACATACATCCGGCCCCTGAAACGGTGGATGCAGATCCCTCCCGAAGCGCTTGACTACTTTACCCACCCGACCCTCTACTCTACGGAGAATATGTTGGTCGATCTCAAAGGGAGTGGGATTTCCTGCCCGCCGCTGGTGAACTACCTGCCGAAAACCGTGGAGTTCATGCGGAGGCACGGCGAGATCACATCGCGCGCAATGATCTGAGAGCGGCATCGAATGCGATCCTGAAGAGCGCCCCTAAACCCTCTTCACGTCAGATGTCGGAATGCGGGTAGTGCCGGTCCAGGGGGCCGGTGGTGTCCGTTGCGAGAAAACGAACGAGGCCTCCGTAGCGGCGGTCGATTTGGAAACCTCGGGGCTCGAAGAACTCGCGCATCAGGAAGGAGGTTGTCAGCGCTTGCACGCCGGTGCTTGCGAGCCGGCCGGCGACCTCCTCGATCAGTCCGCTCGCGATACCGCGACGGTGCAGCGGCGTGGCCACCGCCATCGCGTCCAGGGTGGCGAAGCCCCCGTCGTAATGGTAGGTGATTCCGCCCACAATCCTGTCTGATACGTCTACGGCAAGCAGGTAATGGTCCTGCTGGTTCGGCACCTTCATCACGTTTTCCTGGTAGAACAGGCGGTAGAGTTGGCCGACCTCTTCCGGCATTTCCGGCTCGCGCACTTCGTAGTCATCCCCCCGCGAATCCTCGAGCCGGGTCACGACAAGCACCTGCTTGCGTTCGGCCTCACCGACGGCGCGGATCTGCATCTCGCGCCCTTTCTGCGCCCGTGGGAAGATGAGGCGCGCCAGGGCGAGACGGTCCTCGGGTTCCTCAAGCAGGGCTTGCAGTTCCGGAAGTTCCACCCGTTGTGTGGCGGGCCGTTCAGGATGGTCGTGGAGTAGCGTGATCAGACGGTCGAAAACTTTGTGTACGGCGTCGTCCGACTCTTTGAACCAGGTGTGACGATAGAGTAGGTAACGGCCGAACTCACCGTATCTGCCCAGCCGGTACATCGAAATCAATCCGTCGATTAGTTCCAACCGCGCCGCATCGGTCGGATGGGTTTCCGCGGTCAGCCAGGCGTCGTATCGGTCGATCGCGTTCTGCACCGGGAGCGGCACATACAGATCTACGCCGATCATACGTATCGCCGAGTCGAGCTCGCCGAGAAACGCTTTGTCGAACGGTTGCTTGCCGCTTGTCGGAAGGCTGTGGCGCAGCTCCAGCAGCAGCGACCGGGCTCCTTCATCACTCAGCGCTTCCCGGCACGCGGCAGACATCCATTCGTAATCCAAGCCCTCTGCGGCGGCCGGGATGTGGGCCGCTACTCTGCGGTAGAAAGTCGCGTGTAGGGGGCGGAACAGGTCAAGGGGTCCGGTGTACGGTTTCCAGCCGGAGAGCGAGAGCAGCAGAGCGCCTTCCCGGAAATCGGGTTCGGGGATGACGACGTTTGCGGGATCGATCCTGCCCGGCACGATGGACTGTCCGCTCTCCCGCCACGCTGCGAAGAAGGTTGCCATCGCGCGAACAAAATACTTGCGCCAGTTCGTCGGGGTGCCGTTTCCGGACAGTGCGTGCTGTACCGTGGTCTCGCGCACTTTGTCCCACAGGCTGCGTTCGACGATGAATTCCATGGAAAATGCGCCCAACTCGGGGCGTGAGCAGCCGAACCTCGGCATCTGGCGGATTCCGGTCGGCTGTCCCGCGATGATCATCGTCCAGTGATTGGTGTCGAGCATCGCGGGACTGTTGAGGTCGTTGCGCAGAACTACGAGCAGGTCGTAATGGCGACCGGTGATCGTGTTGATGCTCACGCGGTAGTTGCGGTATTGGGCGCGCACGTTTACCGTCGAAACCCAGATCCCTCCATCGGGAACCTGGTCGAGATCGAACGATTCATCATCAAACGCCAGTAGTACCGACTGGCGTAAAAAGGTGGAGTCGAGCAGCAGGGTCCGCATCCTTTCCCGGGCGCCGTCCTCCATTCCTTCATCGAACAGGACGCGCCGTTCGAATTGCTTTGGATCCAGGCGTGTTGACCTCTCCGCGAGCTGCGATTCAAACCAGTGCACGAGCCTAGCCAACTCTTTTTCCGCGATTGAGGCGAGCTCATCATCGGCGCGATGAAGCACCCAGGCCGCCAGCTCCGCGCGCACCGGTTTGTAGAATTCACTGTGGTAGCGGACGAAATCCACCAGCAGGCGCAGCAGCCGGACGAATTGGTCGCGGATCACCTCGTCCGCGGGCCATTCGAGCTGTTGGCGGTACCGCTTCAACCGCTGCCGCAGGGCGTCGAGCCGGTGCTGCTCAAAACTGGCGGCGGCGATCGCCTGGATCGACTCCTCGTTCAGAAAAGTCTTGCCGGAATGCAGGAAAGAAGGGAAGTCGATCCCGTAATCGGGAACAGGTTCATCCAGCAGCATCACGCGGTAGGCGAGGCAACGCACCGCCTCGCTGCCGTGCGTAGCGAGGGAGGCCAACCGGCGTCGGATCAGATCTGCGTGGCGGGTGTCGGCCGCCGCCAGCTCATCTCCCAGTTCTGTGACCGCTTCGAACGCCTCCTCGCCTGACCGGAACAGAGCGGTTTGCAGCAGCCGGTTGATCTCCAGCAGCCGGGGGTCCGCAACCCCCGAGGGCTCCAGCGGCTCCCCGGGCGGCGGCGCCGGTTCGGGGAGGAACAGGTGCAGGCCGACGTCCTTGATCGGCGCGTCCCACCCTTCGCGGCAGGGGAGAAACGCGATCGCTTCTGGATTGCCGGCCCACAAAAGCGGATGGCGAGCGAGCAGGCCGAGGTCGAACCGGAGCCGTTCAAGTTCGTACTCCAGCGATCCGATCTGCCAGTGGTTCCCCTTCGCGCGTCTCACGGTCAGCCGCAGATCGCGCGTGGCGTCCACCAGTTCGCCGGGTTTGGCGACGATGTCCTGCTCGAGCACTCCCAGTTCCCGCAGCAGCCATCGGGGCAGAACCAGCACCAGGCCGTCGAGTTTGAATTCCAGATACGCCTTCTCGTACAGCTGCTCGATGACTTTTTCGAAGTTCCGCTCGATCGCCTTGCGCCGGTAGGAGCCTTTCGGTGTCAGCTCGCCGTTCTCGACGCTAAAGTCCCTGTCGAGCGCGGCGAAGTTGACCACCCGCTCGTAGGGGGCGAGGTCTTCGTTCGCCGCCGCCACTATCCTCCGTAAGTATTCGTTGCGGCTCTGCGGGCCGGGAGAGGATTTCAGCACAGGGTCATCGAGATCGGGTACGATCAACAGCACGTTGTCGTTGCGGTGGTCGCCGACGAGAAACACACGCTTGATGCCCGGAACGCCTGCGAATTTCTTCTCCACCTTGCGGGGGGCGATCGTCTGGCCGCGGACGTTTTTGTATATGTCTTTGACGCGATCGACGATCATCAAATGCCCTCGGTCCAGCTGCTGGAAAATGTCGCCCGTCGCCAGCCAGCCGTCCGCTTCGTCCTCGCCGTCCCAGGGCAGGGCGGCGAGCCCCGCGCCGCGGGGGTCGAGATAACGGGCGACGTAGGGTCCGCCGATCCGCATTTCGCCCTGCTCGCTGAGCGTGATCCGGATGCCGGGCAGCGGAACGCCCACGGTGTCGTCCATGTAATCGCCGGGGGGTGACATCGTGATCCCTCCGGTCGCCTCTGTCATCCCGAAACCGCTGCAAAGTTCGACACCCGATTGCTGAAAGAAACGGAACGTTTTGGGATCGAGGTACCCGGCGGCGGACAGCCCCCAGCGCAGCCGTTCTCCGACAAGTTCGCGCAGACTGCGGGAACGGGCGTCCGGGGAGGACGATTTAATCCGTTCGAGCACGGTCTCCCGAATCTGCATCCAGCGCAGTGGGACGCCGATCAGGCCCGTGGGCTGTACCCCTGCGATTCCGGCGAAGAAGGATTCGGTGGACGGGTTGCCCGCGAACGTATAGATGCCACGCCAGAAAAGCATCCCGAGCAGCTCGAGGAATCGGCCGAAGGTGTGGAACAGGGGAAGGTAGCAGAACAGCACCTCGTTCCGCCCGACCTCGGGCAGAGCGGCGGCTCGCGCGAATCGCTTTGTGATCAGGTTTCCGACGGTGAAACAGACGCCCTTCGGCTGTCCGGTGGACCCGGATGTGAACATCACCGTGCAGATCTCATCCAAGCCGCGGCGGGGAGCGGCCGCGAGAATCGCGTCGATCTCTTCCGTCGTGCGCCTGCTGATCGCTTCCGCCAGCAGTTCAGCCTCTCCATTCTCGGTGGCGCGGGAGGGACGGGTCGCGATAACCCGCAGCGGAAGCCCTGTGTTTCGGCGGACGTCAAGCAGCCGTTGAACCCGTTCCTCGGTGTCCGCGATGCCGACCGTGATCTGGAGGCGTCTGACAATCCACTCGACGATTTCGGTGTCGAAATGGACGTTCAGCGGCGAAACCAGCGGGCCGTACGCGAGGCAGGCGAGATCCGAACAGGCTCCGTCAACGCTGTTGTCGAGGTAAAGGGCGACCCGTGCATCTCCCTGCGTATCCACAATCAATGAGGCGGCGATTGCACGAGCCCTCCGCCTCACCATGCCCACTGTCCAGGTAACTTCGCCTCCGCTTTCGGTCTCGCGGAAAAAGGGACGATCGGGCTGCTCCGCCGCGCGGCGTTCGAGCAGCGTTTCGAGCGTGTAGTTCGATTTTCGAATCGCCTCGAAGGCGAGACCGGTCCAGCGCACCCGGGCGTCGTCGGGCAGCGAGGTGAGAAAGCCGGGCCGGGCGGTCGCGTCCAGAAAGGCCGCCCAGTCGCTCGCCCCGTCCCCTCCGGCGGCGTCCGCCGCCGCCTCGAGAAGTCCGAGGGCACCGGACCCGTCGGCGGGCTCCGAGGCGGGGTCGCGCCAAGGGTCGAGTAGGTTGTCGAGCGTAGGGCCGCCCATCGCACTCTCCACTGCGGTTCGTTGACTTAAAGTAAACGCTGAGGTCCCACGCGGAAAAAGAGTGACAGGCACCTTTTCTCACGTTTTGCGCAGCGGCGAAGCGACGGGATTTGAAAAGGCGTCAATCACTCTTTTCGCAGAATCACTCAACCCGGTGTGCCGTGTCAGCCCGGAATGGACAGAAGTCAGTAGGGTCCTTCGCGCCAGCGGTAGGGAAACCAGGTCAGGGAGACGTCGAAGCGGCTGATCGAACGGGAAATCGAGTCCCCTTTTATCGGGTTGAAATCGTAACTGCCCAGACTGAGCGAAGCCCGCAGGAAAAGCCGAAGGTCCAGCTCGTATTCAACGCCCACGGTTCCCGTCAGTGTCCTCTCCCGGTCGCCCTCGAGGAAACTGACGTTTTCGCTGTCCTTGTCAGAATCGTAGGGCACGCGCACGTCGCCGCCGACATTCTTTCCGGGCGGATTCGCCCCGTGAAGCAACAGCGTCCCCTCGCTCCAGACGTTGAGCAGCGGTGAGAGTGTCTGGCGCCAGCGGGCGAGAAACTCCGCGCTGTTCGGCTGCAGCGGCATCCCGAGATTGACCCCGTAATGCTGGGGAATGTTGATTGCACGGGTGTGGGTGTAGACGTAGGGGCGCAGCATTACCCATTCAAGGTTCAGGTCGCCGTTGTCCACTCCCAGCGGATCCACGGCATGGACGCCGACCTGGTAGCCATGTTTGTTCCCGAACCAGTTCGAGCCAAGTTTCGAGAATTTCAATTCGTCCAGCAGCCACGAGAACGTGATTTCGTATCCGGTGGCGGGGATCAACCTCAGGTCCACCCCCATCAGTACGTCGTCCCGGTCGTGGTTGTAATGTTCCGCCGACCAGAGGAATGTCGTCGGTGGGAGATAGTCCCAGTCGATCCCGCGGTACCCGTACACCACCATGTCCCAGAAGCCGATTTGAAGATTGCGAAAGATGCGGAAATCGTAGCGGTGGGCGGCCAACCACTTCTCCGCGTACTGCGTGCCGATTGTGTCCGCTCCCGCCACCAGCGGCCAGGTGATCGGCGGGCTCTGGATCAGTTTCGCCTGGACCCACGTGATCTCAAGCGGCTCGAAGGTGAGCCGGAGGCGGGCCTGTACATTTGGACCGGCGTTGTTGGAGAGCGAGAAAGCGCCGATTGCGCCGGGCGCCCAGAGGTTCGACGTCTTTCCGAAGAGGGCGTAAATGTGCTTCCGTTCCCAGGAGACCATTGCGTCCGTTTCGTCGAAGTCGAACCTGCCGGAGCTGCGATTCTCGGAGTCGAACCGGATCGGGTAGCGGACGGAATCCGCGAGACCGATGTCGCCGGAGAGGTGGGCGTCACGCACGTTCATCAGCAGCTCCACGTCGCCGTAGCGTCCGAAAACCGACAGTCCGGTGGCGATTCGATTCAGCGAGCCCCGGTCGACGCCGTTGTCCACATGCTCGACGCCGGCATCCGCGTGCGGGTTGAATCCGATCAGCCAGCCCTCGCCCCGGACATGCCACGCCCAGCGGGGATCGCCGTACATGTGCAGCGGCTTCCAGGGCAGATGCTGGCCGCGCGTGTTTTCCCACGAGAGTGGGGTCCGAGCTGCGTTGACACTGTCCGGAAGTTGATGCGCGAAGAGAAACAGGAAACGGTCGAGTTCGCCTTGTTCGACCGGGTTCATCCGTGAACGGTTTGTCATCGCTTCGCCAAGCAGGGAGGAAACCTGGCGTTCGCTGTAAGGGAGAGAACGTGAAAGACGCGTGTCGAGGTAGCCCTTCAGTTCGCAGCGGGTGAGGAAACGGTACACTTCATGTTCCGGGGGAACGTCCACGGCGAGCGCCGACCGCAGCGGCAAAAGCAACAACAACAGGGCCGCCAGTCTGGCGGCCGCTGAAAGCCGGCGTCTCGCATCACAGAGCCTGCGCATACCCCCTCCGGCGATCCACCCGCCTATATCTGCTGTTCGGCCAGGAACTGCTTCAGGTCGGCGATCACCTGCTTGTTCGACTCGTCGCCCACCGGAACCTCATCCAGTTTCTTCTGAATCGATTCGATCCGGAACGGGATCTGTTCGAGATAGGCTGCGATCTCCAGGAACAGCTCGCTGTCCATCGCGTCAGTGAAAATCGTGCACGCGGATACATGGCCATCGTCCAGGGTAAAACCGATCTCCACGCCACCCCAATCAAACCGCGTCGTGAAGGAGACGTCGAATCTCGGCGTGCGCCCGTACCGCCATTCCCACGATGAGAATTTCTCGTATAACGGCGTCAGATCCGGCACCACTTCCGCCGGGGAGAGCACTTCGCCCTCGCCTCCATAGACTTCGATGAACGCCTGTTGGAGGGAGTCGGCGACCGTGTCGATCGTCAGCTCCGGGTTGAACTCGCTCAGATTGACCACTCGGGACTGTACCGATGTGACGCCCTTGGACTTCATCTTCTCCTGGCTCACCTGCAGGTACTTGCCGAGGTCATCCATTTTCACATTGACCAGCACCGTTCCGTGGTGCAGCCCCGCATCCGGCGTCATCAGGAAGGCGTTCCCCGAAAACTTGCGCTCGTTCACCATGAGGTCGTTGCGCCCGGTAAACTTGGCGTCGATGCCCAGGCTGCGCACCCCGCGAAGGATGACGTCGAGCTGGCGATGAAGATCGTACAGGGAACGGTCCATGACGAAGGTGAAGTTCAGGTTTCCCAAGTCGTGGTACACCGCACCTCCGCCGGAGAGTCGGCGGGCGAGTTTGCCGCCGGACGCCTCCAACTCCTTCCAGCGAGCCTCTTTCCAGGCGTTCTGGTTTCGGCCGATGACGACGGTATGTTCGTTCTGCCACAGATAGAGAATCACCTCGTTCGGCGCAACATCCAGCAAGAGCGCTTCTTCGAGGGCCAGGTTATGCCAGGGATCGTGGGAGGCGGAGCGTATTATCCGTGTGTGCGTAAGCTTCTCAGCCACTTCGCTTCCTCGCTTTGCTAAATGCAATAAAAATAAGTACACAGATCGTGCCTGTTCGCACAATCTAGATTGGAGTCGACCACAAGGCAACTCAAGAATGCTGTTCGATAAGTCCCTCGGTGCCGGATTCTCCCGGAGGTCCTCACCCGGCCTTCAGTATTCTATTCGTGTTCCTGCTCGTGCTCAAGCACGGCGGAAGTATCGCCAGGTGCGGGTGTCTCCTGATCGTGGGCTTTCGCCGGTGCCGTCCAACCGCTGAACGTTTCCGGGTGACGGATGTGTCCCCCCAGTTCGCCGGTCAAAAACATCATTACAAACGTAATAATCGCAAGAAGATACACAATCCAGGAGATGAATTTTGGGTACCGCTTGTCGAGCCACTCCATGGCGAGCACGAACAGCGCCGCCAAGCCCGTGATGATAGCGACGACGTTGGTCTTCTCCGCCATCTCTTCGTGGGGCTCAACGTTCGCCATCGAAATGCCCGGCGTGCCGTGCAGCAATTCATGAGCGGATTCCCCGGAAAGTACTGAAATTTCGGCAAATAGGCCCGTTATCACGAAAAAGACCAGGGCTGCCCTGCGAACGTTGGCGCCGAAACGCGGGTGCAGGGAGAGAAGCAGCAGGAAAAGTCCGAACGCCGAACCCAGAATGGGAACGTGATTGACGATAAGATGCAGGTGTGCAGCATTCATGGGGCAGGGCTCCGTTTGGTGGTTCCAGTTTGTCGCCTGTGGGCGAAGTTGCGTCAAGATGTTCGATTTTTTCGCTGTACGCCAACCTTTTTCCGCCAATCCTGTTCTTCAGCGGAGTCGGCGTAGTCTCGCCGCGAAAGCTTAATCGAGGGCGCTTCCCGTCCGGACGCCATGTCCTCGAAGCCGCTTCCGCAGCGCCGTGAGGACGGGCGTTTGAAACCGTCCCTGCTTCAGCAAGGAGAACTGGGCCGAATCGGCTCGAATGACGCCACGGACAAACACAAACGCCGAGCATCTCGGCAAAATTGCCGAGATGTCATTGCCGTCTGTATCTTGTAACCTGTTGATTTTTACCTCCTGCTTTGAAAATGCCTCGCATATCGATCGAGGCATGAAAATGGCAATGACGGAGTGGGGAAGAACACAGGGTGGTGAATGGACGGAGAGGGTCTGGTCGTTCCGGCGAGGAAGGAGGGATTCACCCGCAGAGTCCTGATCGGTCTGCTGGTGCTGCTCGTGCTCGCCAGTGCGATTGCGGCGATGTTCGACTGGCGCAGGGTGCGGGCTACCACGCGTGATCTGACTGTACGCCAGGCCCAGGATCTCGTTCAGCAGGTGCAGAAGCAGATCGAGCTGGTCGCCATCGGGGACAGGATAGTTCGCCAGGTGCAGTATGACCATCTCGTTTCCGTTGCGGATCTCGTTTCCCGCGAGTACAACCTCTCGGATCTCACACCCGATCAATGGCTGGAGCTGGCGAACGAAGGCGGGGTGCGGAGCTTTGAGATGCTGGACGCGCGCGGCAGGCGGGTCGGCGGCACTCCCGGCCGTTTTGACTTGAGCGACAGTCTCCGCGCGGAATGGATGGAGGACCTGCTCTTCGACGATGACGGCGTCTATCCCCTCGGCGTGTTCGCCGGCGAAGACAGCAGCAGCTCGTGGATGGGCGTTCTCGTCGCGCTTGAGAAAGGGGCGCTGTTGGTCGCCGGGGATGCTTCGACGCTGCTTGACTGGAGGCGTCAGGCGGGACTTTCAGCGATCCTGGAGTCGCTGCAACAGTATCCCTTCGTTGACTACGCCGCTATTGTTTCTGGTGCCTCGATTCTTGCGGCGACATCGCCGCTGCCCGGCTGGTTCGCAACCGCGGAGGACCCCTTCGCACCCCGGGCGGACACGACAACGGCGTTCACCGCGGGCTTCTCCGGTTCCACAAGGGACCTGAAATTCGAGGCGGCGATGCCCCTGGAGAATTACCCGGGCGTCGTTCTCCGCCTCGGCCTCAACACCGACCCGCTAAAAACCATCCGTGCGCGCAGCCTGTTCGGACTGGTGCTGCGCACCGTCCTGTTCATCGTCCTCGCCGGATTCATTCTGATCTGGTTTGTCACACGGGAGCACCATCACGCGCTTACTCTCGAGGCCGAACGCATCCGGCGCGAGGTTGAACGGCTGGAGGCGTCACGGTCCGCGTCCGAGCGCCTTGAGGCGATGGGTAAGCTCGCGGGTGGCGTTGCCCATGAAATCCGCAATCCGTTGAACACCATCGGCATGGTGGCGCAGCGGCTGGAGTCGGAGTTCGAACCGCCTTCCGACCGCGAGGAGTACCATGCTCTCGTTCGTGCGATGCGCGAAGAGGGAGGCCGTATCGAGAGAATTGTCGAGGACTTCTTGGCGTTCGCACGTCCCCCGAAGGCGGAGCTTCGCGAAGGGGACCTGACCCGGACGCTGGCGGATGTCGTCGCAATGTTCTCTCCCAGCGCCGCTTCACGGAATGTCCGTTTCGACCATGAGGTTGACGGCATCCCTCCCTTCGCTTTCGATGCGGAGCACATCCGCGCGGCGGTGCTCAACCTGCTCAAGAATGCGTTGGATTTCGTCGAGCGGGATACCGGCTGGATTCGGCTGAACGCCCGGGCGGAGGACGACACGGCGGTCATCGAGATTGCGGACAATGGCCCCGGGATCCCGACCGACCAACGGACACGGATTTTCCACCTCTACTACACGACCAAATCGGAGGGGACCGGGGTAGGGCTCGCGATGGTGCAGCGCACCGCGGAGGAGCACGGCGGCCGTGTCGAGGTGGATGAAACGCCGGGTGGCGGCGCAACCTTCCGCCTGGTGCTGAAACGGGAGTTGTCATGAATGCACACCGAATACTGATCGCCGACGACGAGGCCAGCCAGCGCTCGACCCTGGCGGGATTCCTGCGCAAAAAAGGGTACGAGACCCTGGATGCGGCCAGCGGGGAAGAGGCGCTGAAAATCGTCCAGCGCGAGGCGTTGGACCTGGTGCTGACGGATCTGCGCATGCCGGGGCTATCGGGCATCGACCTGCTCCAGGAAGTACGGCGCGCCAATCCGGAGGTCCAGGTAATTGTGATGACCGCGTACGGGACGGTGGAAACGGCCGTCGAGGCGATGGCCGCCGGGGCTTATACCTTCGTCCAGAAACCGGTTGACCTGTCGGCTCTCGCGCTGCACGTCGAGCGGGCGCTCGAACGGAAACAGCTCGCCGAGGAAAACCGCGAGCTTCGCGCCCGCATGGGAGAGGTGGACGGCGGGGCAACGGGGTTGATTGCGGCTTCCGAAGAGATGCGCGAAGTGCTCGGGCTCGTCGCCCGGGCTGCACCCTCACGCGCCTCGGTAATGGTGATCGGCGAGTCGGGGACAGGAAAGGAGCAGGTGGCGCGCGCCATCCATCTCGGCAGCCCCAGGGCGAACAAGCCCTTCGTTGCGGTCAACATCGCTGCGATCCCGGAGACCCTGCTGGAATCCGAACTGTTCGGCCATGAGAAAGGTTCGTTCACCGGAGCGACCGACCGGCACACCGGGCTGTTCGAACGGGCGTCGGGCGGCACGCTGTTCATCGACGAGGTCGGCGATATGCCCCAGCACGGACAGGTGAAACTGCTCCGCGTGCTGCAGGAGGGGACAATCGAGCGCGTCGGGGGAACCGGATCGGTCGAGGTGGATGTCCGCATCGTCGCGGCCACCCACCAGCACCTCGAGGATCTGATTCAGGAGAAGAAATTCAGGGAAGACCTGTTTTACCGGCTCAACGTCGTCCGCATCGAGATTCCGCCCCTGCGCCGGCGGAAGGCGGACATCCCCCCTTTGGTCGAGCATTTCATCAAGCGGTTCAGCAGCGTGAACGGCAAATCGGTGAAGGGGCTTGATCGGAATGCTCTCGACGCGGTGATGAAATACTCCTGGCCGGGAAACGTCCGCGAACTCGAGAACGCTGTCGAGAGTGCTGTCGTGCTGGCGCGCGGAGAGATGATCGGCGTGCGCGACCTGCCCAATCCGGTCCGCGGCGTCAACGGGTCCGGTCCGGCCGGCACGTTCCAGGATGACGATTCCCTGAGTCTTCCGGAACGCGTCGAAGCCTTTGAGCGAAGCATCATCAACCATGTTCTTGAAGAGACGGGAGGCAACCAGAGCGAAACCGCCAGGCGCCTCGGCGTCTCGGAAAAAGCGATCCGGTACCGCCTCAAAAGGTGGGAGCAGACCGATGAATTTGACCGGGCGTAAGCCTCCCCTCGGCAAGAATGACGAACCGTCGTCGAGCGGGACGAGGCAGCAGCGTTGAGACTCCGGAATTTCTTTTCGGCGTTCTCCGGATGTTGGCAGCAGTGGTAAGAAACACAAGGCATTAAACGCCGGCTGTCGGAGAGGTGTGAAACCGGCGCGAAGTGGCACACCCGTTGCACTTCAAGCGGTAGAAGCTGAGGTACCGAGAGATGAAGCGAAGAATCATTGTAATGATAGCCGCGATCCTCCTGGCTGTAGTCGCGGGCACAGCCGCTGCACAACCACCCCCTCCGCCACCCGATTCGTCGGGTTGGGATCGTGATGCATTTCCCCGTCGTCCTCCGCACCGTCCTCCGTTCGTCGATCTCAACGGCGACGGGATCAATGATCTCGCCCCCGACTGGAACCGTGACGGGTTGCCCGACGCGCTCGATCCGATGTTCCGTGGTCCTCAGGTTCGTTGGCGGATGAAATGGTTGCTGCTGATGCCGGAAGCCGCGAAACATGACAGCACGGCCTTCGTCCAATGGTGGTCCCAGTTCAACACTCGTGTTTCCCCGGAGCGGGCATGGCGCCGCTGGCAGAATGCCTGGTTCTACTCACTCCCGGACAGCGTCAAAACCGATCAGAATGCATTCCGCAACTGGTGGATTGAAACTCGCCGCCCCGAGGGGTGGGAGATGGCGTGGAACACGTGGCGGCGCTGGCTGCTTATGGGGGGGCCGGGTATGATGGATCGGGGCCGGCGGATGAATCCGGACGATCCCGATCGCGGCCCAATCCAGCCCGGAGCTCCCGGCCACCGCCATTGGCGACGGTAGGAAATCGAACGGTATGAAGAAACTGCTCGCTCCAGCCGCCCTTTCCCTCTTCATGGTCCATCCCTCCGCCGCGATCCCTCCCCCGGGGTGGAGCGTCAACCTGAACGCCGGATCGACCACAAACCTTTTCAACGACAGCCTCGGCGTTGCCGACAGGTTCGGCGGCCTGGCCTTGAGCGTTGAACAGAATTTCACCCCCAACCTGCTGGTTACCTATGACGGCTACGGGCAGGCCTACAACGAGTACACGGATCTGAGCAACTTGCAACATGTGATCGCCATGGAGGTGGGGGGATACGTCGGAAAGCGGGGTGAAGCTTGGGTGGCGGTGCAGGGATTCACCTTGGACTATGGCGAAGCCTACAACCTCTATAACAGGCGTGGGTATGGTGTGGAAACCGGGATCAACTGGCACGCCTCGAGTCGGCTTCGCCTGCGTGCTTCCGGGTCCTGGAATACAACGAAGTATCCAAACGCCGGCGACGTGGCGGCCGACTATGACGATTTCCAGGTTTGGAGCGGAGCCAATCTGGCTACGTTCCACAACTTGGCCGCGAATCTGGAGGCGGGATTTCAACGACGGGCGTACGGGAGTCTGGAGACGGCTGCCTCCACAACGTTCTTATGGACAACATTGCGGCTCTCCGGCAGGCTCGGCACCGGATTCGGTGGAGCCCTGAACTTCACCGTGAGAAACCAGCTTGCCGTCGGCGGTGACGGGCTTGTGGCCCTGTACGAGGGTGGCCTCGATCCCGGCAACCTGCTTTGGGATGGGTGGCGGGTCGGCGGCGAGCTGAACCGTCTAGCCGGACTCTGGCGCTTCACCCTCGGCGGGCAGTATGGCGCAGCGCGGTATGTTGAGGTGCAGGCGCTGACGGACCGCGAAGCGCGTGATGACGAAACCTGCCGGGTGATGGTCGCTGTGCGCCGCACGCTGGAAACATCGCCTGAGACCCCCGCCGTCGCACTCGGCGTTTCGGTCAACTGGACAGACAACAGGTCCTCCGACTCTTACTTCACGTGGAACGGCTTCACTGCTTCCGTTTCCCTGTCCCTGATTTCGCTGTAGGAACGTACGGTCGGCGACAACCGGAGGAAGAACAAGATGCGGGCACGTCAACGCGCTTTTGATTGGCTGAGATTCCCGGCGTTCGGGATGTTGCTTATCCTCGCTTCTGCGGTCCAACTGGGGTGCCGCGATACACTGGACGCTCCCCGGCTCAAGTCGCCGATCCGGGTGGACGGCGTCGCCGCGGATTGGGAGGCCTACCCCCGCACCTACGTCGAGGACGCCGGGGTTTCCCTCGCCTTCGTCAACTCCGACTCCGTGCTCTATTGCCTTGTCCAGCGTCGAATCTCCACCCGCGGTTCGATGATGCCGGTTACGCTTTGGTTTGAACCGAGGACGGATAAGGGATCGCCCTTTGGCGTGTTGCTCTCGATCGACCGGATGGGTGGGCGGAGGAACGGCCTGGACAGGATGGTCGGCTCCGGGGAGTCCGGTGAGCCGACGGAGATGCCGGGCGATGAGCAGGAGATGAATCCGGGGGATCGCCTCCGTATGAGGCTTCGCACCGGCGTTCAGTCCGAGGTACTGATTCGATACGGTAGCGGGGATGAACGCACGACCCTCCCGGCGGATGGGTCGGCCGGCATCGTGTTGGCCACAGGGGTTGACGTTGGGGTTGTCGTCCAGGAACTGGCGATTCCGCTCGGAGCGTGGGCCGGCTTCAACGAATTCGGCGAAACCGCCCGGCTTGCTTTGAACGCAGCGCCAGGGGCGAAACTTAAAGTGTCCCTCTCCTACGTTCAGCTCCCCGGCCGTGGGATGATGCGGCGGACACCCGGCGAGGGAATGGGAGGTCGTCCAGGCGGAGGAATGGGCGGACGTCCCGGTGGCGGAATGGGTGGAGATATCGGCGAACCGCCCCAGGGTGAGGGAGGGGAAGGTCAGCTTCCTCAGGCTCGGAACCGCCGGTTCCAGGAGAGCACCGAGTCCATCAACCTGAGACTGGCCGAATAAACACAAGAATGGGCGTATGGCACTGCATCCGGATGGCCCGGTCCAGACAATTCGGGACCGGGTTTCTCTCCACTTTGTCATTCCCCGGCTTGATCGGGGAATCCAGGTTGTATGTATCAGCTGCGCTGTATTGCCCTGTCGAGCCGCACGGTGGCATGGAAGGCGAGGATGGCCCGGTCCCGACAATTCGGGATCGGGTTTCCCCACTTCACGCAGGTCCTGTGCGCAGCAAACAGGAGCGGGACGCCCGGAAGCGTCCCGCTCTCTGTATCACCCCGCCAGGGAAGAGGGTAATGCGGGGTTACTTCTTTAATGCGACAAAACTGGTCTGGCGGTGTCCTCTGGGGTGGAATTTGACCAGCACCGCGCGGTCGGCGTCCGCGAGCTTGTTGACCTCCTTGCGCCAGTCGCCGAGGTTCGTGATCGGGGTTTTGTCCACCTCCGTGATCACATCGCCCGGCTGCAGCTTGCCCTCGGCGGGGCTGCCGCTTTCCACGTCTAGGACAACCACTCCCTCGTCCACTTGGAACTGCACACGGCCGAGCCGCGGATCGTTCAGGTTGGCGACATCCAGGCCCATCCAGGCTTTGGGTTCTTCAGCTCCCGGAGCGGCTTGGCCGTTCTCGGCGATCAGGTCCGCACGGTCGCCCAGCGTGAAGGTCAGTTTCTTGTGCTTCCCGTCGCGGTAGACGGTCAGCGTCATCTTTTCCCCGGGCGCGTGGCGCGCGACGCGGAACCGGAAATCGTTGACGTCGCTCACCGGATCGCCGTCCACCTTGGTGATCACGTCCGAGGCCTTCAGGCCGCCCTCGGACGCGGAGGTGTGCGGTTCTACGGATTCGACGAACACACCCTTGGTGTCTTTGTCGAGGTTCAGCGCCTCTTTCATGTCGTTTGTCAATTCACTCGGCAGCATTCCCAGGTAGCCCCGGTGCACCGTTCCGCCCGCCTTGAGCTGGCGCACGACGTCCTTCGCGAGGTTGATCGGGATGGCGAATCCGATGTTCTGCGCCTGCGCGTTGATCGCCGCGTTGATCCCGATCACCTGCCCGTAGATATTCGCCAGCGGACCGCCCGAGTTGCCGAAATTGATCGACGCGTCCGTCTGGATGAAGTCCTGGAAGGTCGGTCCGCCTCCGGCGATGTTCAGGTTGCTGCGCCCCTTGGCAGAGATCACCCCCACCGTCAGCGTCCAGTCCAGCCCGAACGGGTTGCCCATCGCGATCGCCCACTCGCCGATCTTCAGCGAGTCGCTGTCGCCGAGCGGAGCGACATGGTCTGCGGGAACCTCTCCGATGTTGAGCAGCGCGAGGTCGGTCTCCGGGTCGGTGCCGACCACCTTCGCCTTGCGTTTGCTACCGTCGACGAGGGTCACCGTGATCTCGGTCGCTTTATCGACGACATGGTTGTTGGTCAGCACGAGCCCCGAGGAATCGATAATCACGCCAGATCCGCTCGCGGGAACCTTCTGCACGTCTGGTTTCTTCTGTTCGTTCTGGTGAGGGTTCTGCCACGGGCCGAAAAACTGGAAAAAGGGTTCCAGGTCCTGGAAGGGCATCCGCACCTGCTCCTCGCGGATCACCTCGACATACACCACCGCGGGCTTTAACCGCTCGGCCACCGCGACGAAGGGGCTTTCGAAATTGGTGCCAATCACGGGGTAGCGGCTTTGTGTCTGGATTTTACCCGTCTGCGCAGCGGTGGCGGGCCCCAACAGGGCGAGCATCAGCAGCATCGCCAGACCTGCCCGGGCGAAGGAAGAAAATGGCGCTTTCATTGGGAACGTCTCCCTGAATGTTGGTTTTACGTCTTTGCCATGGTGATACGATCCGTGGAGAGCTCCGTTCCGTGGCTGAGGAGAGGATAGGGAGCCGTAGGATTCGCGACAAGCGGGTGGCGTGTGAAACCGAAGGAACCGGACAGTTTAGGAGTCCATTTCAACCGATCTGCCTGGAAGTCGGGGCAATTGCGGCAGGCTATATGCCATAACGGCGTACATCAGGCTGCCAGTGTGGCACTGCGTACACTTGGTTGAACGAGCAAATAACCTCAAGGCCGCGTAACCTCTCGCTTATCTTAATAATTATTAAATGATTAATTGGCGCCTCCCGATCGCGTCCGCTTCTGGCACACCCGTTGCATTTGGAATGGTCGAAGACGGTAAAAGGCGGCAACGCCGAATAGTTTGCCTACAACAGACAACAATACAGCAAGGAAAGGAGCGAACGATGACACTCGTACGGTGGACCCCGTTCCAGGCGACCCGGATGCATGACCGGTGGAATCGCCTCTTTGATGACTTCTTCGGCAACGGCCTCAGCGATGAGGAGATGCAACGGGTCTGGCGTCCGCGTGTGGACGTGACCGAAAACGAGCACGAGGTGCGCGTGCTGGCGGATCTCCCTGGAATCCGCAAGGATGACGTGTCGATCACCCTCGAAAACGGCGTGCTGACCATCAACGGTGAGCGCAAGGTCGAGGAGGAGAAGAAGGACACCAACGTTCACTTCAGTGAACGGTACTACGGCCGTTTCTCCCGCAGTTTCACGATTGGCGAAACGATTCAGCAGGACAAGATCGAAGCCTCGTTCAAGGACGGCGTGCTGACCGTGGTCCTGCCGAAGGCGGAGCAGGCAAAGCCCAAGAAGATCGAGATCGAGGCGGCCTGACAGACGCCAATGACGCAGCCCCGAGCTGCGAGGAGATAGATAAACCCGGCGGTTCCCTTGTGGAAATCGCCGGGTTTTCTTTCCCCTTCCATTCGTCATCCTGAACGTCTGATAGACCTCTGTGCTTTACATGTCATCCTGAACGCAGTGAAGGATCTTTCGTCGTGAGCCTGCCCGTGGGTGGCCCGGGTGGCTTGTCCACCCGGATTTCATTAGGTCGTGCTGCGCGTCAATCGGGACTGTCCCTAAAGGCAGTGGAGGTAGCCCGGACATGCTCGTCCGGGGGAGAGGGTTTCATTGCAAGGAATCCCGACACTTTGGGATGACGAAGAAATCTCGCCGTCGCATTCGGCAACCCGAAAATACTCGTCCCGGCGAACGCTGAATCTATCCATCCATCTTTTTCGGATTCCTGCCATCTCTGGCATGACTTGCCCCCACACACCGAGTTAAATTCCCCTAACAAAAAGGGGCAAAGCTTAGGACAGCTTCAGGGAGGTGCCAATGAGTGCTCAGCGGATCGACGGAATCGTTCTCATCGTAGGTTCCATTCTTTTCATGATCGCCGCGTTTTCACCGGTTTCACGGATTTTCGGCTTGCCGGACGCGGCCCAAAAGCTAGAGATCATCATGGCGGAGCGCGGTGCATGGACGGTTTCGCAGGTCTTATTCAGCCTTGGCGCGCTCGTCACCGCGGTTGCCCTGATCCTCACCTGGTATCACTTCCGCAGCCTTCCTTCTTCGGGCTGGGCATTCGCCGGGGTGGCGGCGATCGCAGTCGGGGCGTTGTTCTGGAGTTGGAGCGTCTACCTGCGGGGGGCCGATCCACAGGCCTTCGTCGAGGGGACGCTGCCCGGTTGGCCGTTTGTCGCGTACAGCATCCTCACCCAGGCCGGTCTGGTCATGGTCGGACTGCTGCTGCTGCGGACTGGCCTGCCCGGTTGGGTCGGGTGGGTCGACATAGGCGGCGCTGTTTTCTTTTTCGTCGCGATGATCATCTTTCGTGACATGCCGCCGTTCGTCTACTACATTCTGACGTTGCTCACGGGGGTAATGCTCTACCGGCTGTGACTGCTCTATCGCCGTGTGGTTGAGGTTGTGTCGAATGGTAGCCCGGTCCTGACAGTTCGGGACCGGGTTTCCGTGTACAGCATCGTAGCCCGGCATCTCGCATGCCGGGATTTTCTTTTCCTGACAATCCGGGTTTATAGACTTTGGCGTCGGGTGCTACATTGTTTCCTGCCAACGAAAAGCAATGGGGGATTGCAATGGCTGGCGGAAGGGGACTCCTTGACACGAGCGCCGCGAGGCTGATCGCCACAACCTTCGGGGTGCTCGCGGGAATCGGCGG
>CAZIDZ010000026.1:35299-43628 GCA_964538455.1 uncultured bacterium
TGAAACCCGGGAAATGATCCTTCGGATCACATCCCGGGCCACACACATGAATGGCGTAAATCGGGACTGTCCCCAAAGGCAGTTCAGGGACTGTCCCAGATTTACGCCAACTACAACTACAACTGCAACACGGATTCCTGCCTGCGCGGGAATGACAGCAAGTATTGGAATGACGGACGGGTGGCGCGGGTGGGCCTATCCGCCCACCGTAAGATTGACCGCCAGTCGGGTGGCCCGGTCCCGACAGTTCGGGACCGGGTTTCATTGCTTTCGATCCAGCCTTCGCAATTTCCCCCAATTCCCATTCCCCTGTGCGATAAGTCCTCGAAAAAGCTAACTTACGGCAGGTTCCACGAGGGGAGAGCGCGGCCGGATGCATGCCCTGCTGCAGAATGTGCGCGAACGGTTGGTCCGTGTCGGTGAGGTGTTCGCCGAGTCGAGGCTCGGGTGGATTTTTGTCGTCCTCCTGCTGCTCGCCTTGTTTGGCGGAACGTCGCTCTGGCTGCTCGAGGGCAAGCAGACGTTCAACTCACCGTTGGACGCCCTCTGGTGGGCGGTGGTGACGATGACCTCGGTGGGGTACGGGGATTACGCGCCGCACTACATTTCCGGCCGGCTCGTCGCGGTGGTTGTGATGTTCACCGGTGTGATGGCCGTGGGTGTGATCACCGCGCGCATCTCCTCCGTGCTGGTAACAGAGAAAATCCGGGAGGGCCAGGGATTGCAAGACGTCATCTATAGCGACCACTTGATTATCGCTGGTTGGTTTCCGGGAGCGGAACGGGTGGTTGACGCACTGGTCACGATGCGCGACCGTGAACTGCGCATTGTGCTGATGAACAGCATGAGCCAGAACGAGGTCTCCAGCCTGCTCGAGCGCTACAAGTCTCTGCAGCCGAAATTCGTCCGCGGCGACATCACCCAGGAAACCGTCTGGAAACGCGCCGGGATCACACGCGCCTGGTCGCTGATCATCCTCCCTGAGATACGGGAGGGGGTGTCCTCGCTGCACGCGGATCAGCGCACCCTGCTGGCGACCCTGGCGGCGAAAAAGAGCAACCGCAAGGCGTCCGTATTCGCCTACGCCCTCGAGCAGGAGATGGTCGCGCACCTGCAGAGCGCCGGCGCGGATAAAGTGGTCGTTCGGGACACCCTCGCTCCGGTGCTGCTGGCCGGCCATGCGCTGAGGCCGGGGGTGCCCGAGGTGATGATGGACATCCTCAACCCCACGTCGCCGATCACTCTCGACCGCATCGAAATTCCGAGTTCCTACATCGGGCAACCGATCCGCAAGCTCGAGGGATGGGTTCGCGAGAAATATCACGGCCTGCTGGTCGCGCTGATCACCAAGGAGACAGTGCTCGAGATGTCCGACATTCTGACGGACGATCTCACGTCGATCGACGCCTTCATCAAGCGGAAATTCGAGGAGGCGGGACGCCGGGCGGATGAACTGACCTTGAGCAAGATCCGCATCCTTCCGGATCCAGATCAAGACGTTGGAGCGCACGATGTGGCGATCGTGCTGGCTGCCGTGCGTGAAGAGGCAGCGGTGCGGGGAGGGGGAGCATGATCGCGAGGAAAAAGACCCGGAAGAAGGTCGTCCGGGAAGTGCTGATGGACCTGACGCAGTTTTCCATCTTCGCGGGAATGAGCGAAGACCAGGTGAATGCGATCAAAAGCAGGGTCGTTGTGAGATCCCACCCGCAGGGCGAAACGATCTGGCGCGAGAACGACGCGGGCGACGACGTCGTGCTTCTGCTTCGCGGCGAGGTGGACATCACTCACCGCCTGACCCTGCTTTCATCGCAGTCAAGCTTGGAATCCCGGGACAAGTCCCTGATCCACCTGACGGCGGAGATGCACCCGGTGATCGGGGAGATCGCCCTCTGTGCGAGCACGCCGCGCTCCGCGACGCTCACCGCGTCCACCGATGTGATGCTCGGCGTGTTGAGGAAGGCCGATCTGGAGGAGGTAGCCCGGAACGATCCCAACTTCGGCGTCGCGCTCTACAAGAACCTGTCGGCGATCATCTCCCGCCGTTTGATTGAGACGAACGCCAATGTGCTGAAATTGACCACCGCGTTCAGCCTCGCCCTGGAGCAGGAAGGCTGACGACACCCATGTATCTTCGAACAGTGTGAAAAAAGCCGGACCCATCGGGTCCGGCTTCATCATTCCTATTTGAAACGTCGTCAGCGCACCAGCAGCATTTTGTGTGTCCTCACGCCCAGCTTCTCCGCTTCGGCGCGCACGATGTAGATCCCGCTCGGCAGGCGCTCTGCATTGAACAGGAAGCTGTGCACACCCCCGCTCTGTACTCCATCCGCCAGGGTTGCCACCTTCCTGCCAAGCACGTTGTACACCTTCACGGTGAGCCGGCCGCTTTCGGGCAGGGCGATCCGGACTGTCGCCGACGGGTTGAAGGGGTTCGGGAAGGAGCCGAGGATCGCGAACTGCGACGGGAGCGCAACGGCTTGCCGCTCGCGGGCGGTGGTGGCGTGCAGGTCTCCGGTGGTGCCGGTGACGATCATGCCATACGCCTGCTGCCCATCGGTGAGCGTGCCGCTGTGCATGATGTAGGCCGTGTACTGGCCGACGGCGGGAGTGTCCACCACGACCTGCTCGGTGTTGTCCACGTGGTTGGGTTTGTCCCGCACCGCGGCGTGCGAAGGATTGTCGGGGTCAAGGGTCCACGGGTAGTAGAGTTCATCGTTCGGACCGGCCACCCAGAGGTCGAGATCGTTGATCAGCTTCGACGCCCGGCTGTTCAGGGAGGGGCGGCGGCTGGCCACTCCCGGTGGATCGGTCCAGGAGATCGTGATCTTCAACGGTTGAGTGCCGTCGCAGCTGAACGCCCAGGCCTGAGCCTCACCGTCCATCAGCACGTGTTCGCTGATCGCCATCGTATCCGTCGTGTCTTGGGCAATCAGGTCAACGGCGGTCGTCGTGTTCATCAGGCCCCATCCGAATCGGTAATCGGGTCCGCGAAGAATGCCGTCGTCGTCCGCGGTGTGCAGCACCAGGGCCTTTGCTGTGCAGGCGAGCATCGAGTCATGATGGGTCGATTCGAAATAGCGCAACAGCAGGTTGATCGATCCCGAAACGTTCGGGCAGGCCATGGATGTTCCGGAAAACACTCCGTAGGAATAATTGTTGTCGCTGAAGGTGGAGTAAAGCTGCTCGCCGTTCCCGACGACATCGGGCTTGACCCGGCCGTCGTCCGTCGGTCCAAATGCCGTATAGGATTCGAGCGTGGTCAGGCGCAAATCGTTCGTGCTGGTATAGCCGGTTGTGATATCCTTGACGGCGCCCACGGTCATAATGTTCTTGGCACAGGACACGTCGCCGAGACAGTCGAATCCGTCCGTTCCCCCGTCGCGTTCACGGCCGCCATCACCGCTAACCGATGTCCAGCCGGAACCATCCGCCGCGTAGAAGTAGGTTGTTTCGACGCCCAAAGGCGGCTTGTCGCCCCGGTCGTTCCCAGCGGATTTGCAAATCAGGTAGTACGGAGCATTGTACGCGATTTCGTCCCAGGCTTTGGTTTCGTCAGAGTAAAAACCGAATCCATAGTCTTCCGTCGTGCTGACATTGACATCCCCGAACCAATGCCATCCCTCATTGCTGGAATAATTGCCGTAATCCCACCCGCGAAGGTACCCGTAGGAATGGTTCGAGATGCGCAGGCCCTTGATCGCCGCGGCGGCCATCTCATCCGTGTCGTAGTCCCATTCATAGGAGGACAGCTCGGCGGCGGGGCTCATCCCGCGCGAATCGAAATCGTGCCCGGCCGAGATCATCGTGCCGGCCACATGGGTCGCGTGGTCGGCCACATCGGTAGTGTCCACCAGTGTTACCCGTCCCTCGAATTCGGAGTGTGTGGCGAGCACCGAGCCGCCGTCCCAGATCGCCAACATGTTTGCGGTCGTACCGCTCCCGTCGAGATCAAGGCCGGCCAACCCGCCGGGAAGGAGCGGGAAAGTGGATATCGTTTTTGCCGCGTTGAGATTTTCCGTGGCGAGATAAAGCGGTCGTCCGTCCGGCTTCACTCCAACGAGCTCGAAATTGCGACCGTCAGGCGTCATGCCGCGGAAGGGGACGGTCCTCTTCATCTGCTGAAAGAGAAATCCGCGCAGCAGTTCATGGCGCTGTTTCTCCGCCTTCACGATTTTCTGCAGTTCGTCAACGTTTGTCGCCGGCTTTGCCAGCACGGAAGCCGCCAATGCAAGCGAGAGTGTACAGGCGAGCAGGAAGTTGATGATTCGCATGTGAATACTCCTTCTTGGCCCGGTCATTCGACCGTGAGTCCGGAACAGAATGGAAAGAGGATCGACGTGGTTTTCTTTTTAGAATCCTTATATACCTCCAAATCACCCCGTTTTCAAAATGCATCGAAACCGTGAGGCACGATCACCGAACAAGGGTAATCCGCCGCGCTGTTTGCTCTCCGTTCGAGGCTTGAGCGCGAACGAGGTACAGGCCCGAAGGCCAATCGCTTCCATCTATCTGCAGCGGCATCCGACCGGCTGCGGCGTACCCGCTGTACAGCGTCGCCACTCTGCGTCCCAGGATGTCGAACACCGTGACGGAGATCACGGTTCCCCGCGGCAGTTCAAGTGTCATCCTCGATGTCGGGTTGAACGGATTCGGATAGGCCGCTCCAAGCTGAAATTGTCGGGAGAGGACTTTTCCCGCTTCCGTGATGGATGACATGCCGCCCTGCCAATCAACATTCAGATCGGCGCTGAGTGGAGTCGGGAAATACTCCTCGGTAGCGGCGAAGGTATATCGGTAAACACCCGAGTAAGTCAGCGTGTCCGAGCAGGTAGTGTCCGCGGTGACCGCAATCTGATTGCCGTCGCGGTAAATCGAGTAGTTCACGGCGGATCCAGGAAAGGCTGGAGTGTAGGGGTGCCACGCCAGATGCACGTGACCCGCGGCGCTGTCCAGTTCGGATGCAGCCCAGGCCGGTGCGGCAACGCTGGAAATGTGGATCCCCATCGTGACGGTGTCCGCAACATCGCTGATGTTGCTGACCACGATGTAACTCGGACCATGGGTGTAGGAATCGCTCGACGGAAGGCTGAATGAATGGAAAAACCGTTTTCCCTGCACGCCCGGCCAGGGATCGCCGGAATCGGCCGGTTTGTTCATTTCCAGATCGAAGTCCCCGTCCGCCTGATCGAGCGCGACAAGATAGTGGCCATAAATCGTGTGCCCGGGGTACCACTGTCTGTCATTCCCCGTCGGCACAGATTCGTCCACGTGGTAGATCAGCAGCCCTTCGCCGGGAAGGGTGCTGTCATACCCCGTTTTCCGGCGGTTTTCGACCAGGAAATACTCGTTTCCCTCTGCGCCGTCTTTCCACAGGCGGAGGGCGTTTGGCCCCTGGTGGACATCGGCGAGCCGAACGCTGTCCGCGTCCTCGGTCACGTTGACCGGGTTGATAAATCCCATGAATGTCCGCGACCAGATATCCGGGTTGGCCGGTGAACTTCCAAGAAATCCGTTCCACGACCCGCCGGCCATCAGGCTCCATTTGCCGAGCCCCTCCGAATCGTAATCGTAGTCGTACAGGTCGGGAAGTCCGAAAATTGAATGGCCCATCTCGTGCGCGAAAACTCCGATGGTCATATCCCAGCGGTTTGCCCCGTTGTCCCAGTACTCCGGCTGTATTGCGTAGCCGCTGAGGCTGACTCCGTCGAGAACCAGAGTCTGACTCATCGACCAGGCGTGGGAGTGGATGTCGGTGGAATCGCCGGACAGTTCACGCCCCGTGCCGGAGTGGACGATCATCAGGCCGTCCACGTAGTTGTCGCCGTCGTTGTCGTAACGGGAGAAGTCAACCAACGGGTCGGCTGCTTGAACTGCGTCCTCCGCGAGCTTCTGCGCGTTGTGCGGATAGAGGCCGAATCCGTACTGATTGTTCACGTAATACGCGTAGGTCTGCGGCATTCTCAGCCACCCGACTGAATCGCAGGGATTTTCGGTGGCGATCACCAGCGACCCGTAGGATACGCTGCGGTAGAAGTCCCGGACCGTTCCCGTTGTGTCGTCGTACATCAAGCTGTCGAAGAACGATGGCGCAACCGATGACGGATGATCTGAAAAATCAACGAGAAGCAGGATCACTTTGAAGGTGTCCGGGGCGGCCGATGTCTTCATCGCGCCCTGCAATACCCGGCCCTTGTAGGTTGGCGGAACGGGCCACATCGCGGGATTGTCCACTCCCCGCTCGTGCAGAGACTGTTCTTCCGCCGCCAAAGCGTGGCGAGCCCGCGCGTCCATCCTGGCGAGAAGGTCCGGATGGAGAGGCATGGAAAGGGCTGTCGCCGAGAATGCAAATGCCAGAATTATAAGCAGTAAGAGACTACGCATTTCCCCTCCTGAACCATTCAAGCAGTATCAGACACTCCCTCAGATCTTCATGAAAATGGATTATGGAGGGGCCCGTGGACTTGACTGCGGTCACCTCGGGCTCTCCGGTCAATTTTCGCAAACGTATGGAAAAAAAGACCTCCGGAGGTGCTTGAGACGTTTCGGAAGAGTGTTCGGTTCTCGAGGAGTTTTCATGCCCGCGCGGCCATTTCGCGGGGGCGTGAAGGCATGGAAGTTCAGTTGTTAACGGCCGGAAAATCGGGAAGGCGCCAAATGTGAGTTGTAGGTCTTGTGCTTCGGCCTGATATTCTACCCTGAAGCTGTCCAGCGAAGTGCAGCCACCGTGATCGAGCGCGCATACGGGGGATTCATCACACATTCCTGCGCGGAGACTGCGCCATGAAGATACTGAAACTCAGTGCCTTGCTTGCCTTTCTCGTTTTCCTGACCGGTTGCGCCGCTCAAACCAGTCTGGAACCCCTCGGCAAGGGAAACACACGCACGAACGTCGGCTTGGGCGGGCCGATCATCGAGATCTTTGGAACCCATTTGCCCGTGCCCTATCTGACGGCGGGTGTCGCGACCGGACTGAGCGACAGGGTCAATGGTTCCGCCACTCTGCACCTGCTCCCGTTCGCGTACGAACTCGCTGGACTCGATCTATCCGCGACATGGTTCCCGATCCTGCAGGAGGGGTGGAGACCCACTCTCGGCCTTCAAGGGAGAGTGATGGGGTTTGCCAGCCTGCGTTCAGGAATCGGCGACCGCTTCCGCGCCTATCCCATCGTGACACCGACTTTCGCCTGGAGAAAGGGGAGCCGTTTGTTTTACGGCGGCGGCGACCTTGTGCTCCCGATGACCCTGCCGGATTACGACAACCGCTCCGTCAAGGCGATCGTCTCGCCGCTCTTCGGCGTGAAGTGGAGACTCGGCTCCAACCTGTGGCTCTCGACGGAGCTGAAGTGGCAGGGGGCGAACGCCCGGAGCGACCAGCTGGCGGTGAAATACGTGCCGTTGGCCGGGCATGGCGCGATCACTACGCTCGCCGCCCTGGAATGGGGGCTGAGATGAGTACGAATCGACACTCCCGCCCTGTTTTCGTTCTCTCCCTGCTGATCACCTCCGCGCTGCTGACTGGCTGCTCACTGGATGGATTTCTCTACAGCCCCGAGGAACTGGACCGGTACGAGCTGCCGGACAACACCATTCCCGACAGCCTGCTCGAACAGGTGACGTTCTCCAGCGGCGGCAACACCCTCTACGGTTACTGGGTCGCCTCTTCCGGCGAACGGCCTGGACTCACGATCCTCTACTGCCACGGCAACTACCACCACATCGACTACTACTGGGACCGGGTGATGATGCTGCACGATCTCGGGGCTAACGTGTTCGTCTTCGATTACAGGGGGTACGGCCGTTCCGGGGGGACGTCGAAGTCCGAGCAGGGATTGATCGAGGATGGCCGCCAGGCGCTGAACTACGTGCTCTCCCGTCCCGAGGTTGACCCGGATTCGCTGGTGATCTACGGTTTCTCGCTCGGCAACGTCGTCTCGATCGCGCTCGCGGCCGAAACGATTGATCCGCTGACCCTGATTGCGGAGGCGCCGTTCGCATCGGTTGTCTCGCTCCAGCAGGGGAGCACGCTGCTCGATCTTCCTGGCGGCTGGCTGGCCGAGGGGACGTTTGACAACGCGGAGCGGATCAAGCACATCCACACGCCGCTGCTCCACTTGCACGGCGACGCCGACGCGAAGGTGCGCTGGCGTGACAACGGCAGGGTGGTCTTTGACAACGCTCCCCAGCCGAAACGATTGATCCTCGTTCACGGGGCCGAACACAGCACGATCCCTGAAACGATGGGGATCGATGTGTACGAGCAGACGTTGCTCGACTGGATCGATAAGGTGGATAAAGAGTGACAATTCTGTCATCCCCCGGCTTGACCGGG
>CAZIDZ010000027.1:0-41319 GCA_964538455.1 uncultured bacterium
CCAGAATGCTCCTTCTACATTGAACTGGATTGCCCGGTCAAGCCGGGCAATGACATGTTTATGTGCCCATGCTTGCTTGTCAACCGAAGCGAAGCGCAGCTCACGCACCACCAGGTGAGTAAACAGGGTTTATTCTAATTCATAAGGTTTCCGCTCTATTCAAATAACATGGATCCCCGCCTTCGCGGGGATGACAACCAAAAATAAAAAGGGACGATGTCCGCATCGACAACGTCCCTTCCCCATCATCGGGACCGTAGTCCCGGAGAACAACTGTTACCTCATCGCGACCGTCGCCGGTGCGCTCGGCGTTACCCCAAGAACGACCAGCCGCACACGATCTGCCTGGCGTGAAACCTCCGCAAATGTGCTGTTCAATGCCGTCCGGAAAACATCCTGCCGGCCCAACAGCTTGCTCTTTGGCAGATCCCGGGCAACCCGGTTCACCGTTTCGTCGAGGTCACGTGCAATTGACGTACGAGAGACCGCTTCCGGCGCGATTACCAGCAGTTCCACCGAAACGGCGGTGTTGTCCACGTAGTTGATGTCGTAGTGGAGGCGCATCGGTTCGGCCGCGGGGCGTGTCGTCGCGATCTGGGTAGAGCAACCTGCCATCAGCAGGAAACCTGCCATAATCACAAGTGCAATCGCCGTTTTCCGCATTTTCACGGCCTCCACAACTCCCCTCCTTTTTGTAATCTATTTCTAATCATTCACTAACACAATACTAATAAAACACAAATACTCCGGCCCGCCCATGGTTCTGCGGCCTGTAACGTACCAATAATCAATAGAATACTCGCCGCAAGGATAGGGCCGGAATGGTTTTTCGATGCTTTTCGCAGGCGCTAAACGGAAGAATCTTCGCAATTGAAGGAAATGACCCGCAGAAATAAGTGGGTACTCAGTCTTTTCAGGGTAGATCGCCGTCATCCAGGGGAAACGCGCCAACCGGATCTGCGCAACTTCGTTAAGACTCAGAATATCAGGCACGTGGGTGGTATTCAGCGTGAACACGTTTGAGGACTGAACGCTCCAGGTGGGTATAGATCTGTGTCGTCGAGATGTCGGCGTGGCCAAGCATCTCCTGCACGGCGCGCAGGTCGGCGCCCGCTTCGACGAGATGGGTGGCAAAGGTATGCCGGAAAACGTGCGGGGTCACCTGCACCTTCAGCCCCGCGTTCCTTGCGTAACGTGAAATCAGGATATTCAGCATCTGGCGTGTGAGCGGACGGCCATTGCGCGATAGGAACATCACGTGCTTGTCCCGCCCCATGCCTTTCGCAAACTGCTCGCGCACGCTGCCCAGGTATTCGTCGCGCACCCAGTGAATCGCCTCCTCGCCGATCGGCACGACACGCTCCTTGCTGCCCTTGCCGAAAACGCGCAACAGCTCCTCCTCCCAGAATGCATCCCCCGTTTTCAGCGCAACCAGTTCGCTGACACGCAGTCCGCAGGCCCAGAGCAACTCCAGCATCGCCCGGTCGCGAATCCCCAGCGGCGTCCGCGCGTCGGGCGACTCCACCAAACGCTTCGCCTCTTTGACGGTCAGGTAGACCGGCAGTTTTCGTTGGGACCGCACGACTCTCAGGTGGGAAGTCGGATCCTTCTTCGCGAGGTTTTCGCGAACGAGGAACTTGTGAAAGTGGCGCATCGCGCTCGCCGTGCGGGCAACTGTGGCATCCGCGAGCTCCAGCTCACGGAGCGTTTTCAGGTGGCCGGTGACGTGCTCGCGTGAAATGTCGTCCGGCGCCGTCACCCCCCGCGCACCCATGTCCTGCAGGTACCGCTCAAGGTCCCGGCGGTAGGCATTCACGGTGTTCTCGCTGTAGGAGCGTTCCAGGCGGAGATGAGCGAGAAATTCCTCCAGCTCATCGTTCAACACCCGCGAGCTCACCGACACCTCCCGTTCGTTTCCAGCCTCACCCAGTCGTTCCGCGAAAACAGCCGCTCCGCATCAGGGAGCTGATGCCGTTATTCCGTCGGTTTCCGGGGCAAGATGAGGCTTCGATCCTCCCCACGCAATCCCTTGAAAACCATCGGCTCATCCTGCCGATGTCGGAGAATTTTGCCCGCCCGGCGTCGAGACAGGGGCTGCTGCCGCACTATCGCCGCACAAAACCGCAATTAAAGCTCAAATAAACAAAATGATGCGCTCCGGCGGGCAACATCTCAAACCGGATCGAAATGGCATACGGGTTGCATATCGATTGGTGTGAAAATCCGGAGGGTACCGTGCCGGTGAACAAAGTGTACGATTTCGTATTCCGGCGGCTTGACGGAATGATTCCGTTGCGCAAGGGGCTTGACGCCTACGCGATGCGCCAGAAGGTGATCGCGTCGAACCTCGCGAACTCCGAGACGCCGGGGTACGTCGCGAAGAAGGTTTCCTTCGAGGAGCAGCTCTCCAAGGTGTTGAACAAGCAGAGTGGCGGCCTGACGCGAACCTCCGGCGATCACATCCCGATTCGCGGCGGGTTGCGGGCGATGGACAAAGTGAAGCCGATGGTGGAAGACGCCGGAGTGCCGGAAAACTACAACGGCGTCAACAACGTGGATATCGAGCGGGAGATGGGCAACCTGGCGACAAACCAGATCGACTTCACCGCGGCCACGAAAATAATGGGTATCCGTTTCAGAATGCTCAAGAGCGCCATCATCGGCCACTGAAAACCGCGGCGCCGCCGCATACGCTCCCCCGACATCAAAGCGCACGATTCCAAGTTTGGAATCGTGCGCTTGCTGTGTGATCAAATAATCGAAAACTCAGGAGTTCTCGACTTCGAGCCGAAACGCTTTCAGAAAGCCCTTGTAATCGTTCCCGTTCACGTTTGTCTGGCGCAAAAACTCGAGAAAAACCTCAAAACGGTGGGTGGTTTCCGGGCTAATCAAATGCTCCACCTTGCACGCATCATCTTCCGCCAAATCATCAGTCAACCCGAGAACGTCCGTAAAGAACGAGCGCAACAGTTTGTGCCTGCGGTAGATCTCCTCGGCCGTGAGACGGCCCTTGTCCGTCAGCTCGATGTCCCCGTATTTCTGGTGGAGGACAAGGCCCCGATCCTGGAGCACTGAAAGCGCTTCGGTAACCGATGGTTTTGAGACTCCCATGGCGTCGGCAATGTTCTTCACTTTTGCAGCCTGCCCGCCAATGTCCTGGAGGTAAATCGTCTCCAGGTAATCTTCCATGTTCGGGCTGAGATCCGACTGCCTTGGTTTGTGTGGTGACATCCCGTGTCCTCCGACCGAATGCACGATCCATCGTTTGACGCCGTGCTCAGATCCGCGGTCCTCCCCCCTGTAGAGGTCCCCGGGCCAATGATGTTGTTCGCTAAACCAAACGGATAGGTCCATCTAACATTTCACTCGAATGTAACGAGCCAAACCCCCCGAGGCAAGCACGTCAAATTTGTCACGGTGCGAACTGCTCAGTCACATCCTGGTCGTCCGGCATCGTGAACGCTTTGAATTCGCCCGGGCTTGTCGCGGGGTCCGGCATCAGTCGAATCAGGATTCGCTGTTGTACCATGATCCTGTTGATCCGATTGCGCAGACCTCCCTCAGTCAGAAACGCGTGCAAATCAGGATGCACATTCAAGCGAACACGCCGCTTGCGCGTGTGGTGGACGAAACGCGCCAACCAGCGTTCAAGCTCGGTCACCACAGTTTCCTTGGAGGGAACCATTCCGGTTCCGTTGCAGTGGCGGCAGGGCTCCTTGAAGGTGAACAGCAGGGAGGGTTTGATCCGCTGCCGTGTCATCACCATCAACCCGAAATGGCCGATCGGGGCGACATCCACCTTGGCACGGTCGCGTTTCAGCTCCTTCTTCACCTCGTCATAGATCTTCTTCCGGTTCTTCTCGTCCCACATGTCGATGAAGTCGATGACGATGATCCCTCCGATATCCCGGAGACGAAGTTGCCGGCAGACCTCTCTCGCGGCGCGGAGGTTGACCTTGAGGCTGTTCTCTTCATGGTTTTTCTTTCCGACAAACCGTCCGCTGTTCACGTCAATCGTGACCATCGCCTCGGTGTGCTCGATGACGATGTAACCGCCCCCTTCAAGCCAGACCTTGCGGCGAATCCCCTTCTCGATCTCCCCCTCGATGCCCTTCTGGTCGAAGATCGGCAGCCGGTCGCGGTAGTGCTCCACCCGCTCGACGAGTTGGGGGCTGGTCTCATCCAGGTAGTTGATGATGTCCTTGTAGAGACGGCGGGAATCGACGATCACGTGATCGATATCCGGTCCGAACATGTCCCGGATCACGGAGGAGGCGAGCGACATTTCCTTGTACACGAGACCGGGAGCGGTGACCCCTTTTGAATTCTTCTGGACTTTCCGCCAAGTGGAAATCAGCCGCTCGATGTCTTGCCGCAGAACGGTGTCGTCCTTTCCGGCGGCTACGGTGCGCACGATTAACCCGAAGTCGCTGTTTTCGCCGGCAAGCTGCTGGGCAAGTTTTTTCAAACGCCGCTTTTCGCGGACATCGGTGATTCTCCGGCTGACCCCGATAATCGGTTCGTTGGGCACAAGAACAACGAAGCGGCCAGGGAGGCTGACCTGGCTGGTCACCCGCGGTCCCTTGCCGCCGATCGGCTCCTTTGTCACCTGCACCAGGATTTCCTGGCCGGTTCGCAGGTTCACCTGCGTCTGGCCACGGCCGTTGTGCTCCTCCACTTCGTACAGCGAACCGACATCGTTGAAATGGAGGAATCCATCCTGTTCCCAACCGATGTCGATGAAGGCAGCGCTGATCCCGCCGAGCACTTTGCGCACACGGCCCAGGTAGATATCCCCGACATTCCGTTCATGCTCCGGCCGCTCGACAAAGATCTCGGCGAGTTTCCCATCTTCGAGCAGGGCGATTCGGGTTTCCGCGGTTGACGCGTTGATCACGATTTCTTTATTCACAACGCCTCCCCCGCGCGGGAGAGCACGCCGCGCACAGCCTCCAGCGGGCGCTTGATGCGCCCCTCATGCCGCACATACAACCCGAGTCGTTTCGCACCGGGGCCGAGGCTGCTTCCAAGCCCCCACGCCCGAGCGAGTTCGTCCAGGCGAGCCGTCGCCCCATCCCGCACATTCAATCGCAAGGTCCACACTCCGTCTCTCTGACAATCTACACTGTCGACAAACGGCCGCAGGTCCACCGAACGTGTGGTGGACCCTTTCCGCCGTTGAATTTCGTATCGGTCTAGCTGAAGGAAGGCGTTCAGCCGCTCCGCAAACGCCTCCGGCTCCTCGGGACAAAACGCGTAATCGATTTGTTCCACGCGTGCCGCAAGCGGTTCAGGCCGTTCACCCACAGCCAGAACTGCAACAGGAACAAGATCTTCCGGTGCTTGTGCCTGCAACCGCCGCAGAACCTCCTCCGCCGCCAACGGCTCCGCCAAGTCCAGGTCAACGTACTCATCGTCACTGACCAGACCCACCGGAAGCGGCGGGGAATACCGAATACGCGGATGCGGATGGTATCCCTGGGAGTATGCAACCGGAACCCCCGCCCGGCGCAAGAGGCGATCCCAAACCCGCACCATATCCAGATGCCCGGTCCACTTGAGCGCCTCTCCCCTCCGGTATCGGATTCTCAGGGTGTGCACCACGCTCACGGGGAGTTCACAGCGCTGCTCTGTCGCCGGCGACACGGGAGCTACTTCAGGGTATGCATTGCACACCGTAGCGCCCTTTGGAATGTATTTCACCAATCCGCAAGAGTCACATTTTCCCAGCCGGCAGTCCGGGACAGTCTCGACGCGCTCCGCGCGCTCGCTTTCCCGCGCGAAAAACCGTTCGCTGACTCCCTTGGTCAGATGCGCCCAAGGAAGTTGCTGGCTGGCTAAGAATCCTTCTACGAAATGCCTGAGTTCCAGCCCCTCCTCGGCAAACGAGGCGTGCCACCGTTCCGGGTCGAAACGGTCGCTCCACGCTTCCAGCACGGCGCCCTTCCGCCATACGCGTTCGAGTACACCTCCCAGCCGCCGGTCGCCACGGGCGATGGCGCTCTCGAGGATCGCGGTCTCCGGATCGTGCCCGGTGTATTTCACCGGTGTCCCGCGGAATTTCCGCTTCAGATACGCCAATTTTTCACGGTACTGCTCCGCCGTGTCCTGGTCGAACCGCTGAAACGGAGTGTGCGCTTTGGGGGCGAAGGGGCTCACCGAGACCGTTACCCGCTGCCCGCTTTTCGCCCGCACCGACGCCACTTTCAGCGCGAGCTTCGCGATGCCGTCGAGATCCTCGGTGGTTTCCCCGGGCAAGCCAATCATGAAATACAGTTTTACCCCGGTGTACCCCTCGGCGAACCCAAGGGTGGCAGCGCGAATCAGATCCTCTTCCCGGGTGTTCTTGTTGATCCTGTCGCGAAGCCGCTGGGTTCCCGCCTCCGGGGCGAAGGTGAGCCCGCCCTTGCGTCCCTGCGGCATCGCCCGCGCCATCTCCGGTGTGAAGGAATCGGGCCGCAGGCTGGGGAAACTGAGGCTGACGCCACGCCCGCCCAACTCGCTCCGCAGCCCCTCGATCAAGCGGGGCAACCCGCTGTAATCCGAGGTAGAAAGGCTCGCCAGGCTGATCTCCTCGTAGCCGGTGGAGGCGACGTAGTCGACCGCCTGCGCCACGATCTCCTCGGGATCACGCTCTCGCACCGGGCGGTAAAGGTTTCCCGCCTGGCAGAAACGGCAGCCCCGTGTGCAGCCGCGCATCACCTCGATCGTCAACCGGTCGAACACCGTCTCCGTCATCGGCACCAGCGGACGGCCGGGGTAGTATTCACGTTTCAGTGCTTGCACAGTGCGGCTGGTTACCAGCGGCCTGCTCTCCTCCATGGGCACGATCAGCCGTCCCGATTCCGTTTTCTCCGCGGGGTGGCTGGCGGGGCGGTACACCCCATCAATTTCTTCCAGCCGCGCCAATCTCTTCGAGCGGGGCCAGTTCTCGCGCACCGCGTGAAGCATCAACTCGCTGATCTCGACGACAACATCCTCTCCGTCGCCGAGCACGGCGAGGTCGATGAAATCCGCAAACGGTTCAGGATTGAAAACGACCGGCCCACCGGCCACGACGATCGGGTCGCCGGCACCGCGATCGCTCGAACGGATCGGAATTCCCGACAGGTCCAGCAGCTCGAGCATTCCCGGCAGCGCCATCTCGTAGGAGAGGCTGATCCCAAGCAGATCGCACTCGTGCACGGGCGTCCCGGTCTCCAGGGTGAGCAGGGGCACGTGTTCGGAGCGGAGACGACGGGCGGCATCCTCTTCCGGAAGGAAGACACGTTCCGCGGCGATCTCCGGGCGGGAGCTGTTGATCCTGTGATAGACAATCTGAAAGCCAAGCGAAGACATCCCGATCTCGTAGAGGTCGGGAAAGGCGAGCGCCCAGCGAAGTTCCGCGCGGGGCTTGACGATACGGTGGAGTTCCGACCCTGTATACCTGTGCGGTTTGCGCACGTAGGGCAGCACCCCCCGCTCAAAGCGATCCCGCAGGGCGAGTGTACTCATTCAACATTCCGATCCGATCCCGGGCCTGAGCAGCCCGGCATCTTGACTTGTACGGCGTATGCGCCTGCGAATTCCCGGCAACTTCCCTGCAACCGGTTCCTCGCAGCGCGTGGTTTCATGTTTGGAAAAATGGCAATTATTACTAAGTGATCCTAAACGTTCGATCTTCGAAACAAACGGTTCCGCATTCAGTAATTGTTACCAATTTCAGAAGCACATCAATCGTCATCCTTAACAGCGAGTTCCTCGGCGTCCGGGGGCGGCTGCACACGGACCGAGACGACGCGGTTGCCTTCCACTTTCTGCACCTTGAACGACCAACTGTTGTAGGTGAAAACCTGGCCCGGCGTCGGCACGCTCCCGGCCAGCGAGAAGATAAACCCGCCCAGCGAATCATAGTCCACATTCGTCGGGACTACATCCTCACCGACCTCCTCGTTGAAATCCGATACTTCGATCTTGGCCATCACCAGGATATCGCCGTTTTCCAGGCGTTGGAAAACCTGCTCTTCCGTGTCAAACTCGTCGTGAATCTCGCCGACGATCTCTTCGATCACATCCTCCATGGTCACCAGCCCCTCGGTGCCGCCGTACTCATCGACCACGATGGCCATGTGGATCTTGTGCCGTTGAAAATCCTTCAGCAAGCTGCTGATCCGCTTCGACTCGGGAACGAAGAACGCCTCCCGCATGATCGAGCGCACTACAGGCCCATTCCCGTTTGTATCGATCCCGATCAGGTCCTTCGCGTAGAGCACGCCGATGATGTGGTCCACATCGCCGTCGTACACCGGAATCCGGCTGTGCCCCCGCTCGCGGACAAGGGCCGACGCCTCCGCCGTCGAGGCGTCTCCGCTGATCGCCGCCATGTCAATCCGCGGCACCATGATCTCGCTGACCTCAGTCTCTCCGAATTCGAAGATGGAGTGGATCATCTCCCGCTCGTCCTCTTCGAGCACACCATGTTCCTCGGAAACCTCCGCCAGCGTCCTCAGCTCCTCCTCGTTGAAAAGGACTTTTTTCGCAGGCACGCCAAGCACCCGGGAGGCGCCCTCGACGAAGGCGTCGAGCAGCCAGGTGATCGGCCAGAAGATCCACCAGAAGAGGCGCACGAGACCGAAAAAGTTCAGCACCCACCCCTCATTGTGGCGCAGCGCGAACACCTTGGGGCTGATTTCCACAAGCACGATGAGGACAAAGGTGACGCTCGCGATCTGCAGGATCAGCGCAAGGATCGGGTTGAAATTCGCGGCGGTCGCCAGGCGATGGACGGCGATTGCGGCGAGACTGGCGGCGCCCGTGTTCACCAGGGTGTTTCCAATCAGAATCGTGATCAGCAGTTCACGCGGGCGATCAATCAGCTTCACAACATTGCGCGCCGCGGCGTCCGCCCTGCGGCGGAGCTGGCGAACCTGCGCCTTGGTGAGCGAAAAGAAAGCGGTTTCACTTCCGGAAAAAAACGCGGACAGAACCAGAAGTCCTACAAAGACCAGGACTTCCGTTGTCATACTGGATGGGTCCACCCTCTGCTATTGCCTCCCACCTTGGGGTCCGTGAAGCGTCCACAGGTACTTTCCTTCGGGTTTCGCCCTGGAAAGTCCTTCGTCCTCTCTGGCCGACATCCGACTCTTCTGATCGGCGTTTGAATCGTCCCAACCGGCGAGATGCAACATCCCGTGCAATGCCAGCCGGCTCGCCTCGTCGGTCACGGGCACCCCGTAGTCACGGGCCTGCTGTTCGGCCCTATCCAAACTAACGTATACTTCACCCGTCGGGAAAGTCTCGCCCGTCGATCCCTGCTCCGGGAAATCGCGCGTCCAATTGTGAGCGCCGGGGTCAATCCTCTCGCCCCGCAAATCAAAACTGATCACATCTGTGGGACCTTCGTGTCCAAGGTACTGTTTGTTCAACTTGGCCATCTCGGCGTCCTCTACCAGCACCAGATGGATCAGCCCACCACGCCCTTCCCGCAGCAGCTCCCCCTCGAGCCAGCGGGCGATGGTTCCCTGTCCCTCCAGCCTCCAGGCTGGGGAAGTGACGAACAGCAAAACTTTGGCCACGGGATTGCGGGTCATCCGCTCGCTCCCTTGCGGGCGGCTTTCGACGTGCTGCGTGCCCTGCGCTTTTCCATTTCTTCGCGGTTCGGATACTGGATCCTGTGATGATGAATACCCTGGAGGATCGGTACAAAAGCCTCCATGACGCGTCGCAGGTCATGCAGGGTCAGCGGGCACTCATCCATTTCCTCGTCACTGTATTTCTGAATGATGACACCGCGCACGACCTCCAGAATCTTCTCCGGGCTCGGATCGTCCAGGCTTCGGGTTGCGGCCTCGGCGCTGTCGGCGAGCATCAGAATTCCCGTCTCCTTGCTCTGCGGTTTCGGTCCGGGATAGCGGAAGTCTGGCTCATTCACTTTGCCATCGGGCCGGATTTCCAGCGCCTTGTTGTAGAAATAGACCATCAGGCTGGTTCCGTGATGTTCGCGGATGAACGCCTTGATCGGGGCGGGAAGGTGATACTGTTCCGCGATTCGAACGCCGTGGGTCACATGGTCCGCGACCATCCGCGCCGATTCCTCGGGGTCCAGGCTGTCATGAATGTTTCCGCCGGAGAGCTGGTTCTCAACGAAATACTCCCGCCTCACCATCTTGCCGATGTCATGGTAGTAGGCTCCGGCGCGGACGAGCAGGCTGTTCGCGCGAATCGCCTCGGCGGCCGCCTCCGCCAAATTCCCGACCATGATGCTGTGGTGGTACGTCCCCGGCGCTTCGAGCGAGAGGCGTTTGAGCAGGGGCCGGTTCAGGTCGGCGAGTTCGAGCAGTGTCAGGTCGCTGGTCACACGGAAGACCAGCTCGATGAGCAGCAGCATGCCGAGCGCGATGAGCGGGGTCGCGATACTGCTGACCGTCGCATACATCAGATCGTTGAACACGGTCATGTCCAGCTGGTAGGTCAGCATCCGCCGGACGAAGATGACGATCACGTAGCCGGTCAGCATCAACACGCTGGCCCGCATGATCTGGCTTCTCGTTCTTACGCGAAGCACCGCGTAGACCGAAAGCCCCGACGAAAGGAAAACCGCAAGCAGCACGAACAAGTCGTTGCCAGCCATCCCCGCGACGATCATCGCCAGCGCCGTGATCATCAGCAGCGCCAGCGGCGCGTCGAACACAATGGTCAGAATCACCGCCCCCAGCGCCCCGGGAAACAGGAACATGCTCAGGTTGTTCGGCAGGATCACCAGTCCCTGGAACATCACCAGCAGGATGGTCATCACCCAGACCAGCAGCAGCTTGTTCGGCTCGCGATAGACGTCTCGTCGGAAAAACGCGATCCAGAGTCCAAAGAAAAAGTAGATGGAACCCGCGATCAGGCTGCGCGCCACCCAGGGCATGATCAGGTTCCAGCCGCCCCCTTCGGACGCCAGCTCGGCGCGTTTCGCCTCCATGCTCCGCAGGATCTCGAGGTGGCGCTCTGTAATCCGCTCGTTGCTGTCGATAATCCGCTCATCCTTGAGCACGATGCCCTTGGCGATCGGAACCTTGGCGACCGCGGCGTTGCGGCGCAGCTCCGTCTCGGCATCATCGTAAAGGATGTTGGGCACCAGGAACGAGACGAGCAGCTCGTACCCGACTTTGATCGAGGAATCCCCTGGCGCCACATTTCCCGCTACCGCGTCGGTCAGGCGTGTCAGCGCCTCCGACCGCGCCTCCGCGAGGTCGTAGAGCCCCGCGAGGGGAACGCTCCGTTCCTCCCCTTCATCGACCACACGCGCCTGGCCATGGTCGCTGACAACGCTTTCCCGCGTGCGGTTGAGCACTCCACGGCCGTAGAGATCGCGCAAAATGGTTTCCAGCAGGCTGACGTCCAGCGGAGATCCGGAACGGGCCGTCAGACGGGCGTTTCGCAGCAAATAGCCCCAGGACTCCTCGTTGAGCCTCAGGTTGTAATCGTCCCTGGCCCGTGAAAGCGAGCGGCGGCGAAGGTCCGTCACCGCGGCGCGTTCCGCGCGCCGCTGCACGAACAGGGAATCGCTCACCATCCGCGCGAGACGAACGGTTCCTCGAAGGTTATCGATCTGTGTCTCGGGAATCGTGTCCATCCGTGAGAAAACCGGATCGATGGAACGCCGCGCTTCGTCACGCTCCGCGTTGAGCTCGGCGTCACTGCGAAGAATCTCGAAGGTAAACGGGGCGATGATCTCGTTCTTGGAGATCGAGCCCACCGTGTACTCGGTATACCGAAACACCCCCTGGTGGGGGAACAGCAGCACCGTCACGGCCGTGATTACGACCCAGAGCAGGAGCGGCAGAGTCGGGTAAAGTTTGAACCGGCGACGCCGTCCCTTGATCCCCAGACGTTCACTGCCCTTACCCTCTTGCCTCGCCTCCCCGTTCGCGTTCATAGGCCGCTACAATCTCCTTCACAAGCTGGTGCCGGACAACATCCGTAGCATCCAGCGTGACAAATCGTATTCCGCGAATTCCCTGTAAGATAACCATCGCTTCGGACAGCCCGCTTGCAGAGGGGTCCTGCAGGTCAATCTGGGTGAGGTCCCCGGTGACAATCGCCCGTGACCGCGCACCAAGGCGGGTGAGAAACATTTTAAGCTGCCCGCCCGTGGTGTTCTGAGCCTCGTCAAGGATCACGAAGGCGTTGTTCAGCGTGCGCCCCCGCATGTATGCCAGGGGTGCGATTTCAATCCGGTCCTGCTCCAGCAACCGGCGAAGTTTCTCAGGAGTCAACATGTCCATCAAGGCGTCGTAGAGCGGACGAAAATAGGGCTCCACCTTTTCCTTGAGATCCCCCGGAAGGAAGCCCAGGCTCTCCCCTGCCTCCACCGCCGGGCGGACGAGGATGATCCTGTCCACCTCATCGCTGACCAGGGCCCGCACCGCCACTGCCACCGCAAGGTACGTTTTGCCCGTGCCCGCAGGCCCAACGCAGAAAACCAGATCCGCCTCCCGGGCGGCGCGAACATACTCTTCCTGGTTCCTACTGCGGGTGCGAAGGGTCAACCCGCTTCGCTCGTAGACGATCATCCCTTCGCCGTTGCCGGAATTGCCTTTGGGCGCCGGCGCCGTGAATCCAGCAAGGTTCAGGGCCGCTTCGATCAGCGCCTCTTCGATCACACCTTTCGCGGCCATTCCCGAGAGGTCGCGGAAAAGCCGCTCCAGGGGCTCTTTCTCCTCCGGAGGGCCGTCAATGTGAATCTCTCCGCCGCGCACGACCAGCTTCGAACGTACCGACTGCGTCACCCGTCGCAGGTTTCTGTCCTGGGGGCCGACCAGGTTGGGCACCAAGCCGGGATTGATGGATATCGAATACTCCGCCATGAAACTCCACAAGATCGGAAATGCGGCGGGTACATCTCTCCGCCAGGGAAGACGCCCAGCCGCAATCCGTTCATTCCACAAGAAGGCCGGCGCCGCAACTCCCCGTTCCGGCGTCGGCCCTGGCAGTCATTCCGCCCGCTCCTTCTCCGTTAACGGCCGGGCACCGTCAGAATCATCTCCGGATAGATCACCGTCGGATCGGTAATCAAGCCCTTGTTGGCTTGGTACAACTTCTGCCACTGGAACGGGTCGTTGTACAATTCTTCCGCAAGGCTCGACAGATTCTGCCCTTTGCGGACGAGGATCTGGTTCGCTTCAAGCTCCTTCGGAATATAAAACACCTGCCTCGGATAGATCAGGTCCGGATTCTTGATCTGGTCACGATTGACCGAATAGATCCGCATCCACTTCATGCCGTCGCCGTAATGCCGCTTCATCGCGGCGATTTTCCACAGGTAATCGCCGCGAACCACAGTGTACATCACTCCCTTTTTGCTTGGCACGCCCCCGAGCATCTCGCGAGATTTCGGCGTGGAGGTCACCTTGGGAGCCATGCCGGGTGGGACACTGGGCGCGGGTCCCTTCGCCACCATCGGTTTCTGCGCGACGACGCGGCCGCTCTTCAGGTTGTCAACCCGCGTGTAAAGCCGGTCAATAATTGTCTTATAGCGGCTGAGCACCGCGGCGCGGTTTTCGGAAACCTTGTCGATCCGTTTCTTAACATCGTCCAGCGCCGTCTGATTTTTCTTCACTTCCTCGGGGGCCATCGCCTCGTAGCGGTCCAGCTCCGTCCCGATCGCGTCCAACTCGTCCGCGAAATCACGCAGTTCCGCAGGCTCGATCCCAAGATCTTTGTAGATCTTCTGCCAGGTTTGGCCGATCTGGACGTCCAGACTGTCCAGCGTTTTCTGCAGGTCGCCGCTCTCGGCGTTAAGTTCGTCGAACCGTTGGTTTGCTATCTGTTCCTGCTGCTTGTACTGCTCGAGCTGAGTCTGGTACTGCTGGTAGCTCACCTGGTCCTGCGCCATCGCGAGCGAAGGAACCAGAAGCATCACCGCCAAGAGCACAAGAAAGAAGCGATTGAGGTTCATCGTCCCCTCCCCCAGGAAGACGCGTACCCGAAGATGTCTTCAGGCTCTTCCTTTTGCTCTTCCTGCTCCGGTTGCTCCAGTTCTCCGGGCTCCTGCTGTTCGAGTTCCGGGGTTTCCTCCTGGGGAGCGACGGTCGACGTGTCCGGCTGAGCGCCCTCCGCGGGCGTTTCAATCTGCTCCGCGGCGGGCTCCTTCATTTTCGCCGGCTCCTCGGTCTCCGCCGGGGCGGCCATTTGCTCCCCCGCTTCCAACGGCGGAAGCTTGACGCCCTGCTCGGTCAAACGCTGGCGGACCGCCATGCGTTCCGCCTTGACCTGCTGCAGCTCGGCAGTACGATCGGCGACCTGTTTCGCAAGATCCGCCCTGCTCGTCTCGAGCTCCTGCATCTTCTGTTGCGCTGCCAGGGCGGCCTGCTTTTGCGTATCGAGAGTCTGCAAATCCTCCTGAGTCGCGTACTTCGCACAACCGGTGGCGAACAGCCCCACCAGGAGAATTGCGGTCACCCCCGCACCGGCTCGGATCACGCGGTGACGGTTCATTTACATCCTCATTCTTGGGGGCGCACGAATGCGCCGTTTCGTCCCGCGTTGCCAGGGAAGGCGGGAAAACCACCTATCCCCTTGTTTCTGGAAAAGCTTCCCGGGACGGATACCCAGATACTGCGTGAAAAATATCAAGAAGGTGGTATGGAGTCAACCCAAAAACCTCTTTTTCAACACGTTGGAGTTGCACCGCCGACGAACGGTTATCTACGGCTCTGAAGACCCAATTCCGCCCATTGACGCTCATCTACATCGCCCGGTGCGCCTTCGAAAAGCGACATCGCTTGAGTTGTTTTCGGAAAAGCGATCACATCGCGAATCGATCCTTCTCCCGTGAGCAACATCACCATCCTATCGAATCCAAACGCAATACCTCCGTGTGGTGGAGCTCCATACTGCAATGCTTCTAGCAGAAAATTGAATTTTTCCCTTGCTTCCGCCTCATTTATGCCCACCAAAGCGAATAGATCGGACTGCATCCCACGATCGTGGATACGAATGCTTCCTCCAGCGATCTCTTCGCCGTTCCAAACCAAATCGTAGGCCTGGCTGCGAATCTTTTCCGGCGCTGAATCGTGAAATTCTTCCCACGATGTCTTCTCCGGTGCAGTGAACGGGTGATGCAGCGCCGCCCAGCGGTTCGCGTCCTCGTCGAACTCGAGTAGCGGGAAGTCGGTCACCCACAACAGATCATGCCGATCCTTGTCGATCCAGCCAAACAAATGTGCGAGTTCCAACCGGAGCATACCCATAACTTCATATAAACGTTGACCTTCACCTACCGCAACGAGGGCGAGATCGGCTGCGGAATCCATTTCAAGCTGCTTCGCGATCCGATCCAGCTTCTCCCCGGTAATGAATTTCCCCAACGGACCCGACCAGGTGCCGTCCTCCCCCTTGCGCAGCGGCATCAACCCCCCGAGACCGCGTTCCTTGACGTACGCTTCCCATTCGGAAATCTGTTTCCTGCTCGCCGTCCCCCGCCCGGGAACGCGAATCGCCAGGACCTTGCCCCCCTGCTCCACGGTTCGATCGACTACGCCAAAACCGTTCCCGGCTACAAGTTCAGTAATATCTGCCAGTTCACTTCCAAAACGGGCGTCCGGTTTGTCGGTGCCGAAACGCCTGATCGCCTCATCGTAGGTGATTGTCGGCACCGTCTTGGGGAATTTCGCGCCGCCCAGCTCTTCCGCAAATTCATCGAACAGGGCGCGCATGATCTCTTCGGCCGTGGCCATCACATCCTGCCGCTCCGCAAACGCCATTTCCAGGTCGATCTGGGTGAATTCCGGTTGGCGGTTGGCGCGAAAATCCTCGTCGCGGAAGCAGCGCACAATTTGGAAGTAGCGGTCAAACCCGCTGATCATCAGAATCTGCTTGTAGGTCTGCGGCGATTGCGGCAGCGCATACCATTTCCCCTGATGAAGACGGCTGGGAACGATGAAGTCGCGCGCCCCCTCCGGGGTCGACCGGGTGAGAAACGGCGTCTCGATCTCGAGGAAGTTCTCATCGGTCAGGGTTTTTCGAACGAGTTGCAGCAGGCGGTGACGTGTCGTGAGGTTCCGCTGCATCTTCGCGCGCCGCAAATCGAGGAAACGCCAGCGAAGCCGGTGTTCCTCGCTCGGCTCGAACTCGTCCTCGGGAAGCAGCGGCGGCGTTTCGCATGCGGCGAGTACGGTCAATTCCTCGGCGGCGACCTCCACCTCGCCCGTCGCCATATCCCGGTTGATCATATCGTCGGGACGCTTGCGGACCGCGCCTGTTATTGTCGCCACCCACTCCATGCGCAGCTCTTTTGCGCGGCCTGCCAGATCCGCGTCGGCCGCCGGGTCGAACACGACCTGGGTCTTGCCGTAACGGTCGCGCAGAGTAACGAAGATCAGTCCGCCTAGGTCGCGCACACGCGCAACCCAGCCGGCCAATGTGACGTTCTGCCCAGCGTGCTCGCCGCGCAGTTCTCCGCAAGTGTGCGTCCGGTACACGCCGCCTCCTTCGCTTCCATGCAGGTTAACGAAAATGTCCAGACAGGAAGGGGAATCTACGGCGTCAGGCGTGGCGTGTCGAGGGTTCTCGCTTCATTCGCACCCGAAGAGCCGGATATTCCACTAATGATCGTTCGTGCGATCGTAGAGTCCCCGTTTGCAGCAAAACGCTTTTTAGAGATTGCCGCGCCGTCCCGAAACGTCGGGACGGCTGGCGATGACAAGATATTTGAAACAGGATGTACAGGATATACACGATGAAAAAGAAACCTCTTCCGCTGCGAAACCATCCTCTCACATCCTGTCCATCCTGTCCATCCTGTTCCTGTTGCCCTGCCGTTTGCAATCACTTGAACACCAGCGGAAACTCAAGCGTCACCTCGCCACCAGTCGCGGGGTCGAAACGCCACCTTCCGATGCGCTCCAGCAGGCACCGTTCCACCCTGCGTCCCAGCGCCGGGTTTGACCAGGTGCTGTTGAGAAAACGAATCCGCGCGACATCGCCCTGCGCGAGGATCGCCATCCGCACATCCAGCGACCCCAACAGCCCGGAGTCCTTCCGCTTCTGGGCGAGATAGCAGGCGCGCAGGCCCGGGAGTTCGACCTCGATCACCCGCTGCAACACCGGCTCGCTCCTCGCTTCCTGCTCCGACGCCCGGCCGCGCACCCGGGGCAGCGCGTCGAGCACAACCTGCGCTTTCGACAGAGAGAGCTCCACATCTTCCAACTCGTTGCCGATCAGGTCCGGCGCGGATGGCGGCGCATTCAACAACCCCTTGTCCTTGAGTCCGGCAATCGCCTCCGCATCAGGGGCCGCAACAAGCTCCGCGACGCTGCCTACCGCCAAGCCCTTGAGACTTCCCCCGGTCAACGACATGGCACCGGCGCCGACACTGGAAAAAGAGGGCATCTGAGCTCCCGCGGCGGCGAAAATGCCGGTGCTGCGGGCCTTGGCCAGGCGTGTCTGACGGCGCTCCGCCCGGGCGAGCGCTTCGCGCCGGCGACGTTCTTCGCGTTGACGAACCGTCTCCCGCCCGGGAGCCCGCTCGACACCGGGCAACACCTCTTCCCTGCCGACAACCTCCTCCACTCTCGGCACCGCCTCTCGCGTTGGGGGCCGAACCCGATAGATGATCCGCAGGTACTGCTCCCGCTGAAGCCGGGTGACCACCGGAACGGGAAGATCCTTCAACCTCCAGATCGTCGGAAAAACCACCACCGTCAACAGGAGCAACAGGAAGAGGAAGGTGCGGTCGAGATCGCCGAGCGTTCGCGCCTGCAGTTCCCGCGGAAAGGGGTTGTGGAGGCGGCTCATTGACCACCTCCGGCGGGCGCCGTTTTCAGCACGACAAATTCAAAAACGTCATAGTTGGACAGCGTCGCCGCGTTGATCAGTTTCAGCACCCAGGAGTAAGGCACACCGCGCGCCGCCTGCACCGTCAACTCACGGCTTGTCACCATTTTCCCAAGCGAACGTTCCAGCTCCTTGCGGTCCGCCAGCCACGTTTCAAGACTGGGAAGCGAAACCGAAGCCTCGTTGGCGAACTCGTTTGCGGACACGATTCGTCTGCCAAGTCCCGGCCCCTGATCGCTGGTCACCTGCGCCTCTTCGAAGAGTCCCTCGGCAGTCAAGACAAGCGAAAGTGTGCGGCGCGGTACGGCGCGCGAATCGGAAACAGGCAGGTCAGAGATAGCGGGAGTGAGCAGTGCACCGGTGACGGAATAGGTTTTCAGCACGAAGAGCAGGATGATGGTCATCATGTCCATCATCGGGGTGAGCGAAGCACGGCCCGGCTCGAGTGGAATGAAACGCCGTCGTTTCGAAGGTGCGAATGCCATCGCCGCGTCCTATTGAATCTGCCCGAGGCGCGGCAGGGCAAATAGCGGATGGGAGCGTCCCGCATCGTCCGTGTAGCTCCGCGCGGCATCCATGACACTGACGACGAGCTGCCAGGGGGTGTCCCCGCTCGCGGCTACGTTGAGTACGTCAGCGTCCGGGAACCGGTACACCGGGCGCCGCACCGGCATCCCTGTCATCGGATCTGCCTCCTCGACGGTGTCGATCGGCGACCCGACGATGTCCCGGCGGATTCTCACCAACTCCGCCTGCAACGCGTCGATGTTGTGGGCTCCACTCCGTGTGAGCGGAATCCGTTTGAAGTTTCGGCCGCTCGTGGCACCGAAGAGCGAGATCTCAAAGCCATCCGAAACAACATTAACAACAAGCTCGAGCCGTTCCCGCAGGTCACGGCTGTCCGGACTCGCGTTTGCCAGGCTCTCCGCCGGTGGCGGTTGGTAGTCGAGCAGGCTCACGTTGACGAACTGTGCGACCGAGAGCAGAAGGGGGATCAGTACCACCACCAGGTTCATCACCGGTGTGAAGTTGATCTCGGCTCCGGGCGGAGTCACTTTCCTCTTGCGGCTCGGACGGTAGGCCACGGATCATGCCCCGCCGGTCAGCAGGTTTATCAGCTTTACCGAGTGCTCGTCAATCTGCTCGATGATGCGGTTCGTCTTTGAAGTGATCACCGAATGTGCCACAATTGCCGGGATCGCGACCAGCAGGCCGGTCAGGGTCGTCAGCATCGCCACTGAAATCCCCTGCGCGAGTTCCCCGGTTCCCGCCCCGGCCGAACCCGCTGCACGGAACGAGATGATCAAACCGAAAATCGTCCCCATCAAACCGGTCAGCGTCGCCACGTTGCCGATCATCGCCAGGAACGGCGTTCTTCGTTGAAGCTCGGGAATCACCTCGAGGGTGGATTCGTCGATGGCGTTCTGCACCGCCCGGTAATCGATCAATTCATGTTTCTGCGCTTCAAGCAGGGCGGCAAGCACCACGCGCGGCAGGGCACGATTCCCCGCCGCACGGCAGAGGCTGACCGCCTTGCGGAAATCTCCCGTCTGCACCATCTTCCGCACCTCCGCCATGAATCGGGGCGCGTTGATATTCGCCCGTCCCCAGATTGCAATCAACCGTTCGAGGGCGATCGCCGCCATCCAGATAAACATCCCCAACAACGCCCACATAAATAGGTATCCGGGCGACGTCGGATTGAAGGAGCGAAAGAATTCCTGCAGCATAATCAGTCTCCCTTGCCGTTCTCCGCGGCAGGTTTGGTTTCCTGACTGAACAGATCAAGCAACTCGCGGACCGTCCCGGGGTCGTCGATCCCCCTGCCCGGAAACGCTACCGTCTCCAGCAACGCACCGGGTCCCGGCTCCGGAGGAAGTCCAAGCAGAGTGCCGAATGTGTCCGCAGCGGCCACCTCCGCCGCGAGCGAATCGGCCTCGGCTCTTTCCTCCACCTCCACCGCCTTCAGCCGGATCAATTTCTCGGTTTGCTCCTGGGCAAGAACGTAGTGGAAGTCCCCAAGCAGCAGCAGCGCCGCCGTGAACGCAAGCGTCCAGCACCCGGCACGATGCAAAAGCGGCTTCTTCTTCGATGGCTCCGCGTGCCTCATCGTGAGGAGGTCCTTTCGTCCGGAAAGACAGCTTTCAGATCGTCGCGCACCTCCCCCACCGTATTCCAGGTGAGGCGCAACGCCAATGCGTTTTCCGCGCCCTCTCCACTGAGCCGGACGCGAATCCGGTTTTGGCCCTGAACGACGAGATCGGTGACATTCCACTCTTCCGGCTTGCCATCGACGCCTCCGCCATCCACAGTTTCGGCGGCAAACCGCCCGTTAAGATACACTTCGTAGCGGCGACTCGCGACGGCTGCAAGCTTCGCGCTGCTGAGCGTTCCCTGAATCGATACCGTGCCCTCGAACCAGGCTTCGCGCACGGTAGGATCTGCGGCGATCAGCTCGGGCTGTTTGACACCTCCGGCCGCACTCCAGGAAAGCGATTTGCGAAGCACGGTAACCGGCTGCGCATCCCCCTCTTCGCTCCGCCGCCATGTCCAGTGGCCGTCGGTCGAACCAGACCGCTCCGTTTCTTTCAAGCCGACGGCGTAGGCGTACTCCGCTGGGTCACGGCGGGCAAGCTCGCGCGCCACGGCGTCCACTTCCGGGCGGGGGCGAAGGCCGAGTTCCGCGGCAATCGCCCATGCGGGTTCCAGCACACGCTGCGCGCCCCGCTCCCAACCGTCGGCGAGGTCCTCATGGAGGCGGACCGCGGCGAGCAGCCCCTCGCTGCGCATCGTCTCGTACCGCTCCCTGTACTGCTGTGCTTCCTGTCGGTTCAAACGGGCGTGGCGGTCCATCTCGGTGGCGTGCTCGAGTGCGGCCTTCATCGCAGTCCTTGCGCGCTCCAATGCTGCCCGCTTCAAATCCGGCTCGGTCGCCACCACAGCCAGTTGATCACGCCAGAGGTCGATGTCCAGCCAGCTCAGGTCAACGGCGAGCTGTTGCAGGTCAATGATTTTTTCACTTTGCTCCTCGAGCGGTTCGACAACGACGGTGTTTGCCGCGCGTGCCACCTCTTGACGGTACGCTTCCAAGCGAGCAGGGAGATCGGCCTCCATCACCTGGATCGCCATTTCCGAGGCAGTACGCTTCTGCCGAGTGTGGGCGAAGAGAGTCGATGCGGAGCCCGGCGTGCGGCCGAGTTCTCGTGCGGCGCGGCGCGCAGCCACTTTCAGCTCGAGAAGGAAACGGATGCGCGGACGCAGAAACTCGTCGATCAGCGCGAGCCGGTAGACATCCTTCTCCAGCTTGGTCTCCCCCCTGTCCGGCAGAGTGGCGAAGGATGCGAGCAGCTTGTCCTGGGCGGCGATCCCCAGATCGTATTGTTTCAAGATTCCATGCGCAGCCGAATCCGCGAGAGCCTCGACCGCGCCCCTGCCGGAGAGTTCCGGATGACACAACCGATCCGCCTGCAGGCCCGTCCGGATGAGGACGGTTTCTTCGTCGACACGCGCCGCGCGGAGTGAGTCGCGAAGTCCGGCGACGGCGTGCGCACGAGTCCTTGCAAGCTTCAGCGCTTCGATCGCTGATTTTCGATGCGCCCACGAGGCGAGAGCCTGCTCCTGCGTCCTCACCGCCAGCGTTTCGGAGGGCAAACCATTTGGCAGCGCCTTGAACTGCTCCGCATCCGCCATGCCTTCCTCGACATCGGCCATGCCGAGCAGAGCTCGCACCGCCGCCACATCCTTGAATTGCGCCGCGTCACGGTATCTCTTCACCAGATCGGTTCCCAGGGCGAGTTTTTGCTCGCGGCGCCGTTCCGTAACCCCGCCACGTCCACCATACCGTATCGCCAGGAACGCCGGCAGGTTCTGTTCGGCGAGCGCCAGTGCGGCCTCGTGAGCGAAGGCCGCATCGCCGTGCCGTCCCGCTTTCTCTTCATCCGCCTGCGCATGCAGAGCCATCGTATACGCCCACTCGGCGTCCGACGCACGGCCGTTGCGCGTCGCTTCATTGCCGAGATAGACAAACGCCGCCACCGCCTCCCGGCTGCGCGGAGCCCGCTTGGTCAACGTCAGGAAGAGGTCATGAGCCGCAGTCAATTCGTTCGCGCCCCATGCGAGCAACCCGGCCCGCCGCCCAAGCTCGAGCACTCCCTCCTGGCCCGGGTAGCCGTTCAGCAGCGTCGTCAGCGAACGCTGTTCCCCCACCCTGTCCCCCGCCGCCCGGTAGATCTCCGCCGCGTGAACCAGCGCCGCGGGGGCTTGTTCGCTGGCGGGATAGTCCCCCGCGACCCCTTCATACAGACCGGCAACTTCCCGGGACTCCTCTCCGGATGGAGTTTTTCCCTGCTGAGTAACTTCCTCCTCCCGCATCCGGGCGATGGCGACCGCCGCCGATGGCGCCGCCTCCTGCTCCGGATACCAGTCGAGCACCATGCTGTACGCACTCCGCGCTTCGCTCCGGTTTCCACGATCCTCGGCGTTATGCCCTGCCTCAAAGAGCGCCCAGGCCGAAAGCTCCGGGTCCGCATCCAGGCCTCCCGCACGCTCCAGCGCCGCAGCCGCCTCACCCTCCAGGCCCGCCTCCTGGAGACGCTTGGCAATCAACACCTCCACCCTCGTCATCGCCCGGCGAAGCGCAAGCGCCCGCCGCCCCGAGGCTCCCTCCGACATCAGGGAATCGTTCATCTGCGCCACCGCGCGCAAATGGCCCATCGCCAATTCACATTCCAGCCAACCCTCGAGGGCATCCTCGGACACCTTCGTTTCCGGGTATCCCCGCAGTACGTCCAGGAACAGGGTGCTCGCCGGCTGCCACTGTTCCGTTTTCCGAAGAGTGACGCCCGCGAGCTGGAGTGTGCCCGCAAGTTCCTCCGGATCGGTCGATCGCCCGGCGCGGAGACGGGCCGCGGCGATCAGCAGGCTGTCAGCTGCGGGGGCTGGAGACTGCCGGACGAGACGGTCGGCCAGCGCGAGGGCGCGGTCTGCCGAGAGCTTGGCGGAGGGCGACCGTGGCCACCTGCCGGCCGTGTGCAGGTAAAGCCGGATGGCTTGCTGGAGATCTTCCGCTCGATCGCGTTTTTCGTAGAGCGCCGCCACATTCGCCCACCCCGCCGCCGTCCTCGGGTCACCCGGAACTGCGCTCTCAAGGACGGTCGTGGCCGCCACCGCCCGCTGCCGCCAGGCCCGGTCGTCAGTCTGCTGAGCCTGTTCCGTCGCGAGATTCAGCGCCTCATAGGCCTCTTCCGCACATTGCGCCAGCCACTTGGCGCCCTCCCCGGTGTGCTCCCATGCGGGACGCTTCAATGCGGACAGACCCTGCTTCGCAGCCTCCATCCGGCGGTTCCACGCCTGCTCGTTGGAACTCCCGCGACGTTCGGCGAGGTGATAGGCGAGGCGGTCGATCCTGGCGCGGACATAGGCATCGTGACCATTTTGAGCTGCGAAAGCCAGGATCGAATCCATCGCCGCGACAGGCCCCGCGGTGCCGAGGATTTCCCAACCCAACGCCAGCCACAAATCAACACCGTGCTCGGTGTTGCAGACCGGATTCCTCTCCAGAATGACCGAAAGCGTATCAACGGCCGCCGATTCGTTCTCGCCGGTCTCCGCCAGAAGCGAAGCCGCACACAGATCAAAGGGATCGAGCGCCTCGCCATCGCCTGAAACGCCGGTCACAGACGCATCGGTACCCAGCAGGTACGCGGCCACCGACCTCGACCAGCGCCCCTGCTCCGAACCGCTTTGCAAACCAGCGTACCCGGCTTTCAGCAACGATTCTTTCCCCACGCCAGGGCCGGCGGCCTCAGCCGCCCGCAACAAAACCCTCTTTTCTTCTACCGTGTTGACGCTTATTCCCCGCTCCACTACAAGAGCCCGCAATTCCAGAGCCTTTTCTGCAGTCGACATTGCGGGCGCCGACCAATACGCCTGCTCTGCTATCCGCTCAACATCCTTTGCCCCTCGATCAAGCTCATTCTGGGCTATTGCCAGCAAATTTCCAGCTTTGTGCCACCCTTTGGGGCCGGGTTGTGTGTTTAATGAAAACGAATTTGTATCCTCTTTAGATATAGATAAATAAAACTTCCTTTCCTCTTCACTTGCGCCACTGGGATCCACCTCGACAAGCCTTTTGACGAACTGTTCACGGAGCCGCAACGCCTCTGTCAGTTCCTCCAGATAGGTTTCGATGATGACTTCCTTGATATCCTCACGGCATGCCCCCGATAGCGACAAACCGAGATCCATGTCTCTAAGAAACAAGGACAACAGGAGTTCACGACGACGCAGAAGCAGGTTTATTAAAACCGATTCCCTGGCGTCAAGAGACAGATCAAGGCTGGCGTCGGTGACAGGCCGTGAATTTAATAGCGAAAGCCGGTACGATTCCGTCAGGATTCGGTTTGCAGCAGGACCACCCACCGCCTCCGCCCACGCATCGTCGAGCACCCGCTGGAGTCCCTGCGCAATCTTCCAAGCTCTCAGCCACAGCAGGGAATCGTCGTTCACCAAAGCGGCGAATTGCGCCAATGACAATAAACACAAACCGTTCTGAGCGCGGTACGCCTGTCTTGCAGCGGCTTGAAGGGTGTCCAGCCCATCGTATTGACGGACTAGCCGCCACGCCTCTGCGTTTTGCTGATCACCAGCTGGGGACGCTCGATAATACTCACAACCCGCCCCTATTTGTTGGTCAGCACGGTCCGTCGACGCTATCAATGCGGATGCCACTTGCCGTGAAGTCAAGCTGTCGCCGCTCATCCTGCTGCCTCGCGCGATTCGCAGTTGCGCTTCCCCCCACCAGGGGGATTGATCCGGCACCTGCTGCGCTGCGCTAACTGCATCCGCATAACGCCTCTGCCTCAGGTAGTAATCAGCAAGGGCGACAGCGGCCTGCTCCCGCAATGCGCGGAGTGTCTCTCCGCCCTTGCGTGAGACCTTCAACGCTGGCTGTTCGAGCGCGTTGATGGCCTGTGAGCGAAACCCCATGGATTCGAGCAATTTTGCGCGGGCGAGGGCGGAACGGGCGCCGTCCGCGCTGCCATCCTCCACTCGGCTGTAGAGCTCCGCGGCGATCACCGGCCATCCCAACTCCGCAACCGTTCGCGCAAGGCTGCGAACACGATCCGGATCATTGTCCACCTTTCCCATCAACGTGTCCACCGCCTCGCCACGAGTGGAGAAGCGTTCAAGCAGGGAGCGGACCGCGTCGCGCAGATCGTTACGGGCTATTGCTTCCTGCGCCAACCGGCGCAATCTCTCCTGCCATGCGCTGCTGTCGAATCTTTGGCGAGCGTTCTCCCAATCGGATCTCCAGGCGGCCAGGCCGAGAGAATCCGGGAGTTCAGGGATCAACGCCGGTTCGCCGAGCAGGAGTGTCTCGGGATCAGGTGCAACGAGGATCGGCGAGGAGAGTGCCCACACAGTGCCCGCATGCGCACAGAGCAGCAGAAGGCCGAATCCGACTCGCCCGGCCAGCCCGCGTACAGCATGAATGGACACAACTCGCGTCACGGCGCTTTCTCCCTACGGTTCGGCGCAAGATGGGCACACCCGCTCCGGGGGGTCAAGCGTTGCGGGCGTTCGAAGTTGTCCTGTTTCCCCTGGGCACCGGGCATTGTTGGTTGGGGATAGCGTTGCATGAGCCTATCTTACGGCCACGGCGGGTTGTTTTGGTCGCCGGAAGCGTGGAGCCGATGATGCCCAAGCCCATCACCCTCGTCAAGAACGTCACTCTCGATCCCGACGGTCCCTTTGTGCTGATCTCGGGCCCCTGTGTTCTGGAAACCCGCGACCTCGCATTGAAGATCGCCGAGACGGTGAAGGGCATCTGCAGCCGCTTCAGCATTCCGTATATCTTCAAGGCCTCTTTTGACAAGGCCAACCGCACCTCCGGGGAATCCCACCGCGGGCCCGGGCTTGAGGAGGGCCTGCGGATGCTTGAGGATGTCCGCCGGGAGGTGGATGTCCCTGTGCTAACGGACGTTCACGAGAGCACACAGGTGCCCGCTGTGGCAAGCGTCGTAGACATGCTGCAGGTCCCCGCTTTCCTCTGTCGGCAGACCGATTTACTCGTGGCTTGCGGGGCGTCCGGCAAACCCGTGAACGTGAAAAAGGGACAGTTTCTCGCCGCGGAAGACATGGCCTACGCCGTGGAAAAGGTGCGGTTGGGAGGCAATGTCACTGTCACGTTGACGGAGCGCGGTAGCACTTACGGATACCGGGACCTCGTCGTGGATTTGCGCTCCCTGGTAAAGATGCGGGAGTATGCCCCAGTGATTTTCGACGGGACCCACGCGGTGCAGTTCCCTGGCGGGGAGGGAGGCCGAACGGGCGGAAACCGGAAATGGGTGCCGATGCTCGTCCGCGGCGCGCTGGCAGTCGGGGTAGACGGAATCTTCCTGGAGGTCCACCCTGATCCCGAATCCAGCCCTTCGGACGGACCGAACATGATTACCCCGCAAATCCTCGAACACCACCTTCCCCTTTGGCTGAAACTCGACTCCGCCGTGCGCAACTCCGGAGTTCGTGAGTGAGTGAAACACTCCGTGGAACTGTGATCGTCACTGGCGCCCTGGGGGGATTGGGGTATCTCCTCACCCGCTCCCTCTCCGCCGCCGGATTGTCCGTTATTGCTGTGGACAACCTCGATCCGGGATCCGAGCCGCTGGAGTTGAAACGCCACCGTCTCAAGTCCCTGGCTGATAAATTCGGACTTTCCGTTCACTTGGCCGATGTCCGCTCCCGGGAGTTTGCCTCGCTGTTGATGGGGGCTGATGCGCCGCACACAATGTTCCACGCTGCGGGGCATTCGGCGATGAAAATGGGATTTTCCGACAGCGCCCTGATGGGTGAAGCTCTCCAGGAAACGACGCGGACCCTTTGCTCGATGCTCTCCACTACGTCGAACTCCCGGATTGCCCTCTTTCACCACGTGTCTTCCGGCCCGGAGGACATCCGCCTGGAGCATGAACCCTGGGCCGAGCTGCTCCGTGCGGAATCCGAGCTCCACGGTGAACTTGCCGGAGTGGAAGGAGTCACATTCATCGAGCTGCCTGCGCTCGTGGGACCGGGTCAGTCATCCGCAGATCCACCGTTGCGCACCCTCGTGCAACTGATCAGCCGGGTTCCCGTGGTGCTTCCCGATCCCGACATTGCAGTGCTTGCAACAGACCCCTCGGCGCTGGTCGAGGAAATGGTAGAATCCTATCTCGCGGGCGAGCCCATCTCGGAACTATCCCTCCGTTCCTTTGCCGTGCCCCCGGTTCGTGATCTCGCCGACGCGTTCGCGGAAATTCTCGAACTTCCATCCTTGGGGGTGGCCTCCCGCTCTCTTCCTCCGTGGGGACCGGAGGCGCCAGATTCCGCTCCGAGGGCGGACGCACGCACACTGGCGGCACGCCTCATCGAATCGCTGCCCACTCTCCCCCACCTGCCTCCGATCGACTGGCCTTTCGAGGGGAGGCGGCGACCGCGGAAGCAAAGCAAGCCGGATGAGCGCACCCGATGACTCACCAGCCTCCGGGAAAAAAGCATCCCATTTCCTGGTTGTTTATGGATGTGGGAGGAGTTCTCCTCGACGACGCCCCTCTCCTCGACCAGTTGTACCGGTATGTCGCAAATGCCCTCGCCGAACGTGGGATGCCGGTGACGCTGGAGGCTGTGCTCACCGAGCGAGAGCGGCTGATCGGCTCCGGAGTCGCCGGAGTTTACAAGGCTGTGCTTCGCCGTTTTGCACCGGATGAGGAGACCTTCGACGCTGTACTCAGCGAATTCCGGGCCTGGCTGAAACCCCGGCAGAAGGATCTGAATCCCATGCTCCCGGGCGTTAAAGAAACTCTCCGGTTGCTCGCGAATCAGTACAAGCTGGCGCTCGCCGCAAACCAGGGGGCGCACATCCACACGTTACTCGCCGAACTGGGTCTGCGCGGCCACTTCTCCGCCGCCGCTATCAGTGGAGAAATCGGCATCAGCAAACCGGACCCACGGTTCTTTCAGCGATTGCTCAAAGACACGGGCGCCTCTCGCGAGGAAGCCGTCATGGTCGGGGACGGCCTCGCCAACGACTTACGGCCGGCGTATGAGATGGGTTTGCGCACCGTTCGCGTCATCGCTGGCGGAGACAACGTCCGCGATGACGACGCCTACTCGTTTGTCACAGGAACGGTATCCTCACTGCCCGACCTGCCAAATCTGCTCTCCTCCTGGACGGTAGGCGAAGGCTGAGCTTATGCCGACGGAGCCTTGCCGCTCTTGTCCGCTTGTTCATTCCGATGAAAATCGTGTATTCGCAAACCTCGCTAGCTCAAGGGTGAGAGTTCAAATATATTTGGGCATCGACGATATTCGATAACTGCCGGGAAAGAGCTGCATATGGCGGCAAAAAAAGCGCACATCCTGCTCGTGGACGATGAGCCTTCGATCCTGCAAACGGCGACGATCGTCCTGGAATCCCTGGGCTTCACGATTGAAACCGCCATGTCTGGGGAGGTGGCGCTGAACCTGCTCGCCGAGAACGCGAATCGGTTTGATCTTGTGATGACGGATTTTTCCATGCCCGACATAGATGGCCGCGAGATGGTCCACCGTGCCCGCAAACTGGGACCGATGCCTCCTTTCGTCGTAGTCAGCGGGTATGTGCTGGACGAGGAGCATCTCGGGGATGATTTCATCGCCTACATCCTGAAGCCCTTTCGGATCAAGGACCTTTCGCTACGGCTGAACGAATTGCTTGAGTCGCTCTCCTGACCTCTCTGCATCCTTCCTTGACAAAAACGAAAACCGCTCTTGCACCCTCTCGACGGAGGGAATAGGTTAGGGTTGTGCCGGAGGGACCGGCCGGGACGACGGTGACGTCCTTTTCCGTGAACGAAACGGAGAGGAGGTGGTGCCCGTGGACAGTCCAAGTACGAGCATTGTGAGGTCGCACGCCTGAGCGCGCATGCAAAAGGCCATCCCGATCCGTCGGGATGGCCTTCCTCATAGTCCGGAATCACACACCACGAACTATTTCAGTTCCGCTCCGTTTCTCCCGCCAAAGACACTGATAATCTGATCGACCGACCCCTTTGCAACGTCCAGCGGGGTGTTCCCATCCTTGTCCTTGGCGTTCACATCCGCGCCATGTTCGAGCAGTACCCTGACCGCCCCTTCGTTGCCACGGCTGGCGGCGAGATGCAGCGGGGTACCGTATTTGTCCGTCGGTTCGTTCACTCCCACACCGGCCCGAATCAGCGCGTTGACAATCCGCTGGTCCTTGGAGTTGTTGATCGCGTACTCGAGGAACCCGGCGCCATCCTTGTCCTTGCGAAAGACATTCGCGTCCGGAGCGCGGAGCACCGCGGCGAGATAGGGATACCCCTGTTCGATCGCCATTGCAATCGGATCTTCTCCGAATTCGCCTTCGGTGATCGTCAGCGCACCGTGATCGATCAGCAGGTTAAGCATCCGGATGTCTTTCTTGTCAATCGCAAGCTGCACCGGGGTAAGCTTCCACGTGGGCGAAATGAATCTGGCATTGGCCCCCCTGTCGAGCAGCAGACTCGCCATCACCACATTGTCGTTGTCCACCGCGATATAGAGCGGAGTCCGGCCCTTGGTATCCGGGTCGGAGATATCTGCTCCAGCTTCGATCAACATCCGCATCATGTCAATGCGCCGCATGTCGATCGCCTTTTCAAGGGGAAGTACCCCGTCGGCGGGAACCATCACCTTCGCGCCTCGATCTATAATCAGACGCACCATCTCCAATTGCTGGTTATCAATGGCCACCATCAGCGGAGGCATCCCCTTGCTGTTCGGCCGGTCTACGTCGGCTCCTTGATCGATCAGTTTTCCGGCGAGCACGAGGTCACCACGCTCCAGCGCCAGGTCCATGGGCTGAACCATGTTTGTCGAATCCTGAACCGGGCATCCGGCGCTCAGCAGCGCGTCCACCATCGGTGTCAAACCTGTGCGGATGGCAACCATCAGGGGCGTGTTGTCGTACTTGTTCCGGATGTCGGCAAGTCCCCGGTACCGCAGCAGCGTCGGGAACAGGTCTGGGTAGCCGTACAGCACCGCGAGATGGAGTGCTGTCGCTTCGCGTCCGTTATCGATTTCGGAATCCTTGGTTCTCGCGGCAATCAGTGCATTTTTTGCAAGCAGGGCTTTGAGGATCGGCAGGTTGCCCACCATCGCAGCGTCATGGCATGGTGTGACGCCGTTTCTATCCGCCGCGTTGACGTTCGCCCCCTTCTCGATCAGGTGATTGACCATCTCCAGGTTCCCGGATCGGACCGCAAGATGCAGAGGAGTGACTCCCGCCTTGTTCGCCGCGTTGATATTGACGCCGCGTCCGATGAACTCGTCCACCATGTTCACCGATTTGGCGGATACGGCAAAATGAAGAGCAGTGTTGTCTGCGTTGGTAACCGCCTGCGGATTGGCCCCGTTGGTCATCAGCACTTTGGCGATATCCATGTCGCGAAGCTTGACAGCCTGCAGCAGCGGGGTCAGCCCCAGTCCATCCCCGACGTTCGGGTCAGCCCCCCTCGAGAGCAGATACTCAAGGATATCGCGGCGATCATAGATCACGGCAAGGTGCAGCGGCATCCAGTCGTCGAGGGCCTTTTTGTTCAGCAATTTTCCTTTCTCGTCTGCCTCGATGATCTGCTGTACCGTTCCGAGATCCCCGGCGATAATCGCGGATCCCAGGTCTTGAGCCAGAGATGTTCCCGCGAGCATCATCAACATCGCAGCCAGAACTAAAGCCTGCGCAGATTTCATTCGGAGATTCCTCCTCTTAGCCAAAAATCTATATCCCCCCACTGCGTACCGGGGATAAGCCTTTCGAGCGACAGGAGTGTCACCACCGACTCCGGCTACGTCCTGTTCGCTTCCGGAGAAGGATCGCTGTCAGCCAGCCCCTTCTCCGCCTTATGCCTGATCCGGGAATCAGGTCTTGTTCTGTTCTTCCCGGGTGATGTCGATTTGCGTTGGGTCGAGATGGTTCTTGGCGTACTCGAAAATAATCCCGCTGTTGATGAAAATATCCACGACATCTCCATCGAGGTGACGATCTTTCACCATGAACCCAAGAATCTTGATAGCCTGCGAAAGCGGCATCGGCGACTTGTACGGGCGGTCCTTCGCGGAGAGCGCTTCGAACACGTCGGCCACCGCCATGATCCGTGCCTGCAGCGTGATCTCATCGTCCTTCAGGCCGTTCGGATACCCCGTGCCGTCAAGTTTCTCGTGGTGGGCGCCCGCGATCTCCGGAACATGCTTCAATTTTCGCGGCCACGGTAGTTCCTCGAGGATCTTGATGCTCATCACGACGTGGTTGTTCATGATCTCCCGCTCTTCGTTGGTAAGCGTGCCCTTGCGAATCGAGAGATTGTACACCTCGTCGTCCGAGAGGAAAGGTTCGGCGGAATTGGTGCTGTGCCAGGTGCGCCCGGCGATTGCATTCAGCCGCTCGATTTTTTCGTCGGCCATGAACTCGCCGCCCTTGTTCGTCTGCTCGAGGAAGGCCAGGTCAACGTCAAGCGCCTCAATATCGCTGTCCGCCGCGGAGCGGGCCTCGTCGATCAAGCGCGGATCGATGTTGTCGCCCAGTTTTTCGAGCAGACGTTCGTACGCCCGCAGCGTGCGCTCAAGTCGAATCCCTTTCCAGCGCGTGCGTACCAAGTCTATGCGGTCGAACACGGTTTCAAGCTTGTTCGACTTGTCAACGACGAATTCCGGCGTCGTGATCTTTCCCGTATCGTGCAACCAGGCCGCGATCCTCAATTCTTCCAGCTCGTCCGGGGTGAACGATTTACCCGCGAGCGGCCCCTCCTTCCAGTCGTTCATCTTTTCTGCGATTGCCATGGTCAGTTCGGTAACCCGCGCGATGTGGCCGCCGGTGTACTTCGATTTCTCGTCAATCGCGGTCGCAATCGCCTGAATAAAGCTCTCAAACAGGTTTCGCAGATCGTTGATCAACCGCTGCTGGGTCAGGACAACAGCCGCCTGACTCGCCAGCGCGTGAATCATCCCCTCCTGTTCGGGAGCGAACGGTATTGTTTCCCCGTCCGGGTCCTTCGCGTTGATCAGCTGCAAGACGCCGATGATCTCGCCCTCATGGTCTCGCATCGGCACGACTAGCATCGATTTGCTGAGGTACTTCAGCCCTGCGTCAAATTTCTTCGTCCCCTCAAAATTGAACCCCTCCGCCTCGTAGACGTCGGGGATGTTCACCAGTTCGCCGGTCAGGGCAACATGCGCGGAGACGTTCGCATGGTTCGGCTCATCGTTCTCATTGTAGAGCTTGACATTGGGCAGCGTGATTTCATTGCCCGACGTGCCGCCCTGGAAACTGTTCAGCGTATCGTTGTGGAGCACATGGAAGGCGAGTTCGCGCTGGTCATCGGTGACGAGATACAGGGTCCCGCCGTCCGCATGCGTAAATCGCCGGGCCTGGGAAAGGATCATCTCGAGGACGCGCTTATTGTCCCGTTCGGCAGATAAAGCTGTCCCAATGGCGACGAGATCACTGATGTGAGTCGCCTGCTCCTCGGTAAACACCTTCAACTCGCCGACAAGGTCGGCGATCAGGCGATTGATCCGGGGATTTTCGCTGTACAGGCTTTCATCCTCTGGCGTAGCGCCCATAAGGTACCTTGCAAAGGGATTTCGAGAGTACACGCAACTTCGCGCAAATCTGAAATATAGCGCGAATTGTTAGGCTCGACCAACGCCATCCCGTCCCAGGGAAAGCGGGAGTCCCCGCCGAGAGTCCTTATCGATGACGAAGGTACGCGATTCGCACTACTCTCTTCCAACCACTCTTTGCGTGTTCTCGATTTTTTAGGGTCACATCCAAAACCTGAGAAAACGATTGTCTTACACGCCGAAAATCGTCAAGATTGTCGGCCTGTGACCCGGCACCTGCGCGCCCGCCGGTAAACGGGCGTTCTCCTGTGCTGTTCCGGGTGCCGTCTGCATTCCGCCAAACCCTGGACGGTTCGCGCTGGTTCCCCTTTTCCGGTTTCTCGCATGCTGCCCCCTGACCAGCCTCAGCTTTGAACAAGGCCGTTTGCATACCCTTCTGGCCCGCTGTAGCTTTGGCCCCATGACAGCCACGACACACACTCCGCAGCCTGTTTCGACGCTGCTGACGCACACGCACCCCGACCTCGACGCCATCCTTGCCATTTACCTGATGAAGCGCCACGGATCGGCCAGGTTCCCAGGCGTGGAGACAGCGGAACTTCAGTTCACTTCCGCGAATGTGCTCCCTGGAGGGAAATCTCCGGAGCAGCTCGAAGCCGAGGGAACGGTTGCCCTGGACACAGGCGGCGGCCGCTACGACAACCACCCGGTGGACGGCCAGGACAACAGCGAAAAGTGGGACACCTGCGCGTCCATGCTTGTCGCCGGAGATTTGGGCGTTGCCGAAGACGAGCGTTACCGTTTCCTGCTCCCGTACGCGCTGAACCACGATGCTCGGGGACAATCGCTGACGAGCAGGGAGGCCGCCCACCACCTGCTCGCTCCCCACGGCCTCATCGAGGGGCTGCATGGACAAGACCTTGACGACGCCGAAGTTGTTGAAAAAACGGCGCGCATGCTGGAAGGGATCGCGGTTGCGAGCGTCGGACCCGAAGCGCCAAGGGCAAAGGTCGCGGAGCTGTTCGATCGAACGCTGCTGCGCTTCCTGCGCGAAGGAATCACCGAGGACGGCGTCCACCAGCGTAAACAGGAGATGACTTGGCCAGCGGAGGGCGAATCCCATGGGTACGCACGGGAAAAAGGGTGGCACCTCCGCCGCGACCTTGAAAAGCTGCTGAAAATAGCCTCTTGGCTGCTCGCAGGAGAGGAAAACGCCGAACCCGAGGACGAAGGCGAGCGACGGGTGATCCTGCCACGAGCGCTGATCGGTCTCGCGAAACTTAACGGCGGAGAAAACGACGCCTATTACGCGGATGCTGCACCTCTGCTGAAAGCCGCCGTGCAGCGGGAGGCGGACTGGTTTTCGGCAATCGACGAGGTGGAGCGGAGCGCCAGGATCGTCAGGGGGCGCGGCGTTTCGATGATCGTAATCGCCAGCCGGAACGGCCTGACGATCAAGGCCGCCCGATACCGCCGCGGCGCAGGGACAGTTCTCTACTACGAGCCGCACAGTCATTTCGTAACCTTGCAGTCGGGACAGCGAAAGGACGGCAAGCCGATCCTGAACCTGCAGCGGATTGCAGCGAGGCTTCGCGGCACCGAGGCGATCAAACGTCATGGCAACGGTGCGAAGCTGCCGAAAAACGCGAACGGTGTGGGGATGATCGAAGGCTGGTTCCTCCACCCTTCCTTGAAGCTGTTGATCTGCGGCTCTCCAAAAGCGCCTGACGCCCGCACCTCCGCCCTGTCGTGGCAGGAAATCATCGAAATTGTCACCACGGACCTCCGGCCCGGCGAAAAAATGCCGGAGTGGTTCTGTCCCGCGGAGCGCTGCCTCGAGACACGGTGCACGCTGTATCCGCTGCGCCTGGCCAACTGCCACGCGCATAGGCAGAACGTGCGCGAGGCCCCGAAGCCCGGAACGCTGGGCGAACTCTTTGCGGACAAGCTGAAAACACCACCTTCCTCCAAAGGAAGTGGCAGGTAACGGTCCCTGCCGGAGGAGTCTCTTTCGATTTCCCCTGGCGCATCATGAAGGAGTCTTGCGATGGCGCTGATCACGGAATCCCTGGTCACGGCGACAGATAAAAAGATTGTTCTGCTCGTCCTGGACGGTCTCGGTGGACTGCCGCAGCTTCCCGGAGGACCGACCGAACTGGAGGCGGCAACCACACCCAATTTGGACAAGCTGGCGAAGGAGGGCGTCCAAGGGCTGCTCGATCCCATCGGCCCCGGAATCACTCCCGGAAGCGGACCTGCCCACCTCAGCCTCTTCGGGTACGATGCCGTCGAGCACAACGTTGGGCGAGGACTACTCTCCGCGTTGGGGGGAGATTTTCCGCTGGAAGACCGGGATGTCTGCGCCCGCGGGAATTTCTGCTCGCTAGACGGCTCTGGAAATGTTACCGACCGCCGCGCCGGGCGCATTGCCACTGAGCTCTCCACCCCACTTTGCGAAAAACTGGAAAAAGATGCCCAGATCGAGGGAGTCGAGATCTTCGTTCGCCCCGAAAAGGACCACCGCTTCCTGCTGGTGATCCGCGGCGAACACCTTTCCGACCAGCTCGAGGACACAGATTCCCAGAAAACGGGTGTTCCTCCACTCAAGTGCAAACCGTTGCGCGAAGAGGCCGCCCGGACTGCGAAGATCGTCGACGAGTTTTCGGACAAGGCGCGCCGCGTTCTCGAAAACGAGAAACAGGCGAACGGCGTCCTGCTTCGCGGATTCGCCAAGCGGCTTCCCCTGCCCACGATGAGCGACCGTTTCGGGCTTCGCGCAGCCGCCCTCGCGGATTACCCGATGTACCGCGGGCTGGCACGACTCGTCGGTATGGAAGTGCTCAGCAAGGACCCGGATCTGAAAGCCCGTTTCGCCGAGGTGAAAAAATCCCGCGACGGGTACGACTTCTTTTTCGTGCACTTCAAGAAGACCGACGCGGCGGGCGAAGATGGAAATTTCGAAAAGAAGGTGAAGGTCATCGAGGAGTTTGACGCTGCACTTCCGGTCCTGCTCGAGGCGAAACCGGACGTGCTGATCGTCACCGGCGACCACTCAACGCCTGCGATGATGGCGAGCCACTCCTGGCACCCGGTGCCTGTATTGATTCATGGAAACAACGTTCGCACCGACGATACCACCGCGTTCGGGGAGACCCAAGCGTCGCACGGCGGCCTCGGGCGGATGCCGATGATGCACCTGCTGCCGATCGCTCTGGCGCACGCCGGACGGCTGCAGAAGTTCGGCGCTTAAATGATCCCAGGGGACAGTATGCTAACAATTCCAGCAGTTTGGAATTGTTAGCATACTGTCCCTGAAACCCGTAAAAAAGAGACGGGCTTCCGATTGATCCGGTAAGCCCGTTTTTATTATGAATGTTGATGTTTTTCGGGGTCAGGGCTTCATCGAGAAGGGCGATTTCAGATGCTGTCCCGCCTCTTCGGACACCGCGCTGAACTGCTGCGCCCGGCGGTAGGCGTCCTGCGCCGCGCCACGGTCTCCGAGCAGGTCGCAGATCTTGCCGAGCAGCAACAGACTTTCGCCGTCAGCGTCTTGCTGCAGTGCCTCGAGGATGTCCGCTTTTGCCTGGCGGTAGTCGCCCGTATGCATCCGCGCCCGAGCCAATCCCGCCAGCACCGCTGGGGATTGTTCCGCTCCACGAACCCCGGCTCGCTGGAGCATCCGCAATGCCCGTCCCCAGTCGCCCCGCTCCCCGAGTTCTATCGCAACCTGTGCCACCGCCGAACCACTCGTCCACGCGTGGCTGACAAGTGGGAGTGTATTGTCGGGATCCACTTCAACAAAGGCGGGACCGCTCGCAGTACGGAACTGGATTTCCGATTCGTACGCCGGCACCGCGGCATCCACCGTCGTTGAGTCAAGCAGCGTCATCCGCACCGGCACCGGAAAGTCTTCGGCCCCTTCACGAACGAGGCGGACGACCGACACCGTCTTTCCACCATCCTGCCCCTGGTTGATCACCTCGCGAATGCGGGCATCCATCCACCCCGCACCGGCGTACCACGTATCAAAGAATCTGTCGAGCGAATCCTCGGCGACAACCGCGACCACATTCCGCAAACGGTCCACCGACACTTCCCGCTCGCCGGAAAAGACAAACATCTCGTCGTAGGCGCGCTCCAGCGAACGCTCCCCGACCCGCTGCTCGAGCATCCTCAACAACGTGAATTGATGGGCCGTTTCCGCACGGGTTGCGAAAGCTTTTCCGGGAGCCGGAATCTCCCCGCCCACCCCCTTGCTCTCGCCGCGCAGGCGGTCGTAGAGCACCCCGGCGTAGTAGGAATCGAGAAGGCCGTCCGTCCACCCGTCGCCGATTGCGACGCTGCGCGTATAGCGGAGCACACCGTAGTGGCTGAGTGCAGCCTCCAGCGGCGTCTTCTTGCGCAGGGTCGTCGTCACACTGTCCAATCCCCAGTAGAGGTCGGTGATCGCCCCGGCCACCGCTATACGGGAGGCATAGGTTCCGGGGCGCGGTCCGCCGCGATGAACGACGATCGTGTTGGCAAACACCGCCTCCGCACCGCTGCCGGTCTTGCTGCCCGGAATTACGTTGAGCACCAGCGGCGGCTTAAAGGCCGTCCTACGCTTGTAGAATTCCACGACATTGCGGGCGTCCGCGAGCAGTTTCGTCCCCCATTCAGCGTCCTCGTTGTGGAAAAACACCCGCACACGGACGCCGAAAACCTCGGTCTCCTGCACCAGCAGGTCACGGGCGAGCGCGATACCGTAATTGGTCACCCCGGCCGCGCCGTTGTAGATCGCCACCGTTTCCGCTCGGCCGTCCTCGCGCAACGGTAGTCCGGAGAGTGCTGCCCGCCAATCGATTGGAAACTCGACGGTTGCGTCGTAGTCCCCAAGGCTCGGCGTTGAGTGGCCGTCAGGAGGGATCCCGGTGCTGTCCACCGCTCCGAGAACACGGGGAAACCAGTCGCCTGTGTACCAGGTGAGGTCGTCACGGTCCTCCCCTTTCCGGGTCTCGAAATTGATCTCGATCTGGCTGATTACGCCAGGCGGCATCCTGCGTGAGGAGACGAGTTCGAAACCGTCGTACGGGTCGCCGTTTTCGCGGGATTTGTACACGACATCGGCGTTGCGACGGTTGACACGGGCGCGGCTGATTGGCTTGCCCTTTGTCCTTCCCGGATCAAGCGCAAAGGCGATGTTGTACTGGTCGACATCCGTCGGGTTCACATACTGCACCAGCACCGTGCCGTTCGCCCGCCCGCTCACCGGGTCAAGACGGACGTTCAAGGTGTAAAACGGCCTCTTCTCCACCGCGTCCACCTGCCCGAACGCGGAAAAGGAAAAAACCGCCAGCAACAGAAAGCTGCCAAGTACTGCACTTGCAGAGCGTCTCATCCGTGCTTTCCTGTTACGGTTCTCACAAACAACTCGCCAATATAGAGGGTCGCGGCACGAGAGGGGAGTGCTTCACGTCATTGCAGAGCCAGCAAACGTTTGAAAAGGGACAGTTGCCTACGAAAAGAAAAAGGGCAACCGTTGCCAAACAGTTCCGAATTCGAGGCCTTCGGACCGGATCTCCTCCCAGAGAGCAACTTTTACCATTTCTGCCCTGTCAATCATCATTTGATCAGAACAACTTTTCGGGCCTTTGTCAGGTTTGGATTCCCTGTACATCCGAGTCGCAGGAAATAGACACCCGATGGAAGGCCGTCGGTAGAAATGCTCATCCAAAGCGAGCTGTTCCTTACAGGTCGTGTTTCCCGAACGACCTGGCGTCCCAGCAAATCATACAGTGAGACCGTCGCCTCTCCCGATAGACCATAGTCGAACCAGGCAACACGTACCGCGGAATTACTCGGAACCGGCCAAATTTTTAGGTAGGGACTCCAAGGGAGCAAAACACTGGGCAATTTCTGATCAATAAGTCTGATAGTCACTTGATGGCTTCCATCTCCGAGTTCCGGCAACAGAACATGACTCCTCTTGCCCCGGTTTACCACGTTCAAAGATCGGCCATCATCAAGCGTAGCACTCAACACAGGAGCTTCTGCAGTTGGATGAAAAACCAATAGTGACACATTGTGCCGTACGAAACCGGACCAGAAATATACGACCACCTTGGAGGATAGGATTTGTCCCGTATTCTTCCATTGATCCAGTATATCTCCCCGCTCGACGATATCGTTCGGGATCTCCCATATCATTCCGGGGAATAGTGATTCGATGTCATTGATATATCCCGAAAATTTATCCAGCTTGGTTGCATCCTGATCCCAGTATCCCAGGGCTGATGCAGGATGGAACCCCCAAAGAGAGGTCCCCCCGAACATCATCACTTGCTGCGTCATCCACAATCGCCCCCATCCAGTCCCCAATTCGTCTCCCCAGAACATCAATCCATGCATCCAGATGTACGAGGAATCCCCATAGATGGGAAAGAAGGTGAAGTAATCATTATGACTGAAGGACTGATCCATCCACCGGTAGCCGCGGCGCAGCAGTTCCTGAACGGTAAAGTGATGATATTCGATTCCAGCGGGGCGCACGGCCATCTTAATGCGGGAAAGACCCATCTTTCCCAGATCCTCGTCAATCGCATCGAGGGATGCAATATGCCAGGCGGGGACGTTGTGTGTCCACTCTTGTCCGTATTCAATGCCATGCCCCGGACGGCGGATGTATTCGCGGTTGGTCGCGTGGTGATACGTGTGAACGATTAGATTGACTCGACGTTCCCAGTCGTAAAGGTATTGCTTCTGATCGATGCGCCTGAACCATTCGAGTTTGCTCTCTTCGAAGTCCGCGTAACGCCTGTAACTATGGCTGTCCCAAAAACCATAATCCGGAGAATCAAAATAGTAGAGAGTTTTCCCTTGTTCGAAGCCCGGATTATTCACGGCAAGGAGGGATTCTCCGTTCAATACCTCCACATCATCGAGAAAAGCGCTGCGGGTATCCTGATGTTCCACCGGATCCGAAGGCTCGACATCGAATGGCTTCTTATAAACGAAAATGTGAATGTTTACCTGAGTGCCTGCCGGAAGAAGAACCGGCGTAGTGTAACTCATGAGTTGCCATCCGTCGGTGGTGCTCAGCCAAGGCGATGTCCAAGAGGCCGTTCCATCAAGTGTTTCCACCGCAAATTTCATCCCACTCCCATCTGCAAATGGCGTTGGGATATACACCATGCCCTTAACTGTTATTGGATTTGTTTCGAGGATCGTAACCTTTTGATATATTTGTGCGGTGTCTCCTGACAACACTTCGGAGCGAAGGCTCCTTTCGCCGGAAAAGCGGTCATATGTAGTGTACGCAAGGCATCCAGGTGGCATCGTCCAACCGCCTGTGGAGTATTTGTCCATCGACAGCCACAGCCCCGATCCGTCCAGGCAAAGCGCGCAGGAAAGCACTACGCTCGGATTCTCTTTAAGAAAACGTACCATGAGGGAACCAAAAGGATTGCTGGAATCGGTCGAATCCGGCCAGGGTCCGTGCCCTAATTCAAAGGGAATATCATCACCAATCAGGAGGATGCTGTTCGTAGCACTCCCCTGCTGAGCGGAGGGAGAAACCCACATCCCGACATCTGCCCCGATGGAATAGGTCTTGTCTGTCGCGTACAGCCTTAATTGCCTTTCGATGACCTGACCGGGTACCAACACCGAGTGGACAAGGGTTTTTTCCTGAGCGGTCGTTTCCGAGATGCGCGTGCGGAGAATACACCATTCAAGGCCGTTTGTACGATCCCAATAAATATCCCCGTACAAGGGATTATCCATAATCATGACAAGCCGCTCACCATTCCGATGGGCAATGATGCCATTTTGCATGCTGGTGCTGATTGTCCGGCTTGAATTGGCGCGAGCTGTATCAACAAACCCGTTGGCATTCAGAAAAGTATGGACATCAGCGTTCTCGAGTCCCAAGCGAACATGCAGATCATTCCTGACATCAACCGTATCTCCTGCAATCAACGTGAGTTTGAAATCGAGCTCCTGGTCTCGCATAATCCATGTTTGCCGGATAATCAGCGATCCCAAACCGAATGATTCAGAGCCTCTCGTCTCCGTAATCAAGGTATCGCCGTTCGACGCCATTACACTGAATCCATCAACCGGCACACGCTGCTCACCTTCTTGAGTTTGAATGATAAAGACAGGCGCTCCTACCCGCAGATTCTCGAGTTTCACGGAGCCGGCCGCCGGTTGAAATTCAAGAAGTGTCCCGGGAAATCCGCTTGACTCGCCAGTGACATCTACTGTAAAGGGGGAGGAAAAAACCTGAGCCCCGGGGAGAATGACGCAAATGACGAGGGATAGAAGTGCGCCAATATACTTTTTCCACTCAGAAACATGAATAGGTAACCATTCCATAACCGAATCCCTCGGAAAGGAGGACGGTCGAAGTTCACCATTCCGCAACTATACGCGCGCGATTCACGTCATTTGGCATCAATCGCAACAGCAAAAACTGGTGTGTGCACGGCGATGTACCGGAATTGCAACGCGTCTCATCCGTGCTCTTCTGTCACCTTCTGACGGACAACTTACCAATATAGAGGGTCCCATGCACGGGAAGGGAGTGTCTTGCGTCATCGCAGTCCAGCACAGGTCTCTGTTGTGGACTGATTCTGAAGAAAAGAACGACAACCGTTACCAAGCGACCACAAACCATCAACGGCCGGATTGAACCGGCTCGCATTCCATTGCTCCTCCTATTTTCTCCATTGGCGTCATGCCACCGGGAGGTACATGAAAAAGCACCCCGCCGAAGCGAGGTGCCATGATTGACCACCGAAAAGGCCGGAAAATATCTTTGCTCGCCTTGTTTTTCGCCTTACTCAAGATTCGCCTGAGCGGCGGCGAGACGGGCGATCGGCACACGGAAGGGGCTGCACGACA
>CAZIDZ010000028.1:0-1792 GCA_964538455.1 uncultured bacterium
GCGGCAAATGCGGTTTTCGGATCCTGATATTGAAACCGCCCGTTTGCCATGACATGCCGCCAGTGTATGGTCCGCTTGTATTCATCCGGGCGGCTGAAATAGACAAACACTCCGCCGGATCCATTCGAACACATCCCACGCTCTCGAATTGTATCGGAATCTCCGAGATCCTTCAATCCTATTTTAACACTACCATCGTGGTTCACGCCGAGAAGGTAGAATCGCGTCGCCAGATGTCTTCCAACCAGGAACCAGATGCCATCATTTCCATCGCTCACGGCGAACCCTGGAAATGCAAAATTATGGGATGCCAAATGGAAAGACGGATTCGCTACGAAGATACCTAATCCATCATATAATCGTTCCCCACTCGGGCTGAATTTCTGCAGATACGCAGCCACGTATCCATTCGGACCGAACGCTTCATAAGCAACCAGCAAATCGCCATTTGATGTCATTACACCCGTTCCAAAAGGGCCGCAGAGCGTATAGGGCGCATATTGGGTCGTCAGTGAGTCGGGTGCGATCGGGATGCCATCAGGGCCGAATTGCCTGTAGCCTCTGGAATCGAATCGCTGTATGTAGTAGCGGTCAAGAGAGCTTTTTTCGTAAACGAATAGAGCCCAAAAACCACCTTCGTTATCCGGCGTAACGGCTAAAGCCCATGCAGATTGCCTGGTGGCGACCAGGCCATCTTTACTCCACTGGGCGTGTGCGGATTGGATAGGCAAAATGCCGAAGAGCAAGAGGAAAGGAAGAAAAAACGGCGTACGTTTTTTTATGTTTCATTAATGGCTCACAAAAACATCCTTTGATAAAGATACGACATTATCTGCAAATAAAATCTCACAAAAGCTTTGAAAGTTAATCTTGTAATATTAAGATTCCAACTTTGACTTCCCTAACATCCAAATTCATCGGTCAATCATTAAGGGTTCATCGTTTTAATAAGAAATCCGACGAATGGACTTCGCCGGATTTCAGAATCAGCTCCCACGGTGAAAGTATGAGCAAGTTTACTTCCTAAGCATCTGGCGCAGGACAGTGTGCAGGATGCCGCCGTTGCGGTAGTATTCGACTTCAACCGGGCTGTCAAGGCGTGCTGTGAGCGGCACAGTCCGAGTCTTTCCATCCTTGTCCACGATCTCAAGCGTCACTACTTGACCTGGTTTGAGATCGTCACTGAGGCCGCGCAGGTTGTAGGTCTCCTCGCCCGTAATTCCAAGGCTTGAGAAACTCTCGCCCTCCGGGAAAACCAGCGGCAGCACGCCCATGCCAACGAGGTTGCTGCGGTGGATGCGCTCGAAGCTCTGGGCGATCACCGCCTTGACGCCGAGCATGTAAGTGCCCTTGGCCGCCCAGTCGCGGCTGGAACCGGTGCCGTATTCCTTCCCGGCGAAAATCACCAGCGGAGTGCCCTCCTCCCGGTATTTCACCGCGGCGTCGAACATCGTCATCTGTTCGCCGTCCGGGAGGTGTCGTGTGACTCCGCCCTCGGTTCCGGGAGCGAGCTGGTTTTTCAGACGGATGTTGGCGAATGTGCCGCGGACCATGACACGGTCGTTTCCGCGACGGCTGCCGTAGCTGTTGAACTGTTTCGGTTCGACGCCGTGGTCGATCAGGTATTTCGCCGCGGGCGACGTGCGGGCGATGGTCCCCGCCGGGCTGATGTGGTCGGTGGTCACCGAGTCGCCGAGCAGCGCCAGGCAGCGCGCGCCCTCCACTTCCGCTAGCGGCTCCGGATCGGGTTTCATGCCGACGAAGAAGGGCGGCTCCTGGATGTAGGTGGACG
>CAZIDZ010000028.1:1892-25948 GCA_964538455.1 uncultured bacterium
GCGAAGGCGATCACGAGCGGCGGACTGGCGAGGTAGTTGGCGCGGGTGTACGGGTTGACACGGCCCTCGAAGTTGCGGTTGCCGGAGAGCACCGCCGCGGCCACCAGGTCCCCATCCTCGACCGCGGCCACCACCTCCTCGGGCAATGGGCCGCTGTTTCCGATGCAGGTGGTGCAGCCGTAGCCGACGACATGGAAGCTGAGTTTTTCCAGCGACTCGAGCAGTCCCGCCTTCCTCAGGTATTCCGTGACCACCGTGGACCCCGGCGCGAGCGACGTTTTGACGTACGGTTTCACGTTGAGACCCGCCGCCACCGCCTTCTGCGCGAGGAGTCCGGCCCCGATCAGCACCGACGGATTCGAGGTGTTCGTGCAGGAAGTGATCGCGGCGATCACCACGCTGCCGTGCTTCAACTCCGCCTGGTGGCCGTTCTTCTTCCACAGGGCTTTCGCCTCCAGCTTTTCGGGAGGCAGCTCGAACCCGCGCTGCTTGACCGGCCGGCGCAGAGCTTCGTGAAACTCGTTTTTCATCGCAGAGAGGGCGATCCGGTCCTGCGGGCGTTTGGGCCCGGCGAGCGAGGGTTCGATGGTCGACAGGTCCAGGTCGAGGACGGCGGTGTACTCCGCCTCGCTCTGTTCGCGCCAGAGCAGATTCTCCTTGCAGTACGTTTCGACCCGCGCGACTTCCTCATCCGTGCGGCCTGTGAACCGCAGGTAGCGGAGGGTCTCGTCGTCCACCGGGAAAAAGCCAATGGTGGCGCCGTATTCCGGAGACATGTTCGAGATCGTCGCACGGTCCGGCAGGGTGAGTTTCTCGGCACCGGGGCCGAAGTACTCGACGAATTTTTCGACCACGCCGTACTCACGAAGCATCTCGGTGACTCTCAGCACAAGGTCGGTCGCGGTCGCGCCCTCGGGAAGTTCTCCCGAGAGACGGACGCCGATCACCTGCGGGGGCAGCATGTAGATCGGCTGCCCGAGCATCACCGCCTCCGCTTCGATGCCACCCACTCCCCACCCGAGCACGCCGAGGCCGTTGATCATCGTCGTGTGGCTGTCCGTGCCGACGAGAGTATCGGGCAGCAGCACGGCCTCACCGTCGATCTCGTAGCGCTGGACCACCTTGCCGAGGAACTCCAGATTGACCTGGTGCACGATGCCGGTTGCCGGGGGCACAGCCCGGAAATTCTTGAACGCCTTGGACCCCCAGCGGAGGAATTCGTACCGTTCGCGGTTGCGTTCGAACTCCTTATCGGAATTGATCTTCAGCGCCTCCGGGCTGCCGAAGGCATCCACTTGGACGGAATGGTCGATCACAAGGTCTACGGGGACGTGCGGATTGATTCGTGTCGGATCGCCTCCGAGCAGGTGCATCGCGGAGCGCAACGCCGCAAGATCCACAACCGCGGGAACGCCGGTAAAGTCCTGCAGGATCACCCGGGCGGGCTTGAACGGCAGCTCCTGCTGGCCGGGCGATTTCGGGTTCCAGTTAGCCAGGCGGCGGACATGATCCTCGGTCACCACCTCGCTATCGACATTACGCAGCACTGCTTCGAGCAGGATGCGAATCGAATACGGCAGTTGGCCGATGCGGCCAAGATGCTGTTTTTCGAGAGCCGTGAGGCTGTAATAGGCAGCGTCACCCTCGTTCGTTTTCAGCCTCGACTTCGCGCCAAATGGATTTTCTCGGGAAGACGCCATGTTTGCCCCCTTCACGTGAAAGCTTGAAATATCTCTTGAACCGACAACGTTTTAGCGAATATCTTCGGGAATTGAAAGATACATGCGGGTCTTCAACAGGACAAGGTAGTGGCGGGGCCGTCCCTCCCCTCTTACAATCGCGTCACCCCCTGGATTGTTGAAGCCGAACCTCGGCCAGCGCGGAGCGCTCCATGAACATTGTCAGCTTCCTCGGCGTAGTCATCGGCGTCTTTCTCATAGGCGGAGCTATCTGGCTGGGGATCAGCGACATCAGCATTCTCACGATCAGCGCACCCTGGGGGGTATTCGTCAACATCCCCTCGCTGATGATTGTACTTGGCGGCAGCCTCGCCTCGACGATGATCGCCTACCAGACGAACACCCTCGGGGTCGTTGTGCGCAGCATCATGGTTGTCCTAACCCGCCCCGCGCCCGACTTTTCCGGCCAGAAGCGCGCCATCATCGTCCTCGCCGCCCGCGCCGCACAGGGCAGTCTGGAACTCGAACGTGCCGTGAAAAGCATCAAGAATCCCTTCCTTCGTGACGGCATCCAGATGCTGGCCGACAACTATTCCGTAGAGGAGATCCAGGACATTCTGGGACAGCGGATCGAGTTCCGTCTCCGCAAGGAGTACTCCGACGCCGAGGTAATGCGGATGATCGGCAAGTTTTCTCCGGCCTTCGGGATGCTCGGCACGCTGATCGGCCTGGTGAACATGCTCGCCGGGTTGAGTCTCGCGGGCGACGCAACCGCGAGTATCGGTTCGGACATGGCCGTCGCGCTGGTCACCACGTTCTACGGACTGATCCTCGCCTACCTGGTGTTCATTCCACTGGCGGTCAAGCTGGAAAAACGAACCGACGACGAGATCCAGTTGATGCGGATGATCACCGACTCGATTCGAATGATTCGCGAACAGTGGCACCCGAGAAAGGTGGAAGACTACCTTAACAGCTACCTGCCGCCCGCCCAGCGCCGCAGGCTGAAGCGGTTGCCGATGTAGGAAGGAACCTTTGTCATGGCGAAGGACAACATCTGGGACCCGCACAAGAAAGCTTCAGGTGCGGGACCGGAGGACGAAGACAGTTGGATGACCAGTTACGGCGACATGATGACGCTGCTGCTGGTCTTCTTCGTCCTGATCGCCGCGATGTCCACCATTGACCCGGTGCGGATGCAGCAGGTCACCCAGCAGATGCGCGAGGCGATGACCGGCGAAGATGTCAAGGTTCCCACCCTGAAGGAGATCGAAGACCAACTCGAGGAGTCTATCGAGCAATTGAACCTCGAAAACCAGGTTGCAGTGCAGCGTGACAAGGACGGAGTTCAGTTGATCATGAGGGGGGAATCCTTCTTCGCTTCCGGCAGCGCACGGCTTCTTCCTGAGACATACAAGTTCCTCAACGAGGTCGCCTGGCAGATCGCCAAGAATCCCTACATGATCAGCGTGGAGGGGCACACGGACAACATTCCGATCCGCACATCCCAATTCCCGAGCAACTGGGAACTCTCGGGAGCACGTGCGGCGGCGGTCGTGCGCTATTTCGAGCAGCGCTCGATCCCGAGAAACCGGATGAGAATCATTGGCTGGGCGGACGCGAAACCGGTAGACCCGAAACTGGGGAATTCCACCCCTGCGGCGCGTGCCCAAAACCGCCGCGTCGTCATCACCTTCCTCAATCAGTTCGCACAGCAAAGTGTCGACAGCGAATGGGTGCGCTCGAGCCGCGTCAGGTAAGGTTGGATAAGGGTATCAGGAATCAGGAGTACAACACTATAAAAAAGCTGTTGGTTCACTAATAAGATAATTAAAACAATATAAAACCTTTCACACACCATTCCGAAACTTTAAACCTTTCAGTTGCATCCATTTATATGCTCATTGCGATAATAAATTGTTATATAATTTCATTAGGATATTAATTGAAGTATTTTTTAATCGTAAAGAGTTACAGGTTGGTAAGATCCTGTTTACGAGGCACCGTGCTATGAAAAACCTCTGCCAATTCCAGACGCTTGCGGGCGTCTTTTCACGTGCGCTCGTCGTTGTTGCGGTCATCATTGTCCTCCCCAAGTCCACAATCGCTTCCTGGCCTCCCCAGGGCTGGGCCTACTGGCTGCAAGACATCTCGCTCGCCACACTCGAACAGGAATCGCCGGACGTTGCCGTGATCGATTACTCGTCAACCGGCGGAGCTGACGGCGAATGGACCGCCGAACAGATATCCCAACTCAAGAATGCGGGTACAACTGTCCTCGCTTACCTTTCGATTGGAGAGGCGGAAAATTATCGCTATTACTGGCAGGAGAGCTGGACAAAGACACCCCCCGGCTGGCTTGGTCCGTTGAATCCAGACTGGCCGGGCAATTACAAGGTTCGTTATTGGATGCCGGAATGGAAAGCAATTCTTTACGGTACGGCAGAAGGTGCCGACGAGTCCTATTTCGACCGCGTTCTCGACCAGGGATTCGACGGCGTCTACCTTGACATCATCGACGCCTACTATTACTGGAGCTCAGAGGCGCCCTCCGATCAGCGATTCACCGACGCCGCGGACTCGATGGTTGCGTTGCTGTCCCACCTGGATGAATACGCCGCTTCGCGCGGCCATGATCAAATGCTGATCATCCCTCAGAACGGCGAATGGTTGGCCGACGATTGCACGGCGTCGCCTTTCAGGAATCTATACTTCCAGACAATCGACGGAATCGCCGTGGAGGATCTCTTCTGTCCCGGATCGCTCGATGAAAACAATCCGTGGAGTCCGCGCTATGAAGACAAGGAGCCGGTAGACAACGTCCTTGATGCGGGAAAGACGGTGCTGAGCGTTGAATACCTCACCACCCAATCCCTCATCAACCAGTATCTATCTGCCGCGGGAGAGGCGGGATACATTCCCCTCGCCACCGTGCGGGAGTTGAACGTATACAATTACAACGGACCGGCGATCAATGTCGATGAAACCGCCGACCCTGCCATGCCGGCGGGTCCGATTCTGCGCGCCTATCCCAATCCCTTCAACAGCAGCGTCCATGTCCTTCTTGAAGGATTGCCAAAGGGTTCTGTGCCATTGGAGCTCTTCGACATGACGGGAGCACGTGTTTGGCGGGTGATGCTGCCCGTCAGTGCGGAGGGACGGGCGCAAACGGTGATCGACGCACACTCCCTCGCCTCCGGCGTTTATCTCCTGCGAGCGAGTGGTGCGACCCGGCGAATCACCCTGCTTCGCTGATCCTCGTCCACGTTTTCATTCCGAGGTCGGAATCCGCTGCAATTCCTTCAGGGGGCTTCAGAAATGGGGACAATCCGAGGAAAAGCGTTCAACCGTGATTCATGCTCCCGCGCTTTTTCGCCAGGAGGTATCCGTTTTCACGGAACCAGCTCAGAGTTCGGCGCAAGGTTTGGTCGAGGTCGGATGCCGCAGGGTTGTACCCCAGTTCCCTCGCAGCGATTTCGCTGGTGATGAAACGGCCGTACCGCGCGAAGTCGATACCCACCACGGGCAGCAGCGGCGACGTTTGACCGAGGAGCTTTCCGATGGCCTCGGCAAGCCAGGCTGCCGGCAGCAGCATCGTGGGCGGCAACGCGGTCACTGGGGGCGGCACATCGGCGATGCGGGCCACCCGTGCTAAAAATCCCATGATCGTCATGTTTTCTCCGCCGAGCACATAGAGACGACCAGCGGTCCCCCTCGCCAACGCTTCCGCCACTCCCCAAGCGACGGAATGGACGTCCACGGCGTTCATCCGGCCCCGAAGTCCAACTGGCAGACGCTTCCGGGCGACGTCGAGCACGATACGTCCTGTCGTCGGCTTCCTATCCCCTTCCCCGAACACTCCGGTCGGCGCGACCACGACAGAGTTGAAGCGTGACGTCTGGCGCAGCACTTCATCCTGCATGGCCCGCTTGATGGCGGCGTATGTGCTTCCGGTGTAGCGCTGGGGGTACGGTGCGTTCTCGTCCTCCGGCCGACCATCCTGATAGCAGCCCACGGCGGAAAAGGAGGAGACGTAGAGAAAGCGACGGACGTTCCGCCGGGCAAGCGCCTTGTGGATCCTTCCGACCTGTTTCATGCCGTGGCGAACCTGGGACGACTTTGCGAAGGAATACAGCGGATAGTAGGCGGCGGCATGGACAAGGCCATCCACTCCGTCGAGGGCGTCTTCGAGCACACCACTCCTTTCGAGATTCCCCTCGACGACCTCGACATCCAATCCACGAACCAAAGAGCGGTCCGAGTCGGGGCGGGCGAGAACACGAACCCGCTCTCCGCGCTTGAGGAATTCTCGGACGATGTGATGGCCGATAAAACCGGTGCCACCGAGAATGAGGACGCGGCCCACGAGTCAGATCCCCAGGCTTTCCACGGCGTCAATCGCTTCCGGCAAACTCAGGGTCTGCTGCTCGGATTCCGCAAGATCCCTCAGCGTCACCTGTAAATTCTCCGGGTCGGCAGCCTCGTCGGGACCGATCACCGCGACGAAAGGAATTCCCAGTTTATCCGCGTAGGAAAAGGACTTTTTCAACTTCCCCGTGACCGGGTAAAGCTCGCAGGCAACCCCGGCGAGGCGAAACTCGCGAACGGCATGAAGCGCGGCGCCGACCTCGTTATCGCTATACGCCGTGACCAGCACATGGGTCACCGTGGCCGCATCCGTCGCGATCATTCCAAGCTGTTCCATCGCCGCAAAGATGCGGTCGAGGCCGATGGTCGTGCCCGTAGCGGGAACATCCCTACCGCTGTAGAGGCCGATGAGCTCGTCGTAGCGGCCGCCACCCGTCAGGCTGCCGATGTGCGGATGATCCGGCAGGACCGATTCGAAGACAAGGCCGGTGTAGTAATCAAGCCCGCGCGCGAGGTGCGGGCTGACCTGGACCGTCCCCTCCGGAACGTCAAGGGCCTTCAGGTAAGCGAGGACGTCCTGAATACCGTCCAATCCCTCTTTCGCGGCCTTGTCCCGATCGAACATCTCCCGGAGAGCTGAAAGGATTTCCGCGTTCGTTCCACGGATCGCGAAGACCTGCTGCATCCGTCCGAAACCGTTCTCGTCCATGCCGATCGTTTCAAGTTCCTTGCGCACTCCGTCTTCCCCGATTTTGTCCAGCTTGTCCAGGGCCCGGGCAAACGGCAACAGCTCGCTTTCCGGCAGACCGGAGCGCCTGCAAACCGCCTCGAGCAGCTTGCGGTGGCTCAACAGTACAATGGCCCGACGGTCCTCTTCAAAAAAACCGAGGCGTTGGAGCATCTCGACGGTCAGGGCGATGATTTCCGCGTCGGCGAGACCCTCCTCAGCTCCGATCGTGTCGACATCACATTGGTAGAATTCCCGAAACCTCCCCTGGCGGATCTGCGGCTGATCGGCGCGCCACACCGGCTGGATCTGATACCGTTTGAAGGGCATCGGCCATTCCGGATGAGAAGCTACAACGCGCGCGAGGGGCACGGTGAGGTCGTAACGCAGGGCGACACGGTCCGAAAAGCGGTCGTTCTTGTAGTCCAGCTTGTACATCAGTTTTTCGCCCTCGCCGCCGTATTTGCCCGAAAGAACCTCCAGCATTTCGAGCGCCGGGGTTTCCATCGGGCTGAAACCGTACAGACGGAACACACCCTTGATTGTTTCGATCACGGTTTCGCGAGGGATCATCTCACTCGGAGTGAAGTCCCGTGTACCCTTGAAACTGCGCAGAGCGATCTTCGCCATGAAACTGCCTCTCTCGCATCGTTCGGCTCGGAAGGTAGCCCAAGGGGAAGTCACGGTCAAGAAGGTCTTGATTGCCTGCGGTCTGCAATGCAGCAAAGAGGATGGCTGTTCTTCAAGTCGGACATGCAGGGTGGAAACGTCCCCCCGATGGATTTCGACACGCACGTTGCTGCTTGGATCGAGCGTCAAAAGTCGAACGAGGATTGCTGAATCCGTGTACGAGGGCGGAGAACGAAGCGGATGTGTTTGATAATAATCATCATAAGGTCAATCGTTCGTACTCCGCGCTCCACCAGGTCCGCGAACGCAGCCGACCTCCCGTGCCTCTTGAAGAACCCCTGGACTCTGCAACCTCAATGCATCCTTCCGCATCCAAGGGGTACGTTATGCATGACTTTCGAATGCAAACTGCAAATGCGGATTTTACGATTTTTCGACAGGGTTCTCCCCTGAGACAACAAGGAGCGACGGATGAGCGACAAGCCATTCCCCGTGACGGACGACAGTTTTGAGCAGGACATTCTCCAATCGGATCTGCCGGTGTTGGTTGACTTCTGGGCGCCCTGGTGCGCGCCGTGCCACATGATTGCGCCGGCCGTCGAGGAGTTGGCGCAGGAGTATGCGGGCCGGATCAAGTTCGCCAAGGTGAACACGGACGAAAACCCGATGAAGGCGGGGATGCTGGGGATTCGTGGTATTCCGACGCTGATTCTGTTCAACGGCGGCAGCGAGGCAGACCGTGTCGTAGGGGCCGTTCCGAAAAGCGTGCTCAACGAGATGCTGCAGAAAATCGTTGACTGAAACAAAACCGGTTTTCCGACAAATCGACCTCCGTGCTTCCAGGTGTGCGGAGGTTTATTACTTCCGGCGCGTAAACCAATCCGGCCTCCCTACCCGTCTCCAGTGCCCGGTGCGCTGAGTCTTGCCCTGAAGTGCTCGCTGAGGCATCTTTCTGGACCGTTTTTGCGTGACAAGACAACAACCATGGAGAGGCTGTTGATGAATGTGACGGAAGCCATAGAAATCCGGAGATCGGTCCATTCGTACGACCCGACTCGAGACGTGACACTCGAGCAGCTTCGCGAATTGATCGACATCTCGGTGAAAGCCCCGTCCTCGTTCAATCTGAATCACTGGCGTTTCATCATCGTGCGCAGTGCCGAGGGGAAAAGGAAGCTGCACGAAGCGTCCCTGAACCAGAAACACATCCTGGACGCATCCGCCGTGCTGATTGTACTCGGGAAAATCGACGCCCATCTTGATGTGGCCAGGTTCATTCCCGACTGGATCGAAAAAGGATACTATCCGGACGACAAGCACCTTCGCGGCGTGTCGGAAAAATTCTATGGTCCGAATCCGATCGTTCAGAGAGATGAAGCGATCCGTTCCACGTCGATCATGATCGGTGTAATGATGTTGGCGGCGGTCGAACGCGGGCTCTCCACCGCGCCGATCATCGGATTCCGGCCGCAGGAGGTGATGGAAGCGTTCTCAATCCCCGAAAACTACGTTCCGGTGATGCTGCTGACCGTGGGGTACGAAAAAAATCCAATGCCTGAAAGGGTTATCCGGCTGCCTTTTGAAGAGATCGCTTTCGACGAAACGTTCGGCGAACCGTTCGACCGGTAGCGCCCCGATCACAAATCGCAGACACGGGATTCGAAACGTTCTACTTCAATGTTCAAGAATGGATCCTCTCGAGTCCCGGTGGCGAATTAGAACTGCCATCATCGCCATATTGAAAAGTCGAGTGTAAAGGGACCGCAGGTCATGCCTCTACCCAACTTCCTGATCGTCGGCGCACAAAAAAGTGGCACGACCTCTCTCGGCCGTTACCTTGAGCGACATCCCGCGATCTGGGTACATCAGAAGGAACTCCATTTTTTCAGCTCGGATGATCGATACACCAGAGGGATTGAATGGTACCGGGATCAATTCCGTGAGGCTGACGGGCAGACCCTGATCGGCGAGAAATGTCCCCCCTACTCCGCCGAGCCGGCGCCGTCTGAGCGAATCCATCAGCATCTTCCCGACGCCAAAATCATCTGGATCTTTCGCAATCCCGTCGAGCGGGCTTATTCCAACTATTTTCACCGGATCCGCGAGGGGAGCGAGCGCGACAGCTTTGAGACCGCAATAGAAAAGAATATCAAGCGTATGGAACAGGGCGAGGATATCCATCACAGCTATGTAGGCTTGAGTATGTACGCGGAGCACGTTCGCTGGTTCGCGCGTTACTGGCCGGTCGAATCCATGCACTACCTGCTGATGGAAACCTTCAGGAAGGATACCGAGGACCGGCTTCGCGGTATTTTTGACTTCCTTGGCGTCGAACAGCCTGTGACAATCGACTATCCGGACAAGATGTACAATCGCTTTTTCCGCCCCACTTCCTTTCCTCTCCAGAGGTGGATTTACAGTAAGACGGGGGGTGGGTTTGGAGGTCACCCGAAATTGTTCTGGATGCTCAGCATGTTGAACCGCTCTCCGGTCAGACACTACCCGAGTTTAGACCCAGAGATGCGGTTGAAGCTGATGGATCTCTTCAAACCGATGAACCGGGAACTCGCAGACCTCACCGGCCTCGACATAACCCCCTGGAACAAGGAATAACCGCGCGGTCGTTTGACTGCACCCATCCATCGGCGGGAATGCAACGATCGCCGACCTGAGGCAAATCCCCCAAAGCATGAAAACCCGGCCAAAAGGCAGGGCTTGATCTCTGGAAACGTGCGCTCACCTGTTCATCCCAACCAGGATCGGGCATCGGACGGATCTTCCGCATCGAGCACCGCTTTTGCCACGGCCAGCGGGCGAAAGGTATCGATCATGATCGCCAGCTCTTTCGTCTCCTTCTTCCCCACCGATCCTTCATTTTTCCGAGCCTGCGGATAGTCCGGCTCCGGAATACGTACTACCACCGATGATTGCGTCGGGCTTTGTTATCGGTTACCTTTTGCGCCGTGCTTTCAGGAGCACGCAACCCGGAGAGGTGGCCGAGTGGTTGAAGGCGCTCGCCTCGAAAGCGAGTTTGCGGTGACCCCGTAACGTGGGTTCGAATCCCACCCTCTCCGCCACGCATCGAGATTCATTCCCGATGCGGTGACGTCATTCGTGCCAGCCCCTGACTTCATCAATTCCCCGATTTCTCGCGCATTGATCATCCGTGCCATTTTGGGAACCGAGCTCTCGCGAGGATTAACTATTAGAAAATTATCTACCTAAAGATTGCTCTCGGTTGATTTCAAGCATACACGGGGAAGGTTGTTGACGATTGTCACGCAAGCGTAACATGCTATTACCATTTCAGGTCAAGTGGGGGGTAATGAAGCTGTGTGGCGACCGTCCCATCTGCTATGTGGGCACAGGGAATCACTCCGCAAGCGTGAAACGGTAAGCGGACTTGATCAGAAACAACCATTGAAGTTCAAACAAGGAGATCCCCCAATGCGCAAACTTGTTTTAGGTTTTATCCCCATAATCCTCCTCCTCTTCATAGGGTGCGATCAACTGCTCAATCAGGATAAGACCACACCGCCTGTCGCTCCTCGACAGCTAGCGGTGCAACTGAACGAAAATGGGACAATTGAGTTCAGTTGGATAGACGACTCCGACAACGAAAGCGGATTCAAAATTGAATACCAGACACAGGGCAGTATTGTCTGGAACCTTGTCGCGGAAGTCGGACGCAACGTAACCAGCTACGCCTGGAGCGGTGCACAGGAAAACACGACCTATACGTTCAGGATTTATGCGTTCAACGATACGGATGATTCCGATTTCACGTACTGGAACAACCCGGTTACAGTTCCACTTTTCGCGCCCACAGAACTGACGGCCACAGTTTCCGGAACGACAATCGTATTGGGCTGGCAGGACAACTCGCAGGTCGAGGAATCCTACCGGGTTGAGCGCAAGACCGCAAGCGGCAGCTTCGCTGAGATCGCGACTTTGAGCGCGAACGTAAAGACTCATTCGGATACCGACTTCCCCTCAGGTGCGGACCTCGTGTACCGTGTGATTGCCGTGGGCGGAGGGAACGAATCGTCACCGTCAAACGAAGCCTCGGTGACCGCGCCGATCCTACTCGTAGCGCCGTCCGACCTGACCGCGGAAGTCGTCAACCGCACCATCGTGCTGAACTGGACGGACAACTCAGACATCGAAACCGGTTTCGCCATCGAGCGTAAAAAGGCTGGGTCATCCTATGGTCCGCTGGAGACCGTAGGCGCTGACGTTACGACGTATACGGACACCAATTTCCCGTTTGACACCGATCTTACCTATCAGGTGTTCGCCGTCGCCGGCGAGGAGTTTTCGTATCCGTCCAACGAAGCATCTGTCCACTCGCCTGTACAATTCGTGACTGTCTATGAGGACGATTTCGAAAGTTACCAGGAAGGCTACTTCATCGGTGATCCATGGGATTACGGCGTTACCGATCCAACTCAGGTCGTCTTCGGAATTCTTACCGATAATCCAGCGCCGAATGGCGGAAACAAGAATCTCTCCTTCTGGGATATTACAGACCCGGATTGGGGATACGCGGACTTGCCGTTCGACGCATTTTCCGCCGGCCGGATTGAGTTCGATCTGAACGTCGTTTACGACTCGAGCAACCCCTATCTTGATTTCGGGATTGGGCTATCGGTCGACCAGGTCTGGCTGGATTTCAGTGACTTCGGCCCCTACGTGGAATTCGCCTCAGATGGGATACTTCATGCTGCCAACGGTAGCGATTTTAGTTCCACGTGGGAATTTCCGACGAATCAGTGGTTCCACATGGTCATTGGATTCAATGTAAGTAACGGCACTTATCGTATTTTGGCCGATGGCAACGTTGTCTACGACGGTCTCGCCTTTTTCAACAACAAATCGGGAAACAACATCGTCGGATTTTCGTTGCTCTGTTACAGCAACACGTCTTTGTGGGCTGCCCAGATCGACAACCTGAGGGTGATGTCTTTGGGCAGCACGACAACGACTTCAACAAGCAAGCCTTCAACCGGACTCAAGCGAGGTCCCGTGAGGTCTCTTGTGGCCCGTTAGACAAGAGGCAGAAATTCGAGGTGATGCAAAGGCTCCGCCTTTTGGCGGAGCCTTTTGCTTTCTAAAGGACTGGAACGGCGCCTAGTCATCTATAGGCGGCAGTAGCCCCGATCCTGCGGCTATTGGCAATGCATAAAAAAGTACTCGGGCCGAGTACCAATAAAACATTCGTGCGGCGGGTCGATCTGACCTTTCGCCTTTCCGGCTATTCGCTCTCCTCGGCCGGTCCGTTTCCTTCACTGCGTTCGCGCTCGAGGACCTTGATCTCATCGCGGAGTTTCGCGGCCACTTCGTACTCTTCCTTCTCGACAGCTTCCTTAAGTCGCCGATTCAATTCCATCAGGCGATCTTCCTGGGTCGGCGCTTTCGCCTCCGCTTCGGCGACTTCGCCGCGCATCCCCGCTTCGGTGAACACGTCCTCGGCGACGAAAATGGGCGAATTGGTTTTCAACGCAAGGGCAATCGCGTCGCTGGGGCGCGCATCCACCAGCTTCTCCCCGTCCACCGTGGTCAGATGAACCATCGCGTAAAAGGTATTCTCCTTCAGCTCGGTGACTTCGATGCGATCCACTTTCGAGCGGGAAGCCTCGAGCAAATTGTGAAACAGGTCATAGGTCAACGGGCGCACGTATTTCAGTCCCTGGAGCAGGAGGGAAATGGTGTGCGCTTCGGTGGCTCCGATGAAGATCGGGAGCCACTGTTCCCCATCCTTCTCCTTGAGAATGACCACGTACCCCTGATAAGGGGGACTGATCGAAATGCCCGTTACTTCGACCGGAATCATGTCCATCTCCTGAATCACCACCCTTTGCAAGGCCAGGTGCTTTCGGCCCTTCCGGGTCAAGCCAATATACCGGACCTCCCGAATACTGTCAAGCAAAGCCAAACACCCCATGAGGTTTGCTAGCTGGCAGGGCAGCCAATAAAGGAAAAACGGCAAAGCAAAGCGCCGCGGTGTTTCCGCAACGCTTTATGTCGGACGCGGATCGAGGGCAGGTGACGTCGCTGCAACGAAAAGCCAGCGCCGCCGATCAGTAACGTCTGAAAAGGCTGACAACCTTGCCGAGAATCCGAAAATCGGACAAGTTTTTTTCGATAACGATCGGCCCCATGAACTCGTTGGCCGGCCTGAGAACAATCCGATCCTTCTCGGGATAATAGTACTTCACCGTGGCCTCATCCCCGATCAGAGCGACTACGATGTCACCGGGCACAGCATCATCCTGCTTCCGGCAGAACACGACATCGCCGTCGTGGATGCCCGCTTCGATCATGGACTGCCCCTTGACCCTGAGGGCAAAGGTCTCGCCTTTCGGGGCGTAGTCGGCATCGATCGCGATGTGCCCCTTGAGGTTGTTCTCGGCGAGCAGAGGCTGTCCCGCGGCTACCGCTTCACCGTACACGGGGATTTCGACGATCTGGTTCGTCCGGTAGACCATGTCCGAGAGCTCGACAAGGTGCACACCGCCTGGTGACGTTTGGCCGTCGTCGCGCCCGATATACTGCTCGAGGGCAATCTGCTTGCCTTCGGAGGTCAGCTCAATCGCCCGGCTGCGGTACCTTCGACGCAGCAAATACCCCTTCTTTTCAAGCGCTTCGAGAATGCTGCGCACGCCGTTGGTGGACTGAATCCCCTCGGCTTCGCCGATTTCGCGAAAGGTGGGCGGATAGCCGCGCTCCATCAGACCTTCACCAATCCGTTTAAGTACGGAAAGCTGCCGGGCCGTCAGTTTCTGTGCCATGTCTCTCTCCGACTGCGGGATGCGGCAGACAGGTGATATAAATATCAGAAAGTCGAAAAATCCTTTATATCACCCCAAGAATGACGCCCCATCCACTGGTTTTTCTAAGAGATGAGTAAGATCAAAAAAGATCAATGGATTAAAGAAATCCTTGCGTTCTCGCATAGGTGTATGCAAAGACCTATTCTTTGGGTAGTTGGACAGTGCCCGCTGAACGATAACTGAACAAAAGATAAGTGAACAGGAGCTCAGTGTCAACCGTTTATCGAAGTTTCGGGGAAGTTTTCCAGAGTATCAGCTATCGTTGCGTAATTACAACAATAACTGTTACTCCCGCCAAAAACAGAACTATCAGGATGGGTTGGGTTCACGCTCAAGGAAAATGGTGACGGGGCCATCGTTGACAAGAGACAGTTGCATCAGCGCGCCAAACCGCCCTTCGAGGACGGTCAACCCTTCCGCACGGAGCAATTGGCAAAACCGTGACATCAGGGGTTCAGCGTGTTCAGGGCGTGCAGCATCGACAAATGCCGGTCGCCTCCCTTTTCGCGTATCCGCGTAGAGGGTAAACTGGCTGACGGCTAGTATCTGGCCGCCGACATCCAGCAAACCGAGGTTCATTTTACCCTCAGAATCCTCAAAGACGCGCAGGCTGGCCACTTTCTTCGCCAGCCAGGCAGCTTGCTCCTCGGTGTCCCCATGAGTGATCCCGACGAGAAGGAGAAAACCCCGCCCGATGCGGGAGATCTCCTCTCCGTCCACCAGGACCGCGGCTTCCGTGACGCGCTGGAGCAGGACTCGCATGATCAGACCACGCTTTCCAACCGCACAGATCCCTCGCCGAACCTTTTCTCGACAGCGTCGAGGATCTCGCGTTTCGGATCGATGCGGTAGCGTCCGCTCGAGAACGCCCAGGTTTCTCCATCATCGCTGCGAAACAGGATGCGAACGTCCGCCTGTCCGGGATTTCGGCGCAGATCGTTCTCCAGCGAGAGCAGCGCCTGTGCCGCAACGGTCTCGTCCACGACGAATTGCACCGCACGGATCATTCTTCGGGCGGCGGTTTCCAGCAGTTCCACATCCTCCACGATCAATTCGGACATCTCCTCACGGCGCTGCACGCGTGCGGTGATCAGCACCGGCCGGTGTCCCAGCTCTTGCAACCGTTCACGAATCCGTTCAAAAACAGTGGGGAATATGACAATCCCGACGGTCCCGGTGAGGTCCTCGAACTTGCCGCGCATCATCGGGTCGCCTTTCCGCGTCGTACGTCGCTGGAGGCTGGTGAACAGTCCGGCCATCCGCACGTTCATGTTTTCCGCGGCGCTGGAAAGATCCGCGACAGCCATATTCGAAAAGGCGATGATCTCGCGGCTGAATCGCATCAAAGGGTGCCCGGAAAAATAGAATCCAAGCAACTCGCGTTCCCACGCCAGCAGTTCATGCGCAGAGATCTCATCCACTGCGGGCAGCTCCGGCTCGGGAAGGTCCATTCCACCGCTCTCTTCACCGAAGATGGAGACCTGCCCGTTCGCGCGCTCCCGGGCGAGTTGCTGGCCAAAATTGACCGCCGCTTCCAAAGCCTCCAATTGCTGTTTGCGGTGACCTTGAAGCGAATCGGCCGCCCCTGCACGCACCAGGCATTCGAGCACCTTCCTGTTCACCATCTGCCCGTTCACCCGACCGGCGAGATCGAAAACGCTACGGAACGGCCCTCCGGCCTCACGCTCGCCAAGGATGTTCTGGATGGCGGCGCTCCCCACCCCTTTGATCGCGGCGAGGCCGAAGGTGACCTTGCCGTCCTCAGTGACCGCAAACTCCTCCTCGCTGGTGTTGACGTCCGGAGGAAGCACCTCGACGCCCATGCGTTTACACTCCTCGAGGAACAGGATGAGTTCGTTCGTGTTGTCCTTGCGTACGGTCATCGACGCCGCCATGAATTCGGCGGGATAATGGGTCTTGAGGTAGCCGGTCTGGTACGCGAGCAGCGCATACCCGGCGGAATGGGATTTGTTGAATCCGTAGCTGGCGAATTTTTCAATCAAGTCCCAGAGCCGTTTGGCTGTGGACTTGTTGATCTTGTTTTTGGCGCAGCCATTGATGAATTCCGGCATCATCCGGGCCATGACGTCTTTCTTTTTCTTCCCCATGGCGCGCCGCAGTTCATCGGCTCGTCCGAGGCTCATTCCCGCCAGACGGTTCGCAATCTGCATCACCTGTTCCTGGTAAACGATGATCCCATAGGTTTCATCGAGGATCTCCCCCAGCATCGGATGGAGGTAGGTGATTTTCTGGCGGCCGAGCTTTCTGTCGATGTAATCGGGAACGTTCGCCATCGGACCCGGACGGTAGAGGGCGTTCATCGCGATCAGGTCTTCCAGCCGTTCGGGTTTCAGTTTCCTCAGGTTGTCGCGCATCCCCCCCGATTCAAACTGGAAAATGCCGATCGTATCCCCGCGGCTGAACAACTCATATGTTTGCGCATCGTCCATCTCAAGCGAGTCCAGATCGATATCGATCCCGCGCTTGTGAAGCAGCGCCATAGTCTGTTCGAGAATCGTCAAGGTTTTAAGGCCGAGGAAGTCCATTTTCAACAGACCCAGCTTCTCGACATTGTTCATGTCGAACTGGGTGACAAGATTTCCGTCGGTCGCGCGGTACATCGGCACAAAATTGTCGATCGGCTCGGGAGTGATCACGACTCCGGCCGCGTGAACTCCCGCGTTCCGGATCGTCCCTTCGAGCACCAGAGCCATCTCCATCAACTCCCGGTACTCCGCGCGACTACCGATCAGGTCACGCAGATCCTTGACATCCTCGAGCACCTTCGGCAGCGGCGGCACCTTCCCCTGCAGCGGATCCGGGATCAGTTTGCTGATTGCTTCGACCTCGGGAAGTGGGATCCCCATCACCCGTCCGACATCCTTGACCACCTGGCGTGAGAGCATCCGTCCGAAGGTGATGATTTGGCTGACGCACTCTTCGCCGTACTTCTTCCGCACGTATTCGATGACTTCACTGCGCCGGCTATCGGAAAAATCCACGTCGATGTCGGGATAGGATTCGCGCTCCGGGTTGATAAACCGTTCAAACAGGAGGCCGTAGCGGATCGGGTCGATGTTGGTGATCCCGACCAGGTAGGAAACCAGCGATCCGGCGGCAGAACCGCGGCCGGGACCGACAGGGATCTTTTCCCGCCGCGCAAATGCAATAAAGTCTTGCACAATCAGGAAATAACTCGCCAATCCCTTGAGCCGGATGATCTCGAGTTCCGTCTCAATCCGCTCCTTGATCTCGTCGGTGACCACCTTGAAGCGTTTTGGCAGCTCCCGGTAGGCAAGGTGCTTGAGGTATTCAAAATCGTCCCGCTGCTCCGCATCGTCCGGCAGCTTGAACGCGGGGAAGTGCTTGTTCCCGAAGTCCATTTCGAACTCGACCTTCTCCGCCACCTCCAGGGTGTTGGTCAAGGCCTCGGGCACCTCTCTGAAAAGCGCGCGCATCTCCTCTTCGGACTTCAGGTAGAATTCCTGTCCGGTGAATTTGAAGCGGTTGGTTTCGCTCCGGTCGGAACGGGTCTGGACGCAGAGCAGGATGTCGTGCGGGTCGGCGTGCTCTTTTTTCAGGTAATGGGTGTCGTTCGTCGCCACCATCTTCGCACCGATCTTCTTCGAAAGGCCGGTGAGGAATTTTAAAGCGTGCCCCTCCTCGTCGATGCCGTGATTCTGCAATTCAATGTAAAAATCCTCGCCGTAGAGATCCTGCAACTGCCCGGCGATATGCAGCGCCGCCTGTTCCCCCTTTTTCAGGAAAGTCTGGTTGACGTGGCTCTGGATGCACCCCGAGAGACAGATGATCCCCTCACGGTGTAGGTCCATCAGCTCGTAGTCGACACGGGGCCTGTAATGAAATCCGTCGCGATAGCCGGCGGTGGAGAGTTTGATCAGGTTTTTCCAGCCAATCTCGTTTTTCGCGAGCAGCAGCAAGTGATAAATCGACCGTTTGTTGCCGTAAAGATCGGTGCCTTTCTCCGTGTGCTTGCCGTCGGTGAAGTAGAGTTCGCAGCCGATGATCGGCTTGATCCCCGCTTTTTTCGCGGCCGAGTAAAAATCGACCGCCCCCGCCATGTTGCCGTGGTCGGTCAGTGCGATCGCGGGCATCCCGAGCCGCGCGGCTTCCGCGGTCAGATCTCCGACCTTGGAGGCGCCGTCGAGGAAGGAATAATCACTGTGGTTATGCAGGTGAACAAAGCTCATGATTCACGGCTCCGGATGAGAGGGGTTGCCGCCGAGAACGGTCCGCCGCAATTCCGTATCTCCCGAATCCATCGTGGAATACACGGTTCCCACTGCCCGCTCCCGGCCATCGCCACGCACGCTGAAACAGTCCTTTTCCGCCCGCTCACCACCGGACCCGCTTGTTCCAATGTGGACAAGTAAGAAGATCAATAACTTACGTTAGCTATTGATTTATCAAGGCTTAAAAATGACGCTGCTTCGCATGGGGTTCGTCGGTAGTATAGCGCAGAAGCAGGGCTCCGTCCAGCACTCGAGAGGGCAAAAGGCGAAGTCTCGGGAGTTTTTTACGCGATCGGGAGAAGTTGAGCGTGCGAGCCGGGCAACGCCGCGGTTATTCGTCTTCTTCCCGCCAGATTTTCGCCCCGAGAACGGCGAATTTCTCCTCGAGACGTTCATATCCCCTGTCCAGGTGGTAGATGCGGCTGATCTCGGTCCTCCCTTTAGCGGCGAGTGCAGCGATCACCAGGCTGGCCGAGGCGCGCAAATCGGTGGACATCACTGGGGCGCCGACCAGTTTGACCGGTCCGGTGACTTGGGCGATGTTGTCGCGCATGGCGATATTCGCTCCCAGGCGGATCAACTCGGGCACGTGTGTGAAGCGATCCGGGTAGATGGTATCCTCGACGAGACAACTCCCTTCGGCGCCGGTCATCATCGCGATCCATTGCGCCTGCATGTCGGTGGCGAAACCCGGGAAGACCTCGGTCTGGATGTCCACGGGATGAAGTTTTCCGGAAGATTGCACGCGGATGCGGTCGTTCCTGACGGCAATCTTCAAACCCGCCTCGACGGAGCGGTCGAGGATGATCGAGAGATGATCGGGATTGGCACCGACGAGTGTCACATCGCCCCCCGCCCGTCCCACCGCCGCCAGGTAGGTCCCGGCTTCGATGCGGTCCGGGATGACGTGGAAGTCCACGGCGTTCAGGGAGTGGCCTCCCTCGATGTGAAACGCGGTCGTGCCCGCGCCCTCAATCGGGGCGCCCATCGCGATCAGCATCCTGGCGAGATTGGTGACCTCGGGCTCGCGGGCAACATTTTCGAGAACGGTTTCGCCCTTCGCCGCCACGGCAGCGAGCAGCAGGTTCACCGACGCACCCACCGAGGGAAAATCGAGCACAAAACGGCAGCCGCGCATCTTCCGGGCGTCCGCGAGGATGTAGCCGCGATCGAGCTGCGTCTTGACGCCCAGCGCTTCGAGGCCTTTGAGATGGATGTCCACCGGACGAGGACCCCAGGCGCAGCCCCCCGGCAGGCTGACCTTCGCCCTTCCCAGCCGCCCAACCAGCGCCCCGAGAGCGTAGAACGAGGCGCGCATCGTCTTGACGAGCTCGTAGGGCGCGGTGTCCGAGGTGATCGTCGTGGCGTCGAGGGCCATCGCATCATTCCGCCGGTCGACCGAGATCCCCAACCCCTCGAGCACTTCCGCCATCGTGCCAACGTCCACGAGGTCGGGAACATTGTGCAGCGTGGTCTGTCCCGGGGCAAGAATCGCCGCCGCCATCAGGGGCAGCGCCGCATTCTTCGCGCCGGCGATTCTCACTTCACCCTTCAGCTCCCTGCCGCCCTCGATCACCAGCTTGTCCATAGGTCCTCTTCCGCTTGCCGCTCTGGACGCGCCCGGAGCGTTGACGGAAGGTAATACACTGGATGATGCGGAAAAACCTGTCCGCGGATGCTTTCCGGGCCCCACGTTCGCATGTATCTTTCGATTTGCAACCCTGATGAGGAGGGCACCAGATGAACGACCATCACCCGCCTGAAATGCTCGGCGAACCATCCGATGGAGACACGAGTTCTGCCCTGTCGCGCCGGGGATTCGTGAAAATGGCGCTCGCTGGTTCGGCGGCCCTGGGCGCCACGGCGTTTCACGCACAACTGGTGTCGGCGCACCCCTCCACTCCCATCCTGTCGAGGTCGGACATCCCCTTCAACGAGCTCGAAGAGGTGACGCTCGACGATTTGACAAAGGGCATGACGTCGGGAAAATGGACCAGCCGTTCGATCGTGGAGGCTTACTTCGCCCGCATCGGAACGCTCGACCGGAAGGGGCCGAACCTCGCCAGCGTGATCGAGACCAATCCGGACGCGCTCGACATCGCCGACCGGCTAGACCGCGAACGTCAGCAGGGAAAACTCCGCGGGCCGCTCCACGGCATTCCAGTGCTGATCAAGGACAACATCGCCACCCACGACCGGATGCAGACGACCGCCGGTTCACTGGCGCTGGAGGGCTCCCGGCCACCTGGAGATTCCTGGGTTGCGGCAAAGCTGCGCGAAGCGGGAGCCGTGCTACTCGGCAAGGCGAATTTGAGCGAATGGGCGTTCTTCCGTGGGGATTACGGCATCTGCGGCTGGAGCGCGAGAGGGGGGCAGGGAAGAAATCCGTACGCGACCGACCGTTCGACGAGCGGCTCCAGCTCGGGATCAGCAGTCGCCACATCCGCTAACCTCACAGCGGTCTCGATCGGCACCGAAACCAACGGCTCAATCGTCTCGCCGTCCTCCGTCAACGGAGTCGTCGGGCTGAAACCGACCGTCGGGCTGGTCAGCCGTTTCGGCATCATCCCCATCGCCCACACCCAGGACACCGCCGGGCCGATCACGAGAACGGTTCGCGACGCCGTGATCGTGCTCGGAACGTTGACCGGCGTGGACAAGAACGACGTGGCGACCGCGGCTTCAAAGGGAAAGTCGTACACCGACTACACGCAATTCCTCGATCCGGATGGGTTGCGCGGCGCACGGATCGGGGTCGCGCGTGAATTTTTCGACATCCGGCCGGGTGTTTCGGATCTCGCCGACGACGCGGTGAAACGAATGAGGGATCTCGGCGCGGTGATTGTCGATGAGATCAAATTGCCATGGATGAATGAGGCCGAGAAGCACTCGCTCGAGGTGATGTACTACGAGTACAAGAACGACCTCAACGCTTACCTGGAATGGCTGGGGAAGAACACGAAGGTGCATTCGATGGCGGATGTAATCGAGTTCAACAAGCAGCACGCCGACGTTGAGATGAAATTCTTCGGCCAGGAAGACATGGAAAAGGCGCAGCAGCGCGGACCGCTGACCGACGAGAAGTACCAGAACGCGCTGAAGGAGCTGAAACGGCTCGCCCGAGATGAGGGGCTGCACAAGGTAATGGACGACAACGAGCTCGATGCAATCGTAGCGCCGACCTCGGGGCTGGCGTGGGTGATCGACCCGATCAACGGCGACCACTTCACGGGCGGCAGCTCCTCCCCCGCCGCGATTGCCGGGTGCCCGGACGTCTCGGTGCCGATGGGGCACGTTTTCGGACTGCCGGCGGGACTGTCGTTCTTCGGGCGCGCCTGGAGCGAACCGACGTTGATCCGTCTCGCCTACGCGTACGAGCAGGCGTCGAAGATGCGGCGCCCGCCGCAGTTCCTGCAGACGGCGAATCTGGACAAGGCATGAGCAGCAACTAAAACTTATTGAAGGCAACCGCTCATGAAACACATCGCTTATGCGCTAGCACTGCTTCTTCTGCTTGGAGGTTCACCTCTCATGGCTCAGGATCCTGACGTACAACAGCTGCTCGACCAGGTTGGTTTGAAACCGAGTGACGGACAACGCGGACAAATGGACACCGTGGGATTCGCCTCCACGGCGGAACAGATGGATGCGGTCGTCGCCATGTGCACGGCGAATGCGAAACCGAGGGAGGATTCCCTGATCAGCGCCTATCCGTGGCTGGACAAAGGCTCCTTCCGCGCCGGAGTCTGCCCCCATGACGATTACTGCTACGCCGGGCGTCTCTACCCATTGCTGCTCTCACGGGTTCACGCCAAACGGGTGATCCTGTTCGGTGTTTTCCACAAGGCGAAGGTGTTCGACTGCCGTGACGTTCTCGTGTTCGATTCCTTCGCACGCTGGCACGGCCCGCGCGGCCCTGTGCCAGTCTCCTCTCTGCGCGAAGAAATCATTAAACATCTCCCGAAGGATGATGTCCTCGTCGATAACGACATGCAACAGGTCGAGCATTCGGTGGAAGCGATTGTCCCCTGGTTGCAGGCGTTCAATCCCGATGTCGAGATCGTATCGATCCTTGTGCCCTACATGGATTGGACCACGATGAACCGCCTCGCCGGTGACCTCTCCTCGACACTGAGCGACATTTTCCACGATCACGGTTGGCAGTTGGGGGAAGATGTCGCTCTCATCTGCTCCTCGGATGCGGTTCACTACGGAGATGTCGATTGGGGCGGCCAGAACTATGCGACGTTCGGAACGGATATCAACGGGTATCAGCAGGCTGTCCAGCGCGACATGGACCTCGCCACGGACGATCTCGCCGGGAACGTGAATTCGGATGGACTGCACCGCTTTTTCGAAGCGTGCGTGAACCAGGACGATGTGTACGAGTACCGCATCACCTGGTGCGGGCGCTTTTCGATCCCCTTTGGACTGTCTGTCGCCATCGATCTCGCCAACCTCTTGGGCGAGCCGCCGCTGGATGGAGTCCTGCTCGACTACGGCACGAGCGTCAGCGAGGCGACGTTGCCGCTCGGGGAACTTCACGGGATGGGCCGCACCGCCTCCAACAACTTGCACCACTGGGTGGGCTACGCGGCGGTTGGGTTCCGTTGAATGTGAAACCCGGGTAATTGGCCTTCGGCCAACAACCCGGGCCACACTATGTAGCACCCTGAACGAAGTGCCTGTCCCGAACCGTCGCGGAAGGATCTTTGTGTGATTGATGAAACCTGGGTGGACAAGCCACCCGGGCCACACGTCATTACGCAGTCATCCTGAACGAAGTAAGGATCTATGTGTTACCTATGAAACCCGGTCCAGAACGGTCGGGACCGGGCCTCCCTCCGAACAGCCTGCCCCACTGGGTGGGCTACGCGGCGGTTGGGTTCCGTTGAAAGAGAAACCCGACTGACGGGGCAGTCGGGCCACACGACATTTTGTCATTGCCCGGCTCGACCGGGCAATCCATCTCAGATGGCGGAAACATCTGGATCCCCCGATCAAGTCGGGGGATGACATAGAGAAACCCGGGAAATGAACCTACGGTTCATATCCCGGGCCACCCTGACGCTAGAACCACCCATTTTAGCTACACCTTGCCAATCAACTCCCGCGCGGTCTCCCGGGCCGAAGCGGTGATCGTGTCGCCGCCGACGAGACGGGCAATCTCATCCACCTGCTCCTCGCTGCCTACGGCCACCTTGCGGACGCTGACTCGGGTGCTGCCCGGAGCAGTTTCCTTCTCAACGACAGTGTGATGGTCGGCGAGGCTGGCGATCTGAGCGAGGTGGGTCACGAGGATCACCTGACGGATCTTCGACAACTCCTTCAGCCGCAAACCGACCTGCCGCGCAGTCCGCCCCGAGATCCCCATGTCGATCTCATCGAAAATCAGCACCGGAGGATTCCCCTCGGGTGGGTCGAGCCCTTTCAGCAGGAGCATCACGCGGCTCAGCTCACCACCCGAGGCGACGCGTGCGAGGGGTTTCGGTTCATGGCCGGGGTTGAACGAGATCAGAAACTCGATCCGGTCCCACCCCAGCGGGCCTACGCGTTTCTCCCCCGC
>CAZIDZ010000028.1:26048-37146 GCA_964538455.1 uncultured bacterium
TGGCGGCCGCGCAGCTCCTGGCGCGCCGCAAGCAGCTTGTCCATGGTGCCGCCGTATTTCCGGATCAGCTTGTTCAACTGATTGTGGCGCGAGCGGACCTCCTCCAGGCGCTCCGGGTCGAGGGCAACCGAATCGCGCCGGTCCGCGAGGTCGATCGCCGCCTGGCGGACGCCGTCGAGCGCCTGCTCCAGCCCCTCGATGAGCGGTTTCAGTTGGCCGTCGATCTTCGCCAACTCTCGAAGCCGGCCGATCACCTCCGCGAGAGCGTCCGAGATCGGCTCCTCGCTCTGGTCGAGATGCTCCACCGCCAGGCCGAGTCCGGAGATCAACGTCTCCGCCCCTTCGAGCAGGCGGATCTCCTTTTCCAGCTCAGTGTCCTCGCCGGGTTTCGGGTCGAAAGCGTCGATCTCGCCTAACTGGAACTGGGCGAGTTCCTCCGATTCGCGGTACCGCGCGATCCGCTGTTCGACCTCGGAGAGTTTCGCGGTCATCGCCTGCCACCTGGCGTGCAGGGTGACCAGCCGCTCGGCGTCCGACACCAGCCCGGCGAAGCGGTCCAGGTGTCCGAGGTGAGTCGCCTCGTCGAGCAGCGTGATCCCTTCGCGCTGAGCGGTCAGTTCCACCCACCGTCCCGCCTCCTCCTTCAATGCGCCGATTGTCGAAGGAGAGTCGTCGATCCAGGCCTTCGTCCGCCCGTCGGTGCGAACCTCCCGTTTCAACGTGTGGGCTTCCGACTTCGTCTCGAATGCCGCCGCAACTTCGGCGGGGTTCCCTCCGACGACGTCCGGGTGAGCCCGATCCCCCAACGCGAGACCGATGCTCCCGATGAGCACTGACTTTCCGGCCCCGGTTTCGCCGGTGACGACGTTCAATCCGGGACCGAAAACCAGCTCCAGTTCATCCACCAGGGCGACGTTTCGTATGTGCAGGTGTCTCAGCATCAGTCGAGTCCGAAATCCTGTTTCCCACCCTCAGCAAGCGTGCTCTTCCTGGCGCGCGGGCGCGGTTGTTGCCTTGCGGGCGACCGGCAATTGGGTGAACGTACGCCGAATATAACGATGCGGGAAGGAAACGTCAGTCCCTCCCCGCATTACAGGCGTGCGAGAGTCGAAGAGCGGCGGCGGCCTACCCCGCATAATCGTGGAAATGCGACATCAGGTCCTCCATCGCCCGGTGCGCCGCTTCGAGATCCATGGAATAGATCATGAGATCGTGGCGGCGGCCATAACCGTCCTGAATGTGGTCTTTCAAAGAGGCCTCTTTGATGAAGCCAATCTCGGCCAACAGTTTCTGTGCCTCCTTGTGCTCCTCCATCAGGTTGGCATAGATCTTTTCCACACCGAGAGCCTTGGCCAAAGGAATCATTTCATCAAAGAGAACCGTAGCAATCCCATAGCGCCGGTATTTAGGGTGAGTAACGAGCACCACTTCTCCGGTGTGCCGAATCCACGTGCTTACTCCCCGATAAAACGACAGAACACCGACAACACTCCCCTCGTGCCATGCGGCGAGCGTGACCACCCTCTCATCCTCAATCCAGCGACGCATGCGGTACAAGTAATTCGGATCGCTCATATCGTTGGGGAGTTTGGCCTGTTCGCGTTTGTCAAGCTGCTGAAAAAGTTCGATTTCTTTCGGAATCTCCTCAACGTCCAGCGGCCTGATCTCGATTTCGAAATTCTTTCTGCAGACGACTTTGTGGGGGTAGCGGTCCTTCAACACGTCCATGGCAGTATCCTCGTGCAGTTGCTTCAGAATACAGCGGATTGTTCGATCTTGTCAACCGTTCTAAGGGAGGGCGGTAAGCATTCCTGCACTCGCGACGGGGAAGATGCGCCAAACTCTGGAGACATTGGGAACCAGTTCAGGATTCACGAGTGGCAGGGGTAGGAAAGCCAAACAATTCGGCGTTCACCGTGTTGAAACAGGGTTTCTTGAGTGTGTTATTCCGAAACAAAACTGCCCTGAGTGCGTCATAATACAGCTCTCTTCTGCCCAACCGGCAGATATTGGCAGGCAGGATTACCGAGCGGCTATAGAAAACGGGAAAACGCAATATTTTGTTTATTAGTTAATAAAGCTATATCCGCCCGGTTTGCGGAACACTTGGCATGTTTCTTGTGACTAAATTAAATGAATTAATCGCGTCAAATGAGGAGGCCGGATATAGAGTTAGCATCAGTGAAACAAAATTGCATTCTGATCTAAAGGCGATTCGTTTCAATAAGTTATAGATGGAGGCAGATGGAGCGTCTCCGAGAGACACAACTTGACAACCGGATTTTTTTTCAGTTTCTTTGCGGGCCCTTGTGGTAAGGGGCAATTAACACTTATTAAGTGTTCTACAGGGTGTCGCCTTCCCCCGAGCAGGCAGGCGCCTTGAGGGTTGATAATTCGATTGTAGGAGGGATAAAGATGAGTCCAACCGTCGATCTCTACGAACACCGTATGCCGACTCTCGACGAGCTGGAGACGGATTTGGAAAACTGGCAGCAGCGGATCAGCAGCTGGGCGGAGCGGATTCCCTGGGCGGAACCCGATCAGCGTGAACTGGCGATGTCCACTGCGAAGTTCCTGCGGAAGATCGTCGCGGAATCGTGGATCCACCTGCTCGCGTGCAAGGCTCGCGGCGCGGACCCGATGGACAATTCCGCGTTTCGCGCCCGTCGTCTTCACCGGCAGTTGCTGACATACGGTCCCAAGCTGGCGATGAAGATGGAAGAGCGTCTTCCAGAGGCCGTTCCAAGCCTCGCCGCCTGATCAGGCAGCATGACCCGAGTTCAACAGCGTCCCGGAAGGGACGCTTTTTTTGTATCCGATGTGAATCTTTGCTCGAAAGGGAAATTAAAAAGGGGACACTTTACTTTTAATTTTACCGACGATCCTCGTGCCAAGGACCAGGATCACAAATTAAAAGTAAAGTGTCCCCATTTAATTTCAGCTCAGGACTCGAAAACCCTTTTCTCCAGGGTGGTGAGCAGCGCCCCGACATCCGGGTCGCTCTTCAAGTTCGAACGGAAGGCGCGGCGCAGGTGGGCGAGCGCGCTTCCGGTGACTCCGAGGCGCTCTCCCAGTTTTTTCACTCCTCCCTCATCCATCGCATGACGCAGCGCGAGCTCGACCACGTACTTCCTCCCCGGATGACGGCTCCGCGCTTTTCGCAGCTCCTGGGTACTGGTACCGAAATACTCCGCGACTACAGTCAGAATCCGGAGAAAATTCTGCATCGGTCCCGTCCCGGCGTCCTCAACGACTTCCGCATCGGCAGCGCGGCGGCGTCCCTTCGCCCGCTCGTAGTAACGATCGACAAATTCGGGAGAACCAAGCAGGCTCATCGCGACCACATTGTCGAGCAGATCGTCCTCATCATCCTGTTTGACGCCTTCGACGATGTACCGGTAGAAACCATCGACCGGGCGGTCCGGCATCAGCGGCTTGCACCTCTCCAGCACCTCATCCTGCGCGAACCACTCCGGAGAAGGCAGCCCGCCGGTATAGATGGGAAAAGAGGTCCAGTGGTTGTTGCTGACCTCGCCCCACTTCCTCGCCTCCGATTCATTGGACCAGTGCTCCCCGATGATCGGCGAGATGTGCACGCGTCGAACGACCGGGAGGAAAAGATCTCCCTCTTCCACCAGGATCGCCCGGTGGCGGTCACGGATCAGAGGTTCCGATTGCCCCGCGGCCGCCCGCAGACGGTTGAAGAATCCCGCCTGGGTGCGGTGCACAAACCGTGAGAGGGGAAGTCTTCCGGAACGGAGGAAAAGCAGCGCGGATTTTTCCAAGAGTGCGAACGCATAGACGGTCACGCCCGCGGAAATGGCAGCGTCTCCCAGGGAGCTGAGAAAGAGATCACGATCCTTCTCACCGTGGAACAGAGAGACCTTCTCGCGTGCCCGAATTTGGACGAGGTACGTCGCCTGAGGTATGTGAATCCGCACCGGTCGTGACATGGCCGTTTAAGGTACACCCCGAGTGCGAGTGGGACAAGGGCGGCGGCGGAGACGACTGCGGGAGCGGGGGAAATTCTCCTCCGCGAGGTCTTTTACTACGGCACCGAAGCGAGATTTCCGCGCTTCGTGATCTCGAACATCCGGTCCAGAGCCAGGTTGGCCTCACGGGTGGTGTCCGGGTCGACGGAAATGTGCCAGCGAAACTCACCCTTTTCCAAGGCACGCAGGCTTTCCAGCAGCGCTTCGGGACTGATCCGGAACATTGTTGAACAAAGGCACGCGTACGGGGCGAGACTGTACACTTCTTTCCCCTGCCCGGCCATCTCCCTGCCGATTCTCGCGACAAGATGGTTTTCCGTTCCCACAGCCCACTTCGAGCCGGAAGGACTTTCCGCAATCGTTTTAATAATCTGGGACGTCGAGCCCGAATAATCCGCCTTCTGCACGACCTCAAAGCTGCACTCCGGGTGCACGACGATCTTGATCTCCGGGATCCGTTTGCGCCAGCCGTCGGCCTGCTCCGGGGTGAAATGCTGATGAACACTGCAATGGCCGCGCCAGAGCAACACCCGGGCTCGAACGATCTGTTCGCTTTCATTGCCGCCCATCGGTTCCTCGGGATTCCAGACGGCCATCTTCTCCAGCGGGATGCCCAGATCGTAGGACGTGTTGCGGCCGAGATGCTGGTCGGGGAAGAAGAACAGGCGCTCGCCCTTCTCCAGCGCCCAGGTGATGATTTTCCGCGCGTTCGAGGAGGTGCAGATGGTACCGCCGTGCCGCCCGACAAAGGCCTTGACGTCGGCCGTGCTGTTGATGTAGGTGACCGGAACGACCTTCGAGGTGTCGATCACTCCGCCAAGCTGCTCCCAGGTGTCCTCGACGTCCTCGATCTGCGCCATGTCCGCCATCGTACACCCGGCTCGCTTGTCCGGCAGGATGACGTTGACAGCATCGGACGTCAGCATGTCCGCGGTTTCGGCCATGAAATGGACGCCGAGAAAGATGACGTATTTCGCGCCGTCCACCTGCGCCGCGTGCTGGGACAGGGCAAGCGAATCTCCGGTCTTGTCGGCGAACTGGATCACTTCGTCACGCTGGTAGTAGTGGCCCAGCAGAACGAGATCCCTGCCGAGCCGCTCCCGGATCTCGCGAATTTCGGAGAGGACGGCTGGATCGGTGCCCGGCTCGCCCATATGCGTTACGCCCTCGATGGGTTGCTCGGGATTCCAGCGTACCTCGAGGGGTTGTGTCTTGATCGCCATGACTTTATCTCTACCCTTGTGAAGGGATTTGCAAAGTTGTTGTTCGCACAAGCTTTGCTTGTAATATACAGGAACAGGACGGGACTGGTAAGAAGACGAGAGGGTCGGAGCCGGCAGGGCGAGGCGATCAGGGCTGCGCCCGCCAGGGACCGTACGGTTGAGCCTGCGGCCGGATTAGCTTTTCCACCCGCCAGGCGCGCATCTCGAGCGTGGTTATCCCCCGCCGAACCGGTGGGACGGAAATCGGGATGACGCGCTCGAATCGTGATTCCAGTTTCTTCTGCGGGTCGAGACTGTAGCGGGCCTGGGTGATCAGGACGCCGTTCGCGCCGGTCCATTCCGTTTCCGGGGCCCACCATGCGAAGGCGTGCGGCTGGTCGCCAACGAGCACCACCGGGTGTTCGCCGCGGTCCGCCCAGGCGAGTTCCGCCGCGGTAAACCACTTATGGGCGAAGAGAACGTCATCGGGACGCAACACTCCCTCGCGTTCGAGGGTGAGGATCGTTGAACGCCATCCCACCGGATCGAGTGTGGGATCGGCCTCGGGTTTGAGCCGGAGCAATCCGGTGTGCGCCTGGAGAATGACAAACAGCACCAGCAAGCCGTTTGCAATCAGGGAGAGCCGCAGGAAATCCCGCTCCCATCTTCGGGTCGCCAGCCAGCCCGAGGCGAGCACCAACGCGGCGATGTAACCGGGCATCGTCCAGTGCGGCAGAATCCCCCGGGTCAACCCAATCAGGGTCATCCCCACCACCGGCAGCAGGAAAAACGGGATCAGCCACGCGTCCCCCCTGTCGCTGCGGCGCGGCTTTAGCGCTCCAATCCAGAGTACGACGCACACCCAGGGCGTCAGGTAGCCCAGTTGTCCGCCAAGCGCCTGACCGAACAGGTCGAATCGGAAGCGGAATCCGCCGGAGGTCCCCTTGCCGAACTGCTCCGCGAAAGCGATCCAGCCGTTGTCCGCGTTCCAGATCAGGTTCGGCAGAAAGACGAGGATTGCGACGGCGAGCCCGAGGTAAAGCCGGGGATCGCGCCACCACCTCCGAAGCTCCCGGTCGAAGATCGCCGCGAGCGCGAAGGAGGCGGGAAGCAGGACAGCGTGGTATTTTGCCAGCATCGCCAGCCCGAACAGCGCGCCGAGGGCGATATACCCCCCTGCTGGTGCCAATTGACGGTTTCGCAGGCGTCCCAGCACCCACAGCGCCCAGATCCACGCGGCAACGAGGCCGTTGTCGGGGATGACAAAGGCTCCAGCACCGACGGCGAAGAAGGGCGTCGCCAGCGGGAGCAACAAGGCAATAATCGCGGCGCGGCGGCCGTACAGATCATAGGCGAGGCTATAAAAGCCAATCTGCGCAAGGGAAAAAACGACGACCGCGCCGAACCGAAGCGCGAGCGGGTGCCAGGCTCCGGTGAGCCATCCGCCGATTCCGGCTGTAACCGCGACCAGAGGCGGGTGGTCAAAATAACCGGGGGCGAGATGTTGCGCGAAGACGTGGTAGTACGCCTCGTCGAAGCCGGGTCCTACGGATGCCGCGGCGATGGCACGGGCGACAAAGGAGAGTGCGAGGATCAGAAGAGCCGGCCGGTCATGAAAGATCGGCAACACACGCGATGAAGGGATGGAAGGCATGGCGGAAAGTACGTTCAAGGGAAATGGGCCGCAACCGGGCGTGATGACCCGTGTGCTGCTGGTCGACGACAACGACAAATACGCGGATATCCTCTCCGGGGATCTAAAAAAACGCGGCGTCGAGGAGATCCTCCGCGCGTACGACGCCGATCAGGGTGTGGCAATGCTTCGCGAGCACGGCGATAACATCGACGCGGTGATTACCGACATCTCGATGGAATCGCAGATCAGCGGGCTGAAGGTGCTGAAGGCGGCCCGCCAGAACGGCTCGCAGCGCATCCTCGCGGTCGCCTCAACCGGCCTCGACACCAAACTCGGGATGAAACTGAATCGCTGGCTGATGGGCACGGTGTACCAGAGCGATTACGTGATCCCGAAGAAACCGATCAAGTCGGACGGGCGTGTGTTCTGGCTGCCGACGAAACGGGTGAAATGAGGGACAGTTTCTCTTTCCCGCAGGAAAAGGTAACTGTCCCAGTAGTTGTCTTGCTAGGTGTCAGGCGTCCGTCCGCCGGCTGGCGGACTAACGACCTGACACAACTTTTTCATGAGACCCGGGGCAGAGCCCCGGGCCACCCTGTCGTACTGCTTACCAATAGGAAGCCAGGACTCAAGAATCCGGGCTATTCTTTAGCGTGGCTTCGCGCGCAGAAACTTGCCATGACGGAGCAGGCCACTCTTCAGGCTACTCCTCCAACGCACGCTTCGTGAACTGGGACTCGTCGAACTTCACGTCAAGTTTGACGTCGCTCATCTCGAACTTGGTCCACTTGTTGTCGACGAGGCGGCTGCGGATGATCACCGAGGTCGGGAAATTGCGGTCGCCGATCTTCTTGTACTTGAGGATCTCGGTCTCCTTGATCGGCTGCCCGGAGGCGTCGCTGCTCACCTGATACATCGGCAGCGAGGTGTGTTTGTCAATGACAATCTCGCGGTAGGGATAGCTGACAGTCATGTCATGCGCTGCCATCTTGATCGTCACGGTATTTGAATCCTGCTTGACGATCTCCGCGTCGTAGACATCCTCCCATGACTGCGACTCGGTCATGTCCTCAAAACTCATGTCCCCACCCTGCACTCCCTGGCGGAGCATGTGGCCCTGGATCAGCATCGTGCGGTCCACGCGCGGGAAGTAGATCCAGAGTTGATCATCCCGTTTCAGGTAGCGCGTGCCGAGGTCGCGCTTCGGTTCGGTGTATTCCATCAGGGCGTACTGATCGCCGACGACCTTGCACTCCATTTTGAACGTCCGTTCCTGCCCCGAGGGGAGGTGAACGATCATCGTCGCCATGTACTGGGCGGAGCGCATCACCATGTTGTGGTCCAGCTCTTGCAGCCACTCTTTTGCCGTTTTCGCGTACAACGTCTGCACCATCGCCAGCAGCAACGCTATCGTGAAGAGCGCCAGCCTTTTCGTTCGAAGCATCATCGACTCCACCGTTCGAATACGTGAGTTCCGTCTACTGCTGACTCCGCAGCGCCGTTGCGGGCTGAATTCGCACGGCCACCCGGGCTGGATACCAAGCAGCGATGACCGAGATGAGCGCGCCGAAAAACGCCGCATAGATGGCGATCGGAAGCGATGGGTTCGGCCTGATGATCGGCTCAAAGGTGAAATCCGAGTTTTCGAACACCGCCGTCACATTGATCCCAACCACGTGCAGCCACTGGGAAACGCCGTAACCCACTACGATCCCGACGACCGTCCCGATCACTCCCAGCAGGAAGGTTTCACTGAGCACAATCCGGGTGATCCTGCCGCGAGTGAAGCCGAGGGCTCTCAACGCGCCGAACTCACGAATCCGCTCCATCACCGACATCAGCACCGTGTTGATCACCGTGGTCAGCGCGACGATGCCGATCAGCATCATAAACACGCCGGTCATCTGCTCCGCGGGATCCATCACCCCCGCCATCACACTCGCCTGCTTCCAGCTGAGGGCGACGAGATCGCTGCGCCCGTCGTCATCCAGCACCTGCTGAATCTTCGTAGCCATGACTGCTGAGGCGTCCGCTCCCCCGTCGAGCGAAATCGCGATATTCATCGCCATATCGTCCATCGCCAGCTGGTACTGCCCCTCGCTGAGCGGGATGTGGAAATATTTCCTGTCGAAGGTCGGGATGCCTGTTTTCATCAGGCCGACGATCTTGTACAGACCCGGTCCCAGACCGCCGTAGGACGTGGTTGAGACAATGAACAAATCATCCCCGAGATTGAGTCCCATTTCTTCCGCGAGGCGGTAGCCGATCAATGTTTCGGCCGCGTTGTCTTGGGGAAGCCGTCCCTCCATCACCGTCGGCCCCAAATTCATCAGGTGGGTTTCACGGGACATGTCGTGCGCCATGCCGGCAGCCGGGACCGCTCCCTTCTCTTTGTCAAGAAGAACGCCAAAGGCGATGCGGGGTGAGACCTGCTGGACGCCGTCAATGGCCTCCAGCTGCTTGACCAGTTCACCCACGTTCTTGATGCCGTCCTCGAGGGCGATCGAACGGATCCGTCCGACAGCCTTCTTCGGCATCACCTTGACGTCACCGGTTTCCAGTCGGATCGTCGTATCGTTGAAACTCTGGAAAAGGCCGGTCAAGTAGGCCTTGAAAAAGGTAACTGCGGCAACCGCCATGGTGATGGCGAGGACAGTCAGGAGCGAACGTTTCATCGAACGCCGTGCGTTCCTCAGTGCGAGCCGAAACGTGCTCATAGCATCCCCTCCCTCAAAGCCCGTACAACCTGCCCGTGAGCGGCGCGCCATGCCGCCTGCCAACTAGCCAATCCCCCAATGATGATGCCGAAGACAAAGGTGGCGAGGATATTCCCCAGGGTGAGCGCCGGATACATCGCCTTGGAAATTGCCATGCCGAAATCGATGTCATCGTACGCGGCGAGGCTGATCCCCACTTTGCTCAGCCAGAGGGTCACACCTCCCCCGACGATCACAGCCGCCGCTCCCGCCATGAATCCGATCAACAATCCTTCCAACAGGAACATCCACAAAATGCGCCGGATCGAATACCCCATCGCCCGCAACGACCCGATCTCACGGGTCCGCTCGTGCACCGCCATGGTCATCGTGTTGGTGATCGCGACCATCGCCACCAGCGCGAGGATGATGATGAAGATCGCCGAACCCGCGCGTTTCATCCGCATCATCGGCATGAAATCCTCGGCGCCTTCCTCCCAGGTTTCCCAGTCATAACCGGGCATCTCCGCCCTGAGAGTTTTGCGTAGACGATTCGCATCCGTCTCTCTCTTCCCGAGGATCGCGATCTCGGTCGCCGCGTTCTTCACCAGCGCGAGGGACTGAGCGTCCTTCAACGAGATGATCACCGAGTTGTTGTCAAAATCGGGATGCCCGGTGTCGATGATCCCATGCACTCTCAGCCGCAGGCTGTTCATCGCCCCGGGCGCGCTCTTCCGCAGCACGGTGAAGGAATCGTTCAGTTTCAGCGAAAACTCTTTCGCGAGCCTCCTGCCGACCAATGCTTCGCCACTCCTGCCATCGAGATTCTGCCCGACTACGAGATGATCGAGGGTGCGGAACACATTTTGGTCGGTCGCAAGGTCTAGTCCGCGAACGGTGAGCAGGGTCTCCTCGCCGTTTGAAATGAATGTCGCGGGCATCTTCATGCGCACGGTGGTTTTTGCACCGGACAACTCCGTCACGCGCTGCGCCAGCGAATCGACATTCGTCAACAGGTAGTCGAGTCCGGGAATATCCTCTTCCAGGTAGCCCTTGGCGAACATCCGAACATGCGCCTGCTCCTCGCGGATCATGTTATCGAAGGTCTGGCGGATGATCCCGTCAAAAAGCCCGTCCGTGATCACCAGGATGATCAGCGCAACGGCCAGGCCGGACGTCGACAGCAGTGTGCGTTTGCGGTTTCTCAGGAGGTTTCGCCAGGCGAGTCGGATGGCATTCAGGATCGTATACATCCGTCCTCCAGAGTAATGACGCTCTCCGTCCTCTCGAGCAGACGGGGATCGTGCGTTGAAAAGATAAACGCTGTGCCGAGCTGGTCGCGCATCTGCTTCATCAGGTCGATGATCGCGGACCCGCTCTCTCCGTCAAGGTTTGCCGTCGGCTCGTCCGCGAGCACCAGCGCGGGGTGTTTAACCAGTGCGCGCGCCACCGCTACCCGCTGCTGCTGGCCGCCGGAAAGCTCGTTGGGGAAACGGTGTTCCATCCCTTTCAGCCCCACCCGTTCGAGCATATCCATCGCCGCCTTGCGCCGGGAATCACGGGTTGTGCCAG
>CAZIDZ010000029.1:0-12429 GCA_964538455.1 uncultured bacterium
CGGAGATATCGACATCGCCGGTTGCTCGAAAACCGGCAATACGCTGGACTGGTGGGAGAACGACGGTAGTCAGAATTTCACCAAACACAACATCATTCCCGGCTTCAATACGCCCAATGACATCAAACTGATTGACCTCGACCAGGACGGCGATCTCGACATTGTTGCCGTAGCGAGTGCCACAAACCAGAACTATGTGTGGTGGTTCGAGAACAATGGCTCAGGTTCATTCACGGGCAGGTCTATAGCGACACAATATGCCCCGTCATGCCTTGACGTTGCTGATATTGACCGCGACGGCGATTTCGATATTGCAGTGGGTACTCACAGCAGTGGGTACGACTCCCTCACCTGGTACGAGAACGATAGTAACCAGAACTTCACGCGGCACAATATCTTCATCGGTGCCAGTTCCGGTTTTAACGACATCTATGCTACAGACATGGACGGCGATGATGATATCGATCTGCTGACCAACGCAGCTTCTACATATGTTTCCTATTGGACGAATGACGGCAGTCAGAACTTCACCCTGACGCAAATAGAGGCCACCGGCCCCATGTATGTCCATACGGTGGACGTGAATAATGATGGCGACATGGACTTCCTTTCCGCCGAGAATTCCATCCAGTACTACGAGAACAACGGCAGCGGCACGTTTACCTTCTTCAGCTCGGTGGGTTCAGTCACCGGGTATTTCCTCGTCTCCGGCGACATGGAGGGAGACGGCGACGTAGACCTGCTCGTCGGCAACAGTGGTTCGAACAACATCAAGTGGTTGCGCAACGACGGTGGCAACTATTTCTACACCACGTCAGTCACCTCTTCCTACTACGGCGGTGCGGCGGGTGTGGATTTTGTTGACATGGACGGCGACGGTGACCTTGACGTGATCGGAGCCGCGCCCAATGACGGCGAACTCGCCTGGTTCGAAACACGTCCCGACCTGCCGCCCTCGACTCCTACTGTGGTTTCACCGTCCAATGGTGCCGGTGGAGTTTCGTTCAGCTCCGACCTTACCTGGAGTTGCTCCGATCCCAACGGACAAACTCTGAGCTATGACGTCTATTTCGGCCGCTCCGCCGATCCTCCCCTTATCGCCAGCGGCGTCACCGATACAACCTGGAATCCCGGCGCGTTGATCGGCGGCTACACCTACTACTGGAAAATCGCCGCCACGGATCCGGATACAAACTCCGTGTCGAGCGGAGTCTGGTCCTTCTCTACCTCCTCGGTGACGGCAACCCAATGGCGGCGCACCGCAGGGAACTCGAATACTAACTATTGGGAGATGGCGAGAAGTGTTGCTCCGCTCGACGATGGCGGGTACGCCGTCTTTGGCTTTAACACCTCCTACGAAGGCTGGCTGCTGACCTACGATGCGGATGGGAATCAAAACCTGAACAAAACCTACGGCGGAACGCAGTCGGAGTATGATTTCAACATGGCGCACCTCCGGGACAACGGCTATCTGCTTGTCATGAGCAAGAAGCAGGGGACGGGCGACGCCGATTTCTGGATTTACCGCACCGATTCCAACGGAAACGTGAGCTGGTCGTACACCTATGGTGGAACGGCCACCGATGAGCAGGCGCACGGCGCCTCGCAAACGGTGGACGGCGGCTTCATCGTCTGCGGGTCGATAGCGCCAACCACTACATTTTGGCAGGAGGACGGCTACCTCGTCCGGCTGAACTCGAACGGTGACACCCTGTGGACCGCCACTTTCGACCGGGGTCATCAGGATATTCTTTACGCAGTCAAGCAACTCGGCGACGGCAGTTTTATCGCGGTGGGTACTTCACAGTCTGCCAGCGTTGAAAACGACATCTGGCTGCTGAAAGTAGACACTAATGGAAGCCAGGTGTTCTCCACCACCGATGGCGGGACCGCCAACGATTACGGATACGACGTTGTCGTGCTCGATGACGGCTCGTTTGCGGTCGCCGGTTCCGGCGAGTCCAGCGTTCCCTATGCCCAGGGACTCTCCGATGGCTGGCTCGATTTCTTCTCCAGCGCAGGAGCCTGGCAGCAGCGCAAGATTTATGGCACGGCGGACGGCGACTTTTTCCGTGCGCTGGACAAGACCGCGGACGGCGGTTTCATCCTCGCCGGCGATGTTTATCACTCATCAGACGGCAGCCGGGACGCCTGGTTCGTGCGGGTCTATGGCAACGGGGACACCCTGTGGACGCGAACCAACAGTGTGCGGGAACGAAATTTTATCTACGATGTCAAGCAGTCCCCGGATGGTGGTTTCATCTTTGCAGGTCAGGCTCAGTGGAGCGGTGAACTGCCCGACTTTCTGACCATCAAGACTCTCAACGACGGCACGGTCAATGAACCGCCCTATGCAGCGGAGAACCCGAGCCCCGCCAGCGACTCCACGGGGCTCACTCCACGCCTCACCTTGTCCTGGAGCGGCGGCGATCCCGACGGCGATCCGGTCACCTATAACCTGCTTCTCGACACCAGTCCAACGCCGACAACAACAGTCGCGTCCGGGCTGGACACAACGGCCTATTCCCCGAGCGGATTGGCCTACAACGCCACCTACTACTGGCGGGTGGTCACGTACGACGATCACTCCCATTCGACTTCGAGCGGCGTCTGGTCGTTCACCACGAGGGCAGGTACGCCGCCCGCTGCTCCGTGGCTCGCCTGGGACGCTCCGCAGGATACGGCGGAGAACGTCAGCCGGGTCGCCGATCTGTCGTGGCACTCCTACGACGCTGACAACGATCCGCTCACTTTTGACGTCTACTTCGGCGCCACAAGCTCACCGTACCTTGTCAATTCGGGACAAAGTGCGATGCGTTACAACCCCGGTGTGCTCAATCCGGCGACGACCTACTACTGGAAAATTGTCGCTGACGACAATTACGGAAACACCGCAAACAGCCCGCTCTGGTCGTTCACCACGGCGTCTGAGGTTCTTTACACCGTGACGACCACGCAATCCGATTTTACGTCGCCCAACTACGGACCCTATCAGATGGACGTCGCGGACATCGACCTCGACGGCGATCTCGACCTCCTCGGGCTGGGGACCTCGCTGGTTACGGACTACATGCGAAACAACGGGAACGACACGTTCACTCCGATCCAAATAAAAAACAAGTACCAGGCTTCCTGCATGAAGGCGGTGGATTTCGATTTCGACGGGGACGTGGATGTGCTCGCCGGTGTGTTCAGCGACAGCAGCTTCGCCGTCTATGAAAACGACGGCAGCCAGAGCTTCACCTACCATGAAGTCGAGGGGTCTACGTACGGGGTGATTGGAGTGGATGCCGCGGACATGGACAACGACGGTGATCTCGATGTCGTGGGCATCGGCCGCAACAGCGCCACCGTCGCCTGGTTCGAGAACAACGGAGGCTGGAGTTTCACCAAGCACATCGTAGACGGATCGTTTACCTGGGTGGAGAAAGTCTACGCAGTCGATCTGAACAACGACGGCAACGTGGACATCGTTGCTACGATGAACCTGGCGGGGGCTGACCAGGTTAACGCTTATATGAATAATGGTGATTTGACATTCACGAAACAGATCATTGTCAGCTCAGGTTCCGGAATTGAGGATATCGATTTTGCGGATCTGAATAATGATGGTTATTTGGATTTTGTTGCGGCGGAGCAGAGCAACAACGCCGTTTCCTGGTATGAAAACCAGGAAGGGACCGTTTTCGCGCGGCATGATGCCTATAGCATGTCCGACGTCTCTGCGGTGAAGGCCGCCGACTTGGACGCCGATGGTGATTACGACATCGTCGTAGGCACTCAGACCAGCGGTACAGTTGTCTGGCTTAAAAACGACGGTTCGGGCAACTTCTCGAATCCGGCAACTCTCAGCACCAGTTTCTCCTACGCGTCCGATATCCACGCGGCGGACTTGAACGGCGACGGCGTGCTGGATGTTGTCGCCAGCGCGGGAGTTTCTACAAGTCTACCGATGGCCTGGTGGAAGCGGATCCAGAATAACCCGCCGACTACGCCGGTCGCCCTTGGGCCGGTGAACGGACAACAGAACGTCCATGCGGACACCACCTTGTCATGGTCAAGCTCCGATCCGGACGGCGATGCGGTGACCTACACACTCTATTTCGACACCAATGCATTCTCAATGGCAGTGGTCAGCGACCACTCTTCCAGCAGCACTTATGACCCGGGCACGCTGACGCTCGGAGAAACGTACTTCTGGCGGGTGATCGCGTACGATACAAAGGGCGATTCCACAATCGGTTCGCTATGGCAATTCACGGTGACGACGAACGAAGCGCCGGAAACTCCCCTCGTGGACTCACCTTTCGACGCGGCGACCGATGTCGAAATCACGCCCACTCTCTCGTGGTCGTGCAACGATCCCAACCCCGGCGATATCGTCAGCTTCGATTTGTACCTGGGGACCAGTGCCGGCTCGATGACCCAGGTGGCCTCGGGGCAGACCGCTGCCAGCTACACGCCGTCTGCACTCGAGTACAACACCACCTATTACTGGAAGGTCGTTGCCACCGATACGAGCAATTACGTCACGGAGGGACCGGTTTGGTCATTCACCACAGTGGCCAATCAACCACCCACTGCTCCGGAAAGTCCTTATCCGGACGATTACGCATCAGATCTCGCCGTTGACACCCAGCTTTCCTGGGTGGCATCCACGGATAACGAAAATGAGACGGTTCTCTACGACGTCTATTTTGACACTGTCAATCCACCACTCCAACAGGTTGTTTCCGGAGGGGACACCACCACCTTCGATCCTGGTGCGCTCTCCTATGGTCAGACCTACTACTGGTACGTGATTGCAAAGGATTCCTACGGCAATTCATCAGCGGGTTCGACATGGACATTTACCGCGGTCCAGAACTACGCGCCCACCGAACCCGAGTTCCCCGATCCAACTGACGGCGCCACGGATATTGCCATCACCCCACTGTTGAGCTGGACGGCGTCCACGGATACGGAAAACGAAACGATCAGTTACAAGGTCCTCTTTGACACGGTCAATCCTCCGGTGACACAGGTGGCGGACGGCGACACAACCAGTTTCAACCCCGACACCCTTACCTACTCCACCCAGTACTTCTGGCAGGTGATCGCTACAGATTCCTATGGGAACAGCACGCCGGGACTCGTGTGGAACTTTGTCACGGTCGATAACCAGGCTCCCACAGAACCCTCGCTCCCGAGTCCGGGTGATTTCGACTCTGGCATTGCCATCAACGCCCAACTGAGCTGGGAACCCTCCACGGATCAGGAAGGGGAGTCGATCGGGTATAAGGTTTACTTCGATACGGTAAATCCGCCGGCGACCCAGGTCGCGGATGGCGACACCGCGGACTACGATCCCGGCATTCTCGCGTACAATACCCAGTACTACTGGAAGGTGATCGCCTACGACACCTATGGAAACACGACCGAAAGCCTAGTGTGGAGGTTCCTGACCGTTTCCAACGAGGCGCCGACAACGCCTGACAATCCGACTCCGGGGACAGATAGTTATGATGTCGCAATTGACCAGATTCTTTCCTGGACGCCTTCCACCGACACTGAAGGGGATACCATTTCCTATGACGTGTTCTTTGACACTGTCAATCCACCCCTCCAGCAGGTAGTGTACAGCGGGGACAGCACCACCTTCGACCCGGGTGTGCTTGAGTATAACCAGACCTATTACTGGTACGTAATCGCGAAGGACTCCTACGGCAACCCGTCGACGGGTTCGACATGGTTCTTTGCCACGATTCAGAATTACGCGCCGTCCGATCCAAGTTCGCCCAATCCGGTTGACGCCGCCACGGATGTCGATGTCGATGTCCAGTTGAGTTGGTCGGCGTGCACCGATCCCGAGGGCGAGACGGTTATGTACAAGGTGTTCCTGGACACGTTGAGTCCTCCGGTGCAGCAGGTGATGGATGGAGATTCCACTCACTTCAATCCGGGCCGCTTCAAGTACGAAAGGCAGTATTTCTGGAAGGTGATCGCCTACGACACCTACGGGAACACGACAGAAGGCTCCGAGTGGACTTTCGTCACCGCGTCCAACCAGGCGCCGACCGTTCCCGCCAATCCTCAGCCTGCAGACCTCGCCGTGGACGTCAGCCTCGATACTCTCCTTTCCTGGTCGGCGTCGACGGATGCGGATGGCGACACAGTCATGTATGACGTCTTCTTCGGCACCGAGGATCCTCCCACCGTCAAGGTTGTCAACGATGGAGACAGCACGAGCTGGAAGGCGCCAGTATTGGCCTACAACATGACTTACTACTGGCAGGTGATCGCGGAGGACTCCTATGGAAATCAGACCACCGGCTCGGTCTGGTCCTTTGCAACCCTGAACTCCCTGCCGAGCCCGCCCTCGAATCCGTCGCCTTTCGCCGGGGAAACCGGGGGCGCCGCACAGAATGCGGTTTTGCGCTGGACCAGCGGTGATCGCGACGGTGATCCGATTACCTTCGACGTCTATTTCGGCACGAGCGACACTCCGCCGCTGGTCAGCACCGAGCAGGACAGCTTCTACTACACGCCCGATGCCGTCAGCGAGAATAGCCTGTATTACTGGAAAGTGGTCGCTCACGATACCCACGGTGGTCAGTCTTCGAGCCCGTTGTGGCGGTTCCGGACGCCGAAACCGCTGGAACACCCGTTCTTCACGATGCACCTCGTAGAGGACCAGACTGAGGATGCGGCCGGTGTCGCCACGGCGGATTTGGATCTCGACGGAGATCAGGATATCGTCAGTGTCACCCGATCCACGGCAACTGTTTCCGGAATGCTTCACTGGTGGGAGAATCTCGGAACCGACTGGGGGGGCCACTTTATTGACGTGGAGAGCGGACTCTACCAGAACGTCAATGTCTCGACGGCGGATGTAGACGCGGACGGGGATATCGATATCGTCGCCAACCAGAATGTCGAGGTGCAGTATTGGGAGAACGTCAGCTCGGGCAGCGGGTGGACGCTGCACAACATCGCCTCATCCGCGGGTGATCGCGCCGTGGCTGTGGACCTGGACAATGACGGCGCTCTTGAATTTCTCGACTCGCAGTCTCATTGGTGGGATTGGAACGGCGTCGCATGGGCCGAATCCACGTACACGCAGGAAGTGAATGAAGGCCTTCACTGGGGAGACCTCGATAATGACGGCGACCTGGACATCGTCGGTTCGCTCAGCGCCTCCAACGAAATCGCCTGGTGGGAAAACTCCGGCGATGCCTCGAGCTGGACGAAACGCGGGGTCGCCTCCAGCTTCGCTGGTGTCAAGGCCGTGTACACCGCCGATATGGATGGAGACAACGACCTCGATATCGTCGCCGCGTCCGGATCTTCCGGCGAAATCGCCTGGTGGGAGAATTCAGGGAACGGCGCCGGCTGGATCAAGCACGCGATCGTCACCGGATATGATACCGTGAATGATCTCAAGGCCTCCGATTTCGATTTTGACGGGGATATGGATCTCCTCGCTGGAACCGGAAATGAAGGTGTTCTCCTGATCGAGAATACCGGGGCGGTCTGGACCGTTCAGGATGTGGAAGACCTCAGCGATTCGACCGGTTTCGCGAACACCAACAGGCTCTCGATCACCGATATCGATGGCGACGGCGATCTTGACATTGTCGCGCAGAATGAGTCTGGTCGCCAGATCGCCTGGTTCGAATCGCAGAGTAACAGCTTCCCGACTGCGCCCGAGGTACTTTCTCCGTCCGACGGTGGTGAAGATATCGCAGTCGATGCGACCCTGGCGTGGGGGAGCACGGATGCCAACGGCGACACTCTCCGCTACGACCTCTTCTTCGACACCGCCGATCCTCCGGTCGCCCGTGCGCTCAGCGGGGACACCAGCTCGACCTATGATCCCGGTGAACTCGCCTACGGCACCACCTACTATTGGATAGTGATCGTCGATGACCGTCATGGCGGGGTTGTCGCGGGAGACGTCTGGAGTTTCACCACGGTGGCCAACCAGCCGCCCTCCGAACCGGTGAATCCATCGCCCGGAGACCTCGCGGAGGATGTCCCCGTGGATGTGCAGCTTGTCTGGGATGCTTCGACGGATGAGGAAGGACAGGCGATTACCTACCGGGTCTATTTCGGCACCGATCAACAGCCGCTTCCGCTGGTCAGCGAGCAGTCGGATACGGCGTATTCACCCGCAGGCCTGGTGACCAACACGGTCTACTCCTGGCGGGTTGTCGCCGTGGACGCGCTCGGGGATTCGACAGCGGGTTCGAGATGGTCGTTCACGACGCTCAACACGCCGCCGAGTCCGTTCGCGATGCTCTCGCCGGCAGCGGAGGACACGAATCACACCGGGCAGATCGATCTGAGCTGGGAGCGTTCCTTTGATCCCGATGACGGCTCATCCATCGAGTACGTCGTCACCTGGTCGCTCGATGAGAATTTCGGGACGGTTTCGGCGGCGACGGCTTCGGATACATTCTTCACGATTACGGGTCTCGAAGATATTGAAACGACGAGTGGCCGGAATATCCGAATCCTCCCCGAGCCGAATCTGCGCACATCGAACGGAATTCGAGCGGTGCGGTCGAAATTTATGCCTTTTGATGATCCCGGCGAGCCGCGTGCTGTGGCGGAGTCGTACCGGAGCGCCAATGCGGCAACGACTACGCCGCTGCCCGACGACTCCTACCTCCATATCCGCGTCTCGGCGAAAGACGATCACGATGCGGTCACCTGGGCGGATGACGACAGCAGCGGCGTGCGCGTCTGGCTCGAATTCTTCGATCCGCCCGAGGCCTTTTCGCTGATGAGTCCCGAGATGGACGCCACCTGTTTCTCGCTCGATACGACGCTGACGTGGCAAACCGCCGTCGATCCGGATCCGGGTGATTCCGCGGCCTATACGGTTTATCTTGGCAATCTTCCCGACCTTTCGGATGCGCGGCAGGTAGCTGTCGACCTGCAGGATACGAGCCTCCTGCTGCAGGATCTTGAGCCGTTCTCGGAATTCTACTGGACCGTGCACGCGCAGGATCATAATACGGCGGGCACCTGGGCGTCGGACACGCTGCATTTCAGCACGCATACCTGGCGCACTACGCTCACCGTGGCGCTGCGGGGGCAGAAGTTCGAGTGGATCTCGTTCTGCTTCCTCGCGAGCGACAAAAGCGTGTCCAACCTCTTTTCGGACCTGACGGCTCAATTCGTGATGTTGAGGGATGATGCCGGAAAGGTCACGATCCCGAACAAGGGCATCGATCAGATCGGCCAGATCGATCCGGCCAAGGGATACCAGGCGTTCCTCAGCGCGGACGCCAACTTGATCATGAACGGATTGGCCCTCCACCCGGCGACCTCGTACACCGTTCGCAGCGGTCGCTGGAACCTGCTGGTCAACCCATTGATCGACACCACCGCGGTCGAAACAGCCTTCCGGGAACTGACCGATCACCTGATCGCCGTCCAGAACGATGCCGGCGGGATCTGGGCTCCCGGGGAGACGGTAAAGACGCTGAACGACGTGATCCCGGGTGAAGCCTACCAGATTCTCGTCGATCAGACGATGACCTTTGTCTACGGCACCGGTTCGCCCTCGACGACGGCAACGGCGTCGAGCGGCAAGAACCCTGTTAAGTCGATTACGGTTGCGGCCGCGGAATCGTCCCCGCCCGCCACCGGACTCCCCTACAACGTTTTTGTCACCCTCGATCCGGACATCAGTCGGAGGAATGCGCGGGTGATCGAGCTGCTCGAAGGGGACAACGTGGTCGGCGCGAGCGTGCTCCCGGAGCAGGGTGAGCTCACTCTCGTCACCGCGTGGAAAGGCGTCCCGGAGTTCAACCTTGCCGGGTTCACCTCGGGATCGACGGTCACGGTTCGGCTCAAGGACGCCGACGGCAAGGTCATTCCGGCTCGGATCAAGGGGTCCGGAGCCCGCTACGGCGAAGGTGGCTACGGGCATATCGAGATCAAGCTGGTCCCGTTGCCGGAGCGGTTCGAAGTCGGCAAGCCCTATCCGAATCCGTTCAATCCGACAGCGACGATTCTGGTCGCCCTGCCCGAGGCGGCGCGCGTCCGCGTGGAGGTCTACAACATTCTCGGGCAGCGCGTGGACGTCCTGCGGGATGGTGTCATGGCGGCCGGTTACAACCGCGTCCTGATGGACGGCAGCCGGTGGGCAAGCGGCCTCTACTTCGTGCGGGTTTCGGTGGCCGGACATAACGATGAGCTGCGCAAGATGATCCTGATCCGCTGATCGGGAAAACGTGAGAACATCATCGATTTTACGATGTGCGGGAGAGCTTAGGATGCATGGAAAACTCGACTGGAAATCCTCATGGATCGCCGTTGCGATCGCGGCTGTAATCGCCGTGGCTCCACCGGTGAAGGCTCAGCAACAAACTCCGAGGCGGATTAACATCGCGGTCCTTGACCTGGAACTCGACAAGAACGTCCCCTCAGAGTACCAGATCACCCTGTCCAATCGCCTGCGTCAGGAACTGATCAATACAGGTCAGTTCACAGTGATTGAACGCGGCCGGATGCAGGACATTCTCGAGGAGCAGGGGCTCCAGTTGAGCGGCTGCACCTCGGATGAATGCGTCATCGAGGCGGGACGGTTGCTCGGTGTGGAACAGATGGTCGCAGGTTCCGTCGGCCGCGTGGGAAACACCTATTCCGTGATTCTGCGCCGTATCGACGTGGAATCGGGCCAAATCCTCGATGCTCAGGGCGTGGATTGCCCCTGCGAGATCGAGGAGGTGATGACCTCCAGCCTGAAACGCGCCGCCACCCTGATTGCTGGTCTGCAGGTCACCGACACGACTCCGAGACGCCCGCATGTCTTTCCCCGCTCGTTGGTCCTCCCCGGCTGGGGGCAGCGCGCCACCGGCAGGTCCTTCATGGGATGGACATTGACCGGTGCCCAATTGGGCACGCTCGGCTTTCTCGGGTATGCGGTGATGGACTATTCCACCAAGCTTACTGCGTACAACGATGCAAAAGCAGCCTACGATAACAACACCAATCCGGTGATCGCCCAGAGACTTTTTAACGAGCGTCTGGCCGCGGACAAGGACGCGGCGGATGCGTACAGCCAGGTCACTGTTGCCGTCGCCGCGGCGGCCGGGGTGTATGTCGTGAATCTGCTCGATGGAATCTTCATCGGCGCTGGAAATTCCTCCGGTAATGGGAATGGCAGCTACGCTTCCAAACGTCCGTCAATCAACCTTGGCCTGGTGCAGGGGGGGCGGGGCCGTTCCGTTCCGGCGGTGTCCCTGGTATTCTCGCTCGATGCGGGAGGGAGGTGAAACGATGACTCGTGCATACGCTACCGGGCTGATCCTGCTGATGCTGCTCGCGCTGTTCTATGGCTGCGGTCAGTATGTGGCGGATCCGGGAACGCACGATAATCCTGTGGACCCCGGGAACCCGGGCGCTCCCACGGTCCCATTCAGCCCCTCGCCGGAGGACAACGCGATAAACGTGCCCGTTCATACCGTGCTCTCCTGGGCGGCGACGGACCCCGAGCAGGATGTCCTCAGCTTCGACGTTTACTTCGGAAAAACCACGTCGCCCGAACTTGTCAGCGAAAATCAGTCGTCCACCTCCTACACTACGCCACGCCTCGAAAATTCGATGCGTTACTACTGGCGGGTGATCGTCAGCGACGGAGTCCACGCGATCAGCAGCCCGCTCTGGTCGTTCAAGACAACCCCAGTGCCCAACAACGCTCCCAACGCTCCGGGTTCTCCGGTGCCCTCCACGAACGCGACCGGTATCGACATGCTGCCCAAACTGTCGTGGAGTGCTTCGGATCCCGATGATAATCCGCTGACCTTTGATCTGTACTTCGGAACGACCAGCAATCCGCCGCTGTTCAAGTCGGATTTGGACACGAATTTATACAACCTCGGGAACAGCGGTTTTGCCGTCACATACTTCTGGAAAATCGCCGCCAGCGATGGCATCGACGTCACTGAAAGCCCCGTCTGGTCGTTCACGATGGCGGGAAACGCGGGTCAGAACCCATTCCCGCAGGTTGAAGAAACGGGGCTGCCTGCGACGATCATTGTCGACGGCGCGAAAATCGATGGCAACGATCTCGCCAGCGAGGATATCGTGGCGGTGTTTGATGGCAGAACGTGCGTTGGTTGGACGACGGTTGGCACGCCGACCGTCCTGACGGCGTGGGAGGCGGACCCCGGACACGGCCTCACCACTGGATTCACCGCGGGCAACACGATGCGTTTCGTCCTCTGGGACAGGAGCGCCAATATCGTCGCCGAGGCTGAGGTGACGATGGCTAATGGGGATGGAACGTTCGGCACGGAACCCTTTGCCGAGGTCTCGCTGGAGGGCTTCACCGACCGCTGAGCGGGGATAAAGGGGGTGGCCCGATCCCGACCGTTCGAGACCGGGTTTCATAATGCCATCAGACAGTTTGGGAGGCTGTTTCTGTCAAACTGT
>CAZIDZ010000029.1:12529-36786 GCA_964538455.1 uncultured bacterium
GACCGGGTTTCATAATGCCATCAGACAGTTTGGGAGGCTGTTTCTGTCAAACTGTCCGGGAGATCAGTTTTCAGCTACTTCTCGTCTTCCGGTTCATTCCACCGCTCGAGCAGTGCCGGCAATCCGCGCAGGTCGTTGATCACCGCTTCCGCCCCGTGATTGCCTTCCCGTTCGGTGTCACGGCCGTACCCGGTGCGAACCAGGACTGTGTGTGTTCCAGCGGCCAGTCCTGCGCCGAGATCGGTGCCCTTGTCGCCGACCATCACCGACCTGCTCAATTCGCCGTTGAGCTCCTCGGCGGCCTGGATCAGCAGGCCCGGTTTGGGCTTGCGGCACTCGCACCCGTCCGTCGGGCCGTGCGGACAGATATATATCCCGTCAAGTCCTTCCCCCTTCTCCTCGACCAGTTGTCTCAAACGCTGATGCAGGGTATCGACGTCTTCCTTGTCGAAGTATCCCCGGGCGATTCCGGACTGATTTGTGACCACCGCGACTCCCCAGCCGAGTTCATGGGCGCGCCGGATGGATTCCACCGCGCCCGGAAGCAGTTCCAGCTCCTCCGGGTTGGCGAGGTAGTCGACCTCCACGTTGAGGGTTCCATCTCGGTCCAGCAGCAGCAGCGGCCGTCGGGAGGGATTCGAAGGATTCATGCAATCTCCCTGATGGCCGGAGTCTTCACAACTCCTCCCCAAACGTGAACAGCTCGGCGTGCTCCAACGTCTTGGCGAATCGGTCTTTATCCGACAGCATCAACTGGTCGTGCTCCATCGGCCATTCAACGCCGACTTCCGGATCGTCGAAACGAAGTGACCGTTCACTTTCGCGGTGCCACACTCGGTCAACTTTGTACTGGAAAATGCAATTCTCGGAGAGTACGAGATACCCGTGGGCAAACCCCCGCGGAATGAACATCTGCTTGCGGTTCTCCCAGGACAGGATCTCGGCGTAGTAACGCCCAAAGGTGGGAGAGTTGCGGCGCAGATCGACGGCGACATCGAAGACCTCGCCCTGGATCGCCCGCACAAGTTTCGCCTGGGCGTGAGGAGGGGCCTGGTAGTGGAGCCCGCGCAGCACGCCCAGCTTCGAGGTCGATTCGTTCTCCTGTACGAAATGTACTGGGCCGATTTTACTCTGGAATTCCTCCTCGCGAAAACTCTCGTAAAAGAGGCCTCGCGAATCCTCGAAAACCTCGGGTTCGATGATCCAGACCCCCGGCAGTTCCGTTTCCGTGAACTTCATCGCTACTCCTCGGCCACGCGAATCAGGTACTCGCCGTATTCGTTATCGGCCATCGGTTCCGCAAGACGGAGCAGTTGATCCCGGTCGATAAATCCCTGGCGCCAGGCAATCTCCTCCAGGCACGCGATCTTCAATCCCGTCCGCTTCTCGATCGTCTCGACGAACGTGGACGCTTCGAGCAAGCTTGGATGGGTGCCGGTGTCCAGCCACGCGTAGCCGCGTCCCATCAACTCGACGCTGAGCACGTCCCGCTCGAGGTAGGCTTGGTTCACCGACGTGATCTCAAGTTCCCCGCGAGCGGAAGGTTTCACCCCTTTGGCGATTTCGACAACGTCGTTCGTATAAAAATAGAGTCCGACCACAGCGTAGTTGCTCTTCGGTTTTGACGGCTTCTCCTCGACGCTGATAGCGTGTCCGGATGCGTCGAATTCCACTACGCCGTACCGTTCGGGATCTTGCACGTAGTACCCGAAGATCACAGAGCGCTTCTGTTCCTCGACGATCTTCACCGACCGGCGCAAAAGGTCCACAAGTCCGTGCCCGTAGAAGATGTTGTCCCCGAGAACCAGGCTCACGTCGTCGTTCCCGATGAACTCCTCTCCGAGCAGGAACGCCTGCGCAAGCCCTTCGGGGGAAGGTTGGACCTTGTAATGGACGTTCATCCCGATCGGACTCCCATCCGCAAACAGTTCTTCGAAACGGGGCGTGTCCTGAGGAGTCGAGATCACGAGCACGTCGCGGATTCCCGCGAGCATCAGTACGCTCATCGGGTAGTACACCATCGGCTTGTCGTACACCGGTAGCAGCTGTTTGACCACGGAGCGCGTCACGGGAAAAAGCCGGGTGCCGCCGCCACCTGCGAGGATGATGCCTTTCATCAAAGACTCCGGAAAGGGGTGAGCTTCACGTAACCTGCGAAAAATAGGCAGGTCCCGGTCCATTCACAACGAAAGCCGCCATGCGATATGCGGAAAGGGTGCTTGGACAGACACGGTTTCAGAGTGTACCTGGCCGTCGTGAGAAGATATATTAATCGGTCGGCAGGTACGGAAAACATGGAAAGGATCCCGAATGGGAAATCCTTATGCATCTGTTCATGTAGCAGGACACACCGGATTGGTGGGTTCTGCAATCACCGCTGAGCTGCAGCAGGCAGGTTATCGGAACCTTGTGTTGCGCACCATCGACGAACTCGATTTAACCGATCCCTCCGCCGTGGAGGCCCTCTACGCAGAGACCAAACCGGAGGCAGTGATCGTGGCGGCAGCGAAAGTTGGCGGGATCCTCGCGAATGCAACCTACCCGGCGGATTTCATCCGGATCAATCTGCAAATCGAAATCAACCTCATCGACGCCGCATTCCATCATGGCGTCAAGCGTTTGATTTTTCTCGGATCAAGTTGCATCTACCCGAAGCTGGCGCCGCAGCCACTCAAGGAGGAATATTTCCTCACGGGTCCTCTTGAAGAAACCAATGACGCTTATGCAATCGCGAAGATCGCGGGCGTCATGATGGGACGTTCGTACCATCGTCAGTACGGTTTTGATGCGATCAGCCTGATGCCGACGAACCTGTATGGCCCCCGTGATAATTTCAACCTGGCAACCAGCCATGTTCTTCCGGCGTTGATCCGCAAATGTCATGAAGCGAAGCGTGACGGAAAGAAGGAAGTCGTTGTCTGGGGTACAGGATCTCCGCTCCGTGAGTTGCTGTATGTCGAAGATCTTGCGGAAGCGGTTCGGTATGTCCTGGAACAACCGCGGGACGTAATTGACGCGACCGCTCTCGACGGTTTGATGAATGTTGGGGTTGGCGAGGATTTGTCCATCCGTGAACTGGCATCGCTCACCGCTGAGGCTGTTGGATTCGAAGGTGATCTGACGTTCGATGTCAGCAAACCAGACGGTACCCCGCGAAAGCTGATGGACGTCACCCGCATCCACAATCTGGGGTGGAGGGCGAAAACGAGCCTTCGGGACGGAATCGCCAAGACCTATTCCTGGTACCTCGAGAACGAAGCGGAAATCCTCGCCCGAGAAGCGCAGAACGGCTGATGATTCAGACGATCCGGACAGTTGTTAACCGATGTATTGAACTATCGGGATACTGCACTCGTTGTCATTGCCCGGCTTGACCGGGCAATCCAGTGTTATCCATCAGCTCGGCATCTGCTGTTTTCTTGACCAGCGGAGGGACCCTCTCCGGTAGATGCCCAGGCCCCTTCACTCTTAAGCGTGTGTGTCCACCGGCGGCTGGTACGCCGACGCGGGAATCTCCAGCCCCAGCTCCTTCATCGCTTCCATTTCGAGATGATTCATGATTTCCACGAGCCGCGCTTCCCAGCGGGGGTACTCGTCGGGATCGAGGTTCGCGGGCACATGAAATGGAGGCGCGACGTGGAACGCCACCGTGGCGAAGGGCAGCGGCCAATCGTTCCGGTCCCAGTTCGGAAACTGAACATGTGGCCTGCCAACCCCGAGGCAGGGAAGGATCGGGACATTTGCCATCGACGCCAGCGGAATAATCACGGCGTTGATGCTGCGGCGGGGTCCCTCCGGGCCGTCGGGGATCAGGGCGATGGGACGTCTCGATCTCAGCGTTCGGATCAGGCCGCGCAGCCCGGCCAGCGGTTGATGGCCGCTCGACCCCCGCACGTATTCATAGCCGATCGGACCGACCACGCGTGCGATCAACTCGCCTTCAAAGTGGGGGCTGATCAGGGGAATCAGGCCGAGATTGCGCAGCGTGTAGATGGCGATCGGCATATCTCCGTGCCACGTGCAGAGGATGAAGCTGCCGCTCTTCAGGGAGGCTTCCAGGTGCTCCCACCCCCGCTTGCGCATTCTCCACGATCCGCCGAGCAGCCGGTATAGGGGAGGTATGATCAGCTCGACAAGTTTGGGAATCAGTTTTCCCAAAAGGCCCGGCGGTTGACCGGGCATCGGTGCTGACGGGGGGTTCGATCTCATTGGCCTGAACGATGATTCCGTGATGCAGCCACTGCCTTCTCGTCTTCCGCCAGCTCCATGTCATGTTCCACCATCATTTTCGCCAGCTCCTCAAAGGATACCCTGGCTTGCCACTCCAAAACCTTTTTCGCTTTGCTTGCATCGCCGAGCAGGTGGTCCACCTCGGTCGGACGGAAATAGCGCGGATCGATTTCGACGTGGTCGTGCCAGTCCAGGTCCAGCAGCCCAAAAGCCTTCTCCACGAATTCGCGCACCGAATACGCTGCGCCCGTGGCGATGACAAAGTCCTCCGGTTTGTCCTGTTGCAGCATCCGCCACATCGCTTCCACGTAATCCCCTGCGTAGCCCCAGTCGCGCTTCGCATCGAGATTGCCGAGAAACAGCTTCTGCTGCAGACCCAGCTTGATCCGCGTGGCCGCTCGTGTGACCTTGCGTGTCACAAACGTTTCTCCACGGCGCGGACTCTCGTGGTTGAACAGGATGCCGTTAACCGCGAACATGTCGTAGGCCTCACGGTAATTGATCACTTGGTGGTACGAGTAAACCTTGGCGCAGGCGTACGGGCTGCGCGGCTGGAAGCGAGTCGTTTCGCTCTGCGGCGGAGGCGCGGAGCCGAACATCTCGCTCGAGGAAGCCTGGTAGAATTTCACCCGGGGGTTGATCCTGCGGATCGCTTCCAGCAGGCGAAGGGTGCCCACCGCGTCGATGTCCACAGTGTACACTGGCTTGTCGAAACTGACGCGTACGTGTGATTGCGCACCTAGATGGTAGACTTCATCGGGTTGTATGTCGGCAAGCAGCCAGGTCAGGGAATTTCCATCCGAGAGGTCGCCGTAATGCAATTTCAACGGGGGTTTTTCGTGAGGATCCTGGTACAGATGATCAATGCGATTCGTGTTGAACGAGCTGCTGCGGCGAATGATCCCGTGAACTTCGTACCCCTTGGACAGCAGCAGTTCCGCCAGGTAGGAGCCGTCCTGGCCGGTGATGCCGGTGATCAACGCTTTTTTCATCGTTTTCCCATCTCGCTGTGGTAAACGGAATCCAAGAGGATTCACTATGGATGCAAATGTACGACTCGTCCTCGCCGGTATCGATCCTTACCGGACCGGAATGGAAAAAGCGGTTAATCTGAAAAGAGTGCCTTCTCGCTCAGTTCGCAAAGCATGTGCCCGATGAATGAGTGCATCTCTTGGATGCGCTGGGTATCATTTGAAGGGACGATCACATGAAAATCGCATTCTCCCTTCATCTTGCCGCCCTTGTTGCCGAGAATACCGAGCGTTTTCGCCCCTTTCTTTCGCGAAGCTTCAGCGGCTTTCAGCAAATTACCCGAATTACCGGATGTGGAGATCAGGATAACCAGATCACCCTGCTGGGCTAATCCTTCAATCTGCCGCGCAAACACCTTTTCATAGCCGAGATCGTTCGCTCCTGCGGTCAGGGTCGACGTGTCCGTGGTCAGTGCAATGGCAGCCAGGGCCGGACGTTTCAGCTGGTGCGTTAACCGGATCATCCACTCGGCCGCCCAATGCTGAGCGTCGGCGGCCGATCCGCCGTTCCCGGCCAGCAGAATCTTGTTGCCCCGGCGCAGCGTATCGGTGACTTCTACGACAGCTGTCTCGATGTCCCCGACGATACCCTCCATCGCGCCGACAACCTCGGCGTGATCGCCCAGAGCTGCTCGAATAGAATCTTGTATCATCTCCCCGGTCCCCGAATTCACATGAAAGGTGTGGTTCGCAAATGGTATCTGCGTCGCAATGTAACTCCCGTGCGGCGCGGACCCCAACGCAGGACGGAATGGAGGAGCGCCCGTTGGCATCCAACGTTCGACGTCGTAACTTGGGCTCGATTCGCCGAGAAATCACGTGTTTAGCTGAGAGTGGGGAGAAGGACACGCGGGTGAAAAAAGTTCTGATCACGGGCGCCGCCGGATTTATCGGCTACCAGACCGCGAAACGTCTCCTTGCGGAAGGCGTCGAAGTGACCGGTATCGATTCTCTCAACGATTATTACGATCCGGCGCTGAAACAGGAACGCCTGCAGGATCTCGCATCGAGCGAAGGATTTCGTTTCGTGCAGCGTGACCTTGCGGACCGTCAGTTCACGTTGAAGAAAATCGCCGAAGACCGCTGGGACACGGTGCTCCACTTCGCAGCGCAGGCGGGGGTGCGTTATTCGATCGCCAACCCCTTCGCTTATGTGGACGCCAACTTGAGCGGATTCGCCAATGTCCTCGAAGGCTGCCGCCGGGCCGAAATCCCTCACCTCCTGTTTGCCTCGTCCAGTTCGGTGTACGGGCTGAACGCGCGGATGCCGTTTTCGGTCAGCGCGAATGTTGACCATCCGATTTCCCTGTACGCGGCCACCAAGAAATCCAATGAACTAATGGCACACGCCTACGCTCACCTGTTCAACCTCCCCGTCACCGGACTCAGGTTTTTTACCGTGTACGGACCTTGGGGACGGCCGGATATGGCCTTCTTCCGTTTCGCACGGGCGATCGAACTCGGGGAAACGCTGCAACTCTACGCCGGCGGTAGGCTGAAAAGGGATTTTACGTACATTGACGACATCATCGACGGAGTGATTGCGTTGGCCGCCCATGTGCCTCAGCCGAATCCGAATTGGGACCCCGATTCTCCGGACCCCTCGAGCAGTCCTGCGCCATACCGGTTGTACAACATCGGCGCCGGGCACCCTAAGCCGACTCTCGAGTTGCTCCGCCTGCTCGAGCACGAATTTGGCAAAAAGGCGATCGTCGAGAACGTCGGCATGCAGCCCGGAGATGTCGAAGCTACCTGGGCCGACGTGAAGGCGTTGCATGATGCGGTCGGCTACGAACCCAAGATTCCCCTCGCGGAGGGGATTCGACGTTTTGTTGAATGGTTCCGCGATCACTACGCTGGTGGGCGGCCGATTCCGAAGGCGTAGTCAGGCGATAACAAACAAGTCATTGGAAAACTTAAAATGAATGTTCTTGTCACAGGCGGAGCAGGGTTCATCGGATCGCACGTTGCGGACACGATGCTTCAAGAGGGGCACACGGTCACTGTGATCGACGATCTCTCCACCGGGAAAGCCGGCAATCTGCCCCCGTCGGGGTCTTTTGTCGAGGCCGACATTCGCGATGCGGCGGTCGTCGAGAAGCTGTGGAAAGAGCAGAAATTCGATGCTATGATGCATCTTGCGGCCCAGATGGATGTTCGCCGTTCGGTCGCGGATCCCATATTCGACGCTCAGACAAATGTGATCGGCCTGCTTACTCTGCTCGAAACTGGACGGCGTAACGGGTTGAAAAAAGTCGTCTTCGCGTCCACCGGCGGGGCGGGATACGACGACACCGTGCCCTTTCCCACGGCTGAGACCGTCCCCGCGAATCCTGTTTCCCCCTATGGCATTACCAAGAATGTGTCCGAGCGGTACCTTCGCTTTTACGGTATTACCTACGGTATGCAGTGGACGGCGCTCCGTCTTGGGAATGTCTATGGTCCGAGGCAGAATCCTCATGGTGAGGCAGGTGTCATCGCCATTTTTGCGAACAAGATCTTGAACGGGGAGCCTCCCAGAATCAACGGTGACGGCCTGCAAACCCGTGATTACGTTTACGTTGGGGATGTCGCCCGGGCGTTTTCGTCCGCGTTGAGTATGGATTATCAGGGCTGCGTTAACATCGGCACCTCGGTCGAGACGAACGTGGTGCAGATCGCTGAAGCGTTATGCTCGGCGCTGGGTTCCGATCTGAAAGCGGAACACGGGCCGGCGGCCCTTGGAGAAGTGCGTCGCAGTTGCCTCGGCAACGCCCTGGCGCACCAGGTGCTCGAGTGGGAACCCCGGGTTTCGCTTAAGGATGGCATCCGCGCCACGGCGGACTTTTTCAGAAAACAGCTGGACGATCCAAGCGTTCGTTAGCAGTCTTTATCTCGGAGACTAGATATGGCTCGAATTCTGGTAACCGGCGGAGCCGGATTTCTCGGCAGCCACCTTATGGATAAGCTCCTGGGACGGGGAGACGATGTCGTTTGCCTGGACAATTTTTTCACCGGCAGCAAGGATAACATCCGCCACATGCTCAATCACGATCACTTCGAGCTGATCCGCCACGATGTCACCGAACCGATACTGCTCGAGGTCGACTGGATTTTCAATCTCGCATGCCCCGCCAGTCCCGTTCACTATCAGTACAACGCGATCAAGACGATTAAGACAAGCGTAATGGGCACGATCAACATGCTCGGCCTGGCCAAGCGTGTCAAAGCCCGGATCTTGCAGGCCTCGACAAGTGAAGTTTACGGCGATCCCGATCAGCATCCCCAGCATGAGGGATATTGGGGAAACGTCAATCCTATCGGTATCCGTAGCTGCTATGACGAGGGAAAACGGGTCGCGGAAACTCTCTTCATGGACTATCACCGCCAGAACGGCGTGGACATCCGCATCGCGCGTATCTTCAACACCTATGGTCCCCGCATGGCCATTGATGATGGCCGCGTGGTGAGCAATTTTATCATTCAGGCCATGCGCGGACAGCCGTTAACCGTTTACGGCGACGGCAGCCAAACGCGAAGTTTCTGTTACGTGGATGACCTTGTGGATGGGTTGATCAGGTTGATGAACCAGGAGCAGGAGATCGGTCCGGTCAACCTCGGCAATCACAGTGAGTTCACTATTCTTGAATTGGCTGAGTTGGTGAAGCAGAAGCTCAATGGCAAGGTGAAAATCGAGTTCCAACCCCTCCCGTCCGATGACCCCACTCAGCGTCAACCGGATATTGCCCTGGCGAAAAAGACACTGGGATGGGAGCCGAAGGTCAAACTGTCCGAGGGGCTGGACCACACCATTGCCTACTTCGAAGAGAAGCTGAAACAGGGCTGATTCTGAAAATCAAGTCATCCTGAACAGCCCGCAATGTGCTCCTGTTTACTTGCAATCGAAACGTAGCGTAGCTAACGCACCGCAGGTGCGTCAACCGCGTTTATTCTGACGTGGGTTGCTTTTGGAGGGCGGCCCGGCTGTTGCATGCGCTTTGTGCATGCGAGCTTACACTTTCACCGCTACGGTTCAGGGTTGGGTTTCAGACAGGGTGGCCCGGGATGTGAACCGCAGGTTCATTTCCCGGGTTTCTCTGTGCGGTAGGGTGGCCCGGGATTTCAATCCCGGATTTCATCATTCGTGGCAGGGGGTGGCCCGATCCCAACCGCTCGGGATCGGGTTTCATCATGATCACATCCTGTACATCCTGTGTTAGATGTGTGGCCCGGCCGCCCCGTCGGCCGGGTTTCACATTCAGTCAATTGATATAAAGAATCGTGGAACCGGACGTGTCGAATTTGAACGGCACCTCCACAAGTCCTGCAAGGCTTTTCCGGACGGCGTCCTGTTTGGCCTCAGGCACGTAGAAAAGCAGGAAACCACCACCCCCGGCGCCCAGCAGCTTTCCTCCGATTGCGCCGGCTTTCCGCGCTCTGCCATAGGCATCGTCGATGTTTGGATTGACGATTTTGCTGGAGAGCCGCTTCTTGATCTCCCATCCCGTATGCAGCAGTTCCCCGAACTCATCCAATGCTCTCTCGCCTTCAAGGATCGCCCGGCCCTGATTGACAAGCCCTCCCAGTTCCTCGAGGTCGCTGTCGAGTGCGCCTTTCTTCGTGTTCACGAGCTGTTCGTCGAGCACCTCGCTCGCATACCGGGTGATGTTGGTGTAGAACAGTAGCAGGTTTCCCTCCAGCCGCCGGAACCGGTCCGGCCGTATGATCACTGGATTGGAATTGATTGATCCATCCCGGTGAAAACGTATGTGCCGTAGTCCGCCCATCGCTGTGATATACTGGTCTTGGCTACCGACACGCTCCTTGAGGATATCCTGCTCCAGGTGGATTGCTTCCAGCGCTACCTTTTCCTGGCTGACCGCCCGATGGTAGAACGTATGCAGCGCATGGATCAGCCCGACAGCGAACGCCGAGGAGGAGCCCAGGCCGCTTTTTGCCGGCAAATCCGCCGTGTGGGTGAGGTTGATCCGCTGGTCGACCTTGTAAGTCTCAAAGCAGGCGCGTACCACGGGATGCCGGATCTCGCCGACCTGTTGCACAGCTTCCCGGATGGAGTAGTTCAACCGGAAACGGTCTTCCACAAGATCTGTCATCCGGTTCAGCGTGATATAGCCGTAGTGGCCGATGCTCGTCGCGAGTACCTGGCCTCCATTCCGCAGGTAGTAGTCGGGATAGTCCGTCCCGCCCCCGAAAAAGCTTGCCCTGAACGGTGTTCGAACGATGACGATCGTGTGAATCAAGGCCAGGATCTCCTTTGCTTGACTGGAAAATCTTTCATTGCCCGGATCATCGCTGTTGAGGCCCTCCGCTCCCGCAACCGCTCATTTCAGCGGAGGGAGATCGTTAAAGAACGAATCTGCGGCCGAAAGCGACTCCGGCGTCCCGATATCGACAAAGTCACCCTCGCACGGCCACGCGTAAAGCCCTGAGTCGAGAAAAGCCGGAAAGACATCCTGCTCCAGCGAGACAGCGCGCTCCGGGGCAATATCGCCGATCAGTTGCCGCGAGAGCTTGTAGATGCCCCCGTTGATCCAGCCCTGCCCCTGAGATTCGGCTTTTTCATGGAACTGCCGGATACGTCCGGTCGAGTCGAAAACGAGTGTCCCGTACCGGTTCGTGTCGTCCATTCGTACAGTCAAAATGCCGTCGCGGTCCTCCGCCCACGCCGAGAACGCCCCGAGATCCGCGTGAACGTACGAATCCCCGTTCAGCACCAGCACCGACGGCGCCTTCAGCAGAGGAAAAGCGTAGCGCAGCGCCCCCCCGGTCCCCAGCGGGGTCCGTTCCCGCGAGTAGAGGAGTTCCATGGCCTCGTAACGGGAGCCGAGTTTCTGTTCCACGATTTCCGACAAGTGGCCTGTGCAAAGAATGGTCTGTGAAACGCCTGCCAGGAAAAGTTGATCGAGCAAATAGGTGATGAAAGGACGGCCTGCCACGGGTATCAACGGTTTAGGAACCGACTCGGCTAACTCCCCGAGTCGGGTCGCCTGGCCTCCCGCAAGGATCATCGCCTGTCGTTTCTGTTGCACGAATGCTCCCCGAAGATTGACCTACCGATTCTATTGCGGTATAGCGACCGTAGCTGCACGGTACCCTGTCTTCGACACCGTCAGTCAACCGCTTGGACCGCCTCGACCAGGCGAGCGTGAAAGTTGCCGCCGGAGACTAGCACACCGCGATTGCCCGAGAGCTGGTATCCGTGGTTGAATTCGAGGACTTTGCCGTCCACGTCCGTCACCGTGCCGCCCGCTTCCTCGACGAGCAGCACTCCCGCGGCGTGATCCCAGATCTTCTCGACGTAATCGGCGCGGGTTGGTAGCCGCAGGTAAAGGTCCGCCGCTCCCGAGGCGAGGATCGCATACTTCGCCTGGCTGTCCAACCGGACGGGATCGCGGCTGGTCCCGAGCCGGTTGGCGACACCTTGTGACCAGGTGTGATCGCTGTGGCCGGATTCGAAACTCTCGACGAACCGGGCCTCCGCGGGGTCCGTGAGTCCGCTGGTCTTCAGCCGCACAGGAGCGGCGTCTTCCCCCGGATAAAGCCACGCTCCTTCGCCGCGAACCGCCACGAAAACCGCGCCGGAACCCATCGCTTCGGGAATGTGCGCTGCTATATTCGGGCAGGAGAGGATACCCACCTCGATTTTTCCGTCCACGATCAACGAAAGCGAAATCGCATACTGGTCCGAGCGAAGAAATCCCATCGTCCCGTCGATCGGGTCGAGGGTCCAGAAACGGTCTGCGTACTCCCGGTGTCCCCCCAGATCGATCCAGCCCATCACCTCTTCGGCGGTCGCGTGGGGCAGAATCCCGTGGACGTGGTGCATCAGACGCTTCAGAACAGGTCCGTTTTCCGCTTTGCGCAATGCCGCCGCCCCTTCTTCCGCAATCACCGGGTCACCTGGAAACGCCTTCTCTAGTTCCCGTAAAACAAGCGCTTGACTCCCAAAATCGGCGACAGTAACCGGACTCTTGTCCTTTTTGCTCAGGGTCTCGGGATTCACTTCAGCCTGCACAGCCTGACAGAGCCGGGCTGCGGTGCGCACCGCTGGAACAGCAATCTCCACTTCTTGATTCCAGGTTTTCATCAGATTTTCCATGTCTCGGTTTGAAACGAATAGCGGAAGATAGCATATCGGATCCCTCGGAACAGAACCGGACGTGATACCGAGAGATTCCTGGTGCTGGCTTGTTGCTTCTATTGGGGTGATCCGATACTTTACGCCCCGAAACCGTAAGGCGGCGCGAAAGAAGAAAATCGCTACCGAATGCCTTGCCGCCCTCCTGTAAACGTTGGGATTTAAAACATGGAACATCTGATTTCACCCCACGGCGGGAAGCTGATTGACCTGCTCGTCGATGATGATCACGCTGAAGACCTGAAACAGCACTCGCGCGATTGGCCATCCTGGGATTTTACGCCCAGACAGCTTTTTGACCTCGAACTGCTGATGAATGGCGGTTTCAGCCCGCTGACCGGATTTATGATAAAAGCCGATTATGACAAGGTGTGTGCCGATATGCGCCTTGGCGATGGCACCCTCTGGCCGATCCCGGTTGTTCTCGATGTCACGGAAGAGTTCGCCTCGGATCTTGATGCCGGGAAATCGTCCATCGCGCTCCGTGATGCCGAAGGCGTGATGCTCGCCGTGCTACACGTTGAGGATGTGTGGACGCCCGACAGGAAGCGCGAGGCGAAATCCGTGTACGGAACCGAAAGTCTTGAACACCCCGGAGTCAAGCATCTGCTCAACGAGATGAATCCCGTGTACGTCGGGGGCAGGGTCGAGGGGTTGCAGGCGCCGGTGCACTACGACTTCCTCAACCTGCGTCTTACACCCAGGGAATTGCGCTCGCAGTTTGCCAAGATGGGGTGGCGACGGGTCGTCGCGTTCCAGACGCGCAATCCGATGCACCGCGCCCACTTTGAATTGACGCGCCGCGCGGCTCGCGAGGCGGACGCGAACCTGCTCGTCCATCCGGTTGTCGGAACGACCAAACCCGGCGATGTCGATCATTTCACCCGGGTGCGCTGCTACCGGGCATTGATGGGACATTATCCACGGCAGACGACAAAACTGTCGCTCCTGCCGCTCTCGATGCGCATGGCGGGACCGCGCGAGGCGCTGTTCCACGCGATCATCCGTAAGAACCACGGCTGCACGCACCTGATTGTGGGACGCGACCACGCTGGCCCCGGCAGCGACAGCAAGGGCAAGCCCTTTTACGGCCCCTACGACGCTCAGGATCTGATGCGTAAGCACGAGGATGAGCTCGGCGTCGGAATGGTGGAATTCAAGATGATGGTGTACGTTCCCGACAAGGACGAGTACATGCCGATGGATGAAATCGCCGAGGGCGTCAACACCCTCAGCATTTCCGGAACGGAGCTGCGCGAACGTCTCCAGGCCGGCAAGGACATCCCTGAGTGGTTCACTTTCAAAGAGGTCGCCGAGGAGCTGCGCCGAACCTACCCGCCGCGCAGCAAACAGGGCTTCACCGTCTTTTTTACAGGCCTTTCGGGTTCGGGAAAGAGTACCATCGCCAATGCGCTTGCCGTCAAATTGATGCAGCTCGGCGGACGCCCGCTGACCCTGCTGGACGGCGACCTGGTGCGTAAGAACCTCTCCAGCGAGCTCGGATTCAGCAAGGAGCACCGCGACATCAACATCCGCAGGATCGGTTTCGTCGCGAACGAGATCACGAAAAACGGCGGCATCGCCCTCTGCGCCCCGATCGCGCCGTACGATGTCGTGCGCAAGGAAGTCCGCCACATGATCTCCCCGAACGGCGGTTTCGTCCTTGTGCATGTCGCCACCCCGCTCGAGGTGTGTGAGCAGCGGGATCGGAAGGGGCTTTACGCCAAGGCACGCGCGGGGATCATCAAGGAATTCACCGGCATTTCCGATCCCTATGAAGTTCCCGGGGATGCTGAAGTGGTGATTGACACGACCGAGCTGAGTCCGGAGGAAGCCACTCACAAGCTGGCGCTGTACCTTGCCAACGAAGGCTTCATCGCGGGCGACGGTATTGAATAATCCTTATCTTTGCTTGACCCGCTCAAAACGCGGGGCGGGAGTCGGGACGGATGCCCCGGTTCGGCTCCGCGTTTTTTATGGTGTCGTTTCGATCGATCAGGCAGGCGTGGGAGACCGCTGGGAGTGAGTGACCAGGTACGCCCAATCATTACGCGGCGGCGGATGAAAAAACTCATCTTGCTGCTCGTCGTCGCCTTCGCATTTCTGATCGTCCTCCTCCTGCCAGCGCCGAAAAGCATGCAGCGTCTCGCGGCGGAAATCACGGTGGGGCGCGAAATGGGCAGGGATTCCCTGGCGTATGCCATGTTCGGTCAGGACTCACAGCACATCTCGCGACTACAGTCGACAATTGTCCACGTCATGGAGCGCAGCGCACGGAGCGGCTTTGTTACGCAGAAGGCGTTGCTCCGCCGCAACCGGGAAACCCTCGCGGCGGCCAGGATTACGCTGACCGCGGAAGAGTATGCGGCGTACAGGACATTCGTCGAGGACATGCGTCCGCAGACGTGCGACAGCCTGCTCGACCTCGCTTCCCGGGATTTCGCTCAAGAGGTGAATCCCGACGCACTTAATCCCATGGGAAAAAAGGAGGTCGCGGCGGCGACCTGGCACATGAAGGTGGGAGTGGCGCTCACTTGCTTCGTCGTGCTCAGTTTCGTCCTCGATGCGATGCCGTTTCCCGCTGTGGCCTTCATCATCGGCCTCGTGCTTGTGTTTACCGGCGTTGTTCATCGCGAGGAGGTAGCCGGCCTCTTCTGGTCGGATGCGAGCTGGTTTATCATGGGTTCGTTGATGCTCGCCGCCGCGATGATCAAGACCGGCCTTGACAAACGGATAAGCTTGGGCATCTTCAGCTGGATTCCCGTTCCCAGCGCTCGGGGCGTCGCCGGTTGGCTGATCCTGGTAATTTCCCCCGCGGCGATGTTCCTCTCCGGACATGTGCTCGCGGCGGTTTTTCTCCCGATCGGCATGATTCTCTACCAGAACAGCCTCACCGAAAAGAATCCCGAGGACCCTGAGCTCGCAAAAATGCTGATGATCACCATCGCGATGGCCTGCAACATCGGCGGCTTCGGTGCTCCTTCCGGAGGGGCGCGCAATATCATTATCATGAATTACCTCGAAGATATGTACGGCTACACCATCGGGTATGGCCAGTGGATGGTATACGCCGTGCCCTTCGTCATCATCATGATGGTTTTCCTCTGGCTGCTGGTGAGCTTCGCGTTCAAACCACGGGTGCGGGATCTGCGGCCGGCGTTGACAATACTGCAAAAAGACATCCACCGTATGGGGCGGTGGACTCGCAGGCAGGTGTTCACCCTGGCGGTGTTTATCGCGGTTGTCGTTGCCTGGATTACCGAAAAGACCTACCTGCACGATCTGCTTGGTTTTTCGCCGGGCATCGGGGTGATTGCCGTTGCGGGCGCGATGGTGTATTTGGTGGGAGGCATCGTAACCTGGAAGGATTATCAGGAGAAGGTGGATTGGGGTGTCGTCTGGCTCTATGCGGGCGCCATCATTTTCGGCCGGGTTCTCGATCGCTCCGGTGCGGCGCACTGGATGGCGAATTCACTGATCCACGCAATGGCCGCCACGGGAGTGGCCGGGAAACTCGGCGTGATCGGTTCCGGCAGCTTGATCACTTCTTTGCTGACGAATGTTCTCGCGGCGGGTCCGACGGCGGCCGCCGTCGGACCGGTGACCATCAAGATGGCTGCACTGGCCAAATCGGGGACGATGTTGATCCCGATCATGGGGCTTGCCACAGCCTGCGCCTCGTCTTTCGCGTTTCTGCTTATTATCGGCACGCCTCCGAACGCCATTGTCTACTCGAGCGGGTACCTGCGCCCCCGTGATTTCCTCAGAGTCGGACTCGCCAGCTTCGTGATCGCATTTGCGCTGTTGTTGTTCTTCGGCAATTTCTATTGGCCGATGATCGGTAGTTTTTTATGAGGGTGTTGTGATGGACGCACGTGAAAGTCCCATTACCCTGCTGCTGGTGGACAACGATCCTGAATTCCATTCCTCGGCGCGGACCTTGTCGAGGGTTGGGTTTCTGGTTCGCGCCGTCAACGGCTTGCCCGCGGCGGAAGAGGAGTTGACCAGAGAAAAACCCGACCTGCTGATCTTGGATATCGCCGCCGGGGGAATCCAAACCCTCCGCGCGCTGAGAAAAAAGGCGCCCGGTCTTTCCGCTGTGATTCTGGCGCAGCATTCGACCACACCTGACGATCTGAAGATCGAGGGAGCTGGAAAAGTGGTGTTCGTTGCCAAACCGGTCAACCTGGATGAGTTGGTGGCCACGATCCGGCGCATCGTCTCCGGCACGATGGTCGCCGAGGCATATCGTGAGCACACAGTCCGTGACCTGATGGTCTCGCCGGATTTCTACCCGCGTCTCTACACACATGAATCCGTCTCCAAAGCGGTCACCGTGCTGGCGAAAGGCATGTTCCGCGTGGGTGAGAACGATATCCGCACTCGGTTGCGCTCCGCTCTGGTGTTCGATCGCGGCGGGATGTTCATCGGCATGATCCGCCTCAATGATCTCCTTTCGTACCTGGAGCCGCCGATGGCGACCGAAAGCGGATCGGTCCCCTACACCGGGCTCTTTCACCTCCAGTGCCGCCACCTGTTGAGCAAGACCATCGGCGAGGTGATGGCCGAACCGATCACGGTTCAAGCGGATGCTCCACTGATGCAGGCCGTGCACCTGATGGTCGTCCACCACCAGATCAACCTGCCGGTCCTGTCCGGAGACAAAGTGATCGGGGTGATTCGGGACAAGGACATTCTGATGGATGTATCCGGTGAATTGGGTTTGCTCGATGAATAGAGGCGGATTTCTCCCGGCCATCTGCTGAACAGGCACGGAATGAAGCGTGGACTTCCAACCGTAGGGAAACATGGAGCTTTCGATTTGCAGACGGAGATCCTGAATCTTCCTCCCCTTTGTTTGTACATTTCCCCTCACGTTTTTCCAAATGGGAGAAAAACTGGCAATACCGGCGGCGAGGCAAGGATAGAATCCCCGGGCTTGGTTCCTTCACAATTTCCAGGAAAGCGGTCGAATGATTGATAACCCTAAGTATAGGATAGCCAGAGAATATTTTCATTTTGGCTGGAAGAATGGATGAAAGTTGACTGCCGCATTATTTCTTTTATGAATCGATTCAGACTTGATTGTAAGCATTCTTTCATGTTAAAAACAATACTTTTGGACTTCAGTATGCTGGTGATTGAATTGTTGTCTAATCAAAGTGTTCCTTTCCCCATTCGAAACGATTCAGCCTAGAGTCGTCGGAGCACTCGATCCCGGAAACATACTTTTGTTGGAACCTGGGGGAGGGTCAGGTGTGGATAGGACGGGTTGGTGGTGCGGTTTCATGGATGATGTCCGGATTGCAGCCCAGCTCTGAAGGCTTTGTGAATTCGTAGGCTCCGAGAGACTTCGGTCTTTTGGTGATAGGGAACACATCTCTAGCGGCCTGGTCAACTGTATTCTTTGATCTGACAGCTAATTGTTCTCTAAGCTGTGATTTTTAATGCTTGACTTGCGGTGGCCCTTTCTTCGAAATTTGTCTCTCCAAGGCGGCATCGCATTATTTCGTATATAGGCCTGCACGGGTAGCCGATCAGGGTGGCTGTGCGGGCATGTTTCGCGTTGATTGCGGCGAATAAGATAGCTATCGCATCAGGAGATATCGGATGTTCTCGCTTTTTGGTCGCCACCTGAGGTCTTTCCTGACGGACGCGCTCGCTCTGTTTCTCGCCTTTTGGGGTGCGTTTTTTCTTTGGAAATTCGCCGAATTGCCCACAGCGAATCAGGGGGACATCTCTCCGCTCCTTTTTAACCATTTCGTCCTCGTTGCACTCCTGATTCAATCAGTGGTGTTTCTCTGGGAAGGTGTGTACTCGATTAAGGGCAGCTATCTCGAGTACTCAGCAGCCAGCCGTATTCAGCGGGGATTGTTGCTCACCCCCTTTCTGCTGGTCCTGGTCTCTCTGATTGCCGGCTTCGGACAAATTAGCAAGCTGTTGCTTCTCTCCGGGGTCCTGTTCAACCTGGTGGTGAATCCCGTCGTTCGTTCGCTGATGGGTATTCATGAACTGCCCACCTTCGACAGAAGCAAGGTGAAGCGTCGCAAGCTGATGATTCTCGGCAACGGGGTCGCCGGGGAGTGTCTGCTCCGTCGTGTCATTGACACCCATGCCAATCAATACGATCTCGTCGGATTCCTCGAGCGTACACCTGAACGGGTGGGGATGCACATTGTGACCAACAGCAAGGAGATTCAGGGGAAGGCCGAAGTGCTCGGCACATATGACGATTTCAATGATCTCCTTGATTCCCGTACTCCCGACGAAATCTGGATCAACGATCTTTCGATCCCGCCGGATCGGCTTGAAGGATTGATTCAATCATGCAGAACGAAGGGCGTAGAAGTGTCCCTGGTGCCGTCTCTGGGCCAGTACCCTCCGCAGTCTCTTGAAGTCGAGATGTTGGATTTTGTCCCGATCCTGCGTCCTCGGAAGCTTTCGAGACGGCCGCTCTACGAGGTTGTCAAACGGGCTTTTGACATTGTTGCCGCTTCATTGATTATGCTTGTGATCTCACTATTCAGCATCCCGATTCTGATCGCGGTCATGATCAGGTCCGGCGCGCCGATCATCTTCCGCCAGAAGCGCATCGGGAAGAACGGCAAGTTGTTCACGATGTACAAGTTTCGTTCGATGTACGCTACGGCTAGTCCGTACAACCTCAGTCCGAATTCTCCGGATGATGATCGGATCACGCCGATTGGAAGATTTTTGCGACGGACGTCTTTGGACGAATTGCCTCAGCTGATCAACGTACTCAAAGGGGATATGTCGCTCGTCGGACCCCGGCCGGAAATGCCGTTTATTGTGGATCAGTACACCGACCTGCAGCGGATTCGACTGACAGTGAAACCGGGAATCACCGGTCTTTGGCAGCTCTCGCTCGATCGTACGCTCCCGATTCATATGAATCTGGACTATGATCTGTACTACATCCACAACCGTTCCCTGCTGTTGGATCTGACGATTCTCTGGCGCACACTATTCCTCGCCATGCGTGGAGTCTGAGGGGCTGAACGAGGCAATTCGTTGTCCTGTAGTTCAACCTTCATACCTGTGTGGGTGGCAACGAGGCTGAACTCTCCTCGTGCATCAATCCCACGGGTGGATGAGCGTTCCCCGGAAGGAGGCAACAACCTTGGCAGATAAACCCCATGTAGTATCTGTTGTCGGTGCGCGCCCCAGCTTCGTCAAGGTTGCCCCGATTGCCCGTGCTTTCAAGGAACGTAACCGCGCCAGGCATACCATCGTCCACACCGGCCAGCATTACGATCCGGATATGTCCGCCTCTTTCTTCGAGGTGCTGGAAATACCAAAACCGGATTTTGATCTGGGAGTGGGGTCCGGATCGCACGGTGCGATGACCGGCGCCATGATGAAAGAGCTCGAACAGGTTCTTGTCAGCATCCAGCCGGATTGGATCATTACCTACGGCGCGTCGAATTCCACTCTCGCCGCCGCCCTGACCGCCGCGAAGTTGAACATGAAGACCGCTCATCTCGAGTCCGGCCTCCGCTCGGGGAACATGAGCATGCCCGAGGAGGTCAACCGCAAGGTTGCCGATGTCCTCAGTGCGGTCCATTTCGTCACCGAACAGGGAGCCGTGGACAACCTGCTTCATGAGGGTGTCGCCAGGGAGAAAATCCATCTTGTCGGCAATGTCATGATCGACGCTCTCGTTGCCTTCCTGCCTAAAATCGAGCCCCTGCAGGCCTGGAACGATTTCGGAATGGAAAAGGGAAACTACCTGGTCGCGACCATGCATCAGCCGTACAACGTGGATGAAAAGAAGCGTTTGAAACAGTTGATCGAGGAGCTGTTGAACATCGGGAAAACACTTCCGGTTCTTTTTTCGCTTCATCCGCGAACCTCGATGCGTCTGCAGGACTACGGCCTGATGGAGACCCTTGTCGCCAGCAGGGAGGTGCGGATCACCGCCCCGCAGGACTATCTCCATTTTCTCTCATTGATCAGCGGAGCGCGCGGCCTGATTACAGATTCGGGCGGAATCGCTGACGAAACGAGCTACCTCGGCGTTCCCTGCCTCACGCTCCGCCCTTCCGTGGAACGGCCGGTCACGGTGGAACTCGGCACAAACGAGCATATTGCCACGGATAAGGGGGCGTTGACAAAAGCGGTCGCGCAACTGCTCGACGGGCGCTGGAAGAAGGGAAGCGAAATCCCTTACTGGGACGGAAAGGCCGCCGAACGGATCGTTCAAATTCTGCTCGCGAACTGAGTCGTCGTCGCGAGGGAAGAGCTCACGCGCCGAGTGGTTTTATCGATATGATGACCTGCCGTCCGGCAGGTCATTCTCGTGTCGATCCAGCGCGGGTCGAGACGTTGCCGGTTGCTTTCTCAAGCTCCATTTTTAAACGAGTTTCGTTGTACTTTCTCAACAACCTGATGGATTGACCTGAGGAGGCGTTCTATGGATTTCGCTGCCCGGCTCAAAACCGCGTTGCGTGAGAAAACTGCCCGGGTTGGGGTGATCGGATTGGGGTATGTCGGTCTTCCCATGGCCCGGCTTGCGGCCGAGAGCGGGTTTCAGGTAACCGGCGTCGATGTTGATGCCGATCGGGTTCAACGGATCAATCGCGGGGAGAGTTATATCCTGGATGTACCAACGCCCAGGTTGAAACCGCTGGTCGAGCGGGGACTCGTTAAGGCGACCGAAGACTATGCCGCGTTGGCGGGCATGGACGTTGTCCTGATCACCGTCCCCACGCCTCTGAATAAAACCGGCGATCCCGACATGGGCTACGTCATCGCCGCGATGGAGAGCCTCAAGCCGCACCTCCATCAGGGAATGTTGATCATCCTCGAGAGCACCACCTATCCGGGGACAACCGAGGATCTGTTTCTGCCCGCGATCCGGGAGGCGGGCTTCACCGAGGGTGAGGATCTGTTCGTTGCCTTCAGCCCCGAGCGGGTGGATCCCGGCAACCCGAAGTACGGGGTGAAGAACACGCCGAAAGTCGTGGGTGGACTGACTCCTGCGGGCACCGAGGTAGCCGAGGCGTTTTACCGCGAAATCGTCGACAAAGTCGTTCCTGTTTCCTCCGCCACGTCCGCCGAAATGGTCAAGATTTACGAAAACACCTTCCGCGCGATCAACATCGGGCTGGCGAATGAACTGGCAATCATCTGCAACCTGCTCGGCATAGACGTATGGGAGATCGTCGAAGCTGCGGGCACTAAACCTTTCGGATTCATGCCCTTCTACCCTGGACCCGGGCTCGGCGGCCATTGTATCCCGATCGATCCCGGATATCTTGCGTGGCGGATGAGAACGCTGAAATACAAGACACGCTTCATTGAACTCGCCACCGAAGTCAACAGCAAGATGCCTGAGTGGGTGGTCACCCGTGTCATGGAAATGCTCAATGACGCGGGGAAAGCAATCAACGGTTCGAGAATCCTGCTGCTGGGTGTTTCCTACAAGAGCGATATCGATGACCTTCGTGAATCTCCCGCGATCGACGTCTATGAATTGCTTCAGCGGAGGGGCGCGAAGGTTTGTTATCATGACCCCTACTGCCCCAACATGCAGGTTGATCATTCGACAGCCGAGAGCGTGCCGCTGGATGCCAAAACGATCCGCGATCAGGACCTGGTGTTGATCACAACCGGTCACCGGCAACGGGTCGATTACGGGCTCGTCCTGCGGGAGGCGAGGCTGCTGTTCGACACACGGAATGTGACGCGGGGAATGAAGGGCAAGGCAAAAGTGGTTTACCTTTAGGCTGCGGTCATCCGAAACGTACGAGGGAAGTGAAAGCGCATGTGTGGAATCATCGGATATGTGGGATCGCGTCCCGCCGTGCCGCTGCTGATGAACGGACTGAAACGGCTTGAATACCGTGGGTACGACAGCGCGGGCGTGGCCCTGCTCGAGGGCAAGAAAGTCCGTGTTGTCAAGAAGCAGGGTAAGATCAAAGCCCTGGAGAATCTGCTCAGCAAGCGTGAGTCAAGTCCAGCTACGGTGGGGATCGGCCACACTCGTTGGGCGACCCACGGAGCGCCGAACGACGTCAATGCCCACCCGCACCTGTCGGGGTCGGGTAAACTGGCGCTGATCCACAACGGAATCATCGAGAACTACGGTGAATTGAAAAAGACGCTGCTGGATAAGGGATATGCATTCACCTCGGAGACCGATACGGAAGTGCTGGCGAACCTCATCGAGGAGTTCTTCGAAGGGGACCTTCAGGATGCGGTGATCCGTGCCTTGCGCCGTGTCGAAGGAACGTACGGGATCGCGGTGCTGCACCTCGAGCAGCCGGACAGGATTGTCATCGCGCGCAAGGGCAGTCCCCTTGTGGTCGGGATCGGTGAGGGTGAGTACCTCGTCGCCAGCGATCTCGCCGCGATCGTCGAGCACACCCGGGATGTGATTTTCCTCGACGATGGCGAGGTGGGATGTATCAGCCGCAACGGGTTCACTCATCTGAAACTTGACGAGTCCCCGATCGAACGTGAGGTGACACACATCGACTTCAGCCTCGAGCAGATCGAGCGCGGCGGGTACAAGCACTTCATGTTCAAGGAGATTATGGAGCAGCCGCAGACACTTGAGGACACGATGCGCGGGCGTCTGCTCGAGGACTCCGCGGAAGTGAAACTCGGCGGGCTGGCGGACCATCTGGAGACGCTTCACAAGGCGCAACGGGTGTTGATCCTGGCCTGCGGGACGAGCTATCACGCTGGCCAGGTGGGCAAGTATCTGATCGAGGAGCTGGCGGGCGTGCCGGTGGATGTGGAGTACGCCAGCGAATTCCGCTACCGTTGCCCTGTGATTACACCGCAGACAGTCGCGTTTGCGGTCAGCCAATCGGGCGAAACGATCGATACGCTTGAAGCAATGCGCGAGGCCAAATCTCGCGGCGTCTTAACATTGGGGATTGTCAACACGGTCGGGAGTACGATCGCCCGCGAGACGGACGGCGGTGTGTACTTGCACGCGGGACCGGAAATCGGCGTCGCCTCGACAAAGGCTTTCACCAGCCAGGTGACAGTGCTGGCGATGCTGGCGGTGCTGCTTGGACGTCAGCGTCAGACCCTGGACGTGGAAAACGCACGGGAGGTGATCCGTGGCCTGAAACGGATCCCGGAGCAGGTGCGGATGATCCTCGCGGACGCGGAGCCGGTGCGCGACTTGGCTAAGGTGTTCAGCCGCGCGCAGAACTTCCTCTACCTGGGCCGGGGCGTGCACTACCCGGTTGCGATGGAAGGTGCGCTGAAGCTCAAGGAGATCAGCTACATCCACGCGGAGGGGTACCCGGCGGCGGAGATGAAGCACGGCCCGATCGCGCTGATTGACTGGAAGATGCCGGTGGTGTTCATCGCCCCGAAAGGGACGATGCGCCGCAAGGTGATCAGCAATATTGAGGAGGTGCGTGCCCGCGGCGCGGTGGTGATCAGCATCGTCAGCGAGGATGACCACGCGGTCAGCCGCCTGTCCAACCATGTGCTGCGCGTCCCGGACAACCACCCGATGTTGCAGCCGTTGTTGACCGTGATTCCGCTCCAGTTGCTGGCCTATCACATCGCCGACCTGCTCGGCCTTGACGTCGACAAACCCCGCAACCTCGCCAAGAGCGTTACCGTGGAGTAGGTATATCAGTTAACTGTGAGGAATAAGGGGCAGTCCCTATGGAATGAGGGACTGTCCCTCTTTTCTCTGTTGTCATTCCCGCGCAGGCGGGAATCCATGTTGACGGTATCTGTTATTGCGAGGAACGCAGTGACGAAGCAATCTCGCCTTTCCAGTCCTTCGGGGGAAACATAGAGTTCGGCAGGCCGGGGTCTCCGAACCCGGAGTTTGACTGATTCGTTGTTTCATTCCTCCACCG
>CAZIDZ010000030.1:0-6731 GCA_964538455.1 uncultured bacterium
CAGCACGCATCGCCTGAGCCGCGACCGTAAGAAATGCAATCGCCAGCGTCAGCAGCCCCGCATACGCGAACGGGTAGGGCTGGAGCCCGATCCGGTCGTGGAATTGCAGCAGCCATTTGCTCATCGCGAACCACGCCAGCGGCCAGGCGATCGCATTCGCCAGCAGCACCCACTTCAGCAGGTCCCAGCTGAGCAGCCAGAGAATGCCCGATTCACTCGCCCCGAGCACCTTGCGGATCGAGATCTCACGCTTGCGCTGTTCGGTCGTGTAGGTGGTCATGCCGAAGATGCCCAGCGCGGCGATCAGGATCGCCAGGATCGAAAAGACCCCCGCGTTGGCGGCGAAACGTTCGTCCGACCTGTACTGCTTGGTGAACATGTCGTCGAGAAAGCTGTACCCGTAAAGCTGCTGGCCGTACACTTCGTTGAAGATCGATCTCACGTGCGCGACACCCTCGGGAATCCTGCCCGCCGGGAGGCGCACGTAGACTCGCGAGGAATACTGTGCTCGGTTTGTCATCACGATGGGATTCACGCCCTGGCGGGCTGAACCGAAGTTAAAATCGCCGACCACTCCGACGATCGTGTGCGGCTCGCCGTTGAGCAGCACCGTTTGTCCGACGGGGTTCTCGACGTCCATGATACGGGCGGCCTCCTCATTGATCAGGATCGAGTGGTTGTCCGAATCGTTCGTGTAGAGTGCCCGTCCCTTCACCACCGGAACATCGACCGCATCAAGCCATTCCCCCCGGCAGTCAAAGATGATCGCCCCCATGGAACGGGCCTGCTCTTCCGGCACATCGGGTTCTCGAAGGTTCGCCCAGGGGAGGTCCGGCCCCGGGGTGTTGTTCGCGCTGCCCGCCGCCAGAATGTTCGGATCGAAATTCAACCGCCGCAGCAGCTCGTCCTTCTGGTCCTCCGTCCCCAACCCGGAAGTCTCGAGCACCATCACCTGTTCGCGGTTGTAGCCCATGTCGATGTTGAGGATGTAACGGATCTGGTTGCGCATGATCAGAACGCTTGAGATCAGAACGACGGAGATGGTGAACTGCAGGGTTGTCAGCGAACGGCGCAGAAAAACCCCGGAGCGGCTCGCCCGGAAGTCGCCGCGCATCACCTCCACGGGCTTGAAGGCCGTCAACACGAAGGCGGGGTAGATGCCGGAGAGCACACCGGTGAGCAGGGTGACAGCGAGGAATGCCCCCATCACCAGCGGCGAGGAGAAGAACAGTCCGCTGAGGTCCTTGCCCAGCAGGTTCGTCAGCAGGGGCATGGCGGCCTGGACGATGAGCAGGGCGATCAATGCAGCAACCAGAGTCATCAGCACCGACTCGCCGAGGTAGCCGCGGATCAGGTCGATTCGCGCCGCCCCGAGAGTTTTCCGCATTCCCACTTCCCGCGCGCGTTTCAGCGCTCTCGCCGTGGTCAGGTTGATGAAGTTGATCGAGGCGATCAGCAGGATGCCGAGCGCGATCGCGCCGAGCACCCGGAGCGTATTCGGATCGCTGGGGTTGACGTTGATCCAGTTGTAATCCTGATTTGACGAGTGGAGATGGATGTCCGTGAGAGGCATCAGGGTGGGGTAGATGCCATCCCACTCGGAGTGCTCCGTGATCGTCTCGTGCAGTCGTTTTTCCAGCGCCGGGAGATCGGCCCCCGGGGTGAGTTTCACATAGACGAGCACCCACAGGTTGGTCCAGCTCTCAAACCAGTAGCTGTTCTCATCGTTCAGGTAGATCGGGAGCACCATTCCGAACTGCATGTGCGACCGTTTCGGCGGATCGGCGATCACCGCTCCGACCACCGCTTCGCCAAGCCCGGCGGCGATGATCGGTTTGCCGACGGGATTTTCCGTGCCGTACAGGAGTTTCGCCGTGGATTCCGTCAGGATCACCGATGTGGGGGTGCCGAGCGCGCTCTCGTGAGTGCCGGCGAGCAGCTTGAAGTTGAACACGTTGAGGAACGAGGAATCCGCGAACACGGTTTCAACGCTCACCCCCCGCGTTTCGTTGGGCGGCAGGTCGGCGCGTTGCACGCTTCGCGGACCCCAGGCCTGCATCCGCACGGCGGCTTCAATTTCGGGGAATTGCGATGTCAGCTCCGCAGCGAGAGCCCCCGAGCTGGGCGCGCCCGACCGGCGAAACTCACCCTCCCAGAAAAAGCGGGAATAGAGTCGGTAGATTTGTCCGCAATCGGGGATCTTGCTGTCGTAAATCAGATCGTCGTACGCGTAGAGCGAGATCACCAGCGCTGCGCTCAGTCCCAGGGAAAAACCCAGGATGGTGATCAGCCAATAAACTCGATTCCGGCTGAGGTGACGTACGATGAATCGAAGGTAATGTCCAAGCATAACCTCCCCCTCGGTGCGGGCAGTTTCCCGGTTTTCGGCTCACGAGAATATAGAACAGGCCGCAAAGGTACTCCTCACGGCCTGAAGAAAGCTACTCCCTGATGCAGGTGCCGGCGTTCTATTTCGCCCGCAGACTGATCCTGCCGTCGTTCACCCGCAGATCCACTCGCGCCTTGCCCCCCGGCAGAGACCAGAGGCGGAAATGGTCGTCCTTGTCGATTTCCTTGAATGCGCCCGAGGCGCGCGCGTGGCCGTCGTCAAAATCCGCGTTGAACTCGCCGCCGCCGCCGAGCACCTCGAACAGCAGTTCGCCGTCGTCCGCGCGAAGACGGTAGCGTCCATCGTCATGCACTTTCGTCGCGATCTCGATCTCACCATCGCCGGCGCGACCCGTCACTTCGTCGAAATCCCCGTGCGTCACATACACGTCTCCGTCGTCAATCGTCGCGTCAAGCAGGCCGTGGCCGCCGTCGAGCTCGATCGTCCCGTCGTCCGCTTCCAGCTCGAACACTTTGCTGGTCATCTTCTCCAGCGCCGCCCGGCCGTCCGACATGCTCAGCGATACGTCGCCGGAAAAGCCTCTGATGCGGACGTCGTCGTCGTCGAACCGGAGCCGCAGGCTGACCGTGCTCGGAGCTTCGATCTTGATCGCGTAATGCTCGTTCCAGTGGACCATGCCGAACGCGTTGATCTGCACCTCTTCATCGCGGATGCGGAGATTTCCGTTCTCTTCGACCACCTCGAAGCCGAAGGGCGTGTTCCTCCAGCTCTTGCCGAGTCCGGTAATGTCGAGGCGGTATTCGACGAAAACGTGCACATCTTTGCGGTCGCTGCCGACAATCGTCACCTCGGCGTCATTGCTGGTGAGGTATATTGTCCCCTTCGGATCGATCGAATACGTTTTGTCCAGGTCGTATTTTTCATCATCTTTCGCCTGGGCCGCGGCGGCGAAGAAAAGGATAAAACCCATAAAAACAAGGCTCTTCAATCTCATGGGAGTTCTCCTCGTGTTGTCACTCAATAAGACCACGCTCGGGGATAAAAGGTTACTTGCGATTCAAGCTCTGACTGCAGCGAGCTGGGTTTTCAGGCGGTGGTGAGATTCACGGACGGGATTCCGGATGCCTCAATCCCTCAAGAATCCAACAGGATTTGCTGTCCGTCTGAAAACTCTCCTGCAAACAACGGGGACGGCGATGACGAACGGTACTGCTACATCCCGGGGCGGATGGCTGGTGGCGATTCTGTGGGCGGCTTTTATTTTCATCCTCTCGTCGATTCCCGGCTGGAAACTCGACTTCGTCCCTCCCATCTGGGGGTGGGACAAGCTGGCGCATGTTGTCCTCTACGCAGTGCTGGGAGTGCTTATTCTGCGCGCGCTGGGATTTCGCCGCGCGGCATTTGGGCTCGCGATCATTTTCTCCGTAGCTTACGGCCTGTTCGATGAACTGCACCAGGTTTTCGTCCCGGGACGGACACCTTCCCTGGCGGACTTGGCGGCCGATGCCGTCGGGTCGACGATCGGTGTGATGTTGCTTGGAAAACAAATACTTCGCTTCAGCAGGCGAAAGCAGGATTCCGCTCCCCGGGAGCATGTCGAGAATGAGCAAAAACCCTCTCAGTGAAAGGGATTTTCATGGTTAACAAGGTGATATTGATCGGAAACCTCGGGAAAGACCCGGAGATGACCTACACGCCTTCCGGGGCGGCGGTGACCAAGGTGAGCCTCGCGACAACTGAACGGTGGACCGGCAAGGACGGGCAAAAGCAGGAATCCACGGAGTGGCACAACCTCGTTTTCTGGCGCCGCCAGGCGGAGGTTGCCAACCAGTATTTGCGCAAAGGATCGCGGATCTATGTGGAAGGCCGTATCCACTACCGTTCTTTCGAAGGTCAGGACGGGCAGACTCGCCACTTCACCGACATTGAAGTACGGAATTTTCAGATGCTAAGCTCTCGTGGCGAAGCCGGAGGCGGAGGCGGCGAGTACAGCGGCGAACCTCCAGCGAAGAAAGCGGCCGCAAAGCCCCAGGCGGAAGGCCAGAAAACGGCTCCCGGCGACACTCACTACGAACCGATCAACCCGAGTGAAGGATCCGAGAGCTTTGGCGAAGGCGACGACAGCGATTTGCCGTTCTGAAACCATGACTCCTCACAAAACGCGTTAAGAAACGGGGATTTGCGTGGGGCACAATATCGTGTGTAGGTTACCGGTGGGTCCGGAAGGGAACGCAACTCAAGATGCGGCTCCCTGTTTGGCCCGTCCGAGCCGGTCGGTGTTCTGCGGAGTCCGCCTCCGCAGGGTGTGGAGAACAACGACCACCATGAAATCCCACTTCCCGCGTATTCTCCCGGGTCTCGCAGCTCTGCTGGCGCTGTCGCTTGTCATAGCTTCGTGCAGCCTCCCCGTCCCGATCATCTCTCGTAATACTCTGTTCAAGCCCTACACGAGGTCGGCCCCTTCCGTCTCTCCCGACGGCAAACACGTTGTCTATACGGCTCTCGACGGGGATGTGCGGAACCTGTACATACGGACGGTGGGCGCGGACGACGACACCGTGCTGACCAACGTGAAAAAGGGGGCCAGCTATTTCTTCTGGGCACGCAACAGCAAAATGGTTGTCTTTTCCCAGTCGACTGCCGAGGGCTTGGAGTTTTTCGTTGTTGACGTTGCCACGGGTGCGATTCGTCCGTTGCTGCCCTATGGGAAGGGCGTGCCGAAGGACGCCGCCGTTGAAGTTGTCGCGGTATCGATAAAGCGGCCTGACGAAATCGCGATCATGGTGAACGCCCGCGATCCCTCTATTTTTGATCTCCACCTCGTCAACGTTCGTACCGGAGATATGAAGCTGCTCGCCGAAGGAAAGTCGAACCTGCTCCGCTGGTACGTGGACCCGGAGTTCGCACTGCGCGGTTATCTGCTCAGCGAACCGGACGGTGGACAATCGTTCTGGAAATACCAGGATGGGCGGTTCACGCGCGAACTCACGTGGCACCTGCTCGATGACTCCTCCTGGCCCCTCGCTTTTCCCGCGAAAGCCCATTCCTGCCTGATGTTCGACAGCCGGGGGGCAAAGACGCTGGGCGTGCTCCGTTACAACCTCGACACCGGCGATACGACTGTGCTCGCCCGCGATCCTCAATACGACATCCGCAAGATCATGGTGGATTCCGAGTGGGAGAACGTTGACGCTGTGTTTATTCAGGGGGACACATCACGGTGGGTGGCGGTCGATTCGGGTATCAGCCCGAAGCTGAAATTCCTCCAGAGCAAATTCCACGGGGAAGTTGAAATCTACAACCGTTCGGCCGACAGAAAAGTCTGGACGGTCGGTGAATTGTCCGATGTCGCGCCACCCGTTTACTATCTCTACTACGCGGATGAGATGAGGCTGTCGCGGCTGTACAGCGCGTCCGACGAGCTGGCGGGCAAGCCGTTCGCAAGGATGAAGGTGATTCAGTTCACGGCGCGGGACGGGATGCCGATCCACGGGTACCTGACGACTCCCCGCCGGGGACGGGGGCCGTGGCCCACGGTGCTGCTTGTTCACGGCGGGCCGTGGCTGCGAGACGCCTGGGGGTTCAACCCGGAAGCTCAGTGGCTGGCCAACAGGGGGTACGCCGTTCTCCAGGTCAATTTCCGCGGTTCGATGGGATACGACAAAGCTTACCTCAATGCCGGGAACCGGCAATGGGGCTTGGGGATGCAGACCGATCTCGCCGACGGAGCGGCGTGGGCGGTGAAGGCCGGCGTCGCGAAAGCCGGTGCAGTGGCCATCATGGGCGGCTCTTACGGAGGCTACGCGGCTGTGTCCGGGGCGATCACAACACCGAATTCCTACGTCGCCGCAGTGGCGGTCAATCCGTTCCTCGATCTCACCGATTACCTCTCGATCATCCCGCCCACCTGGGAGGCCTACCGCACCAACCTGGAGCAGCGCGTCGGCCGGGTCCCCCGCTATGAATCCGGCCTCAAAGAGGGCCAGGTAAAGGATTCGACGGACTGGACGGACGCGGATCGTGCAGAGATTCAACGCTTGAAAGCGGTGTCGCCATACTATCACGCGGAGAAGGTTTCGATCCCGCTGCTGATTGCGCAGGGGAAACGGGATGCCCTCGCGCGGCCCGCGGTTGCGCAGAAATTCGTTGACCGGCTGAAGAAACTGGGGAAGAACGTCGAGCTCGTCCTCTACGACGATTCCAGCCACATGCTCCAGACGGAGGACAGGCAGGATTTCTACTTCCGCGCGGAACTCTTCCTCGCCAGTTACCTCGGCGGGCGTGTGGAGAAATAGCGCGTTGCGGCCAGATTGATGGCGAACGAAGTAACCCAATCCCGATAAATCGGGATTGGGTTTTGATTATCGGCCCGACGGGCGGC
>CAZIDZ010000030.1:6831-21442 GCA_964538455.1 uncultured bacterium
GGTGGCCCGGCTGGTCCCCTCCGCCCACCAGCGGATTGTCCACCCGGGTTTCATCATCGAATCACAGGTTCTTGCTCATCCAGCGGTCGATCCGGTGCAACCCCTGGACCACCGGTTCCGCCCCAGCTGTCCATGCGACGCGGATGTGCGCGGGCACGCCGAAGAATGAGCCAGGCACGACGATCACTCCCTCCTCCTCGTAGAGCCGTTTCGCCAGGCTGTCGCCGTTGATGCCGTCGATTCTCCAGATTGCGAAACCGCCTCCGTCCGGCATCACGGCCTTGATCCGCTTCCCCGATGCCCGCTTGCTGAGGAACCGGTTGACGTGGGCCCGCGCCTCATCGACCACGGCGAGCCCCTTCTCCCGCAGCCCGCCGATCAGCTCTTCACGGGTGAAGATCCGGTGGGTCAGCCATTCCATCGGGAACGGGTTGATCACGCCGAGATTGTCGTAGGCGCGGTATCCCGAGCGAACGACATCGTGCGCCGCGATCGCCCAGCCGGCCCGAAGGTCTCCGAGGCCCCATACCTTCGTCAGACTGCTGGTGGTGTACAGGTTGGGGGCCTTCATCGCGCAGGTTCGTCCCGCCTGGTTCACCCTCCCTTCGCGGTACACCTCGTCGACAAGCACGAACCTCTCCTTGCCGGTTCCCTCCGCGAGGCGGATCAGGTCGGCGTCCGAGGAAAAAGCGCCGCTCGGATTGTGCGGGTTGGAAAGGACGAGTCCACGGGCGCCGGTGGCGTAGGCAAGGCTGACCATCTCCTCGATGTTCAGCTTCCAGCCATCTTCCTCCTTGCGTTCGAACGGAACGATCCGGGCGCCCAGCGCTCGCGCCGGGTAGCTGATGCACTCGTACACCGGGGTCTCCACGAGCAGCACGTCGCCCGGGTTCAGTTGCACCGCGAGCACGAGGAAATTAGCCATTGACGTGCCCTGGGAGATCAGCACATTCTCCGCGTGAACGCCGTAGCGCTCCGCAATTGCTTCACGCAGCGGCGCGTATCCGTACCCGTGGGCGCCGGCGAGAGGCAGCTCACCGGCGTCGATCCCGAGATCGGCCAGCGTGGCTATGAGCGGAGGCATCCCGGAGCCGGCCAGGTTCAGATGGTCCGGATTGAGGGTGTCCGCGCCGATTTTCGACCACTCCATGTAGGGAATTGTATCGAATCGCATTCGGCACTCCTCGCAATGGGAGACGTGCTTAAAAGGTAGGTCCGGAAACTCCCCTGCGCTGCTCTAGTTTGATATCGCTGAGTTGCGGTGTCTTGATCCCGATTCTCAGGTAAAATCCCTGTGTGATGCCCCTTGGCGACCAGGTGAAGGTTCCCGACCAGCAATGAAGATCGCGCCCGACGCTCAACGTGCCGATCGAAACCTGCCTCGTCACAAGATCTACCCCCGTCGAATAGTTGAACGTCCAGTTGCGGGTCAATTTCAGCGAAAAACCACCATTCAGGAATATGGTTTTTTGTGGGTTGAGCGGATTCGACTTGCTCAGCCTGTAGGTCAGAGACCCCCTGATCTGCAGGGCTCCCCCTTTTGCCGCGGTCTGAAGAGCCTGCTCCGGGCCTGTAAAACGGGTGTCGAATTCGTTCCGGATGTCCTTGAGCAGCTCCTCCCCCTCGTCAACCGTGTCCGGCTGGGCGCCTTCGATAACGATTTGGGATTTGCGCTTGACAAAGGGATTCTCGATATCGAGAGCGAAATGGGCGGTCGAGCTAAGATCGATCAGGCGGAGCACCTCGCCCGGTTTTCCTTTCGGACGTTCCCAGTAGTACGTATTGGTCACTCGCTTGCTCTTCGTGTCGTACGCGTAAAAACTGTGGGTCGTGCTGATGTCCACGTCCAGGCTCTTCAGCGGACCGATCCTGCTGTTCTCGCTGATTGGCCTGACGCTGAAACGCGTCCGCAGGTCGGAGAATTTCAGGCTGTCCGCGGCGAAATTGTAGCTGCTGCTCATGTTCACCTTGAACAGCTCGAATTTCTTCTCCTCCTCTTTGCCCTGCGCGTCCACCGTCAGTGTTTTCATCTGGAAAATGTTATCCAGGCTGAAATTCGCCGCCATCTGCTTGCCGCGAGGCGTGCCTCCCGCGATCGTGTTGGTGTACCGGTCATAGTCCTGGGTCACAAATCTGTAAGTGGAGTCGGCGGGGTTGAAATATCTCAGGTCCGCGTGCTGGTAGTAATTCCATTTGGATTCCGAGAAATCCGGCCGCCAGGAGAAGCTGACAGATGGGCTGAGCACGTGGCGGAACATCTCCACGCCCCACCTCTGCACCGGAAACATGCCGTAGAGCGTCGTCGACATCCCGATCCCGCTACTGAAGGTGAAACGCCGGTAGAAGCCGCGCTCCTCCGGGTAGCTGATCGCGCCCAACGGATCGAGGTTCAGGCTCCTGCGCCGGAACAACCAATCTTCCTTGTAGTTGAAGGAGGGACTCACCCGGATGTAGTTGAACAACTGCTGTGGAGCGCTCAGGTTGAAATGGTGTGAGATCGCCTGGTCGAAGCTCTTCACCAGCGTTGTGTCGAAATTGCGGGGGTCGGAGAGCTCCTCCTCCTGCTTGTAGCTGCCGTTCACGGTATAGCGATAGGTGATCGTGTTGTACCACCGCTCCTTGTCTTCAGGGCGCTCCTCGCCGGGTTCCAGCCGAGGCTTCGGCGGACTGTAGATCAGCGTCTTGTCCGTTGCGGCCTTTTTCGCAGCCGACGGGAAAAGTTGTTTGTTCGCGAAACTCAGGTTGAAGCTCGGCAGCGTCATCGTGTTCGCACCGGTTCGCAGGTTGCGATCCTGCCTCGCGTTGATCGACAGGGAAGTTCCCGAGTTCGGCCAGCGGCGGTTCAAGGTTGCATTCGAGGTAATCTGCTGTTTCAGCAGTTGATCGGCCGTTTGCGATTGGGTGCTGTAGAAGTCGTTGCGCGAGACAAACGTGCCGTCTACGTTCAGGGTCGTGTACGGATCGATGGTCTGCCGGTGGCGCGTGCGAAGGTCCCAGTAGACCTTGTTGTTGTGCTCATCCTTGTAGGAGGCCGAAGTCCCGCCGGTGAACGCGTACCGCTTGTTGTACACGAGATCGCCGCGCACCCGGAAGCCGCTCTCCTCGAAGTAGTCGAGTACCCCTTTCGTGTCCCAGTAGTCGGACGCCGCCCAGTAGTAGCCGAGGTTCACGAAACGCCTTCCCAGCCTCGAATCGTCGCCGTAGGTGGGGATCAGGATGCCGCTGTGGCGGCCCGGTTTGATCGAGAACACGGCGAACGGCAGCGCGGCCACAGGCACATCCCCGAACCGCAGCACTATCGGTTTGCCAACCACCTTGTCGCCGCGGATCATTTTCATCTCCGCCCCGGTGAACTTGTAGTGGGGCACTGGCGCGTTGCAGGACGTGTACATTCCCCCCTGCACGAAAAACACGTCGTCGGAAACCTTCTGGATGCGCTTGCCACGGTAGAAACCATCCCCGTACTTCGTCGTTCCGCTCTCCACGTACCCGGAACGGTTTTTCATGTTCACCCGCATCAGCATCCCGCTCATGCCTTGCTTCCCTTGTACGAAGGTGGGCATGCCGATGACGGAGACGGAATCGACGCTGGTCTGCGTGCTGTCGGTCCACAATGTGTCGAGCTCCGGGATCGCGGTCATCAGGTCGCGCTCCCAGTCAACCAGGATCTCGTTCGCCGTCAGCGTCATGTCCTTGTATACGATCTTGGCATTGCCGCGAATGATGCTGGTGCGCCGATGAACGTCGAAAAGCAGCTCCTTGCCTCCGTACACGATCGACGTGTCAATGTCTTCGTCCTGCTTGCGGGCGCTGTCGGGCGTTTCGGGTCCGGGTCCCTGCAGCAGGGCGATTCGGGCGCTGTCGAGCGCGACCGGTTCGCCCATCCCCTCAGCGAGCGTTCGCAGCGAATCGGACCCGGTGCTGTCCGTTGCGGCGATTCCCGGCTCGAGCCGGGCGGGGACCATGGCCCCGGGTTTTATCGCGTGGATAAGCCCCTCGCGCCGCGCTATAGCCGAGGTGGAGTCTCCCGGGGAGACGCGCTGCAGGATTTCCCCCCCTGCGCGTGCGGGCAGCCGCGAGATCGAATCGGGTTGGGTTTCGGCGGAGGAGCTGGTGGCGAGCGCACGGCTTGAGTCTGCGCCGGTGAGAGCGGGAATGTTTCCTTGGCCTCGGGGAGCGGTGGCCGCACAACCGATCATCCCGGCGGCGGCGAAGACAACCGCGAAAACGTGCAAAGGCAAGGCGCGATGCGAACGCCGCTTCGGGTTCCCTGGGGTCACGACTCGCCCTCGCCCGCGTCGCGCCGGAGCTGCTCCCGCCGCTGGCGAATCTGTTCGAGCCGTTGCGCGATCTGGGCTTCGCTGCCGATGTTTTTCGGCTCGTAGAACCGGCGCCCGGCGAGGGGTTCCGGGAGATTCTCCATCGAGGTGGTCTGTTCTTCGTGATCGTGGGCGTACTCGTACCCCTGGCCGTACCCCTGCGCTTTCATCAGGCCGGTGACGGCGTTGCGCAGATGGAGCGGCACGGCAGGCTGGTTCCCCCTGGAAACTTCCGCCAGGGCTGATTCGATTGCCCGGTACGAGGCGTTGGATTTCGGCGAAGCCGCAAGGTACGTGGTCACCTGCGAAAGGATGATCCGCCCCTCTGGCATGCCCACTTTGTGTACGGCTTCAAACGCCGCCTCGGCGAGCAGCAGGCCGTTCGGGTTTGCGTTGCCGATGTCCTCGCTCGCGAGGATGATCAGGCGCCGTGCGATGAACAGCGGGTCCTCGCCCGCAGCAAGCATCCTTGCGAGCCAGTACACCGCCGCGTCGGGATCGGAATCACGCACGCTCTTGATGAATGCGCTGATTGTGTCGTAGTGACGGTCGCCGCTCTTGTCGTACCGGCTCAACGCCTGCTGCGCGACCTGCTCGATCAGCTTCAGGGTGATCTCGTGTGTTTCGTCGTGCTGCGCCTGTTCGACCGCCCGCTCGACCAGGTTCATCAACTCTCGGGCGTCCCCGAGCGCCAACCCGAGCAGCGCTTCGCGCGCTTCGTCGCCGATCTTCACTTCCGCTTCGCGGAGCTCCCCGTCCTCCGCGAGCGCGCGGTCGAGCAAGCCCGAAAGCTCCTCGTTGGTCAGCGGGTGGAAACGGTAGACGCGGCACCGTGAGAGCAGCGGACTGATCACCTCGAAGGAGGGATTCTCCGTCGTCGCCCCGATCAGCGTCACCGTCCCCTCCTCGACCGCATGCAGCAGCGCATCCTGCTGCGCCTTGTTGAAACGGTGGATCTCGTCGATAAACAGGACGGTCTGCTGTCCCTGCCGGCGTTGCCTGGAAGCGCGCTCGATCACATCGCGGACTTCACGCACGCCGCTGCTCACCGCGGAAATCGACACGAAACGGGCGTCGATCCGGTCGGCGATGAGACGCGCCAGGGTGGTCTTGCCGGAACCCGGATCCCCCCAGAAAATCATCGAGTGCAGCCGGCCCGTGTCGAGCAGCGGCCGCAACGCTCCCTTCGCTCCGACGAGGTGGTGTTGCCCGGCGAATCCGTCGAGCGAGGACGGCCGCACCCGCTCGGCCAGCGGACGGTGGGCGTCGGCCGTGGTCTCGCCCGGATCTCCGGGGAAAAGGGACCCCTCGGCCGGGGTGGGGGATGGGCTTTCCGTGTTGTTTTTCATCACAGCATCAAAGGTAGCCGCAGCGTTTGTTCACGGCAAGCATTACGGGCCCGGGCCGCCGCGTCGAATTTGCGCTGCACCGGGCTGCGCGAAAAAAGGTACACCGATTTGTCGAACCTTATCGGGTTCGCCCTTGCCGATTCGCGCCGACCGGACTATGTTTGCACGGACGTCGCAGGGAACGTTCCATCCGTTCGCCGTGCCTTGCCATCAGGAGGAACAATGCCAAACGCAAAACCGACTCCGCCGCCTGGAAATCTGCAGGTCCATCTCGACGATGCCGTCGCTGAAGGACATTATGCGAATCTCGTCCTGATCACCCATTCCCCGGTCGAATTTGTCCTCGATTTCGCCCGAGTCGTGCCCGGTTCGCCCAAGGCCAAGGTGCAGACGCGTGTAATATTGGCCGCGGCGCACGCTAAAAACCTGCTGCGAGCACTCGAAGAAAATATCAAGAAATATGAGTCGCAGTACGGTGAAATCAAGCCGCCCGGAAGCTCTGGCGCCGCTAAATTCGGTTTCCAGGGCTGACCCTCGCTGCTCTCAGTACGACACCCTGAACCAGCGAAAGTTTCCACTCGCGGAGGGGATATGCCCATCTCCTATGACGACCGCATCCGCTATTGGAGCGGACGTCAGCCCCATCTGACGCGCATCGTCGCCACCGTCGGACCCGCCTCCGAAACCGAGCCCGTGCTCGCCTCTTTGATCGACTCGGGAGTGGACGTGTTCCGCCTCAACTTCTCCCACGGCACCCACGAGGAACACCAGGAAAGCTATAATCGCATTCGCCACATCGCCGATGAAAAAGGGGCTGTGGTCAGCGTCCTGCAGGACATCTCCGGACCCAAACTCCGCATCGGGGATTTTGCCGGTGGCAGGGTGGAGCTCCACCGCGAAAACTCGTTCCGGGTGGCTGTGGACCTTGAACGCGGGGATGAAAACGGAGTCGGGGTCGAGGACGCGGACTGGCTCGGCTCGATCCAGCCGGGCAACCGGGTGATGCTCGGGGACGGGATCGTCCAGCTCCGTGTCGTCTCCCGGGACCGGCGCGGTCTCGACTGCGAGGTGATCGCAGGCGGAGAAGTGACCAGCAGGCAGGGCATCAACTTTCCCGACAGCGACCTGGAGTTGGGCGCGATCACCGAAAAGGACTGGCGGGACATCGAGTTTGGATTGTCGCTCGGCGTGGATGCGATCGCACTCTCCTTCGTGCAGGGGCCCGAGGACCTGATCGCCGCGCGCTCCTACGTGCAGCGGGCGGGTTTCCGGCCCCTGCTGATCGCCAAGATCGAACGCCCCCAGGCGGTGCGAAACCTGCCGCAGATTATCGAACGCGCCGACGGGATCATGGTCGCACGCGGAGATCTTGGCATTACGCTGCCGATCGAACGGGTGCCGGTGATCCAGAAGGAGCTGATCCGCAAGGCTCGCGACGCGGGGATAATCGTGATCACCGCTACCCAGATGCTGGAATCGATGACCCACGCCACGCGCCCCACACGCGCCGAGGCCACCGATGTCGCGAACGCCGTGTACGACGGAACCGACGCCGTGATGCTCTCCGGCGAGACCGCCGTCGGGGACAATCCCGCCATCGTCGTCCAGACCATGGCTCGCATCCTGCGCGAAACAGAGCCGAACGTTCAACTCCCTCCGCTGGCCACCACCGATCCCTCCATTGACGGATCCATGGCAAGAGCTGTGAAGGCGCTCGTCGATGAGCTGAGACCCCGCGCCATCATCGTCCCACACAGCACGGGCACGACGGCGATGCGCCTCTCCCGGCAGCGGCTCGGCGTGCCGATCCTCGTCGGAAACGCCGATGCTGCCCTTGCACGCCGAATCCAGATGTATTCGGGGGTGTTCCTCTTCAATGTGCCGGAGGGGGGAACCTTCTTTGAAAACCTGAAGCTGCTGCTCAACGTGGCGCAGCAGGTGGGGTGGGTCCGCGAGGGGGACCGCATCCTCGTCTCCGGCGGTTTCCCGCTTCAGCAGCGCGGAGTCACCAACTTCATCCGTGCCCACACTGTCGGTGATCCGATCTAGCGGAATACAGAAAACTGTACACTGTGTGTCTCTACGACCGGGCAATGGAATGTTCCGCTGTCTCCTCCAGAGGGCCGGATGATCGGTATTCGGCGTTCGAGCGAAGGGAAATAGGGAGGGAACGGACAAAAATTAAGATTTTAATAAATAAAGATTAAAACAAATAAAGTTAGTTGCCTTACTATAAAATGCCAAAAACTTCTCCTCCGTACTTCAGCGTCAGCTCTGGTGTCCCATCAGGGCATCGCGCCCGCGCGCTCCTTCCTCCTCAAGCCTTTGGTTTACCTCAACTTCAACGTCGCCAGCGCGATCGGGTGGCCCGGGACCCTTGTCCGCCGAATCCCAAGCAAACAAGGTCACGTGCCGCAAATCAGGGACAGTCCCTCCAAAACTCAACTTCTTTGGGACAGTCCCGATTTGCGCGGTTGACGTCGTCGGGTGGCCCGGGACTCTTGTCCGCCGAATCCCGAATCGTCGGGAGAAGGCGGATCAGTCCCGGGTTCACAATACATCCAGACAGTTTGGAAGTTCGTTTCAGTCAAACTGTCTGGGAGTCATGCAATCGCGTTTCATGGTTGTCGTGCAGGTGCGTCAGTGACTGTGCCAAAAATCAAAGTCATCAGCGCAACTTCAACGTCGCCAGCGCGAGCAGCGCGAGCATCAGGCTGACGATCCAGAAACGGATGACGACCTTGGTTTCCGCGATTCCGAGGTGCTCATAGGCGTGATGGATCGGTGTTCGGTAGAAGATTCGCCGGCCCAAAAAGTGGATCCCGATGCGGTCGCCGATCAGGTGGGTTAGGTTCACGTAGATGAACAGCCCCCCCGCCACGATGAATAGAAGTTCCTGTTTCGTCAGCAGGATCATCGTCGCCAGCACCCCGCCCAGGCTGAGGCTGCCGGTGTCGCCCATGAACAGTTCCGCGGGGTAACTGTTGTACCAGAGGAAGCCGATCAGCGCACCTCCGAGCGCGGCGGAGTAGACCACCAGTTCATGCACTCCCGGGAGGCTTGGGTAGAGCAGGTAGTTCGCCATCCGCACGTTCCCTAGGATGTAGGCGAAAACTCCGTAGACGACGAGCGGGAACATTGCGGTGCCCACCGCCAGCCCGTCGAGCCCGTCGATCAGGTTGACCGCGTTGGAGACGGCGACCACCACGAAGACGGCGAAGAGGATGTAGACCCACCCGAGGTGAACGTCCACCCCTCCGTAGGCTTCCGGTTTGAGGAAAGGCACGCCGATGCTGTCGGCGATCGCCGCCGGGAATGGTGTCGTCGCGGGATGGAACAGGTAAATCCCAAGCAGCAGCCCGTAGATCGTTTGCACGGCGAGTTTCGTCTTCCGGCCGAGCCCGGCGTCCGGGTGCCCGCCGCGAACCTTCGCGAGATCGTCCACCATGCCGAGCAGTGCGAACACGACCATCGCGCTGACCACGGCCCAGAGGTACCGGCTGGTCAGGTCTCCCCAGAGCAGCATGCTGGCGAGCACCGCGCCGACGACCAGGATTCCGCCCATGGTCGGGGTGCCGCGCTTCGACTTCGCGAGGTGGGCGTCGAACTCCCGGTTGCGGTCGCGCCGTCCCGACAGGTACAGCAGTTGGATCACCCGTGGCGTGAACAGCAGCATGATGCCGAGGGTCGTAATCGCCGCCGCGATCGAGCGGGTGGAAACATAGGTCAGCACACGCAGGAATCCCCAGGCCGTGTCCACGCTCTGCAGGTAGGCCGCCAACAGGTAGATCATGTTTCACCCCCCTCCCGCAGCCGTTTGCGCAGGGTTGTGTATCGCTCCTTGAGCGGAAAGAACGGATGGAATGCAACCGAGGTGACGGCGAACCGGTCCAGATCCCGCTCGAGGTCGCGCACCCAGCTTGCGTCTGTGCCGCGGAACCGTTCGCCCAGGGCGAGGTAGGCCCGTAGCACCGCATCCCTCACCGGCGCCTGGGTGGCCATGATGTAGGGACGGCAGGAGGCGAGCACCGCCTCGGGAGACCCGCAGTGCCCGTATGTGTGGAGCGCTTCCCAGCGAACTTCGAGCTTCGGGTCCGAGGTATGCCGTCCCACCGCACTGACGATTTCCGGGTTCAGCTCCACGTCCTCTCGCAGCATCCGGCGAACCAGGCGCATGGCGGTGGACCGAACCTCGTAGTAGGGATCGTCCAGGGCGGCGGTCACCCCCTGCAGGCTCGCCTCACCGTACTTGCCGATCAATGCGATCGCCGCGAGCGTGTTGCGCCGGATAAAACCGACCTGCATGAAATCGCCGCCGAGCAGCCTGTGGCCCCACGGCGCCGGTGTCCGGTCTGTCAGCATATGCAGCAGCAGCGGGAGCTGCGACTGGTGCCTCAGCAGGCCGATCAGTTTCACCCCCTCGTTGCGCTGCTGCCAAACGGGGTGCACAAGCAGCGCGGAGGCGCGATAGCGAAGGTAATCCAGGTCGCTCAGCTGCCTTAGCTCTTCGTCATGGATGCGGCCGTGATCGAACGCGTTCTCGTAGGTCAAACCGATCGTTTTTTCGACATAACGGCGGAGCGCGGTCGGCCCTGCGGGAAGTTGAGGAAACTGGCCGTCCGCCGCGGCTACCGGGGGCACGTCGCCGTCGATCACCGAGGCGCTCGTTCGTCTCGCGAGTGCGAGCACGCGGTGCGCAATCCGTTCGGACGCGTGCAGGTCGACACTGGCCTGCGCTTTCTTCGCCATCTTCCGCCGCCGCGAGGTGTTCTCGAGCAGTTCGATGATCCGTTTGGCGAGGACTTTCCCGCTCACGGCCTCGATCATCCTGCCCTCGACCAGCGACGGTTCCTCGTAGATCAGCTCCACCGCGCCGCGAAGAGCCAGGTAGCGCGCGTTGGCCACCTGCGAGTCTCCCGGAAGATTCGCCTTGGGAATCACGATCGCGGGCACTCCCGCGCTGCACACCTCGGTCAATGAGCCCGCTCCCGCGCGGATCACGGCCAGGTCGGCCGCCGCCAGGTGCAGCGGCATGTCGTGGAGATAGTCGGTGATCGTGTACCGCTGAGGTTTGCGATCGAGCGCTTCCGCGCGCGCAAGCGTGTCCTCGTTCGCGTCGTACTCCCCGGTGTGCATCCCCCCGCTGGCGTGCATGATCACGAGGTTGTCCCGGTTCGCCAGCCGCGGGAGTGCGTCCACCGTGGCGCGGTTCAGCGTGCGAGCTCCCTGGCTGCCACCGAACACCAGCAGGTAGAAATCCTTTGCGCCGAGTTTCAGGCGCTTCCGCGCCTCGTCGCGGTCGATCAATCCGAAGCTGCTGCGTACCGGGTAGCCGACCACTTCCACCGGACCGCGATTGAAACTCTCCGCGGCGGACGGGTGCGAGAGGCCGATCCGCGTGACGAACCTCCCCGCGAAGCGGTTCATCCGCCCCGGCACCGCGTTCTGTTCGTGCATGTAGATCGGGATCCGCCACAGTCCGAACGTGATCAGCTCAGCGAATTTTGCGGCGAACACGGCGGGTGCGGAGGCAAATCCGCCGCTGGCGACAATTGCGTCGGGGCGGAAAATGAGCAGATGAAAAAAAGCTTTCAGCACGCCCAGCCCGAGCATGAAGATAAAACGGAGCAGGCCCGGAGAAAACGGACTTACCGGCAGCGAAGCGGCGGGGGCGTAGCGAAGCGGAATCCCCGCGCGGGGAACGATGTTCGCCTCAAGCCCTTTCCGCACTCCCACGTACAGCAGGCGGATCGTCGGCGACAGCTCCCGCAGTGCGTCTGCGATCGCGAGCAGAGGGGTGACGTGCCCGCCGCTACCGCCTCCTGTAAGGAGGATACGTGTGCTCCGCTCCATGCCTGGCTCAGTGTCGTGAATGCGCTCGTTGCGGGGGCAACGTACGCCCTCGATTGTTCTTCATGCAAGAGTTGCTGTTGACAGTTCGATGCCGGTAGCTTGCAGCATTCGGGGCGACGCACATAATCGGTCGTCCGCTCGTCGGGCTCGCAAGGATCGGCGCATGCAGGCATCCCAGGCAAGAAACCTCTACGCGCACTGGGGGCGCGGTTTGACCCTCGCGCTGGCGCTCGCGGTGCCCGTGCTCGATTCGCTCGACCACCTCTCCGTCGGCGGGGGACGCACGCTCCCGGTGACGACGATCCTGATGTTCATCGTCGTTGTCCTCGCGGTGGGAAGTGTGCTCCGCAGCGGAACCTCCCTGAAACGGTGGTACTTCGTTCCCCTGCTGTTGATGGCGGCGGTGCTCGCAGGAACGCTGGGGGCGGCGGGCCGCACCGGCGCGCTCGTCGCTCTCGCGCGCGTCTGGAGCCTGATCCTCTTCGCTGCGGCGGTGACGGTCCATTTCGCCGAACAGCCGCTCGAGAGAACGGGCGTGCTCACTGCGGCCGCGCTCGGGGGTATGGCGGCGGCGCTCGTCGCGCTCGCGAGTCTGTTCGGCATCTCCAGCGCGGGCGCCCTTTCGAATGTTCCCCTCGACAGGCACTCGAGCTGGTCCCTGTTCGTGCGTCCGTCCGGTCCCCTCGCGGACGGCGAAGCGCTCGGCTGGCTGATGGCCGTGCTCGCGCCGGTCGCCGCGGCGGGGGTCTTTGCCGTCGAGGGAAAAGTGCGCGAATTGATTGCCCTCGCGTTCACCCTGCTCTGGGCCGGGCTCGTCGTTTCGCTCTCCTACACCGCGCCCGTGGCCGCACTCACCGGGCTGCTGATCCTGCTGCTCTCACGCTCGAGTCTCAGCAGGCCCTACCCCGGGCTGCCGTTCCTGCTCGTCGCGGTGTCGTTGCTGCTCGCGTTGAATCCGCTCGTGAAGGCGAGATGGGATGACAAAACCAATCCCGTTGCTGCCGTCGCGGATGCTGTGGATGTCGTTGACGGGGAGTTCGCGGACGATTCGCTCCAGATTGCGATTGCCAACGAGGGACAGCTCGCCTGGCCGAAAGACTGGCAGGCAGGTGTCCACCTGCTCGCGGCGGAGGGATTCCGTGACAACCGGCTCAAACTGAGTGCTTCGACTTGGATGGGGCGGCGGCTAGGCCGGCGGATCGCCCCCGGTGAGACCGCCAGCGTGCTCATCCCGTTCAACGTAAATCCTGGCTCCGGCTTCCTCGTCGTGGATCTGCGCGGTCCCGGGGGCTATCTCTCAATCGAGCGGGGAATGACCTGTGTGCTCAACTACCGCGCCCGCGTGGATGAGGACGGTTTCCTCCGCCTGCAGACCCTTTCGCTGGTCCGGTTTGAGCCGACCCTGTTTGCGGTGATGCGATCCCTTCGCCATCAGCTGCCGCCTGCTCTCACCCAGGGGAGATGGGAGGTCTGGCGGGATGCGCTCGCTCTGTTCAAGGGAAGGCCGCTCACCGGTCTCGGGCCCGGCGCGATGCAGTCTTTGCTCGGCTACGGTTCCGGAAATCTCTACCTGCAGACCGCCGTGGACGAGGGCGTAATCGGCCTTGTCATTCTGCTCGGCACTCTGCTCGTGCTGTTCATTGCGCTGTCGTTGCGCCGGGATACAGAGGGAACCCTCTACGCGGCGCTGATGATCGTCGTGCTGGTCTATGGCGCGCTGGACTATGTGCAGGATCATCAACCCGTTGCCGTGCTCACTGCGATTCTTTTCGGACTGGCGTGGGCCGCGGCGTTCGAACGCCACCCGCAATCCTCGGAAAGCGAGCGGAATTCCCGTCAACCTGCGTAAATACAGCCCGTCTCGCGGGGAGTTCCCGCCGGGGGCAGGGCTTGAGCTTGTGCAAAATCTGGCCTATACTCCCCCCGTGCCAAATCCCCGTCTTCAGCGGGGCTTCGATCCTTCATCGTTCAACTTAACCCCGGCGGTGGGTGCGCGCGTAGATTACCCGTGGCCGCCGGATATACCAGGGTGATAAGCATGGCCACGCAGAGCAAACGCAAAAAGGCATCGGTGTCGGTGGACGTCCGGGTGCCCAAGGAGATCGCCTGGAGGGGGATCAGCGACAGCCGCGAGTTGCAGATCTGGTTCGCGCAGCAGGTGAATATGGACCTCGAGAGCTCGGAGTTCAGTTTCGGCGGGAAATATGTCCCGTTCCTCAAGTACGACGAGCGTCCCGCGAACCAGAAGGTGCTGAAAGCCGATGCCGAAGCGGGAGATCTGCGTCTGCAGTGGCCGCTGCGCCGCCGGGATGGCGAAATCGTCACCACCGAGGTGCACCTCCGCCTCACCCAGATGGAGGGCTACAGCCGGCTCGATGTCGACCATATCGTCGAGGAGGAGGATCTTAGCGACGACGATCTGCGGAACTTGTGGGCGATCCTGCTGAACGGCTTCGTCTTCCACATGGAGGGAGCCGCAGCCTGGGTGCGCCCGGAATTCACCCACCGCAAAAGCAAGGAGTTCCGCCTCGACTTCTGGACCGCCGCAAAACGGGAAGAGGTGTTTGAGATGATCTCGACCGTGGACGGCATCCGCCAGTTTTTCGCCCCGCAGGTCAAGACCCTCGAGCTGAAAGAGGGCGGCGTGCTCGATCTTGGATCGGATAAGCTGCCGGTTCTCGAGGTGGACGAGAATGTAAAATTCGCTTTCGGCTGGCGCGAGGTCGCCGGCGAGGACCCCAACCTCACCGTTCGCTGGGAATTGAAGGACGAGGGCAACGGCACGCGTGTCAGCCTCTACGAGGGCACCTTCACCGAGCCGACGATCCTTTCGGAACGCAGCGATTACGACGGCTGGGCGGCGGTGATGAACGATCTCAAGCGCTTCCTCGAGACCCGGCGTCACCCGATTTTCCTCTCGATCCTGATCGAACCCTTCAGCGGCTAGTGAGCTTTCGTCCCATGAGATGATTCAACCCGCCTGCAGGCGGGTTTTTTTCTGCCTGACTTCGCCAATCCGTGCGTTGTCATCACCGGCGCTTCCGTCCCTGCGGAATCGGGTTTCCCCGATTTTGATGGGTGTCATCACCA
>CAZIDZ010000030.1:21542-36043 GCA_964538455.1 uncultured bacterium
ATCCACTACTTCCCCGCAGTGTCATTGCCCGGCTTGACCGGGCAATCCACTGATAGGCGTGATCAAGGTGACAGGAACTCTATTTCATCAACAAATTCTTTTGTTGTGGCAGGTCGTTGGCGAAGCGGTGACCTGCCACTTTTTCCCATCGTTGCCATTTCCGGTGCAACAAATCATGAGTAACTCGATGCTTGGGGATTACTGCGGGATTCATCGCGCGCGTTCAGGCCGAGTTGAAAAAGAGTTCCTGTCACTCTTTTTCGCGTCGTACATTTTCGCAAAACCAAAAGCCGAAGGAACCGCATGGAGGTTGGAAATGAGCCGGGACGCCGGTGATACCACGGGCGGAGTGATCGAGCGCGTCCGTGTCCCCCTCGAGACCGAGGCCTGGCGCATGGTCTGCGAGGGTGTGGCCGAGCCGAATGTGCTCGACTATCTCTCCGTGCTGCATCTCGGTCTCGACCGCGGCATCCTCAGCAGAATCCGCGACGACGGGATCGATCTCCGCGCGCAGGCCGCCGTCGATCTCGCCGATCAAACCTTCGGCGACAGCCGTTTTCGCCCCATTCCCGGCGCCTTCGACCCGGACCGTTCCGCGATCTGGTCATCTCTCGATGAGGAAGTGCAGGCGTTGAGCGAGCAGTCCGGCGCTACCCCGCCCGAAAAGGTGTTGATTGTCGGCACGCCGCATCTGGTGACACTGTGGAGGGATCGCTTCTACGAGACTTCCGAGGGAAAGGTGGCGGCGGACACCTGGCAGCTCTGGGATTTGAACTCCTTTCGCGAGGAAGATCTGAAGCGCCTGCTGAAAAGGGGGCCGTGGGATCTGCTTCTGGAGGTGCTCGTTGGTCCCACCGAGGACCGCAGGCAGTTGCTGGAGGTGCTGGCGGGGAATGTCAAGCGTGGAGGACAGGTTTGGGTGCACACCCTGAATCTCCCCGCGACCGTCACCGTGCAAGTGGTGCCGGAGAACCTTGTCGCGATTGGTTTCGGCGGTCTGCCGAACCGGTACGGCGAGCCCGTTGTCGAACTCTCTCTGCCGCGCAATTCCGACGCGTCCGATCTGGTGCGCGCCGCGGATACCGCCGCCGCCCTGGGAGTGATCCCCTTCGAGGTCGCGGATGAGCCGGGCGCCGTCGGGGCGCGCCTTGTGGCGACGTTGGTCAACGCCTCGTCGTACCTCGTCCGTGAAGGTTTTGCCGCCTCGGAGGGGGACGCAGATCGAGAGGTGAAAAGGGAGCTGCATCTCGAGGAAAGTCCCTTTGTCCTCGCGGATGAATTCAACCTGGATGCGATTGAGGGGGTGATCCTCGGGCTGCGCGCACACCTCGGCGAGGACCGCTATCGTATCTGCCCGCTGCTCACCATGAGGATCGAGTCGGGTGCGCTCGGGCGCGCCACCAACGCCGGCTTCTACTCGGCGTGATGCATGGCGGGGGGCGGTCGCCGCACCCGGTGCGCTTTCGTGGCAAAAAAAACACCCCGGAACCTGCGGGTTCCGGGGTGAACTGTTTGTGCATGATTGGGATCAGCGCTGTGCTGCCCGGCGGAAGGGTGGCCCGGGACTCTTGTCCCCGCGCAGGCGGGGATCAGTCCCGGGTTTCTTCATTGCTGAGATGGACTCGCTGAAGGATACTCGCCAGAAAAGACCCCGAAGCACTATCCTCCGGGGTCTTCGATTTCTAGGTTATGGCTTGCCTTACCTGCGCATTGCCCGGCGGCGCAGCACCGGCGATGCCAGCTCTTCGTTGGTGCCGAAGAAAAAGACCGTGTTGATCGCCATGTGCAGCCCGTTTGCGCTGTTCAGGAATCCCCGCTCCCAGGCCCAGCCGACATCCGTCCTGAGGAAACCGAGCCGCAGGCCGAATCCGACTCCGTAGGAGAATCCTCCGCGTCCGCCGAGAGATGCGCCGAACCGCAGGGGAAACACCGGAATTCCCGCGTACTCGACACCCGCACCGGCACGAACGGTCTTCGAGCCGCCGACGGCGTCGTTGAGACCGAAGCGGAGATTGCCGGAGACGGTCAGCCCGCCGCCGACGAGATAGCCGCCGTTCAAATGCAGCACCGTTGGCAGGTGCACGTCCACGGCGCCGTAGTCATCCGACAGAGAGTCCACCGTGGTGAAGTTGTTTTCGATGAAACTCGACGGGTTGGTCAGGCTTGCGTTCAACGGCAGCGGACTGTCGGTGTTGAAGCTGTACACGCGAAGCTGGGATTGCGTGTACCGTATCTTGTTCAACAGGTTGATGATGCTGATGCCCACGGTTCCCCGGCCGTCGAGAATCTTGAGCCCGACGCCGAGGTCCAGCGAAACACCGGTGCCGTTCAGGAAACTCGTGTTTACGCTGTCGCTGGTGCCGGTGATTCCCGCGTTGACGACCTTCACCAGGCCGTTGCTCTCGAACGTGCCGACGTCGGTGAGCATCGTCATGTTGCTCTCGATCACATCGGCGTAGCCGTGCCCGAGCAGGTACCCGGCTGTGAAACCGAACGTCACTTCATCGATCCAGTCCACATCCTCGAAGGCGGTTTCGAACGCCCGGGCGAAGGTGAAGCCGATCCGCGACGCCGCCTGGCCGCGCAGCCCGGTGTTCGAAAAGTCGCGCAGCTTGCCCAGGTTGTCGATCCCGTTGCCGTTCAGCGCTACGTCTAAAAATTCCTTCGAAAACCGCCAATCCGACGATATACCGACATCGTAACTGAGCGCCATCATCGCGAACTTCGACTGCATGCTCACCGCGAACACCGGGAGGTAGAAGTCGATGTAAAAATCCCACGCGTTGCCGGCGACTGCGTTGAGGATGTTCTGTTTGTCCGCCTCCGTCCAGAACTGCCCACTCGTGAAGTACTTGTTCACTTCATCCAGCGAGAGGAAGTCGTTGGAAAGGCGCATCCCGAGGTTCGGTGTCAGCAGCGGGAGCTGAATCGAGAAACTCGGATTGTCACGGAAGGCGAGGTACGCGGGGTTCCACCCGATTACCTGCACGCCTCGAAAGGTCGTCGCCGCCGCACCACCCATGGCGAGCTGGTTGGCGTGCACCTGGTTGAACGCCTGTGCGCCCGCCGCCGGAAACAGAATCAACGCCAGCAGCAGCAGGGCCGACATCCTGTAAAAACCGTTGCGAATCATCGTCGTCCCTCCTTTACTGGCCTGTGTCTTCTTTGTTCACGGCGAGCGTCGCCTGGGCGAGAACCGTCACCGTAATCGCATCGCTGGGATACATCGTCACCGGCACAATATCTCCATTCCGATCGACTGTCGGAAACAGAACCAGCACCTGTCGAACCCAGACATTCTCCTGTTCGAAAACCGACAGCTTGTCCCCCGGGATCTTGGTCTCCAGCGTGCTGTCCGCGGGCGCCACCGGACGTCCCTGCGTATTAACCTCGGGGACGGGAATGTCTAGCGGCGGGATCATGATCCCATACTGATCGTAGTTGTCCCGGATCAGTGCCGCCCGTGCCTCTTCTTCCGTGTCGAACGACCCCGCCATCAGGTAGATCTTGCCGTTGATCGGAACATCGTTCGTTACGTTTGTAATCAGCGTAAAACTCCTCAGCGGCGCGTTCAGCGGTTCTCCCATCGGGGTTGGCACCGGACGCAGCGCCGTCGTGTCGTTGATCGTCAGCGAGAACGGTGAGATGATCTCGATCCAGCCCGAAACGGAATCGTTCGCGGTGACGGTGCGTGCGACGTAGGGCGGTGACGGCTGGAAGTAATCCCGTCCCGTCTGTACGGTCACCGAGAAGTCGATCCGGTTGGGCAAAATGTTAATCAGGTTCTCCAGGTTCGGGATTACCAGGAGGCTGTTGCCCTCCACAAGGGTGTCCTGGAACACCTGGTTGACCGAGTCGTACGGCGCCGGAGCCTGTGAGTTATGCGCGGTCATGTTCAGTGTCAGCAGGGCGGGGACGTCGAAGGTGTTGTTCAGGTGGACGTCCACGTGAACGTCTTTCAGCAGCAACTTGCCGACGAGGTCCTGCTGCAGGTCGGACTGGTCGCCGAAGATGTTCAGCTCCTGGCTCTGTTGATCGACGTTAAAACTAATGTCCTTGGGCACGCCGGAGAAGCCGCTGAATTTCAACTCGCCGGTGTAGTATTTCGTCATCACCGTATCGCCCACCCGGATCTGCAGGTAGGTCGAGTTGTTCGGCGATCCGAGTACGACCACCGAGGTTCGCGCGCTCAAGCCCTGCGTGTCGTTTTCGTCGACGGGCATCGGGAGCACAAGCTGATACCCCGCCAGATCGAAACTGTCGACATGAGCGCTGTTCGCCTCCAGCAACAGCGGGAAATCCAGCGTGTCACCGGACGCGTTGATGAAATCAGGGAATGTCAGCAGCACCGAATCGGGCACGTCGGTCTGGTTCAACACCTGGAAGTACATGTAGCCGCTGTCGATCGCCGCCGAGGTGATCCAGTCTTCCTGATCGAGCTGCAGCTTGAACGATTCGGCGACAACCTCCTGCCGGGGCAGGATCGCTTCGGCCCGGTCGCACTTCAATTCCCTCAGATGGATCTGGAAATCCAGCGATTCGCTGCCATCGACATTCACAATGTTGCTGTTCGATCCGGGCGTGGAGCCGACCACTTCGATCAACACCTCCGGGTAAACATCCTCGCCGGCGAGATTGACGACATCCGAGCTCGATTCACCGGGTTGAATGTTGGTGAACGTGACCGGGGAACCGTACACCGGGTAGCCAAGCGAGGGCACGTTCGCTTTCATTGTAACTGTCAAGTCCCAGGGAACGTCGGTGTTGTTCGAAAACGTCAGGTCGATGCTGCCGTCGGCGACGTGCACGAGGCGCAGTGAATCGAATCCGGCGAATGTGATGGTGTCACCGGATGTCGGCAGCGTGAACGCCGGAATGATTACGTCTCCGGTGGTGGGGAAGTAGTTGGAAAAGGCGAGCCCGCCATCTCGGGTTCCCTGGTCCGGAACGAAAATCGTATCCGTTTCGACGACAAACGAATCTTCCGTTTCAGGTTGAAACTCGAGGTCGGTTGGGCTGATTCGCGTCGTCGGAATCGTATCCGTGAACCAGAACGAAAGCTCGCCGTTATCCCCGACGATAATGCCGCTCATGTTCGAGTCGATTTCCGCCGGTTTCGATACGAGGCTGTCGAGCCCGTATCGCTGTGAGCTGAAGGGTACGGCGAAGGGGACGTCCCAGCGGGGCATGCCCGGATTCGTGGGCAAGGCGCATTGCAGGGTCGTCAGGCCCAACGCAGCGGCGAGCAGCACCATCACCCTGCGGACTGAGCGGGCGCTGCGGCTGTCGGTCTGCATGACACTCTCCTCGGTGCGTGATCCAAGAAAATTGTATTGAATAACAATAGCGCCGGGAAAACACCCCCCGGCGCCGGATGTTCACCAATTGCTTCTGCGTGGATCAGGTGCCCTCGGTCCAATCGGATAGGTAGCTGACCTGCTCCTTGGTCAGCTTGTCGATGGTCAGGCTCATCGACCTGAGCTTCATCATGCTGACCTTATCCTCGATGTCCGACGGCGGATCGTACACCTTGTTCTCAAGCTCCTTGCCGTGCTCCGCCATGTACGCGGCGGCGAGGGCTTGTGTGGCGAAACTCATGTCCATCACTGAGGCAGGGTGTCCTTCCGCCGCCGCCAGGTTGATCAAACGCCCCTCCGCCAGCAGGTGGATCCGGTTGCCGTTGGGCATCACGTACTCGTCGACGTGGTTGCGCACACCGCGGTTGACCTGCTTCGCCAGCTTCGCCAACGCCGGGATGTCGATCTCGACGTCAAAGTGACCGCTGTTCGCCACAATCGCGCCGTCCTTCATCTTCTTGAAATGTTCCTTGCGGACGACGTGCTTGTTCCCCGTCAGGGTGCAGAAGATGTCGCCGATCCCTGCCGCCTCATCCATCGGCATCACACGGAAACCGTCCATCGCGGCCTCCAGCGCCTTGATCGGATCGATTTCGGTGATGATCACGTTGGATCCCATGCCACGGCAGCGGTTTGCGAACCCGCGGCCGCACCAGCCGTACCCCGCGACGACCACGTTTTTCCCCGCGAGTAGCACGTCCGTGGCGCGGACGATGCCGTCCACCGTCGACTGGCCGGTGCCGTACCTGTTATCAAACATGTTTTTCGTCTTCGCGTCGTTGACGGCGATCACAGGAAGCTTCAGGACTCCGCTCCTCTCCATCGCCCGCAGACGGATCACTCCTGTCGTCGTCTCTTCCATCGATCCGATTACTTCAGACATGTTTTTCTTGTACTTATCATGCAATAGAGTGACCAGATCGCACCCGTCGTCCATCGTAATCTGCGGTTTGTGTTCCGCCGCCGCCTTCAGGTGGCGGTAGTACCCTTGATTGTCGATCCCGCGAATCGCATAGACACGGATGTCGAAGTCACGGACGAGGCTCGCGGCAACGTCGTCCTGAGTGGAGAGGGGATTGGACGCGCAGAGCACAACTTCCGCTCCTCCGGCCTGCAATGTTCGGACGAGGTTCGCCGTTTCCGCCGTCACATGCAGGCAGGCGCTCATCCGCAGCCCCCGTAGCGGCTGGGCTTTGCGGAATTCATTGCGGATCTGCTGCAGCACCGGCATATCGTTGTCTGCCCAGCGGATGCGTCGCAGACCCTCGTCCGCCAAGCCTAAATCTTTAATATCACAGTGATTGGGGTTCACAAATCGTTCTCCGGTTGCAGTTTCCTGGGGTTACGCCTTTTTCGCCAGTTCCTTGGCGATCTCGTCCGTCTTCTCCCACGAGAACCCATCCTCCTCGCGGCCGAAATGGCCGTAGGCGGCCGTCCGGCGGAAGATCGGCTTGCGCAGATCGAGCGTATCGATGATTCCGCCCGGCGTCCAGTTGAGCAGCTCTTGAAGCAGGTCGGCGATTCGCTCATCGGGAATTTTGCCCGTGCCCTCGGTGTCGACCAGCAGGCTCACCGGTTCGGCGACACCGATCGCATACGCGACCTGAATGTTGCATTTCTCCGCAAGTCCTGAAGCGACAACGTTTTTCGCGGCAAAACGGGCGAAGTAGGCCGCCGAACGGTCCACCTTCGTCGGGTCCTTGCCGCTGAACGATCCGCCACCGTGGGGAGCCCAGCCGCCGTAGGTGTCCACGATGATCTTTCTTCCCGTCAGGCCCGCATCGGCTTTCGGCCCGCCGTACACGAAACGGCCCGTGGGATTGATGTGGAGAATGATCGAGTCGTCGAACAGGCCCTTCGGCAGCGAAGGCTCGATCACCTCTTTCCAGACCGTATCCTTCACCTGGTCGATGGTCACATCAGGGGAATGTTGTGTTGAAATAACAACATTTTCCACCTTAATCGGCTTGCTGTCTTCGTAACGGACCGTCACCTGGCCCTTGCCGTCGGGGCGAAGCCAGTCGACTTTGCCGTTCCTTCGCACCTCGGCGAGTTTTCGCATCATCCGGTGGGCCAGCGTGATCGGCAGCGGCATCAGCACATCCGTGTCCTTGCACGCGTACCCGAACATCATCCCCTGGTCGCCCGCTCCGGCGCGGTCGACCCCCATCGCGATGTCGGGAGATTGCTGATCGATGCTGGTCAGCACGCTGCACGTGTTGGCGTCGAAGCCGATGTCGCTGTGGACGTACCCGATGTCCCGCACGACATCGCGCGCGATCGAGGGAATGTCGACGTAGGTCGTCGTCGTAATCTCCCCACCAACAAGCACAAGACCCGTATTTACAAATGTTTCGCAGGCAACGCGGCCAAAGGGATCTTCGGCGAGGATCGCATCGAGCACAGCGTCGCTGATCTGGTCAGCCACCTTGTCGGGATGGCCTTCTGTCACCGACTCGCTGGTGAACAGGAACTCGTTCATCGTTTTTTTCGCTCCTGGCTGTATTGCAAGTTGTTCGTTACTGTCGCTCAGGACTGGTCCATGCTGGCGTAGTCGCCGAGCAGGAAGGCTTCCCCGCCGCGGCGCATATCCACCTGCCGCCCGAGGGCCGCTCCATCGAGGTGGACACCTTCGAGCACCGTGTCCGCGTCGATGATGCTGTTGCGGATGATGCAGCGGTTCAGTTTCGTGTTCGCCCCGATGTGGACGTGGGGGCCGATCACGCTGTTCTCGATTTCGGCCTTGTCGTCGATCGCAACTGGATCAATGATTACGTTGTTTTTCTTGAACTTCGCAGCGGCTTTCCGCAACTCCGGCTTCGACTCGAGCAGTATCCGGTTGGTCTCGATCAGGGTCGAGGGCATCCCGCAGTCGTACCACCCCTCGAGTTCCACCGCACGGAAAATCTCACCGTCCTGGATCATCTTGTGAAGCGCGTCCGTGATTTGGAACTCGCCGCGGGTCTTGATGTCATGCTGTACGATGTGCCGGATCGCTTCGAGCAGAATCTGGGCGTTCGGCATGAAGTAGACCCCCGCGAGAGCCAGGTTGCTGGCTGGCTTTTCGGGCTTTTCCTCGAGGTAGGTAATCCGGCCGTTCTCGACCTTAGCAATCCCCAGACGACGCGGATCGTCCACCTTCACCAGCCCCAGCGCCGCCGTCTCGCCAACCAGCGAGCCGATGTCGCCCTGGAATAGTGTATCCCCAAGAATGATAAGGATTTGCCTGTCCTCTTCGCCGATCGCTCTGCCGACGGCGTGGCCCAGGCCGAGACGTTTTTCCTGCTCGACAAAGGTGAAATTCACCTTCGGGAATGCTTCGTGGCAGTACTCGGCGACCGCTTCACCATAATAGCCGATGACGACCGTGACGTTCTGGATGCCGATTCGGACGAGGTCGGCGATGATGTGGCCGATAATCGGCCGCCCGGCGAGGGGAAGCAGCACCTTGGGACGCGCGAGCGTCAGCGGGCGCATGCGTTTCCCGATTCCCGCCGCCGGTATGATTGCTCGGATGTCGCCCATAAGTCGCTCGTATCCGTTAGCGTGAACGGTGACGCACGTTCGGAATGTGCGGAAGGTACAAACTTCACCTCCCCGCGTCAGGTTTTTTGGCTCTCTGCCGGGAGACGCGGCCTATTTTTCCAGCGCGGCTTTCAGCCGATCAATCGGGGCGATCGGGGTCGGGTCGACGCCGCGCTTCAACGCCATCCAGAGCGAGACCCAATCGCCGAACACCGCGGCGGTCAGCAGCGTCTCCAATGCCGGGCGATTAGTGTCCGGGACCGGCACCTGCATCGCCGGATATCCCGCATTCCGCGCGATCTCCAGCGTGACTCCCGCACGTTTGCGCACGTCGTCGGGGCTGTCCGGGTCCACCAGCAGCAAAACAGCCGCGCGCTTGGCCCACTCCGTCCCCTCGACGTACGCGACCACTTCGTTGTGGTTCATCTCGGGAAGCTCGCCCCAGTGTGCGGGAAGCTTGGCGTTTTCATTCAATTGCGTCGCCCAGCGGTGCGCCGCCGAAACGAGCCTGCCGGTTCCGTAGATCATCGGCAAACGCCCTTCGCAAAGCTCCAGGATCGGCGCCAGCGGGTGATCCGGGACGGCCGGGGGTGTGCTCAGAACCGCGGTGACCGTGCGCAGCTTCTCTACCGTTTCGGCAACCTCGCCCTCCGTGCTGTCTGCCCATCCCCGCCCGGTGAGCACCCCGAGTGCGGTGCCGAACAGGTCGCCCAGTGCGGAGCGGGGGGGACGTCCTCCCGGAACGGTCCACGCCGGGAGATCGTGCGCCTTTCCCCACGCTTTCAGCGCTCCACCGCTGGTCAGCAGATCGAGCGCGGTTCCCCTTGCGAGAAGTGCTTCAGCGGCGTCCAATGTCTCAGCCGTGTTTCCGGAATAGCTGGCAAGGATCGCTCTGTCTTCGCCGCCCACCCATCCCGGCAGTGTCCCTCCCCGGTGAACGATCACGGGGAACGGTGCCGTGTGGGCGAGCATCGAGCCGATAAAATCGCCCCCGATCGCGCTTCCGCCCATTCCTGCCCAGAGCAGCACGCGGGGCGCCCGCACACGGGAATTCTTGCCGATCTCGAAGCCTGCGGCAAAGGATCGCTCCAGTTGCTCCGGCCAGGACTCGATCAACGATTTCATTCCCGCGCTGTCGGCGGAGAGGTCGAAGCTCGAAGCCATTAGCGGTCTCCAAACCAGATGGGCATGTCACGGAACCGTTTCTTCATCGTGCGCAGCAGCAGATCACGTACCTGCGAGCCGGTGTCGGCGGTCAACGCGCGTTCGGCGAGCTCCCGCGATTCCTCCCACGTAGAGGAGAGGATCAGCTTCTTGATCTCCGGGATCAATCCGGGGCTCAGCGAAAGTTCATCGAGGCCCAGCCCCACCAGCAGCAGAGTGGCGAGGGGATTGCCCGCCAGTTCCCCGCAGAGCGATACCTTAATCCCATGTTTCCGCCCGGCGTTGACCGTGTTGAAGATCAGTTGCAGCACCGCTGGATTGAACGGGTCGTGAAGCGCCGCCACACGGTCGTTGCCCCGGTCCACGGCGAGCATGAACTGGGCCAGGTCGTTGGTCCCGATCGAAAAGAAATCCACGTGGGGCGCAAACCGGTCCGCGAGCATGGCCACCGCGGGAATTTCCACCATGATCCCCACCGGAAGCTGTTCGGCGGACGGTGACTTCTCGGACTGCAGCTCGTGCTTCGCCTTCTCGAGCAGCGCTTTCAAATGCAGCAGTTCGTCCAGGTTGCTCACCATCGGGAACATGACGCTCACCGGACCGATGGCCGCGGTGCGCAGAATCGCACGCAACTGCGGCATCAGCATCTCCGGCATGTCCATCGCCACCCGCACGGCGCGCCACCCCATGAACGGGTTCGCCTGCGGTGGAATCCCGCTCCCCGGGAACGCCTTGTCGCCGCCGAGGTCGAAAGTGCGGATAATCAGGGGCTTGCCCTCCAGCGCTTCGACAACCCGGCGGTACTCGTTCAGCTGGGTGGCTTCGCTGGGCAGGCTCGCCTGCGAAGGAACGAGGTATTCTGTGCGGTACAGGCCGACACCCTCGCCGCCGTGCTGCGCGACACGTTCGGCCTCGTGGGCCATCTCGATGTTCGCCATCAGCCGTACGCGCCGCCCGTCCCGGGTTTCCGCGAGGGTGGTGCGAATGTTGGACAGACCCTCCACGAACGTTCGGTACTGCTTCTGCTTGCCCCGGTATTTCGCCAGCTGGGCAGCGGACGGACGGACGACGACTTTCCCCGAGTTGCCGTTTACCGCGATCAGTTCGCCTGAGACCGCCACGTCCAGGATTTCCGGGATGCCGATGACGCTCGGCACGCCGAGGGAGGCGGTGAGGATTGCCGTGTGGCTGGTTGCCCCGCCGGTGCAGGTGGCTACCCCGAGCACCATCTCCGGGTCAAGCCGCATCACGTCGGAGGGGTTCAGCTCCTGCGCGACGAGGACGCTCGGTTTCGAGATCAGCCCCACCATTCCCGTGTTCGTGCCGTCGAGGTGCGAGATCAGCCGCCCCATCACGTCGCGCACGTCCTGGGCGCGGTCGCGAAAAACGTCCTCTTTTTGCGCTTCGAAATTGCGGGCGACGTTCTCGAGGGTCCGGTACACCGCGTAGTCGGCGCTCACCGTCTCGCTGCGGATGATCTCCCGGATGCTGTCGAATGTCGGTTCGTCCTCGAGGAACATCAGGTGAGCGTCGAAAATGCGCGCCACGATGTCGCCGAGCGTGCGTGTCGCCTTCATCCGGTGGTGGCGCAAGTCACGGCGGGCCAAGGAGATGGCACGGTCCAGCTTCTCCAGCTCGGAGGGAACCTGTTCCTTCGCAATGGTGCGCCGGGGCACTTCCTGGCGCTCGCGAAGGATCAGAAAGGCCGGCCCGAGGGCGATTCCCGGGGCGATCGGAATTCCGGTGTAGACCTGTTGACGCGTCATCTTTCCGTGCCGTTTTCAGTTTTTCAATCGAGGCAATATAGCACGGCGGAAACGGTCTCGCCGTCAGCGGGCGGGCGGGGAGGAGGGCTTACTCTTCGTAGAACTTGTTGTTCACCAGCTCCACAAGTTCAACCAAGCATTGCTCTTCGGCGGGACCGTCCACCCTGATTTCGAGCTCCGCGCCCTGTCCCGCGGCGAGCATCATCACTCCCAGAATGCTTTTTGCGTTGACGATTTCGCTCCCCCGCGCCAGCTCCACCGTGGTGTCCTTGAACCGCGCGGCAATCTTGACGAAATGGGACGCAGGGCGGGCGTGCAGGCCCAGTTTGTTGCGGAGTGTCACCTTCTGGGTTTTCATCGTTGCGAACCGCTGTCTCCGTCCGTGAGAACGTGATCCTGAGCCTGAGCCGAATGGCGAAAACGTACGACAAAACTGCCTGCATGAGCAAATAAACACATGCCAAATCAAACCTGGCGTTGAATCATGAAATCCGCCCACAATCCCAACAGGTCGCGCCAGTGGCTCGGTTGCAGCTGCTCCAGCTTCGGCAGCGCGTTGCGGATCAGCTTCATCGCCCGTTCTCGCACGATCTCCACCGCGCCCAGTTCGACGACGATGCTCGTCGCGTCCGCAACCTGTTTTTCCCCGGCGTTCGGATTGCCGACAACGGCCTGCAACGTCTCGCGCTGCGAGTCGTCCGCCCGCAGCCACGCCTCGTGCAGCACAAGCGTCCGCTTGCCCTCGCGAAGGTCGTTCCCCACAGGCTTCCCGGTCACGTTGGGATCCCCGATCAGACCGAGCACGTCATCCTGCATCTGGAACGCGACCCCGCACTCCAGCGCGAAATCCGACAGAGCAAGCACGCGCGGGTCCTCCGGAAGGTTCCTGCCCAGCCCGATCTGGGCTCCTCCCCAGGCGCAGAAACGGTAAAGCTCTCCGGTTTTCTTCCGCAGCATCTCCTCGACGGCTGCGGAATCCGGCTCTCCCACCGGCAACCGGGTGTACTGCAGATCGAGCAGCTCGCCCTCGATCAGCCGGTTCAGCGTGCGGTCGTTCAACTCGCGGATCAGCGCCAGGGTTACCTCGGCGGGCAGCCCCTGCTCCCTCGTCAGCTCGGTGAGCATGCTCACGTTCCAGCCGTGCTGCACGTCCCCGGCGAGGATCGCCACCGACATCCCGTAGTGGTCCGCGTCCTCTCCGCCGAGTCTGTACGTCTCCCGGGCGCGTTTGCGAAAGCGGACGTGAACGGATTCCCCTCCACGCCGCATGTCGTCGCGGTCGATGATGTCGTCGTGCACCAGCGTCCAAGTGTGAAAAATCTCCACCGCGGCGGCGGCGGGAAGCGCTCTGTCGGGATCTCCCCCCACCGCTCCGCAGGACCAGAGCAGGATCGCCGGGCGAAGCCGCTTGCCTCCCCCCGCCACATACATCGTCGCCGCGTTCCGGATGTCGCCGGGACGGAAACGGCTGGTGTAGGACTTGCGCAGCAGATACGGGGTCAGCAGGTCCACACAGCGGTTCAGTTCATCCAGAAACGTTTGCCTGGTATCTGACGGACTCACAGCGGTTCCTTCAACCGGTAAGCATTTTGCCTTTGGCCGTGCTAAATTAGCCGGGTCGGAACGAATCTGCAAGCAGAACACCCGCAACACCAACGGAGGGTGCGGAAACCGCCGAGATGAGCTCGAATCCGGAAAGAATACCGTTGCATGAAGACGATGTTCTCGTGCGTGCGCGCGAGATCTTTCGCCTCGAAATCATTGCCGCTCAGAAGGTTGCCCAGCGACTCAACAGCCAGTTCGTCAAAACGGTGAGCGCGATTATCGACGCACCGGGCAAAGTGATCTTTGTCGGCGCCGGAAAAAGCGGCTTGATCGCTCAGAAAGTCGCCGCCACTCTCCGCTCAACCGGGATTGTCGCTGTCTTCCTGCATCCAAACGACGCTGCGCACGGCGACCTCGGGATGGTCTCCGACGGCGATGTGGTCATTCTCATCAGCAAGTCGGGCGAGACCGAAGAGGTCCGTGAACTGATCCCGGCCTTGCGGCGGCGCGATGTCACCCTGATAGCAATGGTCGGCGTCGAGTCCAGCCGTATCGCCCAGCTTTCGGATATCTGGCTCGATATCGGCGTCGAGCGCGAGGCGTGTCCCGTCGGCCTCGCTCCCACCAGCAGCACGACGGTGATGCTGTTGATGGGGGACGCTCTCGCGGCGGTGCTGATGCAGCTGCGCGGCTTCACCCAGGATGATTTCGCGATCAATCACCCCGGCGGCAGCCTCGGGAAACGGTTGCTGCTCGCCGTCGGCGACATGATGCACGGCGGCGAGCTTAACCCCGTCTGCGGGCCGGACACGCCGATGAGCGACGTTGTCGTGCTGTTGACTCAAAGCACCCTCGGCGGCATCAACGTCGTCGGCTCGGACGGGGAGCTGCTCGGGATTATCACCGACGGCGACGTGCGGCGCGGCATCCAGAGGCTCGGCGCGGACTTCCTGCAGACCCCCGCCAGCGAAATCATGACCGCCAACCCGGTTCATGTCCACACCTCCGACAAAGCGATCGACGCGCTGCTGCTGATGGAGAACCGGCCGAGCCAGATTCACGTGATGCCGGTGGTGGATGGCGACCACAAGGCGGTCGGCATGCTGCGCCTCCACGACCTGATCCGCGCCGGCATCCGCCCGGA
>CAZIDZ010000031.1:0-33562 GCA_964538455.1 uncultured bacterium
GGCATGATGGGCCGTGGCATGATGGGTCCCGGAATGATGGGTGGTGGCATGATGGGCATGATGGGATACGGCATGCCCATGTCACCGTTCAGAGCATTTATCAACCTTGGCCTGAGTGACAAACAGATCGGTAAAATCCTTGATATTGGAAACGATGTAGCCAAGGATCAACTCTCGCAATATCGCAAGCTTGCCGGTTTACAAAAACAGCTTTACCAGGCTCAGAGCGCTCCTGATCCGGATATGCAAAAAGTAAAGGACCTCGCTGTCCAGATCACCTCGTTGTCGGCGGACCTGCAGGCCGGCCAGGTGAAAGCCAACCAGCAGGCGATGAAAGTGCTGACCGAAGAGCAGCAGTCCAAGCTTGCGGACTCACCCTATCCGCTCGTTCCCAACGCGTACTGCCCGATGATGGGAAACAAGATGGCAGTAGGCGGATGCGGTTACTTCCAAACACAGAAGGGGCGGTGACAGGAGATTCGAATCCTGCGAACATCAGTCCATTCTTCGATCCACTTGTCGAAGAGCGATTTCAGAAGACCCGATTCTCTGTTGTTGGGATAATCGGGCTTCTCCTGGCTCACGATATTCGGCAGTTTCGTAGGATACATTGCCCAGCGACGACCTGACGGTTCATTTGGAGAGGATTTGAGGAGATACAAATCGTTATTCAGGCTGTTCAAGCGATTCGCGGTTGGAGAATCCCGCTGCGGCGAGACCGTCAGGCTTGGAGCTTCCGCAAACTCCAGCGCATCAAAAAGCGTCCCGCCGCATTCTGATCAAATGATATCATTTTGCTCTCCGAGCAACAACTTGGACTTTTATTAAAGGCATCGCGGAACGACTCACTATACACTTTTATTATTTACTACTATAGTGTCAGTTGGGACCCGGATTTTTGAAAAATGGTTTTTATGATTCACCTGGACCTATAAATGATTTGTATTAAAATACACATAAGTTTTCTATACATTTACATAAAGCCGGGAGTCAGGAGGATGTATCTCCTGCAAGCTTGCGTATTGTCGGTGGAGTGGAGCCGAAACCGCATTCAATGCCAAATCCGAGTTCGACATGAATTTCCGCCGTTCAAGGAATCTCAGAAATCTCCTATTAACAATGCTGTATCCACCCCGCGGTTCGGCCAACCTGCAGGGACTTATCCTGACACTTGCAAGAGGGTAGGCAATGTTTATTTCACGCATGATATAATGGCGTTTGTGATTCAATCATCTCGAAAATAACAACCATAAATATAGCAAAAGTGATACATTATTAACTACATAATATTACAGGAGAAGAAGATGGCCAGGCGGGCAAAGAAAAACGCCGAAAGACTTTCAAGAATTCCTCCAAAGCAGCCTTCCAGACTCAATGAGCAGAACTCCAGAAAAAAAGCAGCTTCATCCCGTGCGCAAGGAGGCGATGCAGACAACATCGCAAACCTGGAACCCGCGCCCGGAGCGCTGATCAACAATCTGGAGGGGTTTGTCTATAGCTGCGAGAACAATCCCAATTGGACGATGCGTTATCTCTCACCTCAGGTTGAAACCCTCCTTGGCTACAAGCCGGAAGAACTTCTCAACGATGGTGTTATTGCCTACAACGACTTGATCCACCCAGACGACCGGGAAGAGGTTTGGGAGAGTATTCAAATCGCGCTTGCGGACCACGAGAGGTTTGGACTCGAATACCGGATTCGCAACAAGAAAGGCAAATACCGGTGGGTGCACGAAGAGGGCGCGGGAGTTTTCGAGAAGGGTGTTCTTCAGAAGCTTGAAGGGTATGTCAGTGACATCACGGACCGCAAGCGGGATGAAAAATCTTTGCACCGCCTCAACCGTGCGTTGCGCACACTCAGCCGGGGCAACGAAGCCTTGGTGCGCGCTACAGATGAAACGGACCTGCTGAATTCCCTCTGTGAGACCATCACGGGGCGTGGTGGGTACAAATTGGCCTGGGTGGGTTATGCCGAGAACGACAAAGAGAAGAATGTGCGTCCAGTCGCACAAAGCGGTTTCGAGCAGGGTTACCTGAAGTCGATCAAGGTGGTGTGGTCAGACACGAAACATGGCCGCGGCCCCACCGGAACCGCTATTCGTACGGGAAAGCCTGTCATTGCCAGGAACATCCTCAAGGATGAGCATTTCGCTCCCTGGAGGAAAGAGGCGAGGAAGCGGGGCTATGCGTCCTCAATCGCCCTGCCGCTGAAGCAGAATGAAGAGACGTTCGGAGCGTTGAATATTTATGCGGAAGAAATCGACGCGTTCGACCTGCGGGAGGTTGAACTTCTCGTCGAACTCGCGGAGGATCTTGCTTTCGGCATTGTTGCCCTGAGAACGCGCGACCATCGAGATAAAACGCTCACCGAACTGCAGCAACGCACACACGATCTCGAGGAGCGGATCAAGGAACAGAACTGCCTCTACAGAATTCACGAACTCTTGGACAATCAGGACGCCACAGTTGAGTCGATTGTCTCCGCCGCTGTCGAAATTCTCCCCCCCGGTTGGCTTTATCCGGAAATCACGGCATGCAGAATCACGGTAGATGGGATTACGGGCAAAACGAAGAACTTCAAGAGCACCAAATGGAAACTTGAAGAACCCATCACGGCGAAGGGTAAAACTCTGGGCACGGTGGAAGTTGTTCTGCTCGAGAAAAAACCTGAAGAAGATATCGGGCCGTTTCTCAAGGAGGAAAAGAATCTCCTCAAGAGTGTCGCTGGAATCCTCGGACTCATCATCTACAGGATACGCATTGAGAGCGAACGGGAAGAGCGTGAGATCTTCATCAGAACCGTGATGGACAGTCTTCCCATTGGCATCGCCGTCAATACCATCAAGCCAACCGTAAGTTTCGAATATATGAACGACAATTATTTGAGGTTTTTTCGAACGACACGAGAAGCGATAGCCGCCCCGGATTCTTTCTGGGAGGCTGTTTACGAAGATCCCGAAATCAGAGAACAAATCAGAAGAAAAGTGCTGGATGACGCCACCAGTGGTGACCCTCAGCGCATGGACTGGGAAGATGTGGCAATCACGCGAAAGGGAGAGGAGACAACGTATATCTCCATACGCAACACGCCGATTCCTGACACAAATATGATCGTTTCGGCGGTCCATGAGGTTACTGAACGCAAACGGGCGGAAGTGGCGCTTCGGGAGAGTGAGGAGAACTATCGAGGCCTTTTTAACAGTATTCGTGATGCGATCGTTGTGGTAGATATCAACAGGACTATTACGGACTGCAATCCGGCGTTCGGGGCCTTGTTCGGATATTCTGTTGACGAAATCCGCGGCAAGAAAACACGAATTTTATACGCCAGCGAAGAGGATTATAACAGAATAGGAAAGGTGCTGTATGAAAAACCGGGTAAAGATGGCTTACACATCTACACGGTTCGCTACCGGAAAAAGAACGGAGAGGAGTTTTTCGGTGAGAGTGGTTATTACTATCTCAAGGATGATGATGGCAGCGTCACGGGCGTCATTGACCTGGTCCGGGATATCAGTGAGCGAATAAAAGCAGAGCGTGAGCTGGCTGCAAGTGAGCAGAAATTCCGAAGCTTTGTTTTGAATTCCAGCGACGCAATCTACGTCCTGCAGGACGACCGCTTCGTTTTTGTCAATCCACAATTCGAAACACTTTTCCACACCTCGGCTGAAGAGGTGCGAACCGAGGACTTCGATTTCCGTGAATTCATTTCTCCGGAAGGCCTTGAATCGATTGCTAAACGAGGTAAGCGTCGTGAACGTGGTGAATCTGTGCCGCCAACGTATGAATTCCGTGCGAAACGGAAGGACGGCAGCATTTTAGATGTTGAGGTGTCCGTCAGCGAGATCACATACATGGGCAAGCCCGCGACCCTTGGCGTTCTCCGCAATATAACCGAGCGGAAGCAGGCGGAGCAGATGCAGGCGTGGATGACACAGTCGCTCGAGGCCGCCCCGCTTGCAGTCATGCTTGCCGATCCCACCGGCAGCGCAAATTGGATCAATCCCCAATTCACTTTATTGCTTGGCTATTACTTCAACGAAGTGATTAAGAAACCGCTCACATCGTTCTTCGATTTCAGCACTTCCTCCCTGGAAATTCCTGAACAACTAATGACCATTCTTTGCGGGAAGACGGGGCGTTGGTACGGTAACATCTCAGCGCTTGCAAAGAACGGTATGAGGATTCCCGCCTACCTCGCCGCTGCATGCGTGAAAGACATCCAGGATAATGTGCTCGGCTTCACCGTTACCATGATCGACCGCCGCAATCTGGAGGAGCTTGAAAAGGTGAAGGTGCGTCTCGAGAACGAATTGAACCAACAGTTTCACCTTTCGCAGGTGGGTCTGCTCACCTCCGGCATCTCACACAACCTGCGCAACCCCCTCAGTGTCATTATGATGGGCATCTCCCAACTTCAGCAGAGCATTGAGATGATCCTGAGCAAGTCGCCTGAGGACCCCGTCGCGCTCTACGGTGCACTCGACAACTCAACGCTAACGCTGGAAAAGGTCCGCACAGCCGCTGACCGGATCAACCTGATCATTGACGAGATCATGGCATACCATCAGATGAATACGCTGGTCATGGGAGAGGCCACGGACCTGAACCATGTTATCCAGACGGATGTGGGGCTGCTGAAGGCGGACTTGGACTTCAAGCACAAGATCGAAACAGTGCTCGACCTGCTCCCGGGTCATGTATGGGTGAAGATGCGTCCGAGCGAGATCTCGCAGATTTTTCTCAACCTGACCGCCAACGCCCGTGATGCGATGATGAATGGCGGACAACGTGTGATGACCGTCCGGAGCGGAATCAGCGGCGACGGTTCCGAGGCCTGGTTCGAGGTGCAAGATACAGGAACGGGGATACCACCAGAGATTCAGGAGAAGATCGGGCAACCTTTTATTACCACCAAGCGTGACGATCCGAAGTTTAAGAAGGGAGGCAGCGGCACGGGGCTTGGCCTTTATATGATCAAGCGGTTGCTCGACCAGCACAATGGCCGTTATGAGATCGAATCGAAACCAGGCGACACACGTTTTCGCATCCATCTGCCTGCGACGGAACAACCGGCGGGGGAGGAGGAATGAGCGACAAACGTCCTGAGGATCTGCCCCGGCCATTCGGAAAACCGGTTCCGATGGACGAATGGAAACGGATTTTTCTGCGCGTTCGCAGACGGTACCCGGATTTGAATCTCTACGACGGCATCCAGGATTTCTCCAGCAAACTCCTTCATTGTCAACTCGATGACATGGACAAACCCTGCCTGCAGATCGACACGCTGGTTCCTGACGTGGCGGAGCAACTGATTTTTCAGAAGGTAACTGTGCTCGTGCGGGCGCAGTACTTCGAGGCCGGCATTCACCACCGCCTCTCCTTTGACGGTCTCCTCGTTAGCCAGAAGGAAGTAAAAAACGGACTGCCGACGGTGCACATGCGTATCCTCCCGCCAGTGCAGCAAGTGTCGAACATCTTTGTTGCCATGCCCAATGAGGATCATCCCGTTTATCTCGAAGTGCCCATTGAGGGTGCGCCGCCGACGATTCGTGTTCTTGAACTGAGCCAGGGTCGTCTGAAAGCCTTCATGCCGAACGCAAGCCGCATTTTGCCCAAAAACAAAAACTTAAGTGGCATCCGAATACAGCTTTTTGATATGGGCGAAGCAGTGGTGAGTGGAACTGTTGTGGAAAGCGGTAAGGATGAAATTCAGCTCGAAATCGATTCCAAATCCATTGAATCCCGGACGTTGATCGAAGACTATCTCGAGGGGGAATTCAGCAGGCAGGTGTTGCCCTCGCAGGATGAAAGCGAGCGGAGACAATCTCCGCGAAAGGTGAAAGAGGAATCGAAAAAGGCAACGAGTACAGAAGTGGGTCAAAAGAAGGCCGGTCCGGCGTTGATCATTGTGCAGGACGACGCAGCGCGTGAACGTCTGACGAAAGTGCTGGAAGAAATGGGCTGGCAGGTGAATGAACAAGAATCCTATAGTGACACGCCGCCAAGACAGTTCGATCGCGCGGAACTGCTGGTGCTTTCCACCCAACTGGACGGCAAGCACGCTGTGGATCGGCTGCAACGGTTGATCAGCGACGAGATGATGCTGAAGAAGCAGTTTATCCTCGTCGGCACGCAGGTGAGCGAAGCGCGCCAGGAGGAATGGCCGCGACTGGGGAAGGGTGTGTTCATCCGAAACAACGCTCCGAAGGTTTGGATCGAGCGCAAGCTTAAATCGTGGTTTGAACCGAAGCTGGGCGTGGAAAGACGCTCGATCCCCGAGGAGCGGTCGGTGCCGCTTATTCTCGCGGTGGACGACGAACCAGCCTCATTGGAAGCAATGACGGATTTTCTGAAACGCAATCTGTTCCGCGTTATCAATGCAAGCAACGGCTGGGACGCCCTTCACGTCGCCAGGAATCTGCGGCCCGATCTGATTTTGCTCGATCTTGAGATGCCCGTGATGTCTGGCATTGATGTACTCAAACGTTTGCGCGAGATGGACCTGACGAAAAACATTCCAGTGATCATGGTTACTGGAAGGCGTGATGAGGAACTCGTCGCCGAGGCACTCAGAATCGGAATCAGGGATTACATCGTAAAACCCTTCGTCGAATCCAATCTCCTCGAACGAATTCGCGCGGTGGTGTGAGCCGAATGTCTAAAGGCCGGGGTTTCTGGTAATCGGAATCCCGGAGTGGGAAACGGCTTTATACCTTTCGCACATCCCTGAAACCTGCTGTCAATTTGATTCCTGCTCCACGGTCTAAAGAACCTTGCTCGTACAAAACTCCCATAAGATCAAAGATTTACGTATCTCCATTTTAATGAATTTATATTCTTGATATTCAGCGATCCTTCCTCGGAAGCATTAATATTTGGACTTCCTAACACTTGGTCCCATTGCTATTCCTGGAGCAAGAACTCTTCAAATGGAGGTCGAGATGAAAACGCTCTCCCGTTCCATCCGTCCGTCACTTCTTTCCACGATTTTCGTGGTGATGATCGTCCTGAACCTTCACGTCGCCGTTTCATCGGAATCTGGAGATTCTGAGCGACCCAAAGATGATTCCTCGAATCGTGAAATCGGACCGCCGCCGATGGCGCCATCAGCGAATGTAGCGTCTGTTCGAAATCGAGAGCTGCAGTCGAAGGGAAAGGCCGCAACGCAAGCATTGCCACTTCGCTTTGCCGAGAGCGTGCTTGAGACGCAATCCCGAATTCGCAAGATGCAGGAAATCCACAATGGGAGGCAGATTCGTCTGGACGACCTGCCTCCGGGATCTCGCAAGCGTATTGAGTCCAGGCTCGAAAACTCAAAACCTTCTTCCTCTCTGCTGGCCGGCGCTTTTATTGTTACAAGTACCGGCGACGAGATCGATTCCGATCTCAGCGATGATATCGTCGATCCACCTACTCTTCGTGCAGCAATCGAAAACGTGAATGCGGGTAAAATATCTGCGATTGGATTTTCGAGTGATTTGACAATCATCTATCCTCTGACAGTGTTGCCTGAAATTGTCCACGCCTGTTACATCGACGGGTCGGTTGGAATCGGGGGTAAAATCATTATCGATGGCAGCAATGTGGCACAGTCGGATATCGCTGATTTCCCCGGTTTCTGGTTTGCCGGTTCTGATACGTCATGGATCGTTAATGTCGAGATCAGGAGTTTTCCGGACGGAGGAATTGTCAATAACACCAGCATGCTGTATGTCCAGGGTTGCAGCATTCATGACAACAACGAAGGCGGAATCATCGGCTTTTCTGGCGACATCATGATCGGAGGGGATGCCGCCTCAGAAGGAAATCAGATCTACAACAATTTCGACACCACCTATACCGGTTTCGCCTCCAACGGTGAGGGCATTTACCTGAACCAATGTTCCGCGACAATTATAAACAACTTGATTGGCGTTCGCGATGATGGATTTGGCGGCACTGCGGCTGGCAACAAGTTTGGAATTCGATTTGATGGAACTGGATTCAACGATGTTCTCTACAACGTCATTTCGGCGAACCTCTATGCTGGTTTTACCTCCCCCGATTATAGCTGGGGTGGCGGAAACATGATCTATGGCAATTACATCGGTACAGATGCTGATGGAGCTTTTGGATTAGGTGCCCAGGGATATGATTACGGCGGCGCCGGGATTTGGCTCACTGGATCTCAGGAAGTTTTTCCGGATACGATTTGGGATAATCTGATCTCCGGGAATGATTACGACGGTATCGACATCTCGTTCTCAAACGGGCATATCATCGTTGGTAATTATATAGGTGTGGATCTTAACGGCGAGCAGACGCTGCCGAACGGAAAATCCGGGATCTATTTAAGTGGGGAAAAATTTGATGTCTTCAACAACCTTATTGCTGGGAACGAGTGGCCTGGTTTATACGGTTCGAATGTTGATTCAAGCTGGATTCACGAAAACTGGTTTGGAATCGGAACTGGTGGAGTACCTCTTTTCTCGCCGGATGACAACATCGCCATCTACCATTCTACCGGAACGTATATCGAGTCCAATTATATCTGCGGATCAGACTATCATGGGATCTATCTGTCCTCGTCCAATTGTTACGGAAATACCATCCGGTACAATTGGATCGGAACGAACAGTGCGGGGGACAGCACTCATGGTAACGATATCGGCGTTTTCCTCTACAACGGTCCCTATGATAACGAGATTCGTAACAATGTGGTAGCAGGCAACCGAGTCGGTATCGTACTTCAATCATCAAGCAATCCCGCCAGCGCGAATCCGTGCTACAATAACATAATCGCGGGCAACCTTGTCGGCTTGTTGCCTGATTCACTCAGCGATGGTGGAAATGTTGAAGATGGCATCGTACTCATGGGAGCAGAGCTCAATACTGTCGGAGGACCGGATAAAGCCGATCGAAATTACATAGGTTTTAACGGTTGGGACGGGGTTCGACTGCTGGATCAATCGACGGATAATCAGGTCTTCAACAACGTCATCGGACTGAACGCGCATGGTGATAATGCACATAACTATATCCATGGCATTTCTATTGAAAATTCAACGAACAATGTGATTGGTTCTTCAGATCCTGCTCCAGCTCCTTCGGAAGTCACAAAGGTGAATCCAAGCGCTGCCTCTTCAATACTTGGAAACGTGATTTCCTCTAATGACTCAAGGGGAATCCTTGTTTGGTCGGACGATGCGGATGGGTCTTCAGGAAACGTTATCCTTGGGAATTGGATAGGACTCGATCTTACGGGTACGAAAGTCATGCCAAACGGGAGTGCGGCGATTGAACTATACGGGACAAAGCAAGTTCTAGTTGGAGACCCCCTGCTTTCACTTCCGAACGTGATCGTTGGTCATGATTCCGCCGCGGTGCTAATCACTGGCCCCAATTCTCAGCAGAATACTGTTCAGAATAATATTATCGGCCTGAGTCCGGATTTGTCCATAGCCATGGGAAATCTCAAAGGAATTGAAATCGTCGATTCCGAAATAAACAGCATTGGCGATACACAAACGGATGGTCCCGGGCTGCCAAAAGGTAACGTGATCGCGGCGAATGACACCGGGATTGTCATTCGTTCGACCGCATTCGCTCCGGCGGATCTCAGTACGTTCGTCATTAGCAACCAGATCGGAGCGGACACTCCGAATGATTGGGTAGGGAACTCGGTGGGTATTGCCGCCGTGAACGTAGGCGGAATCGACATCGGAGGAGATTTCGACACGCAGGGCAACGATTTTGTCAACAATACCCAGGCGGTTTTGTTGGATAAAGGAAGCACAGTCATTACCATCACTGGAAACTCGTTCAGATATGGAGCACAACAGGCGATTAACATCAAAGATGCAAACATTGTAGTGATTGGCGATGCCAGCCTGACGCAGAATCCACCTTATCAATTGCGAAACATATTCTACGACAATGACCGCGCGATAACAGCCAGTTGGTTATCCTATGGGATTAACATTTTAATCAACAAATTCATGGACAACGGCCTGGGCATCGACCTCAACGATGACGGCGTTACCTTTAATGACACTCTTGATGCTGACATTGGTGCAAACGATCTGTTGAACATGCCGGTGCTGGACAAGGTCTTTCTGAATGCCGGCAATGATATCGATGTCGATGGCTGGTACTCGGGAGAACCCAACACAACTCTCGATCTCCTCTTTTACGCCAATGAGGATTATTCGAACTGGGGTTATGGCGAGGGAGAGGATTACATCGGAGTCAAGCAAGTAACTACCGATGCGAATGGATTTGTCGCTTTTTCTGCGACATTCCCAACACCGTCGATATTGCAGCAAGGCGAGTATGTAACAGCCGTCGCGCACAACGAAACAAGAACGTCTGAATTCTCCGGTGCTCTGCTCTGGCCGGAACTTGATTGGGTCGCGCTTGCTGCCGCGCTGCAGGCGGCGCCTGACACGGTTGCGGCGGGTGACCCGATCCACCTTTCAGCCACTCTGACAAATACCAGCGACACCGACGCGAACACCGTAATGATCACCGATACATTGGACGCTCTGTTAGAGTACATTGACGCCAGCACGAGCCGCGGAACCGTATCGCATGCGGATGGAGTGGTCAACTTTGACATCGGTTCACTTCAAGCAGGGCAATCGGTTTCGGTCCATTTGACACTCGGCGCAACCGGCATGGGCGAGGTTTCTCACGCTCCTCGCGTGATCAGCGATCCACCTCTACTTCGGCCTGCTGCCGCAAGCTTGGCTCAACATTTCATTTTGCTTGGAATCACCGGATCCGCGGAGCCTGCAACGGCACAGCTTCCGAAGCGGTACGAAATCCAGTCGATCTATCCGAACCCGTTTAATCCCACCGCCACGATCGTAGTGGCCTTGCCGGAGCGTGCGCAGCTTTCGGTAGATGTCTTCAATTTGCTTGGCCAACGTGTTGTGACCCTTGCGGAGGGTGAGTATTCTGCGGGCGCACGCAAGTTTACACTCGACGGCAGCTCCCTTGCGAGCGGTGTGTATTTCGTTCGCGCACGGGTTCCGGGAAGAATGAACCAGTTGCGCCGGGTGGCTCTGGTCAAATAGTCAATGGGCACCCGGGGTGCAAGCTGGGAAAAACGCTACCCCAGCCCGCCGCTCCAGGTATGAGCGCAGTGCCGCCACAGGATTGCATCAGGTCGGCGCTGCGCTCACGCCGTGTATCACCTTCTTGTTGAATCGATAAACGTGATATCGGCGAGAGAAGCCCGCAGGCTTCATCGGATTGGGTAGGTTTAACTGGATATAGTGGGAGGGCCTTCTTTCTGGTTATCTTGCAAATCGGAATGCATCGGCCATAAAGAGGGGGGATGGAGATGGCGAGTGAGTCGTCGTCCGCTGCTGGCACACAAGACAATGAAACAGCGGATTCGGATGTTCGCCATGTCCTGATTGTGGATGATCATCCGGAAATCCACGCTGCACTTGAATCTTTTCTCGCGAAGCACAATTTCTTGGTGACTTTGCAGTCGGATGGAAGTGCCGGGATTCGTTGGGCCAGAAGCCATAAACCCGACATCATCCTGCTCGACATCGAAATGCCGGTCATGGATGGGATCAAGGCTCTTTATCTCCTGCGCAACTTCAGCGAAACCCGCCGTATTCCTGTTCTGATGCTGACGGCGCGCAGTGATCAGAAATCTGTCGAGGAAGCCGTCAGCCTCGGCGTCCGGGATTATGTCACGAAGCCGTACAATCTTACCGACATGCTCGCCCGGATTCAGCAGGTCCTCGCTGAAAGTAAGTAGTTCTCTGCCCGATTCGCTTGGATCTTAAGCCCTCCGGTATCTTCCCATGCAAACATTAAAAGGGGCACGTGAAATTCACGTGCCCCTTTTTCCAGCGGAGGATGAGCGACTTGAATCCCCACCCGTCGGGACCATTGGCCTGGTGGTTCTCAGGATACTGCACATTTCTTTACGACTCTCATTGATTGAGACACTTGTGGATTCGGCGGCCGTGACTGAGCATCAAACGAGCTGTCGTTGCGATGTGGTTTGTTGTCATTAATCAATAATAGAGGGAGCTTTCTTCATTCTCGAATAAAGCGATAGAGTGCGGATTCCTTGTCGGAGACAATGTAGAATGTGTCACTCTCCACCGCGATTCCCTCTGCTTTGACAACACCGGTGGACCAGGACTGAAGGATGGTTCCACTGCGATTGATATGGAAAAGAGCTTCGTCTTCGTCGCTCAATACATAAAATGTACTGTCGCTACCCGCATAGCAGATCCCTGAATAGTCTGAGGCGAAATCCACAAACGTTCGCTGCAACACCGTACCGGATGTGTCCATCAGGATAAAGGGGCTGGGAGTGCTTTCCCGCATCGTCGCAAGGGTCCTTTTGTCCCGAGAAAGAGCAACTCCCTCAAGTCCGTTGTTCGTTCCAGCGCCCACATTGGGAAGCTCGACACGACGTACCTCGTTGCCCTGCCGGTCAACGACAACGATAGCACCTTCAAATTCCTCGGCGATATAGAACAGAGAATTGTCGACGTCCACGGCGATGCCCTCGGGATCGTTTCCAATCCAGGGTAGCTCATCCAGTCGGTCACCAAAAAGGCTTAACTGGTAAATCTTTCCCGTGCGGTCGCTGACAGTCCAGAGGCATCGATTGATAGCGTCGAAACTGAGGCCGGAGGGTTCCGGTACGCTGAGATCATAGCGAGCATCGAGTCGCCACGGTGAATTGTCCGGCTTTCCTTCCCGCGCTTGCACGCCGCAACCAATCACCAAAGGTAGCAAAATCGCGATCATCGCGGTGTGTGACCTGATCGGAGGCGATTTCATGGTGTGTTACTCGTCCCAGGTGTGGGATTTTGCATCGGAACCCACTCGTCTCCCCCATCCGTGGATCGTCCAAAGGAAACATCTTCGGTTTGTTTCCCGAAGTTGATTGCGTCGATCATGACGTTGCCGTGCGTATCATCGTCGGAGAGGCCCACCGATTCACCGTCAGCCGAAAGTTTGAAATCGAGATGCAGAGGACCTTCTGAGCTCTCTCCGTCCGCCCAGAGGAGAAGAAAGCCGCCAGCCGGGACAGTAGTTTCAAGTGGTTGATTCGTGGGAATTTGGCAGAAAGTGGGCTCCATCAGATCGTCGGTGATGTAGAATCCACCGATGTCAATATCTTCCGAACTTGCATTGTAAATCTCGATCCAGTCATCGAAATCGCCGTTGCCATCCTGGTTGACCGATGTGTTGGATGCGAGCAGCTCGTTGATATACAGCTGCCGTGTGTTTGTGGGTGCCATCACCGTATAGCTGTAAAAGCTGGTTGGGGCGAACCGGGGATCGGTGATCGATGCGTTGTCCGTGTCGACAGCTTTCAAGTAATACCTCACGGTCGATCCTCCGTCCATGGCGGGAACCGTTGCCTCATACAGGTGCAGCCCAGCTTCGACCATTTCGATCTCGAAGAAAGTGGCTAATCCGGTGTCCACCAGCAGGGTTACCGAAGCAACTCCAAATTCATCGGTTGCCTTCGCGCTGACAATAACCTCCTCACCGTCGAGCGGAACAATGGGGGCTTGGATGATGTCGCTGATGGTGGGCGGGCTGTTGACCGCCTCCGACTCGTTGGCCTGGCCGGGGCTGGGAGGGGAAAGAAATACCCAATTGTTGCTGCCGTCGGGCAGACGGCCATAGGAGATATCCGTGTTTTGTGGGCCAAAACTGAGAACGTCCATCGGATTGCCGTACAGGTCATATACTCCAATGTTCTCTCCGTCGCCATTCAGGTTGAATCCAAGATGTAATGTGCCCTGTTCCGGGTCTCCGTCCGCCCAGAGAATCAGATACGAACCCGGGGAAATCGTTGTCGCACTGGAATTGTTCAGAGGAATGGTCCATTTGACTGGATTTTCCAGGTCGTCGGTAACCGAAAACCCGCCGATGTCAATGGTTTCCTTCCCGGCATTGTACAATTCAATCCAATCGTCATATTCACCTGCCTCGTCTGGCAGGGTGGCACTGTTCTTCGCCAGTATCTCATTGATCAGCAAAGAATTGGAGTTGTCAGTACCCTTGTTGTCCTCATCGCTGGAACACGAAGCGAAAATCAACGGGAGCATCAGGAGCAGAAAAGAGCAGGGCAAGAGTCGGTTGGCAGTCATGCTGTCCTCGTTGTGATTCGATTTGTTGAAAATATAATCATGGATACCGAAGCGTACTTCATCCGTAAGAGCAGGAGTTTTGATTGTTTGTGTTCAATTTTTCGAATCAGGTGAAGGCATCTTCCCCGCTCCCCGAAAGCTGAATTATTTCACCGGGGCAGGAAATACAATCGAATCGTGCATGGCGGCCAACGGACTGTTCAATCTTGACCGGAACATCGGCGAAGAGTAATATGGAACATGATTGCACATGAATGATCCAGACAATAAGGCTACTCCATGGCAACCCCTCCCTTTCATCGGAAAGTTGTCAACAGAACGTCCCGTCAGTTGGCTGTCACGGCCTTGTCGGTTTTTCTCCTGTTGTCAGCCGGATGTAACTCAGGAGACGGACCGGTGGGCAACAATCCACCTGACAATAATCCACCGGTTAAGCTTGTCATACCCTTATCCTTCCCGACAGGAGTGACCATCCCCTTCGCAGTCCTGGATACTACGGTCAATCCCCGTAAATCCCAACGTTTACCGCTGGCGCTGAGTACCTCTCCCCCCTCGATCCAGGAAACGGAGCTGACGATGAAGCGTGGCAGGGTCGCGGGGTCCGTTGAATTCACCACCGCCGGGGAGATTAATGTGACTGTCAGCTCTGCCCTTGGTACCGCCCTTGCACATCAGAAAGTGAACGCGCAAGAAGACACTTCGCACCGGGAGATGTCCGGTATTTTAACGGGCAACAATCTTTTATGGAATTCATCCTATCTGATTATTATTGATGAAAATGTCACCATTCCTGCCGGAGAACAGCTAGTGGTGGGAGCGGGGACGGTTGTCCTGCTGTCGGGAAATGTCCGCATCGAGGTCTTTGGGAGCATGGATATCCAAGGCACCTCAGAAGCTCCGGTGACGTTCACTGCACAATCGACCACGGAACCCTGGGGTGAGATCGATGTACATAACGGCGGGACACTTTCGATGAAGTGGGCTATGCTGACTCGAGGTGGTGGCGATGAATCCAGGGCTTTTGGCCATTCCGGCAGTCAGCCTGTGGTCCGGGGTGATCATGCTATCCTTGAGTTTGACCACTGCGTCTTGGTCGACAATCCGGGGAAAGCCATCGGCAGCCAATACAGCACGGTCGTCTTGGATGCTTCCTTGATTGCACAATGCGACACGGGTGGAGAACACTTTTTTTCTGTCGTGACAGCAGAAAACACATGGTTTCTCAACATGCCTTCGCTCTCTCCGGATCCCGCCGAGGACGACAATGACGGGATTTACCTGAATGATCCGAACCCCGGCGAAGTGCCGAGCCTGCTGCGGAATTGTGTCTTTGTGACGGGCATGGACGACGCTATCGATCACAATGGAGCCATGGTTAATGTCGAAAATTGCGTCATTGAGGATTTCTACCACGAAGGCGTAGCGGCTTCTGACAAGAATTGGATTCATGTTTCCAATACGTTGATCCTGGATTGTGAGCAGGGAATCGAAGCGGGGTATGGGTCGCCTGAGGTTACCGTGGATCACTGTGTGCTGACAGGAAATGACATCGGGCTTCGCTTCGGAGACAATTACCCCTTCTATACACACGAAGGGACCCTGACGGCCGTCAACACCATCTCCACGGAGAACAGGCTGCACAACGTCTGGAACTATGACCCTACCTCCCAGCAACCGGTGGAAGGAAAAATCCAAATCACCTATTCGATAGTCAACGATGCCGATTATGATTCAGGAGTCGGTAATCTGCAGGGGGAGGTCCATTTCAGCGAGGAGTATTTGCTGATGGAAGGGTCCATTGGCCGGGGTGCTGCCGAAGATGGAACGGATATGGGATTGCTCCCCTGAACTGAAAAGCAGGAGTGTCTTGGTCCGTTCACCCGTGGCGAGGTTTTGTTCTCTCCTCTCTTCTTGAGATTGGAAGATTCACAATTACTATATTTAGCTCCAATGTGGTTCTAACAATAATGGAGACTTGGTTTGAGTGCCATTGTAAAGCGACGGCTGATCGTCCTGACCATAGTTGTCGTTTTTTTTCTGTTTGCACTGTTTGCCCCCTACGAGCAGACCGTAACTGGACGCTGCATTGTGGCGCCCGGGCTGCAATGGACGTTGCGGCATTTTGGGTCGGGTTTGGTTGCGGCCGAATGGGATGTCAATTTGATCGGCCGGCCGACTGAAAACAGCTACTTTCTGCTCGACCAGCCCGATGTTTCGTTTATCCAGTTTCACCAGGGTGTGATCGAAGGGGCGGAGGTGGAACTTGATTCGCCGATTGCCTCGCTCCATTCTCTTCGCAATCAAATGGAGTTTGAGCAAATGGAAGCCGAATCTCTTCGTGAAACGCAGAGAAAAGAATTTATGCAGGCTGGGGAACGCCCCGAAGAATTGCAGGTCGTTGAAAGGCGTGCCGAGCAATCAAAGGTCAAATTGAAAAATTATCAGCGTGAATTCGATCGGGTCAGCCAGCTTCACGATTCAAGCCTGGTATCTGATGCTGAGTATGAAATCGCCCTCTCCCGGCTCGAACAGCTGCAGGCGGATTACCAGTATGAACTGGCTCGTGTCCGAGCGGCGCGTGTCGGTGAACATCCAAAGCTGATCGATGTGCAGGATGCTGAGCTCGAACGGATCCGCCGAGGGGTGGAAAGTTACAAGGACCTGCTGGGTCTGGGGGAGGAAATTCGCACGCCGCTGGGTGGGATCGTCGCAAAAAAGAGTGACGACAGATCCCTCATCAGCATCCAGGATATCGACACCGTGGGCGTTTACGTCATTTTTCCGGAAGCGTATGCATCTGTCGCTGCTAAAGGTTTGAACGTACGCGTGAGCTTCGCGAGCCTGCTTGGCAAGTCATATCATGTCAAGATTGACCAGATTCACTATTTCGGTGGCGACACAATGGCAGTCTACGGTGTTGGATTGCTCAACAATCCAGATCATATGTTGCAACCGGGCATGCACGCAATTGCCAGAATTCCTGTTGGTAAATTGACGTTGTATGACCGGGTGAAGAGGACGCTACAGCGGTAGCAGCGAGTCAATCCGGGTGCTGACATAAGATGGAATTCTTCGAGAGAAAAGAATTCAAGTACTTTGTTCCGATGGTGTTTGCGGAATCACTTCGCGATCGGATACTTGCACACATGGTTCACGATCCGTTCTGTGAAAACCGGATTGAGAACCAATACACGGTTCGCAGTATCTACTTCGACACACCCTCGCTACTGATGTATTTCGAAAAAATCGAAGGGTTGAAACTTCGTAAGAAACTGCGTGTCCGTGTCTACAACGACTTCATTGATGAAACTCCGGCATTCCTCGAGATCAAGCGAAAGATAAGGGATACCGTTTTTAAAGAGCGGACGACAGTTGGAATCGACCAAGTCCCAAAGCTGCTCAACGGAGGGCAGCTGACGCTGATGAAGGATGACCAGAAGAGTTGGAAGGACAGTGGAGTATTGAATCGGTTTGTCTATTTGACGAAGCGCCTCAAGCTTGCGCCTAAAGCATTAATCACCTATGAACGTGAAGCCTTTTTAGATCCTGAGAATCCTGACCTTCGAGTTACGTTTGATTACAACGTTCGTAGTTTTTTCGAACCGGATGTCGATGAATTCTTTCGGGAAGAAGATCTGCGGACTTTCGGTTCACCGCGCTTCATCATGGAAGTGAAATTCAGCATTGCGCTTCCACTCTGGCTGCGTTTGATCATTCGTGAATACCGCCTTCATTTGCAGGCAATCTCCAAATACTGTAGCGGTGTTGAAAGTTGGAGTGATTTCGAAAGACTAATCGGATACGCCTGATGCGAGAACTGCTGACCTCTTTTCAATCCTTAGGGCAATCACTGACGATCGAGGAAGTCATCCTGAATCTGTTGCTGGCTTGCGGACTCGGGATGCTGATTGTCGTGGTGTACAGAATGACAAACCGCCACCGTGCATCCAGTGTTTCGTTTCTGTTGACGCTGGTGATTCTGTCCATGGTCGTTGGGCTTGTAATGATGGTGATTGGAAACAGCATCGCCCGGGCTTTCAGCCTCGTCGGGGCTCTTTCCATTATTCGTTTCCGTACTGTTGTCAAGGATAACCGTGACATCGCATTTGTCTTCTTTGCGCTGGCGGCTGGAATGGCCGCGGGGGTAAGCGCCTACGTACTCGCATTGTTCGGGGTCGGCACCATCCTGCTCATGTTGCTCTTGATCGATTTCGTCCGTTTCGGTCAGACGCCCAAAGGCCTTTACCTGCTTCGTTTCCAGTTTTTCGCGTCGGAGCTGGATAGCCAGGCGTTTCAACCACTTTTCGAGACACTGCTTTCAAATTGGCGCCGCATCTCTATGAGAACCGTACGTATGGGACAGTTTCTCGAATATACTTTTCTCGTTCGATTGAGGAAGGGGGTAAGCGAGGAACAGTTGATCGAACGACTCAGCACGCTTGAGGGGATGGAACGGGTTTCCGTTCTCTACGAAGATGATGAGGTAGAGGTCTAAAATCTTCAGCGCAGGAGGATAATACGGGCGTCCCGTGTCCCTTCCGGCAGGAGAAGGTGTGCAATGTAAAACCCCGATGCCACGGGAGTTCCCGCCGTGTTTTTACATGCCCAGATAATTCTGTGCCGACCGGGGGCAAGACCACTCAACTGCTGCTGATAGACTCGTTGCCCGAGCAGATTGAAGATTGTTAATCTTGCGCCTCCCGCAGATTTCATGAGAAACGAGAGCATCACTCTGCCACCAGTTGGATTAGGATATACGAATAGAGCGGATAGGCTGTCGGATTCCGGAAGGAACGGGACGATCCCATAGGGGTACTCGTAAAGACCAATGTCCACATAAGAGATTTCGCCCTGTCCGGTGTTGGTGACGCTGGGGACATCGACTCGTCTCTGGCGGACGACATCCAATGCGGCTGCGCCGGTGCCCCAACCCGCGTCGATCAGCTGGGATCCCGGTTCGAGTTGCCAATTGCCGTTCCACGGGTCAATGACTCCAAGATCTCCGGAGAGAATCCTTTCCCACCCTAGTGAATCGGCGCTGGAAAGATAGCTGAATCCCAGATCCCAGTGTGTTGATCCATAGGGTGACAGGTTCTCTTGATTAGCGTAAAAGACGGCATTTCGGATGTAAGGAAGTTGAGCGGATGTGTTAACGCCCTCGTTCTGAACAAGCGCAATGCCATTTCTGGAGAACAGGCCATTGTAACACGTCACCGAAACCTCCGGACCGATCGCGAGAGCTGTGTCGCAATCGAACCAGGATGAATTGTACGTTTCTATCTGTAGCGGTCCATCCAGAACGAGACCCCCGCCATTAAACTCTACGTCGTATAGTGTCATCGAAGCACCATTCAGTTCAGCGCGGAGACTGTGGGCGCCAAAGGTACGCAGCTGGCTGTCGACGATCTCAATGTCTTCCGTCTTGGCGTCGCAAAATATTAGAGAGTTTGTGGTGTCGTTTCCCATATCGATCAATTGGCTGTTTGTGACGGTAAGTGAACCACCGCGTATCCAAATCCCTTTCTCGCCACTGCAACGTACCTGGGCGCCTTGGAGCCGGGTGTACCCGCTCTCGGCCAGCACGGCAACGTCCGGAAAGTTGGTGATGGACGATTCCGCCAGGGTCAACACTCCGCCGTCAGAGACATTCAGCTTTCCGCTCACAATTCCACCCAGGTTGTCGATCAGGGTGTGCACGATAGTGACTTCTTCGCTCGTCTCGTGACGTTCGATCGTTCCCCCGGATTCACCGTTTCGCAGCGAGGTGATGGTAACAGGCTGCTCTTTGGTTCCGTTGGCGCGGAACTTTCCTTCGATGATCAATGAAGCTGAATCTGCGATGCCCAAATGCGTTCCCGCCTCAACTGTCAAAGTCACCCCCTCCGGGACAAGAACCGTTCTCCTAAGCCAAAGGGGACCACCCTCCGGACTCACCGTACGGTCATTCGTCAGCGTATCAGGAAGTTCTTGACTTGTTCCGAGCGGTCTAGGCAGATCGAAGCTATTGAAAAATTGAATGGAAGGTGTATTATCGCCAGAGGTGTTCAGGGCCTCTGCACGCCAGTACCATCGCCGAGCCGCCAGCGTGTTGAGCAACAGCGTTGTGTCGCTTCCCACATCAAAGATTTCCGGGTCAGGGAGGTCATAGAGCGTATCCAGGAGTACTCGGTAGGTGACAGGTCCTCCGTCGGCGGTCACGCTTGACTCCCATCGCAACCGGATTCCGTGTATCTCTCTTGTCTCTTCCAGCAAAGAGAAAGGATAGGGCGAGCTTTTAATAGAGTGGCGCATGTAATTCGCACGGCCTTCTACGTAATTGGGGATCGCACCGAGAGCGTCGTGAAATTCCTGGGTTGTGTACTGCTTGTACGTGTCCTGCTCCACAGCAACCTGAAGAAGTGTATCGAGATTGGCGACGAGAGAGTCGTAATAGGATTGGACCATTAGGGAGTCGATTATTCCTGTCACGTTTGCAAAGATCAGATCACGCATGTTCGCGTCGCGCCAACAGCGCCGGATCAGTTCGTTCACTTCCTGTTTGGTCGGATGGGAGCAGACAAAATAATTGGGACTGGAATAGCCATAGTACGCCCGATAACTGCGATCCATATCCCACGGCAGTATTCGCCATCTTCCTCCTGGGTGTAGATCGTGTACGAGGAAGTAGTTGTGGTAGTACGTGGAGGAGTTGGTTATCAGCGTGTTCACTGCAAGGTGACGTGCCAGCTGCTCCCGGTCGAATTTTTCGTCTAACTCGGCAAAGAACGATTCGTCTGGAACGTTATTGATCCACTCGATCAAATCACTTAGATCGTAAAAGCCGGTTGTTTTATTCGTCTCTTTTGTCCAAAGGCTGTCGACACGTTCTCCCTCGAGAAGCATCGCATCGTCAAATTCGGCTTTGTAAACGCTGGAACTATCGTCCAATGCGCTTCTAGCCAGTAAATGTTCATCCACCTGCTCGACGTCCAAATAGAGGCCCATGTAGACGTCGTTGATATAGACACGTGCAAACCATGTCCGTGAGGCATCTAGACCAGCCCTGAGGAAGGTGTCGTACGATAAGAATTCGCGGCAATAGCTGGCGTCGCGCCACTCCGAGATCAAGTTTATTCTGTCTCGGCCATAAAAACGTTCGTCGGCATCGAAGTTCACTTGGTACGATTTTTTCGGATAATCGCGGCTGCTGTCACCGCGCAGGCGAAGCCTCGCGTTGTGCCAGACCTGACCTTGATATACCAACTCACAAGCGATGTAGATGGTTTCGTGAGGGGACTCGTAAATCTGTCCCAACTGATCCGGATCACAGGCGATTCTGTAGGTTCGAAGTTGCGGTAACCTGGCAGCACACACCCGTGGCAACAACAAGAGAAGAAAGGCGGCGAATGCCAATACGAAAAGCATCCCCAGCGTGTTTTGCCTCTTTTTTGGATACAGGATTGTCACTCAGTTGCACCTTCATATCACCTGAGAAGGACGATTTTTCGTGCCTTGCTGCGTGAAGGGCGGATGATACGCAGCCAATAAACGCCGGAACTCACCGGATGTCCGCCGGAAGTTCCATCCCATATTGCTTCGACCCGCCCAGGGGAAAAACAGGTTCCCTTCAAAAGGGCAACCTCCCTGCCGAGTACGTTGGTAATGGAAAGTACGAATGGGCTAATATCGGGGGACATGATCTGGATCCGAAATTGTTCTCCGGAAGGATTGGGGAAAACGGATGCGATCGTCCATCTCTCAAAAGTGGATGTGTCATAACCGACGGTGTCCGTGGTGACCGAGTTTTTCCGCCCGGGAGTGCCGTAAGGCGCCGTGTTCAAACTTCTTCGCCATGATGATGGATCCGCATTGCCACTATCGGGATGAATTAGCTCAAGGGTTGGTCCCTGGCCGTCAGCAGCGGTTGGCCATGGTGATTGATCGTCATAATCGACCATGTCCACCAGTCGTCCATAGGTGTTGTAGAGGCAAACTCTATCGCCGTTATTCCCGAATCCGAACGTGAGAGCGTTGGCTGCGAGAGGTACATCCGGAAGAAATACGGCGAAAAAGTCGGGGTCCTCTGCAATTACCAAGTAACCTCCTGATGCTAGCATCGTCGATGAATCGGCTTCAATAAAATCAAAACGGTGGTTTGGATTGTCATCGCGAAGCGTCCAGTGGGTAATCGATTGATACCTATCTCGCAAATAGAGTTCTACCCAGTCGCCTGTCTGAAAGTCATCACTGCTGTGATAATTGATTTCGTTGATGACAAGAGCACCGACCTTCTCCGTCATTGACGTTAGCTTCCCGGCTTCGCTGTCCAGCAATCGGTCTTCGTAATCAAGAATGCGTAAGGTGTCTTCGTCAATTAACGACAAAGGGTACGGTCCATAGATTCGGCGGTCCGAATTGCGAGCGGCTTCGATTTCCGGCTGGTCGGTCAGGAAAAGGGTGTCACCGGGGACCAGCGAGTCCGCTGCTGCCAATTGAACGCGAAGATAGGATGCCCCAAGGGACACCCAAAGCCCTTCAGTGTTTACCGTTCGAGACCCATGATTGATGATACTGACCAGATGGCTCTGTTCTGTGGGTGACACCCAGCGGGGACCGACCTTTACTTCGCCCGGTTGTGGACTCTCCGAACGCTGGCCTGGCAGCATCGGCAGGCTGGGGGGAGAGTACTCGTAGTATCCCGTTCCGCCTGCGGGAGTCATGAAATAGTCTTCGTCCGCATAACGGGTGAAAAAAACATAAGCACTCGACTGATCGATTGCATCTAATGGAAGCGTGAGGGTCCACACCTGTTCGTCAGGGAGCGATTTGTCTGCGTTTTCATCGAGTTCCATTGGAAGCAGCGGCGGGGATGAGACGTTGCCGATTCCCAGCAGGACTTCCGAAGCTCCATCGCTGACACTTGCGGTGAAAGCGAGAGAATCTTCTCTATCTGGATCAGTTAGCAACCTCACTCTCCATGAGAGTACGGGAAGACGATGGAAGTAATCGATCTGTTCCAGCATCGATTCACGTCCTTCGAGAAAGCTGTGAAGTCTTGTCCAGGCGGTGTCGAATGCAGCGCTGTCAAGCGTTACATAGGGATCAAGACGCGAGTCATGCAGGAGGGCTTCGTACTGGTCGTCCAGCCAAGACTCCAATGCCGGGAAATAATCCTCGGAGACCGTGCGAAGTCGCTGGTTGAAATACTCGCGGTAAATCTCCCGTTCCATAAGACGGGAGAATAGAGGATTTTGGTTGATAAACGTCCACTTTTTCATCTGGATGTATTCGGGATGCCATACCCCATTCCAATGATTGCCGAAGCTGGCGTCACAATCCCAGGGAATCAGCTCGTACAGGCCGTTGGTACGTCTGAACAGGAAGTAATTCTTCGTGAAACCGTCATTGTTCATGACGGCGAATTGGAGGACAAAATAGTCGAGGACCCGCTCAATGTCGAGTATCGTATTTGCCCGGAGTGCGAGAAGTCCAGGTGATCCAAACTGAAAGATCATCTCCCGCTCCAGGTATTCATCCAGGTCTTCCTGTGTGATATCAAGAACTTCGTAATTGTCGTAGAATTGTTCCGGATAAAGCAGGGGAACAAATCGTCCGCCGTGTGTCGTTGCCTTGATCAGAAAATCAGGGACCGGGATATCGCGTGCGTCAAAGAAGTTGTCATCCACCTCCTCTACGACAGTATAGACTCCTTGATACGCATCGTTGACAACCAGGGAAATGAGTTGGACACTCGGTGCGGCCAAGCCGAGCCGAGAGGCCAGTTCCATCGCCATAGCGTTGCGGATCTTTGTGGTGTCTCGATATTCTGCGTTCAGGTTGATCTCGGCTTCTCCAGCCGGTCCAGTATGGATAAAATGGATGTTGTAGGATTTCTTTGGGAGCGTGCGCGATGTTGTTCCGCGAAGTGAGAGTGTGGCCGGATAGTCGTTGCCGTTTATGGTTATAGTGGCGGACAGTTCGATATCGTCTTCCGGATGGATGACCATCTGCAGGAATTCTTCCGGTGGTACCTGAATGAGATAGGTGGGCAGGAAAAGGGTATCTGATGCGTAGGCAGGGGAAAGTATCGTCACAATTAAAAAGGAAAGGACTGTGGGAAGAATGATCTCCCTTGAATATCTGACCAGTCTTCTGACAGCCGATGTACAAGGTCGGTTAGTCATGTCGGTATCGCACATAGGGATCGGATTGATTGCGCAGTTCGTCGCTTTGGCTCAGGCTACTATGGCCGAAAGCGACAGGGAATCTAAGTTGTTGTCGATTCGAGTACTCTTCCTGTCGCCTTCGCTCGAAGGTCTCGGCCAGGTTGTTGAATTCAATGTAATAGGTACACTCTTTTCATCAAACTGGAATCGATGACCCGGAGACATCCGCATTTGACAAATGCACCGAATCGTACCAAGCAGCCTTGATTCATTTCAGGATTTGGAATGTGAAAGATGATGGATAAGAATCCCGTAATGACTGGCTGTCCGTGATGCCTGTCCGCCGAAGCCGGGGATGGGGGGTCAGCCCCAGATTTCACTCCCGGGACCGTTGGCTTGGAGGTTTGAGATCAAGATCATGGGGGACACGCGAACTCCACGCGTCCCCCGTTCTTCCTTGCGGAGGATGAGGGACTCGAACCCCCAAGGGCCGTCAAGCCCGGCGGTTTTCAAGACCGCTGCCTTACCAATTAGGCTAATCCTCCGGTCGCTGAAAGATAACCCGTGACCCCGTGATCGGCAATTCGACGAACGCGCTCCAAGGCTGGAATGGAACGCGAAAACGATTTGCCGGAGGCATAGAAAGGGGGGCACAAGCCTTTTCCGGAAGGTCCCGAAAAGAGAATGTATCCCCGTTGGTATTTTCCCTCGAAATCGCCCAGGGTTCACCGCATGAACACGACCTTCTGAACGCGGTGTAGCCTGTCCGACGCCTCAGCGCGGTGGAAGCAGACTCCGCACGCAAGTTCGTCTGAGATGTTGAAACGCCTGCTGTGAGGCGGGAACTCGAAAGATTTGCTATAAATACTGACGAACAGTTGAGAACAATGGGAAACGAAAACGGGTCACTGGGGAGTGGCAGGTGTTCTTCCCGGGAATCTCATGGTTACTTCAAGAATCAAGATGCTCAAGTGCTTAATAGGGAATGGAGGAGTTCGCTGGCACGTTCGACTTCGGTTTTTGAACCTTCGATCAGTGATTCCACGTTCAGTTCGGCCGGCCAGTACTGGCCGCCGATGATTTCCCATGCCTTATCCTTCGGCAGGGATTCTTCCTCTTCGGTTCCGTCCGAATCGTGGAGCTGCACGCCGTAGTGCTTAGAGAGCCGGTTTGCGAGGTGAACGACGGCGACGTCCATGGAGAATACACTCTCCATCTTCGGCGAATGATGGTAGCGGATCATGTTGTTGAGTGCTTCGGGCAGATCCCACCGTGTCGCGAGGTAGCCGCCGATGGCGGAGTGATCGATGCCGAGCACGTGCCTTTCTGCGATGCGCAGCGAGACTTTTTTCCCCTCGGCAAAATCCAGTGCTTTTTCGTATTCCCGTGGGAAATGTGCGGCGAGCAACACCTTGCCGAGGTCATGCAGCAGGCCGCCGGTGAAAACGTCCGCGTTTGTGGCCAGCTTGAGCTTGTTGACGAGAAACTGGGCGAGAATGCCTGTGGCCATACAGTGAAGCCAGAAGCGGTCCGGTTTGAAGCGCGGGCTCATTTTTTCAGTCGGAAATGTGTGGACGATCGCGGCGGTTACGATCAGGCGGATCACTTCGCGCAACCCAAGCATCACCAGCGCGGTCTGCAGAGATTCGATCTTATGGCTGAAACCGTAGTACGCCGAGTTCGAGACTTTCAGGATGGTTGCTGTCAGGGCGGGGTCGTACTTCAGAATGTCCTTCAATTCACTGATGTTGCTCTCCGGATTTTGGGCGATCGTCATTGCCTGGGCGTGAACCTGGGGGAGAATCGGCAAATCTTCCGCCTCTTCGAGGCGCAGCATGAATGAGTCGGGCTCTTTGTCAGTGTCCATGCAGTGATCCTGTCGCAGTGTTTTCTGCCGCATAGGGGCTCGGGGCGGATGTCCCTCCCGTCTGGAGGAATCTGCACTCACGGCATGGGCGTGCGAAAGGGAGAGGGGCGGATTTTCGGGATTGGCACGCCCTTGAAGGGACTATCCGGAGCCATCGTTTGAAGGCTTGAAATCCCCCCCGTATATTCCACTCGCTGCTGCTAGTAAGGGGGGATCTTTAACGCGGTTAGCGGACCGTTTGTGAAGAAGCCCACATTTTGGGAGATAGATCATGGCCTACGATCAAGCAGCGCTTGAGTATCACTCGTTGCCGACTCCGGGCAAAATTCGTGTCGTCCCTACCAAGCCCTGCGTCACCCAGCGGGATCTCTCGCTGGCTTACACGCCGGGCGTGGCGGTTCCCTGCCTCCGAATAGAACAAAACCCTGAGGATGCCTATAAGTACACCTCCAAGGGAAACCTCGTGGCTGTGGTTTCCAATGGAACGGCCGTGCTCGGGCTCGGGGACATCGGTGCCCTTGCCGGGAAACCGGTGATGGAGGGCAAAGGCGTCCTTTTCAAAAGGTTCGCCAATGTTGACGTCTTTGACATCGAACTGAATACGCACAACGCGGACGAGATTATCCGGGCGTGCGAACTGCTTGAACCGACGTTCGGCGGCATCAACCTCGAGGACATCAAGGCTCCTGAATGTTTCTACATCGAGGAAACACTTAAAAGCCGTCTCAACATCCCGGTGTTCCACGATGACCAGCACGGAACTGCGATCATCTCCGGAGCCGCGCTGGTGAACGCCTGCGAGTTTATCGGCAAGGGCATCGGCAAGATCAAGCTGGTGGTCAACGGGGCGGGCGCCGCAGGCATCGCTTGCGCCAAGTTTTACGAATCTCTCGGGGTCAAGCATGCCAACATCCTGATGATCGACAGCAAGGGTGTCATTTACGCCGGCCGGGAGGATATGGACCCCGCACACCCAAAGTACAACAAGTATAAAGCGTACTTCGCGCAGAAGACGAAGGCACGTACCCTTGAGGACGCTATCAACGGTGCGGACGCCTTCAGCGGTGTCTCTGTCGCGAATGTGGTCTCGAAAAAGATGGTCCAGTCCATGGCCAAGAATCCGATTATCATGGCAATGGCCAATCCGGACCCGGAGATCACCTACCCGGAGGCCACCGCTGCCCGCAAGGATGTGATCATAGCCACCGGTCGCAGCGACTACCCGAATCAGGTCAACAACGTTCTCGGCTTCCCGTTCATCTTCCGTGGTGCCCTCGATGTCCGTGCGACCGCGATCAACGAGCAGATGAAAGTCGCCGCCTCTAGGGCGCTCGCCAGCCTTGCGAAAGAGGACGTTCCCGACTCCGTACTCCGCGCCTACGGCGTCAAGAGCATGCATTACGGCAGGGAATACCTGATCCCGAAACCCTTCGATCCCCGCGTGCTCACCTGGGAGGCGACCGCCGTGGCTCAGGCGGCCGTGGAAACCGGCGTGGCGCGGAAGCAGATCACCGATTGGGACGCCTACCGCGATCACCTTGAGGAGATGCTCGGCGCCGAGCGGCGGACGATCCGCAGGCTGGTGCATGTCGCCCAGAAAGAGACCAGCCGCATCGTGTTCGCCGAGGGCACCGACGAGAAAGTGCTTCGTGCGAGTCAGATCCTGCTCGACGAAAATATCGGCATCCCGGTACTGCTTGGCGGTATCGATGAGATCGAAGCCAAGAAAAAAGAACTGGGCCTCCCGCTTCACGGCGCCCGTATCATTGACCCGCTCAGCTCGGAATTGATCGAAAGGTATGCGGATAAATATTACCACCTGCGCCAGCGGAAGGGCATCGATCTGACCCAGGCGCTGCGCGACATGCGCCAGCCGTTCTACTTCGGCCCGATGATGGTCCGCGAGGGGGACGCCGAGGTGTACGTCTCGGGACGAACCAACTATTATCCCGCCGCTATCCGGCCGATGCTCACTGTTACCAGCGACTTGAAAACCCAAGGTGTTGTTGCGGGCGTGTACATGCTGGTGATCAACGACCAGACGTTTTTCCTTGCCGATACCGCGGTCAACATCGATCCCACGGCGGAGCAGCTCGTGGCGATTGCCGAAGATGTTCATGACCTCGCGGCGGATTTCGGGTTTGACCCGCGTATTGCGCTGCTCTCGTTCAGCAATTTCGGCACGGTCCGCCACGAGACGGCGTTGAAAATGCGCAAGGCGGTCGAGCTGCTTTGGGAAAAACACCCGGATTGGCAGGTGGACGGGGAAATGCAGGCGGACACCGCAGTCTCAACCGAGCTGCTGAAAGAGCACTTCCCCTTCAGCCGATTGACCAGCGGAGCCAACTGCCTCGTCTTCCCCGACCTGAACAGCGCAAACATCGCCTTCCGTCTGCTCGGCGTGCTGGGCGAGGCCCGCACCGTCGGCCCGATTATCACCGGAGTTGGCATTCCGATGCACGTCCTCACCAGCGACAGTTCGGTGGATGACATCGTCAACATCGCCGCGATTGGTGTCGTTCAGAATCGCCGGGTGCAGGAGGCGAACGCCAACGCCAAATCTCCGAAAAAAGCGGCGAGCGGAAAGGCAGCCGGAAAATCCGCCAAGAAACAGTCCTCAGCCGGCAAGCTGACGAAGACGGTAAAGAAATCGGCGAGGTCATCTGTCAGGGCGCCAGAAAAGAAGGGAAGCGCCAGGAAACCGGCGGCAAAGAGGGTGTCGAAGCCGGCGGCTGGCTCCGGACCTGCCGCAAGGAAAAATGCACGAAAAAAGTAAGCGCTTGATTTAGCGGCTTTTGCTCCTCCGCCCGGTGCCGGGCGGAGGTTTTTTATGGTCGGGATTGGAATCTGCGTGTCTCCAGCGTGAGCGTAAAGGCACCGATGACGCGATCTTTGTCGCACGACCGTCTTGCACGCGTTGGAGGTTTTTCCTACGTTATTCGGCGCATTCGTGTACGCCTGCGGGTGTGCATGCGCATTCCCCCCGACGCACCCCCCCCTGCTCGGGGGGTCTTTTTATGTACTCTCCCTGGATGGAACTTTGCGTTGCTTCACTCTTCGAAGCGCTCCTGGGAGATCGAACGGGGCGAAAGGGGCTCGCGGGGGCCCGCGCCGTTCGTGAAATGCCCCTCAAGAACGGGTTTTTAACACGCTTGGTACCTATTTTCCTCACAGACAGACCGCCAAAGAGCGGTCCGGCAGCGGAGAGAGCAATGGCCAAGGATGAGCACCTCATCGAAGCCGAACTCCTCGCCTATATCCGCTCGGTGGGAGGTGCCGAGTCGGAGTGGTTTGTTGCTGCTGCTGAGAGCGCGAGAGAGTGCCTGTTCGAGATTCACGGAGTAGTCCGGGACGTAGACCGCTGGATTTACCGCAAGGCGTTGACCGCCGACGCCGCCCGCCGGGTTGTCGATTACCTGCGCAACGAGCTGGGAACCGACGGGGTCGATTGCGGAGAAAACGGCATCGAACGGCTCTTCGTCTGTGCGTACCGCAAATCCGAAAATACGACTCCCTGATCCCCCGCTAGCCGCTTCGCCCTGCCAAAAAGCGTGGCTGTAACCTTTCTTGCTCTCGGTTGAATCCGCCCTTTTTATCCCCGGCTTTCAACAACGACGAATTCTCTGGCACTCGAACTTTCGAAAAAGAATCATTGTCGTCAGTGCCCGCCGAAACCCCTACATGGGAAGAGCTGTTAGAGTCTGCACATGAAATCCTTACGCGTGTGTAACAATACCCGGCTACGCTTCGGCCATGAATGCAATACGCCTGAGACAGTTAAGCGTCGTCTGCCTCTATCTCGCCGGAATCCTGATCGTTGCCGGGAGTGGGCGGGCGTGGGAGGCTACCCGGCTCGAGATCACCGAACAGGGCCCGGTGATTCATGTCGATCACCAGTTTGTTGCGGACCTGCCGGCGGATTCCGTCGCCCGGCTGCTCTATCTCCCACACCATCTGATGGCCGCAGAGGCGAAGGGGCCCGGTGTTCTCGAAATCGCCGCGGAAGGTACTAGTGGCTATGATTTGCTGGCCCGCTTCAGCCTGCTTTGGATCTATCGTAACCGAATTGTCCTCCACCGCTCTATCGAGCGTCGAGGAGATACCCTGTTTGTCCGTTCGAAACTCGTCAAATTCTGGCAAACCGTGGGGTTCAGCCCGGAACCATCCAACTCGATCGCCGTCTACACCATCGTCCCGAAGCCCTACGGCGGAACACAGGTCTCCTACACGCAGCGCACCGTGTTTCAGGAACCGTTGGGCGCTTTCGCCTACCGTCGCTTCTCCAGCGAAACGACACGATCGCTGATGGACGTGGTCGCGTATATTCGCCGCTTCGAACCCGCCCAGGTCGCCAAAAGATGATCCAATGTGAACGGATATCTGTCCGTACGTAAGGCGTCGCTGGGTGATTCCCTTCAATACTTATCTGCGCGCCATCCGCCAGACACTATTTCCCCTCGAGCAGGCTTTGCAGTACGTGCTGTGCGTTGGTAAACGTGGAGTCCGTCGCAATCGCCTTTTCGTAGTAGGTGATCGCCTGAGTTGTGTCTCCCTTCGCGAGCAGCGCTTCCCCGTAGCTGTCGTACACGTTCGCCGATGTAGGATAAGCCTCGATGTTCAATTGAAAGACCTTGAGTGCCGTCTCTACGTTGTTTCGGAACAGGAACTGGTAGCCGAGATTATTCAGTTGAAATTGACGGAAATCGTACTCGTCCGGATGTTCCTTTTTCAGCGATTGATAGACTTGGATCATCTCGCCCGCGCCGCTTTTGACAAACGCTTCTGTCATCGGTTGGGAGATGGATGGAAGCGCTGCGGGGAAGAAGCCTTCTCCACGCCCGATCGCACGGATCCACAATCTGGCGGAATTCTGGGTGAAGGTGACGTTGTCGATCCATTTGGCGAGCACGTTTTCTTCGACGAGCTGGTCCTCGGTTTTGCCCTTCTTCAGCGCTTTCTCTACAACTTTCCTGCTCTTTTTCATCTCCTTGTAGTAGTCCAGCGCCTGCTTGCCGGTCAAGTCCGGTCCATGTCCCGAGGCGATTGTGGCGTTCGGATACTCCTTGACGATGCGCGGGATGCTTTCAAGGATCTCGTCGAGGGCGCCGGGTTGTGAGTTATCTACGCTTGGGAAAAAGAGCGGAAGGATCCGGCTGCCGACGCACAGCACGTTTGAGCCGGTGAAATGGATTAGCAGTTCATCGGGAGCATGTCCCGGCGGCAGTGCGACGACGTGGATGTCTTCGCCGTTGAAGTGAATGGTAAGGGCGGAATCCACCGTGACTGTCGGATTCGTAAACCGCCGCCGCGGGGGAAGCGCCATATAGCTGTCGATGACTGCATTCCTGTCGGCGACAACCACGGCGTTCGGCGCGAGGATCGGGATGCCTGTGATGTGGTCAGCGTGGGAATGGGTGGCGATCACCATTTTCACCGGCTGATCGGTCAGGGATCGAAGCGCCTCCCCGAACGCGTGACCGGTGCCGAGAAACCCGGCGTCCACAAGCAATACTCCATCCGGACCGACCGAAGCGTAGATGTCGACTCGGAACGGCTGCAGCGTGGTGATTTTGTAGAGGTGATCGTTGTACGGCTGAATCTGGTACGGGGTGGAGGTGTCGCTTGTTGCTGTATCCTGTGCATAAACAGGTGGGAGGACTACGAACAGGACGAGCGCGGCGACCAGGCAGGTCGATACGAGGTGCGTTCTCATGGCGGTTCTCCTTCCAGGCACGATACCGTGCCAGCCATGTGCACCCGGCTCAGAGATGAAAGATAGATTGCGTGGAGCATGAGGACAACGGCTGAAGGAGAGATGGAGAGAGGAGATACAACAGCGTGGCCCGACCGTTGCATGCACTTTGTGCATGCGAGCTTGCGCCCGAGGCGCTGCGGTCTAGGGTCGGGTTTCGCTCTCGCTGTCATCCTGAACGTAGTGAAGGATCTATGAGTTAATCGGTAGTGTGGTCTGGCAGGCTCGACGTGGTGGCCAGGCCTTAACAGTCTTGTCATTGCGAGGAACGGCGGCACCGAAGGTGCAAGCTCGCATGTCTGAAGGACATGCAATCCGCCAGCCGGCGGATGACGAGGCAATCTCGCGACACTTACGCCCCGAAATATCGGCAGGGTGGCCCGGCCAGCCCGTATGCCTGCCGTAGCGTGTTTTTTCAACGCAGGTGGGATGGCCGGGTTTCTACTAAATGATGTGTGGCCCGGCAGCTCCGCCAGCCGGGTTTCGCTCTTGCAGTCATCCTGAACGCAGTGAAGGATCCATGACGGGTGGCCCGACTTGCTCGCAAGTCGGGTTTCTCGATAAAGCATGCGCTCCTGCTTACTTAGCGGCAGGGTGGCCCGATCCCTTCAGGGTCGGGTCTCAGGGAATGTGATTACACGTGCCCCTGTCTGCTAGCGCCGGATGCGTAAATCGGGACTGTCCCAAAGAAGTTGAGTTTTAGAGGGACTGTCCCGGAGTTACGCACTTCTTCATGCTCCGAAATACCGGTCTCCGTAGTCCCCGAGCCCCGGCACGATGTACTTCCTGTCGTTCAGCTCAGGGTCGATCGCCGCGACGGTGATGTTCTCCTCCGGCAGCACCTCGGCGAGGCGGCTGTATCCCTCCCGCGACGCGATCACTCCCAGAAAATGGATTTTCTCCACAGGGTACCCCGCCTCCTGCAGCACCTTTGCCGCCAGCGTCGCCGAGCCCGCCGTGGCAAGCATCGGGTCCACGATCACAGCGTATTCGGGCAGGGGGTCAGCCAATTTGCGGTAGTACAGTTTCGGCTCCGCGGTCGCCTCGTCACGCTGGATCAGCAGCGCGCCCACCGGCGTCCCCGGCGCGGTGTCGAGGAACGGCTGCACCAGCGACTGCCCCGCGCGGTAGATCGGCACCACCATCAGCTCCGCCGTCAGACGTGGGCCCTTCGCCGTTCCCACCGGCGTTTCCACCTCCACCTCTTCGTGGGGAAGCTTGGCCAATGCCTCGGCGCAGAGCAGCTTCGCGAGATTGTCCGACGCCCAGCGGAACGTCGCCGTGTCGGTGTTCTTGTCCCGCAGGATGTGCAGGTACCGCTGTATCGGGAGGTCGTTCACGTTTGCCTCGTGCTGGTCAGGGATCGGTAGGCAAAGGTAAAGATGTGCGGGAAACCATGAAACAGGCTATATTGATATTATTAAGAGGTAAGTCGCATGGCACGGCGTGCAGGATCTGTGACAAGCGTTGTTTTTCAAGACCACCGCTGTTGCAAGTCACAACCGGGGTATCCTCGGTGTTTGGGATGCCCCGGTTGTGACTTGCGGACAGGCACCGGTCAGTTTCACTCACGACGGGTGGCCCGGGTTGTTCGCCGAAGGCGTCCGCAGGAGTGGTGGCCCGGGTTGTTCGCCGAAGGCGTCCGCAGGAGGGGTGGCCCGGGTTGTTC
>CAZIDZ010000032.1:0-12213 GCA_964538455.1 uncultured bacterium
CGGAATTTTGCAAGAGCGATTTCCTCCGGTTCGTCTGAATAGGGCGCGGGGTCCTCAAAACCCACGTGGATCTGTTTGACCGGATGCGGGAACACCGGGCAGGTCTCGCGGGCGTGATCGCAGACCGTAACGACCAGGCTCAAGTCCTCCCGGTCGAGAAATTCCTCCACGGACTTGCTGCGGGCGCCGCTGGCGTCGATCCTGAGTTCAGCCAGGACGCGAATCGCCCAGGGATTCGGCGTTTTCGGTTCGACCCCCGCCGATTCCGCATGCCACCTCTCCCCCAGCTCACGGTTGACCAGGTATTCCGCCATCAGGCTGCGGGCGGAATTCCCGGTGCACAAAATCAACACGTTTTTCATTGCCCGCTCTCCACGACTGCCCGACACGATCACCAATTGTACGTCCGGTTTGTTGGGATCATGTGAAGTATCACGATCCACTATCCGCAAAATCCCTCTTCGCTTCGTTCGCCCACCATTTGGCTCTCAACCTGTAAGCAGCGTTGACCAACATAATCAACGCCGGAACCTCGACCAGCGGACCGATCACAGCCGCAAACGCCTCACCGCTGTGGATGCCGAAAACCGAAACCGCAACCGCTATCGCAAGTTCGAAGTTGTTCGACGCGGCCGTGAACGAAAGCGACGCTGAACGCGAGTAATCCGTCCCCATCCGCTTCGCGATCCAGAATGTGATAAAAAACATCACGACAAAGTAGACCAGCAGGGGAATGGCCACTCGCACGACATCCAGCGGGAGCTCCAGAATCGCACCGCCTTTGAGGCTGAACATGACCACGATGGTGAACAGCAGTGCCACCAGAGTTATTGGACTGATTGCGGGGATGAATTTTTCCCGGTACCATTCATCCCCCTTCGCCCGGCGGAGGACAAGCCGCGTGAGGAAACCCGCAATAAACGGCACGCCGAGATAGAGAAAAACACTTTCCGCGATCTGTCCGATGGATATTTCCACCTGATAGCCTTCGAGGCCAAAAAAGGTCGGCAGCAGAGAAATAAACACCCACGCATAGAGCGAGTAGAACAGCACCTGGAACACGCTGTTGAACGCAACAAGGCCGGCGGCATACTCCGCGCTGCCTTTCGCGAGATCGTTCCAGACAATCACCATTGCGATACAGCGAGCCAGCCCGATCAGGATCAGCCCAGTCATATAGGCGGGGTATCCCCGGAGGAAGAGAAGCGCCAGGCCGAACATCAGCAGCGGCCCGATCACCCAATTCAGAAACAGCGATGCGCCGAGAATTCGCAGGTCCCTGAACACTTTCGGCAGCTGCTCGTAGCGAACCTTGGCGAGCGGTGGGTACATCATCAAGATCAGTCCAACAGCGATGGGGATCGAAGTTGTACCCACACTTAATCCCGTAGCCGCTCGCGGCACAGCCGGCAGATACGCCCCGAGTGCGACTCCCGCGGCCATCGCCAAGAAGATCCAGAGAGTCAGGTATCGGTCGAGCAGCGAAAGCCGTCTGACTCCAACTCGGGGGGCTGCGCTCATCATCACTCCCACGTTTCTCGCAATTGTGAAATCTTCAGCGGCCTTGATTCACGTCAGAATCTGCCCTTTTGCTCCTTCACCAAAACAGCGTTCGATCAAATTCCGCGGTCACTCCTCCAACCACTCCCGAACCACGCCGTAGGAAGGAATCCTGCCGCTGGATTTTAACACTCCGTCCACCGCTACGCCGGGAGTGGCGAGCACGCCGCGCGATGCGATCTCTTGCGGTTTCTGCACCTTTTCGACAACGTACTGTTCGCCATCCACCCAGCCCATACTCGCGGCGGCCTGACGGATGATCTGCTCCGTTTTCCTGCAGTTCGGACATCCCGTGCCGAACACCTCAATTTTTCTCATCATTGTAGCCCCTTCAAATGTCCCAGCACTCTTTCAATCCTTGCTGAAACGGTCGTCCGCAATCCCCTCAGACGAATCTACGTTGATGCCGTCCACCCAGCCCTGGCGAACCCCGGGATAGCTGTCAAAAGCCTGGATGTACGGCTTGATGTCGAGCAACGGCGTGCCGTCCAGAATGTCCATATCCTCGACCTCGAGGATGTTTCCCTTCACACCGAGCAGCCGAACCGGCGACATCCCGACGTTGTTGTATCGGCTCGGTGCGCGGGTGGCGAACAGACCGCGTTCGGTGGTGTCCATGTACGGCTTGACGAGGGCATTCGGGCGCCTGCTCCGGTGAAACCAGTAGAGCAGCCAAATCCGTTCGAAACCGTCGAGATCCTTCAACGCCGGCGCGAATTTCGGATCGACTTCCACCGTGCCGCGAACCCTCCTCCCTTTGAACGGCTGAATCGGGACCCCCGCCGCGTGCCCGTGCGGCGAATGGATGATCCCGATCGATTTCCAACTTCCCCTGTGTACTTTCATGCGGAAATCCTTCCAAAGAGCATACCGGTTAGAGTCGAGAGGCCGATAACCAGAAGGACATAGACGGCGGTGCGCTTTAGGCCGATCACCCTGCCGATCACAACCATGTTCGGGAGGCTCAGCGACGGCCCGGCGAGCAGCAGCGTGAGCGCCGGACCCCGGCCCATGCCGAGATCCATCAGAGCACGGACAATCGGCACCTCGGTCAATGTCGAAAAATACATCAGCGCTCCAAAAACACTGGCCAGCAGGTTGTTGTTCAGCGAATTTCCGCCAACCCAGCGTTGCACGACGGACTCCGGCAGCAAAGCTTTGACAACGCCCGCCACAAAAACGCCCACGAGGAGAATCGGTACGATCTTCTTGACCAGATTCCAGGTTTCCCGCATCCATTGGGCGATCTCGCGACCGGTGTACCAGCGCACCGCCATCACCACGACAGCCGCGAGCAAGACGAGAGCAATCAGCGCGGGCATCGGTTTGCCGTCAAGCGCCATCACCCACCGTCCGGCGTCGCCTCGGGCCACCCCGACGACCAGCCCGATGGACGAGGCCGCGACGAGGAGAAGCACCATCGCAGCGAAATAAGGGATGACCTGCCTCAAGGGGTGGGTGCCGTCATCCTCGCCAGAGTTGTAAGCCCATTCGTCGTTCGCAGAGTGTGTTTCTTCTTCCTGCTTCCTGAAAATGACCGCCATCAGTAGACCGATCACGAGCGAGAAGGCAATAGCTCCCACGGCTCTCGCCACTCCCAGATCCAGTCCCAGCAGTTGCGCAGAATACATGATCGCGAGGACATTGATCGCCGGCCCCGAGTAGAGAAACGCGATCGCCGGTCCCAAACCAGCCCCGCGCTGGCGAATTCCCGCAAAAAGCGGCAGTACCGTGCAGGAACACACCGCCAGGATCGTCCCCGATAAAGAAGCTACCGCGTACGCCAGCCAGCGATTAGCCTTCGGGCCGAAGTACCGAATCACCGCGGTTTGACTGACAAACACCGCGATCGCGCCGGCAATGAAGAACGCGGGCACGAGACAGGTGAGCACATGGGCCGAAAGATACTCTGCAAGGGCCCTGAAACCGGCCAACAGCAGCTTCACAGGTCACCTCTTAATGCATTTATGCATCATTATGCATGAATAATTCCTACTTGAATGCACCTATCGCCTCATGAGCGCGACGTTGCGCCAGATCTCGCACGATCAAATCGGCAATCTCAAGCAGACGGAAGACTCTCGGGTCCGCGATCCAATAGTTCACCGCCACTCCCTGCTTCTCCGAGTCGAGAATCCCCTCGTCCCGCAGTCTGATCAGGTGCCTGCTGATCACCGACTGGTCCTCTTTCATCACCGGGGTGATCTGGCACGCACACTTCTCCCCATCCCTTAGTAAATAAAGAATTTGCAGCCTTGTGGGTTGGGCCAATACAGAAAGCAATTTCGCTTCCAGTGACACTTTCGCGGGTTCCACCATGGCGGACCTCTAAAATTAATGCATTCATGCAGCGGTATGCATAATATAACTCCCGCAAAACGATTTGGCAAGCGGCAGTTAAGATGGAGAACACTTCAAACATTGAGAACAAATGGAAACTATCGGCAAGAAAGCATGAGTATCATTGCCTATTAAGAAATATGAAAAAGGCCTCGCTGGCTAAACCAGCGAGGCCCTGGAAGTCATTCCGGCTTTCGTGCTCGAATCTTAATGCTCATGATGCGGCCTGCGAGGTCGTGTTTTACCCGGTTAAGCCACTCATCGACCTCGGATTCCTCGAGTTCAATCCCCCCGACGTCCGAGTCGACTTCGGACTTTGCAATAAGCCGAACTTGCATGCCGTCATAGGCCAAGCGTTCAATCACCTCTACGTCGATCAATCCCGCTGCCTGCAACCCGGCGATGTATTCCTCCTCGGAGATCGCTCCGGCGATGCAGGAGTTGTAAAGTAGGGGATCTTCAACTACCCGGTCCGGGAGATCCCTGGCGACCAGATCGGAAACCTGCATAGTCCCGCCGGGGCGCAAAACGCGGGCAATCTCGGAAAACACCTTTGGTTTGTCCGGAGACAAGTTAATGACACAGTTGCTGATCACCCAATCAACGCTGTTGTCGTCCACAGGAAGCGCTTCGATCAATCCTTTACGCACCTCCACGTTCGAAACCCCCGCCTTTTGAATGTTGGCGTTGGCCGCTTCGATCATTTCGTCGGTCATGTCCACACCGATCACCTTTCCGTTCAGACCGACGCGACTCGACGCGATGAGCAAATCGATGCCCGCCCCACTGCCGAGATCGACCACTGTTTGCCCGGGCTTTACCTCCGCAAATGCAAGCGGATTGCCACATCCGAAGGAGTTTTCGACCGCTTCGCTGGGAATCGATGAGAGCTCCTCCGCCCCATAGCCCGCCCATTTGACCGCTGTTCCTTTCGGATCACCGCAACACCCGGCGCTGGGGCCCGAAACCGCCATTCCGTAGGCTTGTTTTACCTGCTTGTGAATCTCCTTTTCTTCCATGGTGATTTCCTCTATTCACGGTTTTTCCCGGCATCTTCACCCTGCTCAACGCTCTCGTCGCCAAGAGTCCGGTAGCGCCCTGCCAGATCGGTCAGCGAAACGACAATGCCCCGCATCCTGTCCGCTACGTCGCTCACCCGCACCCAGTAATAGACCTGCTTCCCCCTGCGTTCCGATTTGACTACTCCTGCATCGCGAAGAGCGGTCAGGTGCCGCGAAACCACCGAAAGGTCGCGGGGGCAGCATGCCGACAGTTCGGTTACCGTGCAGGGACGACCTTTGCGCGCCAGTTCAACGAGGATGGCGACACGGTTGGGATCGGACAACGCTTTGAAAAATTGTGTTTCAAAGAGGTCTTCGATGCCGGGGCAGCAGACATCGTCGTTGTTAGTTGTCCTCTTCTCCTGATGGAGTGGTGGACCATCCGACGTATCCTGGCCCTTCTGTGTCCCTTCGGGCTTCGAGGGAAGCGGTTGAGAGGCGTCCGCGTCTTCAGGAGGGGCGTTCCACCCCGGTATTGCCTCTAGCGACTCGTCATCCTCGATCTGTTTTCTCGAAACCTGCATCTTAAACTTTCCTAAGAAATCCCAACTTGCCTTATACACATTCTGGCTGACCTACGCTTGTATACTTGCACAAGTATACAACTATAATAGCTGACGGTCAATACGAAGAGGCAAGAAGAGAGCCTTGTTCCAGCGGAGCCTTAGCCTCATTTGCAGTTAGATGCAACAATAGCTAAGAAAAGTTGACTTAGTAGTCAAGAGCTTGAAAAACAGGAAGGTTGAGTCATTCATGCATCCCTGGACAGGGATCTCCCTCCACCTGGAAAGTCGTGTGCGCGATGTCATAGTTGGAGGCGATCATGTCATGGGCGGCCTGCAAGGCTTCATCATAGGAGAATCGTTCGTTAGGAATAAGGTGCGCCGTGAGCACCGGTTCGCCGCTGCCGACCAGCCAGACGTGCAGGTCGTGGCAGGATTCCACCTGTTCGAGCGCCTCAAGATCCTGGCGCACCTTCGCTAAGTCGACGTCGGGAGGGGTGCCCTCGAGCAGGATGTGAACGGATTCCTTGACGAGACGGATCGCCCCGCCGAGAATCAGCAGCCCGATGAGGATCGATGCGATTACATCCGCGAGCTGCCACCCTTTGAAGTAGATCGCGACTCCCGCGGCGATGGCGGCGAGGGACCCGCCGGCGTCGACAGCCAAATGGAGAAACGCCGCACGGACGTTCAGATCATCGTGGCGGTAGGCCATCAGCACTCCCGCGCTGGCGAGATTCGCGATCAGGCCGGCCACGGCTACGGGCAGGAGGATGTTCGCGTTGACCGGGTGGGCACCGCCGATTCGTTGAACGGCTTCGTGAAAAATCAGCGTCACCACAATGAGCAGCGTTAGGCCGTTGAACAGGCCCGAGAGCACCTCGGCGCGCCCATAGCCGTAGGTCGTTCGCTTCGAAGGCGGTCTTTCGATCACATGCGAGACCCACAGGGCGATTCCGAGCGCACCGACGTCGGAGAACATGTGACCGGCATCCGCGAGTAGCGCGAGCGATCCGCTAATCAACCCACCCGCAATTTCGATGACGAGAAACAGCGCATTGATCGCAAACGCCCACAGCAGGGCGCGCCTCCGCCTCCCCGTCCTTTCGCCTATGCCGTGTCCAGCGTGATCGTGCATCCTTACTATCTCCGTTCATCCGCTCGCGCAGACCGCTCCGCCGCCATTGCACCTATTTAGATTCGATTTGTAGGATAGGTGTTGGCAGGCTGTGCGCACAAACCCTGCGGGAGCGAATCGTATGAACACTCTCGAAGCGATTTTCACACGCCGCAGCATTCGCAAATATGCGAAATCGCAAGTGTCCGAAGAACAGGTCGAGACCCTACTTAAAGCCGCGATGGCTGCGCCCTCCGCCCACAACGAGCAACCCTGGCGCTTCGTCGTTATCCGCGACCGCGCCGTGCTCAACGAAATCCGGGACGTTCACCCCTACGCGAAGATGCTCTCCAGCGCCGCCCTGGCGATCGCAGTGCTAGGCGATCGCCGCCGTGAACGCCATCCGGGGTACTGGCCGGTTGACTGCAGCGCGGCAACCCAAAACCTGCTACTGGCGGCTCACGAGATGGGGCTCGGCGCAGTCTGGCTGGGTGTCTATCCGCGAGAGCAGCGGATGCGGGATATCTCGCGGATTCTCCACCTCCCCGATCACCTTCCGCCGCTGAATGTCATCGCGCTGGGCGTTCCCGCGGAAACCAAACCGCGGGCAGACCGTTTCCGGCCGGAAGTCGTCTACGTAGACAGGGTTCCCGAGGAACGATAGCGGATTTAGTTGCGTGGAAACGCCGTCCAACTCGACCCCACCCAGCTCGCCCAGATGTACTCCGCACCCGCGTAGGTTGCCTCCCCGAGATGCTGGCTTTCCGCGGGAAGCGCCGCAGTAGAATCGGCCACATAGGCCATGCTTCCGCTTCTCGGATAGAATACGGGATCCTCGATACTGTTCGGCCTTGTCAGTTCCGGGTCGGTACCGCGGATCACCGCGGAGGAATCCGCCAGCCACTCCGCCGCGTTGAATCCGCTAACGGTAATGTCAGGAGAAACCGCGAGGCTGTCACAGTCGAAAACGATCGTATGGCTTACTATTAGCATGGAATCCAGCGCCCGTGATGCGGTCTCATTGTCCTCGACCCGGATTGCCGTACGAAAGCCCTGCACGATGCTGTTCCGCAGGATGCCCGCGGTGCCGGAGGTCAACTGGACCCCGGCAGCCCCCGTGTTTCCCACCAGTGTCAGGTTGTAGAGCAGCGGCGAGGATCGCGGCAGCGCAGAAAACGACATTGGATTGTTCCGGCCTAAAATGCCGTTTCCCGCTGCCGCCTGCACAATCCAGAACTGGCCCTCGCCGCTCCAGCCGAGATTCCAGGAGATGCCGAGCACACCGGGTTGAGTGATCAGCAGGTGGGTGAGTGCGACATCCCCGCCCTGCACTCGAACCCCCATTCCCCGGCTGCGGTGCACCTGAACGTAGTCAACATGAGTGGCGCTGCCAACGCCATACAACCCGATGCCGCACGAATCGTCAGCGCCCCCGGCAAACTCGACTCGAAGGAAGACGAGGAACCCGCTGGAATCAGCTTCGACATCGCCGCCGACTCCCGATCCCGGGTCGTTGCTGGGCGCTTCGCCGCGAATGGTGATCCCGCCCCAGTCCCCCGCGGTACGTCCGCCAACCGGCTGATCGCTGGTGAAGACGATCGGGGATGAGAGCGTTCCCTGGGCGTCGATACGCGCACCCTTGTCGATGACAAGCCGTCCCCGGGACGCTTTTTCGCCGAGTACCACCGTGCCCGGCCGAATCGTCAGCGTGGGAGCCTCCGCAGCGTCCGGTGCCGGACTGACGACGACGGTGCCGCGCAGGAGATAGGTGGAATCCGGAATCAACGTCCGCGAGGAGTAGAGAGTGTCCTGAAGAACCACGATGACATCCGCCAGGGGATTCACGCTGGCTCCGCTGTCACACCCGAAGGCGCCAATCAGCATCGCGAGCAGAGCCGCCACCAGCAGCAGTCCGCCCGCCTTCCGTCGCTGTGCAATCGTTCCGCTCATCCACCCCTCGTCCTGTTCCGCGTAATGTACCGGACACCGCCGCTGAACTCCAATGCCGCCTTTCCCCGCGGGGCACTGCCAAGGCGCAAAATAAAACAACGGGACGCATCGTTCGACACGTCCCGTTGCCCGATGATGGGTAGCGAGGAAGCGGTATGGGCAACCGCTTTCCTCTTGGGGGTAAAGCTTAGTTCATCTCAAGCGTTGTCCAACCTTCAAGCCAGTTGTCGTTGGGATCGATGCCGCCGATGTAGTCCACGGACTCGAAGAAGCCGTCATCAGGCGGGGCGGCCGGCGTCATCGTCGCGGCGAGACCGGTGGTGGAAGGCGCAAGGCCTGCCACTGCGGTCATCGACTGAGGATCGCCGCTGAAGCCGGGATCTTCCTGCGAGTTCATGTTGGCGGCGTTGGTCACGCAGTCCTGCGAAGTGGCATCATCGTACCAGTTCGATGTGTTGTCGTAGAAGATGCAGTTCTTGACCGTCAGGCTGCCCGCCTCGTAGTTGGAAATGGTCACATCGTGCTGAATCCGGACACCGTCGAGGAAACCGTAAATGATGCCGTTGCGAGCGGTGACTTTCGTTCCCTCACGGTAGAGCATTCCATGGTCGCACTCTGGGGCACCGTTGCCGACGATCGTGAAGTTGTAGATCGTCGGATCCGAATACGGCGTGGCAATGTTGTTATCCGCGCTGTTGTCGCACTCGAAACCGCGGTTGGCGGCATCGCTGAACTGCAGGGCGACCCAGAACTGGCCCTTGCCGTGGAAGCCATCGGTCCAGTCGAACTGGTCGTCCGCGCATCCGGTGATGAAGATGTGCTTCGCTTGGGGATCGCCACCGAAGAACTCGATGCCGTCGTCGTCGTTCATGTGTACCTGGATGTACTCAAGGGTGGTGCCGGAACCAACGCCCTGCAGGGCGAGACCGTTGAGCTCGTTGTCAGGGCTGATTTCACGGCCGGCAAACTCGATGCGTGTGTACATGATCGTGCCGCTGTTGTCGGCCTCGATTGTTCCGCCGTAAGGGCCGGTGTCGCCTTCGCCGTACGCCTCTGCGCCGGTGTTCAGGGGAGCGCGGCCATTGATGATCACGCCGCCCCAGTCGCCGCGCGCGCGGGAACCAACGGACTGATCAGAGCTGAAGACGATCGGGGCATCCTTGGTGCCTACAGCATCAATCTTGCTGCCGCGACGGATAACCAGCATGCCGTCCGTTGCCTTCTCGCCGAGAATCGTGGTCCCCGCGGGAATTGTCAAAGTGACGCTGACGCTGGCGTCGTCCTTGCCCACGAACACTCCGCCACGCAGCAGGTAGGTCTTCGAGGCGTCCAGCGTCATGTCGGAAAGGATCTCGCCGCTGAGCACAGTGTAGTCACCGGCAGGAGGCGCGTTCAGGGTGAAGCTGCGAGCCTCAGAGTACTCCGATTCGCTCGCGTCGCTGAGAATGCTGGCAACGTGCCAGTAGTAGGTCGTGCCGAAGCGAATCCGTGTAAGCTGCAGATCGTACGACGTTCTGTCGATCTCTTCGTCGTTGATCACCGAGCTGGGCGCAAAGCCGTTGTCGCCGGCGACCTGAACATGGTAGGACACCGCGCTGTCCACCGAGCTCCATTCAAGCACGAATCGCTCGCTCGAACTAAGGGTCGTGGACGCTCCATCATCCGGGCTAACCAGGTCCGGGGTGTTCGGGTCGGACACGGGACCCGTTCCATTATCGCTGCCGTTGCTGCTGCAACCAGCACCGAAGGCTACGAGGCCGAGGGCCAGGGCAACACCCATCCAACTGCTGTGAATACCACGCTTCCGCATCTTTCTCTCCCGTTTCACGTTGTTTTTCAATCCAGATTATCGGTTTCCAAAATCGTTCTTAACTCGACCGTCAACCGTGCTGCGCCGCCAGAACGATTCTGGACTTCCGATACGCGGAAGCGTGAACCCGGCGCGAGCTCAGTTTGTGTAGCTCAACCCCACAGAGATTGTTCTGCCCTTGAAGTAGGACCAAGTCACCTTGCCACCCTGCAGATAGCGCACCTCGGAGTCGAGCAGGTTGACCGCGCCAATCTTCAGCTTCAGGTTTTTGTTGAGCGGATGGCTCGCGGTGAGATCGAGGTCCGCATGAGGCTGCTCATAGATGTCGGGCAGGTTGTTCGCCCCCGCGGAGTTGATCCGCGGCCCGAAGGTGTTGAAGAAGAGGCTGACCTGAGTTCCCCGCGTCGGATGCACCCAGGCGAGGCCAACATTCGCCAGGTAGGGCGACTGCCCGGCGAGCGGCCGCTTGTTGGACGTCTGGATTCCCGAGCCCGCCCGGAGATCCACCTCGGACCGGATCAGCGAGAGGTTCGAGGTGGCGGTGAACGTCCGCATGTAGTCGCTGACTAGGCCGAGGTTCTGCCGCACTTCGAATTCTACGCCGTAGTTGCGCGCGGCCAGGGCGTTGTCGTAGGAGACACGAATCTGCGCGGTGTTCTGCAACACGGTTTCGATGGGGCTCTCGAAGTTCTTGTAGAAAACGCTGACCGCAACGAGGTCAGCCACGCCGTGAACCGCTTCCCAGCGCAGGTCGTAGTTCCGGATCAGCGCGCGTTTCAGGTTTGGATTTCCGATCACCGCGTACCCGCCGACGAAATCGGTGTACTCGAAGGCAGACATCTCGCGGAAGTCCGGTCGCGATACGGTCTGGCTCGCCGCGAAACGAAGGTTCATCCGGTTGGCCACCAGGTACTTGACGGTGACCGCGGGCAGCAGGTCGGTCGTCTGGATCGTCGAGGAAATCTGGTCGGCGTCGGAAAGCGGGACGAACGGCTGATACCCGTCCGCCACCTGGCGGCTGTCCTCGACGCGCACCCCGCCGGCCACGAAGAGCCTCGGGTGCAGGTTGGTCTCGACCATCAGATACCCGGCTAGCACCGTCTGGCTCGCCGTGTAGCTATCGTTGGGGCGGGTGTATTCGTTGATCTCCCAGCCGAAGGGGTGAATGTTGTCCGGCGCGAAAATCACTTCCGGAGCCTGGGAGAGGAACTGGATATCCGATGCCTGGGTAAACCCGGAGGTCGCCAGATAACGGAATTTGCGATAATTGGAGTCGCGCGTGCGGTACTGCCCCGCCGCCCCCGCCTTGATCTTCAAGTTCTGCGGGCCGAATCCAGGGCGGAAGGTCCAGTCGACACTGCCGCTGCGTGAATTGTCCACCAGGTTGTTGAACAGGTGGCTCGCGCTCTGGCTCTCCTCAGCCCAGTAGTAGATCCCTTGTGCGGGGTCCTGCTGGTAGAGCTGCTCGCGCGTGTCCGGTTCATCCCGGGTGCCCCGGCTCCAGGTCATCTGCCAGTCAACCGTGCTGTTGGCGACATTCGGTAACGCGTGATGACCGAACAGCTGGGTGGTCAACGTCTGCTCGGCGAGGAAACGAAGACGGGTATCCTTGATGTTCGTTCCCTTATCGTCGTTGTACCCCCGGAGCAGCCGGACCTCATCGGTGAGATCGCGGCTGTAGAGGACGTTCAAATTCAGGTTGTGCAGCTCGTGCGGGTAGAATTTGAGCGCGAGCATCGAGCCGAGCCTGACCTTCTTCTGGTAGGTATCGAACTGGTAGGAATGCCAGTCGGTAACCTGGCCGGGAGAGCCGCCCGCCTTATAGACGTTTCGGGGTCCGCTCTGGTAATTGAAGGAATGGCCATACACTCC
>CAZIDZ010000032.1:12313-30344 GCA_964538455.1 uncultured bacterium
CTCCCGCTGCTGGCTCCCCGCCGCACCATGGGCGACATAGGTGACGTCCTGCAGTTTCACTGCCGATGGAGTAAGCTCCACCGAAACTTCCACGGTGTTGTCGCTGACCCGCACTTCTTTCTTCACCATCGCTTCGTACCCGAGCATGGTGAAGCGCAGGGTATAAGTCCCGGCCGGGAGGTTGAAGATGACGAAGTTGCCGTCCAAATCGGTTGCGGCTCCCCGGTTACTCCCTTCCACGGTTACATTCGCGCCCGTCAGCGGCAGTTTGGTGTCGCCGCCGGCGACGGTGCCCTCGATGTTGCCCGCGAGAGCTGAGCCCGCCGCGAGCAGGAATGCGAGGGTGGGAATCGCTCGTCTGAACCAGTTCACACTCAGGATGCTCATCTCGTGACCCATGTAGTTGCTCTACCCATTTCGAAGCGGCACGACCGCCCCCCTTGGCGGTACCCTCGTGTCATCGAACACGCGGGTAAGAAGCCCGGGGACTGCTAAGGGCCGATGAGGTGACTGTTAGGCTCGTGTGAGTGGAGACTGGGGAGAGTCAGCGGGTCTTGAGTAGGTTTTACTGTTTGTCTTTCTTGGACTTGGGGATGTGCAACGTGAACGTGCTCCCGGACCCGAAAGCACTCTCGACGGTAATGCTGCCGTTGTGAGCGATGGCGATGTGCTTGACGATGGCCAGGCCGAGCCCGGTGCCCCCCACCTGGCGGCTGCGGCCCTTATCCACGCGGTAAAACCGTTCGAAGAGGCGGGGCAGGTGCTTCGCTTCTACGCCCATTCCCTTGTCCGACACCTTCAGCTGGATTTCCGAATCCGTTTCCGCCACGTCGATGCGGATCGGCGCTTCCGCGTCGTTGTACTTGATCGCGTTGTCGACAAGGTTGATAATCGCCTGCTCCAGAAGCGGGGCATTGATCAAGGCGGTCAGTTCGGCGGGACAGTGGATGTCAATCGCGCTGTTCTTTGCCTTCGCCTGGGGAGTCACCGCGAGCACCGCGCTGTGGATGACATCGTACAGGGGCACCTCGGTGAGTGTGATGTCACGGCTTTCGGTGTCGCGCTCGATGCGCGCCAGACTGAGCAGGTCCTCGATGATCGCATCCAGCCGGTCCGCCTGCCGGTTGATGATGTCCACGAAGTGCCGCGCGTCCTCCGGGTTATCCAGCGCGCCGTCACGGAGCGTTTCGACGAACCCCTTGATCGAGGTCACCGGGGTGCGAAGCTCGTGAGAAACGTTGGCGACAAAATCGCGCCGGGCGTGCTCGAGGCGGCGGAGGCGGGTGACGTCGTTGAGCACGACGACAGCGCCCATGCTCTGCCCCGCCTCATCGACGAGCGGACGGCCGTGGGCCTGAAGGTACCGGGGGTCGCCCGCAGCGTCCAGCGTGATCTCGTCCTCGAGGCCGCCGGGCGCGGAAAGCGATTGAACGATGAAATAGCGGAGATCAGGATTGGAAATGACCTCCTGGATCGTTTTCCCGCGCACTTCCTTGCGATCGACGTTGAACAATCTCGCCGCCGCCCGGTTGATACTGATCAGCAGCCCATTTTCATCGACGGCGAGCACACCCTCGGATATCGAGGAGAACACCGCCTTCTGTTCCTTTCGCTGACGCAGGATGGTCTGAATGCGTTCCTCGAGCTGTGTGGCCATCTGGTTCATCGCTTCGGCCAGCGACATCACCTCCTCCGGACCTCGTGTCGGGATTTGGCTGGAGAGGTCGCCGTCGGCGATGCTCTGCGCCCGGCGACGGATCTGCTCCAGCGGGGTCGTGATCCGGCGGGCGTTGACCCAGCTGATCCACGCGGCGAGCAGGGCGATTACCAACCCGCCCATCGCGATCCGCTTGTAGATGGAGGAAAGGGCGTGATCGATTACCGTCACAGGCGTCGAAGTGCGCAGTACTCCGGCAATCCGGTCGCCTGCACGGAGGGGCACTGCGACGTACATCATTTTCTGTTGCAGCGTTTTACTATACCGGCTGGAGCTGCCGACTCCCCCCTCGAGCACTTCCACCACTTCCGGACGGCTGCCGTGGTTATCCATCTCCTCCGGGTTCTTCTCGCTGTCGCCGATCACCTTGCCGTCCGGCAGAATCACCGTGATCCTGGTTTTCGAACCGGCGCCCAGTCTCTTGCAGAGTGGATCGACCATTCCCTCGCTGGAAGCCGCCAGCAGTTCCTCGATTTCGGGCCGGAGCAGAATCGCGCGGGCTTCGAGATCCTGGGTCGTGATGCGAAGAAAAAACGCGCGGAGGGAACGTGATCCGTATGCCGTCACCGCGGCGAGGGAAATCAGCGTGATCAGCAGATAGGAAGGGAAGAGCTGCCAGATGAAGCGTCGCCGGCCCACCCGCTACTCCTTGAAACGATACCCTACACCCCGCACGGTTTCCACGAGGTGGGCGCACCTGCCGAGTTTTTTCCGCAGGCCAACGATCTGGACATCGACGCTGCGGTCGGACACCGGATGGTCGTCGCCCCGCACGGCGTCCACAATCTGGTAGCGCGTGAACACCCAGCCGGGCCGACGAGCCATCAGGTGAAGGATGCGGAACTCGGTGTAGGTCAGGTCAACCGGCTTGTTGTCCACGAGCACTTCGTGCCGTCCCGGGTGGATGCGAAGACCCTCACGATCGATCACCGATGCTTCGTCCGGAGAGCTCTCCTCTGCGCTGCGGCGGCGGAGCACTGCGCGCACGCGGGCGATTAGCACACGCGGACTGAAGGGCTTGGTGATGTAATCGTCGGCGCCGAGTTCCAGCCCGGTGACAACGTCCGGCTCTTCACCCTTCGCGGTGACGATCACGATCGGCAAGTCCGATGTCGTCTTGTCGCTTTTCAACGCGCGACAAACCCCGAAACCGTCAATCCCGGGAAGCATCAGATCGAGAACCAACAAGTCGGGATTCTTTTCACGGGCGAGCTTGATCCCGGCCTCACCGTTTGCCGCTTCGGTGATCTGGTACCCTTCGCGCTGCAGGTTGTAGCGGATCAGTTCGCGAATGTCTTCCTCGTCCTCGATGACAAGGATGTGTTCCCTGGCCATGATCGTCCCTCAGGATTGCCCGCCCTCGTCAGCGACAGCTTGCCGCCGAAAAGGTACATCCGGCTCTCCGTGCTCGCTACCGAAAAAAGAGAGTTTGGCGGTCGAGGAGAATCCGCCCGCCCGCTTGTCCCCTTGACTGCGCTTTCTCGCCCCGCGTATATCCCAGTATTCCCTGGCGTGTAGCCAGCAACGGAGGTTCGCCCCTGTGAATAACGCTAGTCTGAAAGAGTGGGATCTCCCGGAAGATCCGGCCCGGCGCCGTGAGCTGATCGACTATCTCGAGAAGTACGTCACCGGGAACAAGCTGGCGAAATTCAACGCTGTGCTCCCGAACCGGACACGCCACGTGACCGTCGTGCTCGAGGACATCTACCAGCCCCACAACGCCAGCGCCGTCGTTCGTTCCTGCGACCTTTTCGGCGTCCAGGAAATGCACGTCATTGAAAACCGCCATCGTTACACCTTGAGCTCCGGCGTTTCGGTCGGCGCAAGCAAGTGGATCACCCTGCACCGCTGGAACCAACGCGGAGAGGACAACACGACTCGCTGCCTCGGCGAGATAAGAAACCGGGGATACCGGATCGTCGCCACGACACCGCGAACAGACGGGGTCCCGCTCCCGGACCTGCCCGTCGAAAAGCCTCTCGCTCTGGTTTTCGGAACCGAAGAGACGGGACTTTCCGCGAAAGCGTTGGAGCTGGCCGACGAAGCGGTGACGATCCCGATGGTCGGGTTTACGGAATCCTTCAACGTCTCCGTATCGGCCGCCCTGTGCCTCTACGAGGTGATGCACCGCCTCTGGCGTTCCGAGGTCGATTGGAAGCTGACCGCGATCGAACAGGAGGAACTACGTCTCGTCTGGATGGAGAAGGTCCTGAAACGGTTTCCGCAGCTGGTAAAGAATTTTCTCGAGAAAGCATAGGGTCCACCTGCTAGGACGGTTCCTCATCTGCGCGGTAAAAACAACTGTCCCAGCAAACCCCAGGCAACCTGCCGGGAAGACATACACTGACAGATGGTACCCCATGATGGATTTCAGGCTCTCGAGCTTGACGATTTTTAGTGCGAACAAACTTTCGTCTGCCGTATACTTGGCCCGATTCAGGTAGGAATTCTCGCGGTTAACCTGCCGCGAGATCCTGGGAAAGTCTAGTCTTACGGGAAACTCAACCATGAGCGTTTTGTGCCGAACCACCATTTTGCTGTTGTTACTCCTGGTCGCCATTTTCCCAGCTTCAGCGCAGAATCCGGCCAAACCGGACGTCGCCGCCGAGATCCCCGGCAACGTGCCGGGCACCGGGCGCCTCTACGGCACGGTAACCGACAGGTCAACCGGAGAACCGATCGCCGGTGCCAACGTCGTGATTGACGGAACCCGTTTGGGCGCTGCAACCGATCTCGAAGGCCGGTACGAGATCCTTGAAATTGCGCCCGGCCTCTATCCCGTGCTGGCGACATACATCGGATACTCCCGGCAGGTGCGCACGGACATCGCGATCTCGCCGGCACGTCCTGTCCGTCTTGATTTTCGCCTCGAGCAAACGGCGATCCAGCTCGAAGAGGTCGTGGTGCGCGCCCCACTCTTTCAAAAGGATTCGGACACACAGATTTCAACTGTAACCGTGTCGAACGAGGAGATTCGTCGTTTGCCCGGCGGGTTCGAGGATGTGCTGCGCGCAGTCTCGATCCTTCCGGGAGTCGCCCAGCCGATGGCCGGGAGAAACGACCTGATTGTTCGCGGCGGAGCGCCGAGCGAGAACCTCTACCTGCTGGACAACATCGAAATCCCGAACATCAACCATTTCGGCACCCAGGGGTCGTCCGGCGGACCACAGAGCTTCGTCAACCTCGATTACGTGGACCGTACTCAGTTCAACGCCGGAGGATTCGGCGTCCGCTACGGCGATCGCCTCTCAAGCGTGCTTCGCATCGACTTGCGTGAAGGCCGCGACGATCGGCTGGGCGGGAAAGCCACGGTTTCGGCATCCCAGTTCGGACTCGACCTTGAGGGTCCACTCCCCGGAGACGGCGAACGGGGATCGTTCCTGCTCAGCGCCCGCCGCAGCTATCTCGATTTCCTGTTCAAAGCGTTGGGCGTGTCGTTCATTCCGCAATACTGGGATTTTCTGGGAAAAGCCTCGCGGACGCTGGGACCGCGCGACTTCCTCAAATTCACCGGCGTGGGAGCGATCGACTTTGTAACGCTCGCGAATAACAACGAAGACCAGCGCTACGACAACAGCACCGTCCTTGCGCCCACCCAAAACACGGCGGCGGGCGGATTAACCTGGAAACACCTGTTCGGCCGTGGATTCAGCACGCTGACGCTTGCCCATGTCTATCAGGATTTCAACGCTGTGCAAAAGGACAGTCTGCTGGTGCCGATTTTCCGGAACACCAGCATAGAGAGGGAGTGGAGCCTACGAGGAGACGTCGTCTGGAAAGCGTTCGACCACACCGAGTTGGCTTTTGGTCTGCAGCAGAAGATTGGATTCTATAGCGCCGGGCAGTTCGCTCGTTTCGAAACGTCGTTCGGAGATAGCCTGACCTTGGACCAGCGTTTTTCACTATCCACAGGCAAATCCGCGGCGTACCTGCAGGCGAGCCAAACGCTCGGCAAGCTGAAGCTCACAATCGGCGGACGCCTCGACGCCTTCGATGCAATCGACAGGGGTACTGCTTTCTCCCCCCGAACGTCCGCCACGTTTGCGCTGACCCCCGTTACCAACCTGAACGCGAGTCTCGGACGCTACTTCCAGTCGCCGAGCGTGATCTGGCTGCTCTCGAATCCTGCCAACCGCGACCTGAGCTTGATCGGGGCAGACCAAGCGGTAGTCGGAGTCGACCATCTGCTCAGATATGATGTTCGGATCGGAGTCGAGGCATACACGAAAAGCTATTTTGACTATCCCGCGAGCGTTGACCGTCCCTGGCTGGTTATGGCAAACACTGGCGCCGGATTCGGCGGTTCGCAGGATAATTTCTCTTCCTACGGATACGACCATCTCGTATCGCAAGGCGGCGGTCGCGCTCGCGGTTTCGAGATCTTCGGGCAGAAGAAAGCGGGTGAGAATCCCCATTACGCCCTGGTCAGCCTGAGCTACAACGAAACCCGTTTCACGGGGCTCGACGGCATCGAGCGACCCGGCAGTTTCGATCAACGGTGGATCTTCAATCTCGGCGGCGGATTCATCTTCAATAACAACCTCGAAACGTCCTTTCGTTTCCGGCTCGCCACCGGGATGCCCTACACACCGTTCAGACAGGACGGCAGCCAGGACCCGGAGAAGTACAACACCGAACGGACTCCGGTCAATCATTCCCTCGACATCCGTGTCGACCGACGTTGGTATTTCGACAATTGGACACTGATCAGCTATCTCGACGTGCAGAACGTTTACGACAACCCATTTCAAGGCGCTCCTCGCTGGGACGAACGAACACGGCAAGCGGTTCAGGACGAGAGCATCGGTATTCTACCAAGCATCGGCGTCAGTGTTGAGTTTTGAAGAATGAAAATATTTCCGCCGATCCCGGAACCCCTGCTATGACCATTAGGATCCCAAGAAGTGGAGATTTTTTCCCCAGTTCGAAAAAGAAAGGCTCCCGGTGATTACACCGGGAGCCCTGAAAACAACCGTCGGGCCGCCCCCCCTGGCCGACACACCGCAAATCCGCTATTGACGGTATGTCCCACCCGACGGTTTAAAAGCTTTTCGCCGGCTTGCCTTCCGGGCAAGCTGGGGAATACGTGGATGTTGCCCGGAAGGGCAATCGCCAGTCCAACTGAACGCCTCACAGTATTCTCCCCCAATGCATTCTGGATCAGGCGAAAAGGGGCAGAATACCAGTCAAAATATGGGCAAAGGGCATGCCATTTCGGCGAAACCCTCATCTCTTCCAAACCCGAGGTTCGCTGTGCGGCACCCACGGCACCCCACGGAGGCATAACGTTTTGAAGTAGTTAGGATTACAGTTTCAAACAAAACTGCTTTTTGGCAGGTACACTACACTTTTCCGTACAGGTAAAGTGCAGGAATCGTTGTGGAAACTGGGGAATTATACCCCGCCGAGGAAATATTCCCCGGTTTTCACGTGGTTTCGTTTTCCCTTTGTGCCACTTTTAACTTTTCTCGCAGGGTTTTCCGGTCGATCTTGAGCAGGCGGGCGGCTTTCGACTTGTTCCCGCCGACGCTGGCGAGCACCGCACGGATGTGGCGCACCTCCGCCTCGGCAAGGGTCATCAATTCGGGTTCCGGACCGGTGGCCTGGTAGCGCATCAGCTCGGGGAGATCGGTGGGCTCGATCTGGCTTCCCTCCGCCATCACGACCACCCGCTGGACGACGTTTTCCAGCTCCCGGACATTGCCCGGCCAGTCGTGGCGGGTGAAGGAGTTCATCACGGAATCGGAGAACTTGGGGACAGGACGGCGGTCGACTTCCGCAAACCGTTTGGTAAAATGATGGACGAGCAGCGGGATGTCTTCCGGTCGTTCCCGCAGCGGTGGCAGCGATATCGGAATGACGTTAAGCCTGAAGTAGAGGTCCTCCCGAAACTGGCCTGCCTTGACCATTTTCAACAGGTCACGGTTGGTTGCGACGAGCACGCGCACGTCGGCCGTTTTCTGCTGCATCGAACCGACCATCAGATATTCCCGTTCCTGGAGCACGCGCAGCAGCTTCACCTGGATCGGCAGTGGAATCTCCGACACCTCATCAAGAAACAGAGTTCCTCCCTGGGCCGCTTGCAGGAATCCCGACCGGGTTTCATTCGCGCCGGTAAACGCACCCTTGACATGCCCGAAGAGTGCAGATTCGACGAGGGTTTCGGGGACCCCGGACAGAGTCACCGGCACGAACGGAGCGTCCGCTCGCGGGCTTCCGTAGTGAATCGCCCGCGCCACCAGTTCTTTGCCCGTACCGGACTCGCCGGTGATCAGCACCGTAGCGTTGGACTGCGCCGCCTTGCCGATCATCCGGTAGACCTCGAGCATCGAACGCGAATTTCCGATCAGGCCAGGCGGATTACTGCTGTCCGTGGGTGATGTTTCGTCCACTCCGCGGCGCCTGTGCACACGCTCCAGGGAACGCCGCACCGCGGTGATCAGCTCCTCCTCGGTAAACGGTTTGGCGATGTACTCGATGGCACCTTCGCGCATTGCCTCGACCGCCCCCTCGACGGTCGCGTAACTGGTGACCATCATCACCCCGGTGTCCCGCAGGTTTTCGCGAATGTGACGCACCAGGTCAATGCCCGAGATGCGTGGCATTTTCGTATCGGTGATCACGAGGTCGATTGCTTCCCTGTCCAGCAATTCGAGGGCCTCACTCACATCGGGAGTGGTGAACACGGTGTAGCCCTCTTCCGCGAGGTTTCGTCGCAGCAGTTCGAGGGTCGTTGGCGAATCATCTACGACCAGAATTCGATCTCCCTCCCCAAAGACCGCCTCGTTCATCTTAGCCCTCATCCTTGATCGGTGCCATCATCGGCAGCCGGATGCGGAATGAAGAATCCTCCCCGGCCTGCTCCTGATGGAAACGCCATCCCTGTGCTCTTGCACTCGCCGAGTGATAACCTATGATCCCTTCCACCCCCACGCAAGGCCAGCTCGGGAACGATTCCGCCGCCTTGCGAATTGCACGTCTGCGAAAGCGTCGCTATCTTCCCCGCAGACCTTCAAGGGACCGGATGAAGACGTGGCGTGATTTCATTCAGGGTTGGATTCTGAAGTCGGCGATCAAGCAAGGCCGCCGTGAACCCAAGCCGAGGAAAAATTTGGAGAAAGGCGGTTTCGCCTTTGTCTTTCCCGCCGATCCACAGGCAGCACGGATGATCCTCGAGCCGGTCCGCGAATGGCTTGCGGATCATCAAGAGGGACCCGTACGCATCATCGTTCCCAAGGAGGCGCAGGAAGTGGCGAGAAAGCTGAAGGCTGGAGTCCGTTCGATTACATTCGACGTAGATGAGGATCGGACGAGGTCGGGCGTCCCTACCCGCGAGATGCGCCGTCATGTCAGCCGCCTTCAGGTGAATGTCGCTGTGTTGCTCACCGATGAACCCGACTCCTTCGTTGAGATCCTTTTCGCGCTGATCAACGCCAACCTTAAGGCCGCGCTCTACACAGAGACGAGATCCGGCTACGTTCAGCTCCTCGTTCAGCCGCGCATGGAGCATTCACGAACCCAGAAGATCCAGCTTTTGATGGACGCGCTCAGCACCTTCGGCCAGGAGCAGGTGACCACGAGATCCAACAGTGAATCCGGGCGCCGAGCCCGGCGAACCTTCTCCGGCAACCGCCCGGCCAACAAACCGTAGCCCCCGGACCGCGGCGGGTGAGTACGGTCACGCCATCTGAGGAACTCCAACGCAGAAAGTTTACGGGAGAAATATGCCCGCGGCGAGGCGGTGTACCTGGCCGAGCGCACCTTGAGAGTGGAAGGAGTAGTCGATTCGAATTCGATGCTGAACTATGCCGATCCCAGCGGAGAGGCCGGCGAGTGAATCCTCGGGCCCGGAAACCTTCAGCCCGGTGGCGAGGGTCGTGTAGCCTGCACGGAGCACCAGCCTGTCGGACACCGTGAATTCTCCAGCCCCGGTGGCCACAACCGGGCCGCCGGCTTCGAGATGAGCCGTCGCGGTCAATTCGAGTGGCAGATGCTCCAGCGTGCGCGCGCCGCCGATTCGCAGCGTCAGCGGGAGCGATTCCTCGCTTGTGCCGAAACGGTCGAGCTGCGCCCCGAGGTTGGCTACCGTGATCGCCAGACGTGCTCGTTGAGAGGGAATTGACAGCTGCACTCCAAAATCGACGCCCGCTACGGTTGACGTGTAGTTGTCGATGCTGCTGTGGAGCAATTTTGCCGCGCCACCGGCCATCAGATTCGTCATCAGAACCCGGGCGTATCCGGCGGTGAGTTGAAGGTCGTTCGCACCGAATTGGCCGCTCGCGGGCGATTCCAGGGACGAGCGCCGGTCAAAGCTGCCGTAGCTGAACCAGGTGAGCGAGAGAGCCCCGGTCCCCCCCGCCAGAGGCTGTGCGTACGCGGCATGCCCCGCAGCGAGGTCGAGCGGATGATTGGCGTACGTGGCCGAAACTGTCCGTTGCTCGACCGTGGCGAGACTCGCCGGGTTGACTTCCAAGGCGCCGCTGTCGATTCCCCGCATCGCGACCGGAAAGCCGCCCAGCGCCGAGCCCCGCGCGGTTGGATCGATCAGCAACAGGTCAAATCCGGCCGCCTCGACGCGCAGCGGAGACAGCACGAAAAGTGCGCCCAGTATCAGCATCCGTCCGATCGATCCGCGCAGCTTTCGTTGGTTCATCGCCAGTACTCATCCTTGTTCACGTACCACTCCCCATCCGGAGGTTCTTCATCCGGTGCGGGTCCAGTTCCGGTGGACGGTGCTGCATCATCGTCCTGTTGCGCAAGATACCGTCTGCGGCGCAAGATGGCGAGCCCCCCTGATACAACAACCAGAAACGATGCGCTCACCCAAAGCAGCATGTCGAAATTGATCCATTCGAAAAGGCGGTACCAGCGGTAGTGGTCCCGCAGCGACCGGTGCCACGCAATCTCCACGTCGAAAAGGCTGTGTCCCGAGATCGCCGTGAAAAGGCTGTCCGGATTCGATCCCTCCCGGTACCCCGCGAGCAATCTCGCGATCGCCGGCCAGCCGTAGCGGTCCGAGAGAAACTCGACAAAACTGATTGACTGCAGGTACGCCACCCTCGCCTGTTCCGGACCGAAGCGCAGCATATCCTCAATGTCTTCGAGGGTGTACGTTTTCCCGGTGACCACAGCGCGCCCCAGGGGTCTGCGATTCTTGTACATCGTTTCCCCGGAGAGGTACATCGCCAACCCTTCCGAGAACCAGCGCGGCAGTTGTGAAGGGCCGCGGTAGTCCGTGAGAATGTGGACCAGCTCGTGCAGGGCGGTGACGGTGAATTGTCCTTTGTCCGCGTAAAGGGTTGGAGACTGGAGGATGATCCGCGCGAATGACGGGTAGGCGACTCCCCCCGTCCAGTCCGGGAGTCCGCGCGTCAGCAGATGAAAACGGCCGCGATTCGGCGCGATTACCACGGTGATGCTGTCCGGTATCGGAACACCCAGTTTCTCCGCGAATTCCGGAAGCTTTCGTTCGAGCAGATCCGCCAGCTCACGGGAGTATCCGGCGTCTTGAGGTTCGTGCCAGATGTGCAGGGGACCGCTGGTAAGCAGCCGCCAGTTGCCCGGCGTCTCGCCGGTGTTCTGGGCATGCAGCGTGCCCATCAGCAAGGTCAACGCCAGCGATGTCAGCAGGAAACGAAATCCGAGATGTCTCGAGCCTCCCCTCACACGACCTCCAGAGGATCGATGTCAATGATACTCGATGTCGCGGGAGGCAGTTTCACCTCGCGGACTGCAAGGCGCAGATTTTCGCGAAGGGTCCTCCCCTGCGGATCGGTCTCCCTCTGCGTCGAAACCATCAGCCGCCAGCGCCACTGCCGTTTCACACGAGCAATGAATGCAGGCACCGGCCCGCGGATCGTCATCGAGTCCTCCATGCGGCGCAGCAGCCTGGTGAGTGCCTCCGCTCCCTGTTCCGCCCGGTCCGGCTCAGTGGAGATGACGGTGACCATCGCCATCCGAACGTACGGAGGATACTGCATTGCTCGGCGAAGAGTGAGCTGCTGCCGCGCGAATCCCTCGATATCCGGCTGCATCAGCGAGTTGAACACCGGATTGTCCGGATCGAGAGTCTGAACGATCACCTCGCCGTTCTTTTCTCCGCGCCCCGCTCGTCCCGCCGCCTGGACGAGCAGGCGAAAAGTCCGCTCCGAGGCGCGGAAATCCGGCTGGAACAAGGCAGGGTCGGCGTTTACCACGCCGACCAACGTTACGTGCTCAAAATCATGCCCCTTGGCTACGACCTGGGTGCCCAGCAGCAACCCGGCGTCCCCCTCGCTGAACGCACGCAGAATCCGTTCGTGCTCACCGTGCCCGCGCGTCGTGTCGGCGTCCATGCGGATCGGGGCGAGCTCGGGAAAACGGCGCTGGATTTCATCCTCTATCCGTTGAGTCCCCGCGCCGATGAGGCGGAGATGGTCGCCCCGGCAGGAGGGACACTGGTCCGGGACACGCTTGGTGACGCCGCAGAGGTGGCAACGGAGTTGCGGATGCTCTCCTCCGTGGTAGGTCAGCGGGATCGAACAGTTTGGACATTCGATCCGCGTGCCGCAGTCCCCGCAGGTGAGCACCGGCGCGAATCCCCGGCGGGTGATCAGCAGGACGACGCCTTCCCCTTTTTTCGCCCTCGCCTCGATCTCACGGGCGAGATGCGCGCCGATGTAGGGCTCGTCGCTCGTCTCCCGGCGGCGGTCGAGCACCGTGATCACCGGCCAGCCCGTGCCGAAACGCTTCGCCAGCCGGAGCTGTTCGAGTTGGCCCTCATCCACAAGGCGAATCGCTTCGAGGCTCGGCGTCGCCGAAACCAGCAGCACCGATGCCCCGCTTCGCTGCCCGCGGACGAGCGCCACATCGCGCGCGTGGTAGCGCGGCGCCGGGTCTTGCTGCTTGTAGGACTCCTCGTGTTCCTCATCCACGACGATCAGCCCGAGGTCGCGCACCGGGGCGAAAATCGCGCTGCGCGCACCGACGACCACCCTAGCGCGGCCCTCGAGCACCTCACGCCACGCCGCGACCCGCCGGGAAACGGTGAGACCCGAATGGAGCACGACTACCGGCTCTTTCAAAGCCGCCCGGATCCGCGCAACCACCTGCGGCGTGAGGCCGATCTCCGGCACCAGCAGGATCGCGCCCTTTCCCCTCGCGAGGGTCGATTTGAGCGCCTCGATGTAAACACGGGTCTTTCCGGTTCCCGGCAGTCCAGTGAGCAGCAGCGGTTTCCAGACGCCGCTCTCCGCTGTTTCAGCGATGCGGTCTAGTGCCGCCTGCTGCTCCTCGACCAACGGGGGCAATTCCGCCGACGCTCGCGGGTCGTATCCCGTCTCGTGAAGCTCCCGTGGCATCCGCTGCACGGTGACGATACCCGCCTCTTGCAGCGCCCGCAACACCGACCGATCCACCTTCGCCTCTCCGCGCACCCTCTCCCACGCCGCTTCGCCTCCCATCGCCAGCAGCGTCGCCAGCAGTCTGCGCCGCGCGGCGGACCGTTCCGGAATCTGCTCCAGGTTTGCCCCGTCCGCCGCTGAAACGATTTCCACGGTTTGCGTCTGTTCGCGGTCAACGGCCGATCTCTCCTCGATCGTGCAGAGGCCCAACTCCTCAAGGGCGCGCAGTGCGGCGAGCAGGCCACCAGTGCGGCCCCACGGTTTGCGAAGTGCGCTGAGCAACGAGGTTGGCTGGGCGGAAAGCAGCACGGCGGCTTTGCGAAGCTGGGGATCGTTCTGCACCTGCTCCGGCCACTGCCCTTCGAGTTCGGGACCTTTCCAGGAAACCGTCCAGGCGAGCTCTTGCAGCAGGCCGGACGGCAGCGCAGTGCGCAGCGTCTCCCCCCACGACGCGAGGTAGTAGTCCGCGATCCAATGGGTGAGCTCAAGCAGTTCCGCGGGCACGGAGGGCGTGGGATCGAGAACCTCCTCGACGGAGCGGAGCGTGCCCTTCCAGTCCGGCCGCACATCCGGCCCAACCGCCACGCCAATCACACTCCTCGGGCCGAGCGGCACCTGCACACGGCAGCCGGTGAGAGCTTCCGGATCGACTCCCTCCGGCGCGGCGTAGGTGAGCGCCGAGTCGCGCACGCCTGGGATGGCAACGGCGATGAGGTTTTTACCGGACGATTGCATGACGGAAGGTAACACGGGCGGTGGCGGTTGTCAGTGCGCTGGCTGAGTACTCAGGGACAATACCCAATTACCATTGATACTCATCTTGACGTGCCGACTGGTCGGGACGAGACGGATCTCTATGCGCCGGCTTGTCATCGCAAACATAAATCCTTCACTTCGTTCAGGATGATTTTGGTCTGGCCCCGTTGGCTCGTCCAACAGGGTTTACTTGTTTTTTGATTGGAGTTCCTCACCTCCCAGACGGTTTGACTTAAACACCTTCCCAAAGTGTTTGATGAAGAAACCCGACTTGTCGAGCAAGTCGGGCCACTCGGTTTCAGTCGATCTATCCTGTGTATCCTGCATCATCCTGTCCATCCTGTTTCAGCCGTCCAGATTCACTTGCTGCGGAACACCACCTTGATCGGCACGCCCTCGAAGCCGAACTGCTCACGAAGCTTCCGTTCGAGAAACCGCTTGTAGTTGTCCGGGATCAGCTCCGGGAAGTTCATGAAGTACGAGACGACCGGCGGGTCGCTCGCCACCTGGCTGACGTACTTGATCCGCAGCCATTTTCCCTTGACCGCCGGGGGCGGCGTCGCCTCGATCACCTTCAGCATCGCGTCGTTCAGTTTGCTGGTCGAGATCCGTTTGCGGCGTTCGTCGCGGACACGGACCGCCTCATCGAGCACCTTCCGCGCACGCTGGCCGGTCAGCGCCGAGATGAACATCAGCGGGACGAATTCGAGGTCGGGCAGCTCGCGCCGGAACTCCTTCGTCACCTGCACCATCGTGTTGGTGTCCTTCTCGACGAGATCCCACTTGTTGTACACCGCGATCAGCCCCTTGCCCATGTTGCGCACCTCGTCGAGCAGGCGGCGCTCATACTGGGTCAGGCCTTCCTTGGCGTCGAGCATCACCACCGCGACGTCGCTGCGCTCGAGGGCGCGCAGGGTGCGCATCGCGGTGTAGTATTCGAGCGCTTCGCCTTCCTGGTGGGATCCCCATTTGCGGCGCAGTCCCGCGGTGTCGAGCAGCACGATTTCGCGCCCCATGTACTTCATCGGGTGGTCGATCGGGTCGCGGGTGGTGCCGGGGACAGTGCTGACGATCTGGACGTCCTTGCCGATGATCTTGTTGACGAGACTCGATTTGCCGACGTTGGGGCGGCCGAGGATCGCGAGGCGCACCGTCTCCTCGTCCACCTCTTCCTCCTCCCCCTCGAGCCCGTCCACCATTTTATCGAGCAGATCGCCCGTGCCAAGGCCGGAAATCCCGCTAACCGGCATCGGATCGCCGAAGCCGAGCGAGTAGTAGTCGTAGATCTCCGACTCGCGGTGCGGCGCGTCCACCTTGGTCACCGCGAGGATCGTCTCCACACCCGCGCGCTGCACCTTGCGGGCGATCTCGATGTCGAGGTCGGTGATCGATGACGTACCGTCGACGACGTAGACGATGCGGTCCGCCTCATGGATCGCCGCCTCCGCCGCCGCGCTGACCAGCGCGTCCAGCTCCTCCTGCGCGCGTGTCATCAGGCCGCCGGTGTCCACGAGCGTGAATGCGACGCCGTTCCACTCCAGCTCGGCGGCGAGACGGTCGCGGGTGACGCCGGGGGTGTCGTCCTCAATCGCGATCCGCCGCTTGAGCAGACGGTTGAAAAGGGTGGATTTACCCACGTTCGGGCGTCCCACAATGGCGATCATCGGTTTTGGCATCTCTTTTTCGCCCCTTTTCTGTCATCGCATCAACGGCGGGAACAGAATAGACAGGATTTGCATGATAAACAAGACGAGACTGCTGTGAGTACTCACGGCTGTGTGGCCCGGACAGCTAGCTGTCCGGGTTTCTACTAGGCCGTTGTACTCAGGCCATGTAGCCCAACCGTTTGCGGTCGAGTTTCTGAGGTACACGATACCCGGGGCAAAGCCCCGGGCCACCCACTACTCTATTAAGAAAAAGCCGGATTCAGAGAATCCGGCCTACAACTATCAAAAAGCTTCGGTTTTCGCCGCGCTTTGCTGTTTTTGCCCGGCACTTAGGTCCCGAAACTTTTCGGGGAGCGGCGGACGGGACTCGAACCCGCAACATCCAGCTTGGGAAGCTGGTGCGCTACCATTGCGCCACCACCGCAAACAGGGAGAGGAAAGTACGCTCCGACCCCAGTTTTGTCAAGTCACACCGAATTGACGGCGGGTGGCCCGGGATCCCCAATCAAGTCGAGGACAGGTTCCAATCCCGGGTTTCATATCGACGAGGAAAGCATGGCGGGCGGGTGGCCCGGGATCCCCAATCAAGTCGAGGACAGGTTCCAATCCCGGGTTTCATATCGACGAGGAAAGCAAGGCGGGCGGGCGGCCCGGGACTTCAGTCCCGGGTTTCATAATGGACAAGAGTTAGGAGTCCATGGGCGGCCCGGCCCCGACCGGTCGGGACCGACCCCCCTTTTGTCATCCCCCGCCCCCCTCTTGTCATACCCCAACCCCCTTTTGTCATCCCCCGACTTGATCGGGGGATCCAGGTTTTCCTTCCGCAATCTGGATTGCCCGCTCTAGCGAGGCAATGACGTTCTGAGAGTCTGTCATCACCAGTCCGCCAGCTGGCGGACGCGGTGATCTCCAATTGCAGTTTTCTGGGACAGTATGCTCACAATCCAGTCAGTTTGGGATTGTGAGCATACTGTCCCTGGTTGGAGATTGCCGCGTGCCGAGATCGGCACTGGCAATGACACCCTCTTCCCACAGGCGGTTCTCCGCTGCGCCAGGGCTTCTTGCCCCCTTCCCGCACCCGCCGTACCTTTGACCGCACGACGCAACCGAAGGGTGGCCCGGCGGATGGTGGCCCGGGATCCCCAATCAAGTCGAGGACAGGTTCCAATCCCGGGTTTCACATCCGAAATCCCCGATCAAGTAGAGGGTGCCGGGTTTCATATCGACGAGGAAAACATGCCGAAAGCGGCCAAGGCGACCGGATCGGTGGCGAAGGGAGTGACCCTGCCCGAGCCCGACCCGGCGGAGGATTTCAAGGGGTACAAGGGCGAGTCACGGGCGCTGCTCGAGGCGACGGGCACGCGTGTCTGGGCGACCGTCCGTGTCGTCACCACCCAGGGCGATTTCGTCGGTACGCTGCTTCCCCGCAGCGAAACCGCCGACGACCGCCACCTCGTCGTCAAACTGACACACAACGGCTACAACGTCGGCATCCGCGCTGCCACCGTCACCCACATCGAGACCCTCGGCTACAAGAAGGCCCACTACCAGATCCCCGAGAAGAAATTCCCCTATGACGCGAACAAACCGAAGGTGACGCTGCTCGGCACCGGCGGGACGATCGCCAGCCGCCTCGACTACCGCACCGGCGCGGTGATCCCGGCGTTCAGCCCCGGCGAACTCTACGGCGCGGTGCCGGAGCTCGCCGACCTCGCCAACCTCGAAACGCGCAAGCTGTACGGGGAGTTTTCCGAGAACATCGGCCCGGAGCACTGGATCGGCACCGCAAAGGAGATCGTCAAGGAGATCGAGAAGGGCGTTTCCGGCGTGGTGATCGGGCACGGCACCGACACGATGCACTACACCGCCGCCGCGCTGACCTTCATGGTCCAGAACCTGCCCTGCCCGGTGGTCGTCGTCGGCAGCCAGCGCTCGAGCGACCGGCCCAGCTCCGACGCCGCCTACAACCTGCTCCGCGCGGTGAAAACCGCCGCCGAGGGTGATTTCGGCGAGGTGATGGTCTGCATGTTCGGCCCCACCTCGGACGACTACGGCCTGCTCCACCGCGGCACCCGTGTCCGCAAAATGCACTCGAGCTACCGCTCCACCTTCCGCACCATCTCCGACACCCCCATCGCCCGCGTCAGCAGCAAAGGCTTCGCGATGATCAAGGCCGAGGGGCAGTACCGCACCCGCGACATGACCCGCGTGCCGGTGCTCGACACGAAATTCGACGACCGCGTCGCCATCGTCTGGTACTACCCGAACATGAAGCCGGACATCCTCGACAGCCTCGTGGACAACGGCTACAAGGGGATCATCATCGCCGGGACCGGCCTCGGGCATGTCAACAAACCGCTCTACCCCTCGCTGAAAAAGGCGGTCGCGGCGGGTGTGCACATCTTCATGACCGTCCAGACCCTGTGGGGCTACGTGCAGATGTACGTCTACGACACCGGGCGCGACATCATGGAGCTCGGCGTCACCCCGCTGGGCAACATGCTGCCCGA
>CAZIDZ010000033.1:0-21482 GCA_964538455.1 uncultured bacterium
GCGGAGAGGGCGGGATTCGAACCCGCGTCAGGGGTCACCTGAACACGCTTTCCAAGCGTGCGCCTTCAACCACTCGGCCACCTCTCCAGAAGCGGCGACAATCTAACCGTTGCCCGCGGGGGATGCAATCCAGTGGCGTTGGCGCCAGAGGCGCGCGACAAACCTGCTCCTCGAGCTATTAAAATTATAATAATTAACAGATAAATAGGGACAGTCCCTATTTATTCAAGCGAAGATGTATCACTGTCCCTCTTTTGTGCTTCATTTCACACCCTTTCATGCCTACCTTTCCATTCAATGCGCCCATTATGGGCGTTTCGTGTACGTGTTCAGCCGGTTTCGGAGTGACTTTGCGCGCGTCGGACGGTCAAGAGACGAAAAACATTGCCGGAATGAATCTTCCTTTGCGGCGGTTCGCTGCTGTCCGCGCCGTGTGCATCGCCATCCTGATGGCATCCACTTGCCTGCCTTTCGCGGCGCTCGGTGACTCTCCGCCCGATTCACTCGCGGCAGCCGCTGTGGGAGAAAATCCGCCTGACTCGCTCGCCGCGGGCACCCCCTCCGATTCGCTCGCCGCTCCGGTCATGGCGCCCGTCCCGCCCGACACGGAAGCTGCCCAGCCGTCCGCGGAACCCAAGAGCATCGCCTGGGACGAGTTCGCGTCCGGCACGATCGATCTCAAAGCCCACCGTTGGCGGCTCGCGCACGTGCCAGATGGGTTCCTTCCGGTGCTCGAACATATTCGTCCCCATGTGGGGCTGGCGCTATCCGGCGGCGGAGCGCGCGGCTTGGCGCACATCGGCGTGCTCCAGGTGCTCGAGGAGGAGGGGATCCCGATGGACATGATCGCGGGGACCTCGATGGGGGCAATCCTGGGGGGGCTGTACGCGGCGGGGTATTCCGGGCGTGAGCTGCAGACGATCGCCGAGCAGATGGACTGGGGCGGTCTTTTTTCCGACACGCCGAGCCGCCGCAACCTCTTTTTGGCCCAGAAGGAGCAGGTTTCGCAGGAGATGGTGAAGATCCGCTTCCGCAAAGGCCGTCCCTACATCCCGGACGCTCTCGTCTCCGGGCAGAACCTTTACCTCGAGATCGAGAAACGGGTGAGCAACGCTCCTCATGCGCCTGCCGGGGGTTCCTTCTCCGGGATGCGTACGAGTCTGGCGGTTGTGGCAACGGACCTCAACCGCGGGGTCGGCGTGCTGATGGACAGCGGCGATCTAACGCTCGCCCTGCGAGCGACGATGGCGCTGCCAATCGTTTTCCGTGCGCTTCGTTTCCGCGGGATGCTGCTTGTAGACGGAGGGGCGATCGAGAACATCCCGGTGCGGAGGGTCAAGGATATCGGAGCGGACGTGGTAATCGGAGTTGATTGCGCGAGTCCTGTGGTGCCGAACCTGGACCCCGACCTGCCGTGGGAAATCGCCAACCAGGTGACCACGCTGATGAGCGCCCCGAACGATACAGTTTCGCGCAACCTGGCCGATGTCGTTCTGACGCCCGACCTGGGCGACCAGCCGTCCACGGAATTCCACAACATCCGCGAGATCATCCAGAAAGGACGGGAGACGGCGCTGGAGAACCTTGACCGGATTGTGGCGGTCACCGGCAGGGGCAACGGCGCCCCGGAGCTGCGCGTGCGGTTGAGCGGCGTCGAGCTGGTGACAGACATGGCAATGGCGGAGCGGATCAACCCCGAGCAGTTCGGCCTGCGCGAGGGGGAGTTCACGACTCGGCAGATCAACCGCCAGCTGGAGGCGATTCTGCGTGTTCTGCATTTGCGCGGCTATTCTGCGTCGTCCCTCGCCGCTCGGATCCAGCCCGATCACACCCTGAGGATCGAGATCTCGCTCGGAGTACTGAAGGAGATCCGTGTCGAAGGCGTTCCGGAGCGTCAGGTTCCCTACGCCCTGCGGGAAGTTGAGGTCCGTGTCGGCGAACCACTCACCGAGGCCTGGCTGCGCAAATCGCTCGTCCAGCTTTTCGCCACCGGCCGCTACACGACAGTATTCCGGATGCTTGAGCAGGAGGACGGCGGAGGGATTGCGCTGACGCTGCTGCTCGAACCCGCGCCGCTCCCCCGCCTCGGATTCGGCCTCGGGTTCGACACCGACCGGCGAAGCCGTTACTTCGGGGAGTTTGCGATCGCCAGCCCGCTGGCTTCGTTGGGGGACGAAATCCTGTTTCGCGCGCGGTACGGAGAAAAGGACGAACGGTACGGGATGTATCTGCGGATGGATCGGCTGGCGACGACCTACCTCGGGTGGCGGGGCTCGCTGGAATACCTGACGCGCGAACAGACGGTGTATGATTTTGCGGGGAACGCGGCGATTGTCGGTGATGTGTACACGGCACGGGCACATCTCGACGGCATTTTCAACCTGCGCACCTGGGGCGGACTTTCGGCCGGTTTGCTGACGGAGCGTGTTGCGGACGACATCACCGGCGACGACCGCAACAACGTGTACAACGGTTTCGAGCTGCGCGCCACGCTGGACACCGAGGATCGCAAACCGTTCCCGACAAACGGCGCCCGCGTGGATATCGGCTACACCACCTATATCCCGAAGATCGGGGAAAAGGGCTTCAACCTGTTCTCCGCGCTCGGCGAGATTGTCGGTCCGGTTGGCCCGCGATGGGTTGGGCGGGCGGCATTCAACGCCGGGGTCGCCGACCTGACGACTCCGAAGACCCACCGCTTTACGATCGGCGGACTGTCCAGCTTTCCGGCGGCCCCGCCGTACCGATGGCTCGGCCTGCGGAGCCTTGGGGGTACCGCGGAACTTCGCTACGACCTGATCAGCCGTGTCGTGGCGGACGCGTACCTGCTGGCGCGCTACGACGTCGCGGCGTTCAGCGAGGATAAGGATTGGCGTCCCCAACGCAAGGATCTAATCCAGTCCTTCGCCCTCGGAATCGCCCTCGACACCTTCCTCGGACCCTTCGAACTCTGGGGCGCCTACATGCCTCCGTCACAGTCTGCGCCCGAGGCGACGCGGGTGGTGGTGAATCTCGGGTACCGCTTCTAATCCTCTTCCTGAAACTGGATGGAGTGGACGACGGAATGAACTGAAACAACAAAAGACTGAAACAGGATGCACAGAATGCAGCAGGATAGACAGGATCCAAGAATATGTGAAACCCGGCCATCCCGCCCGAATCGATCAAGGTGATCGTAGAGAACACAAGCGGGCTGTCCGGGCCACCCATTCTGTCATTGCCCGGCTCGACCGGGCAATCCAGGAACCCGACGCTGAAGGGTCGGGCCACCTGCCCGCGTACTTCTGTCCATCCTGTTTGAGGGCTTCGCCTGTCACCGCCGGGCGAGGCGTTCGATCACCTCTTTGGGGCCGCTGACCAACAGCGTGTCACCGTTTCGCAGCACTAGATTGGGTGAGGCGACGAGACTTTCCATGTTCGAGGATTTGTCCGGGCTGTACCGTCTGACCAGCATCACCTCTACGCTCTGCTGGCGGCGTAGATCCAGCGTCTTCAGATCTTTTCCCGCCCAGGAGCTGGGCATTTCGATCTCCGCCATGACATGATTTTCGGCGAGTGGAGTGCTGCGGACTTTCTGCGCAACGAGCACGCTGCTCGCAACACTGCCCATCAGGTCCCGCTTGAGTACCTCATGATTGTATGAATCGACGACGTCGGCGCGGTGGACGCTGCCGATGATCTTGTTGGGGATTACGGGATCGATGACCGGCAGTTCATCCAGGTTGCGGCGTGCGAAAAGCTGGATCACGACGTCGAGGGTATCATCGGGACGGACCGAGATGGGCGAGAGGTTGGCGATGTCCGCGGCGACGAGCACCGGCTCGAGCGCCTCCACGTCAAAGAGGACATGGCGCAGCTCGTTATAGGCGATGTGCCCCATCAGGCGGTCGTTCAGGTCGGTGACAAAGACGGTGGAGTTGGAGCCGGAGTCGGCGATCAGGTCGAGCAGCGGGCGCAGCCGGGTGCTGTCCGAAACGACCTTGAAATCGGTGCGCATCACCTCGCGGGTTCGAATCCCCTTAAGCACGTTGACTTCGGTTCCCTGACGCAGCTTGATGCCTTTCTGTGTCAGCTTGACGGTGTAGATGGACTCTTCGAAGAGTTTCCGGCTGACGATGACGGCAATGATGCTGGCGAGCATCAGGGGCAGGATCACCTCGTACCCGCCGGTCAACTCGAAGAGGATCAGAATCGCCTGCAACGGAGCGTGTGTGGCCGCGGCGACGACCGCCGCCATGCCGACGAGCGCGTAGGGGCCGTAGGTTGAAGAGACGAGCGCGGGGGCGATCGCATGTGTTCCATTCCAGACCACGCCGCCGACCATTGCACCCATGAACAGCGACGGGGCGAGAATGCCCCCGGACCCCCCGGAGCCGAGGGTGGCGGAGGTGGCGACGATTTTCGCCACGATCAACATCAACATCAGCGTCAACGCAAGGTGTCCGGCGAGCGCCTCCTCGATGAATTCGTACCCGACGCCGTACACGTGCGGGAGCCCGATCGCACCCATCGCGCCGATCACCAGCCCGCCCACTGCCGGTTTGACCCAACCGGGAATCTGCCAGTTGTTGAAGAAGTCCTCGGTTGCGGAGAGGGTTTTGGTGAAGCCGACGGCGATAAAGGCCGCGACCACGCCGAGGATCGCGTAATTGAACAGCTCGAAGGGGCTGACCAGTTCATAGCCCGGAACGTGAAAGGCCGGCGCTCCGCCGAGGTGCATGCGGCTCACCGCGGTGGCGGCGACCGAGGCGACGATGATCGGGCTGAGCTGGCTGACGGCGAAATCGCCCATGACGATCTCGAGGCTGAACAGCATGCCCGCGACCGGCGCGTTGAAGGTTGCGGCGATGCCCGCCGCGGCGCCGCAGCCGACAAAGGTTTTCATTCGCCGTGGACTGACGCGGAAAAGCTGGCCGAGTGTGGAGGCGACGGAGCTGCCGATCTGCACGATGGGGCCCTCGGATCCGGCGGAACCGCCGGTTCCGATGGTGACCGCGCTGGCGACGACCTTGGCCGCGGCGACACGCCCGCGAATGATCCCGCCCTTGGTCGCCACCGCCTCCATGACTTCGGGGACGCCGTGGCCCTTCGCCTCCGAGGAGAAGAATGTCACGATCGGGCCGACGATCAGGCCGCCGATCGCCGGGATCAGCAGCCGCCAGTACCAGGGCATTTGCAGCAGGATGTCGAAGGTGGGGGTTTTGATTCCGAAGGTGATGCGTTCGACGAAGGCAATGGCCATCCGGAACCCGACGGCGCCGTAGCCGCCGATGATTCCGATAATCACAGCCATCAAAACGTTGAAACTGTACTCGCGCGTTGGAAAATCGCGGAGCGCGCCGATCAGCTTTGCCGCAAGTCCGCCGGATTGATCCCGGCTGTCACTCTCCATCTTGTTCTCCACAACCTCGGGGTGGATGCGCCCCTGCTTTCCATCGGTTGTTCGCCGCGAATCAGGCGGACGTCCCGTCAAACCGCTGACCGAGAATATTCGTAAAACCTAGTACTTTCACCTCGAATGTACGCGCGGGAGTTGTGATCGGCACCAGGTCGCCGGCTTTCGCGCCGCGCAACTGCTGCCCGATCGGGGAAAGAATCGAGATCAATCCCGCTCCGACATCCATCTCCTCCGCCAGCACCAGTTCGTAGGAATACCGTTTTCCGTTCCCCGACTCCTCGAGCTCCACGACGGAGTAGAGGCCCACGGACTGTTTGTCGACATCGTCGAGGTTGATCGCCATCAGCTTGGAGTGGCGGTGCCGGAGCTGCATCAGCCGCACGGCGAGATAGTTCTGCAACTCCTTGGCCGCGTGGTACTCGGCGTTTTCAGAGAGGTCGCCCTTGGAGCGCGCTTCGTCGATGCGCTTGGGGAGCTCCACTTCGAGTTCATGGGTGATTTCGTGAATCTCGTTTTCCAGCTTCCTGCGGACAGCGTCAATACGTTCCTTCATTCTCTTCCTCGGGACAGGCACGAAAAAGGCATCGGGGTGCACACTCCGCGAAGAAGCATGTCCCCGATGCATCGGGCGAAAAGTTAGCCGACCGCGGCTCAGCGCGCAAGGGGATTTTTCAAGGATTGAGCACAACTTGAGGAGCGAAAGAACCAAAATGAACAGAAGAACAGGATGTTAAAACCCAGGAAAAGGCTTTCCGTTGCTCCATTTCACGTTTTGCCGGTTCCTTAGCGAAGCGGAGAACCGAAAGCATGGAAAGTGGCAGGTCACCGCTACGCTAAGGACCTGCCAAAACAAAAAACAAGGATAGACAGGATGGAGAGAATGAAAAAGCAAGATATACAGAAGGTTGTGACTGAGATCAAGCCGTTGATTTTTCAATCGTGTTCATCCTGTACATCCTGTTTCAAGGTGCTGTCCTGAAGGTCACGCGGTGTAGTTGACGTCAAAGCCCTTGAGATTGCCTTTCGCCCCGGTCCATTCGGTCTCGACGAGAGAGACGCGGGCACCGCTGGGACCGGTGTTGAGTACGTCCAGCAGCCGGTCAAGCTCGTCGTGAGTGCCCTCCGCCAACACCTCCACGCGGCCGTCCATGCGGTTCCGAACCCACCCGGTGATCCCGGGGAGGTGGAGCCGCACCACCTGGATTACGTGCCAGCGGAAGCCGATCCCCTGGACACGTCCCGAGACATATGCGTGAAGTCGTTGTTTTTCCATGGCATGACGTTACTGATGGTGGAGAAATTGCTCCTTTTGTACAAAACGTGCCCACCGGGGAATGTTCCCGAATAGTATATGACAACAGCACTTCCAGACTTCTCGGAAAGTCATGTTATTTATTGTAATTACGGCCGCATGCGGTACATCATCCGCGGGAAGGGGATCGCCTCGCGCAGATGGTCCCGTCCGGCGACCCAGGCGACCGTCCGCTCGAACCCGAGGCCAAAACCGGCGTGTGGCACCGAGCCGTATTTCCGCAGGTCCAGGTACCAGTCGAAAGCCTCCTCCGGCAGCTCGTGCTCACGGATGCGCTGAAGCAGGGTGTCATAGTCATCCTCGCGGACCGATCCGCCGATGATCTCGCCGTACCCTTCCGGGGCGAGCATGTCAAAGGCGAGCGCCCGGTCGGGCTGCTGCGCGTCCCGTTTCATGTAGAACGCCTTGATCTCCGCGGGGAAGTGAGTGAGGAAGACCGGCCGGTCAAACTGCTGGGTGAGGATCGTTTCATGCCTCGCCCCCAGGTCATTACCCGCCTCAAACTGCGCCTCCTCCTCGTCGGGGTGTTCTGCGGCGTAAGCCAGCAGGGTCTTTGCCGCCTCGTCATAATGAACCCGTGGAAAAGGCTTGCTGATTGTCTCGAGTTTGCTGATGTCCCGCTCGAGGGTTTCCAACTCCGCCCGCCGTTTTTCGAGCACTCGCTCGACGACGTACACCGTCATATCCTCGGCCAGCTCCATATCCCCTTCGAAGTCAAGGAACGCCACTTCGGGTTCGATCATCCAGAACTCGGTGAGATGCCGCCGGGTCTTGGATTTTTCCGCGCGGAAGGTGGGGCCGAAGGTGTACACCTTGCCGAACGCCATCGCCCCGGCCTCGGCGTAGAGCTGACCGGACTGGGTGAGGAACGCCTTGCTGTCGAAATAGTCGGTGCTGAACAGAGTGGTCGTGCCCTCGACGGCGTTCGGGGTGAACATCGGAGTGTCGAAACAGATGAAGCCGCGGTTATTGAAGAAGTCTCGGAGCGCCCAGATCATTTCATGCCGAATGCGGAGCAAGGCGTGCTGCTTTGCAGACCGCAGCCAGAGATGGCGGTGGTCGAGCAGGAAAGTGGTCCCGTGCTCCTTGGGCGTGATCGGGTAGTCCACCGAGTCGCCCACTTTTTCGAGCGCGGCAACCTGCATCTCATACCCGCCGGGAGCCCGTTTGTCCGCGCGAATGCGGCCGCGCACGATGAGCGAGGTTTCCTGAGTGAGGCCTTTCGCGAGTTCGAAAACCTGCTCGCCTACGTCAGCGAGACTGATCACTGCCTGGACGATGCCGGTGCCGTCGCGGACCAGGAGAAAGAGGATCTTGCCCGACCCGCGCTGGTTGTAGAGCCATCCGGCGACTTCCACTTCCTGCCCTTCAAACTGCGAGAACTCCTCGATGTAGACTCGTTTCATAGATGATGCTCCACCTTCAGCGACCTCGTCATCAGCGCCGTCACCGCCTCGCGCGCGTCGGCGTCTTCAAAGAGAATGCGGTAGACCTGGTGGGTGATCGGCATTTCCACCTTTTCCCGCGCCGCCAGGTCGTACGCAGATTTTGTCGTTGCGACGCCTTCCGCGATCATGTGCATGTTCTTAAGAATGTCGTTCAGCCTGCGCCCCTTGCCGAGCTGCTCGCCGACGTATCGGTTGCGGCTGTGGCGGCTGGTGCAGGTGGTAATCAAGTCGCCCATTCCGGAGAGGCCCGCAAAGGTTTCCCGCTGGCCGCCGAGTTGCAGGCCGAGGCGGGAGATCTCGTGCAGCCCACGTGTCATCAGGGCGCCGCGGGTGTTGTCGCCGAACCCCATGCCGTCGCAGATGCCGGAGGCGATGGCGATGACATTCTTCAGGCTGGCCCCGAGCTCGACACCGACGACATCCTGCGAGGAGTAAACACGGAAGGTGCTGCTGGAGAACTCCTGTTGGACCCGCTTGGCCAACCCGAGGTCGCGGCCGGCGGCGACGACAGTGGTTGGAATGCGCTGTGAAACCTCCTCCGCATGGCTCGGGCCGGAGAGGGCGACATACCGGCCGGCGACATCCGGGCCGAACACCTCCTCGGCGATTTCGGACATCCGCTTCAGCGTGCCGTTTTCGATGCCCTTGGAGCAGCCGACCAGGATCTTGTCCTTCACGGCTGCGGGATCCACCTGCTGCAACACCGCCCGTGTCACCTGCGAAGGGACAACTATCAGCACGATCTCCGCGTCCGCAAGAGTCTCGCCGAGATCGTTTGTCACCGTGATCCCGTCGGGGAACAGCGCGCCGGGGAGAAACTCGCGGTTTTCGCGGTCGTGTTTCAGCGCTTCGACCGCGTCGGGCCGAAACTCCCAGAGGTGAACGTCATGCCCGCTTTCGCCAGTGAGTTGAATCGCCAGCGCCGTGCCCCAACTTCCGGCACCGAGAATCGCCAACCTCGCCATTCTACTTCACTCCTTCGTGATCGTCCTCCGCCGCATCGTCTTCGTGCGATAGCATCCGCAATTCCTTACCGGAAAAGATGCGTGCGATGTTCCGCCGGTGGGTGACCGTCAACAGCAGCGGAATCGCCAGTCCCCATGCCATCACATGCCAGTCGCCATTACCTTCGCGAAGGTAAAGGAGCACCGGATAGGATACGGCGGCGGTCAATGTCGCCAGCGAGAATGTTCTCGTCGCAAAGAGCGCGGCGGCGTACACAAGGATCGCCAACGTCGTCGCCTGGGGCGCCATCGCGAACATCGCTCCGAGCCCCGTGGATGCGCCCTTGCCTCCACGGAAGTGAAGGAAGGGCGAGCGCACATGCCCGAGGAACGCGGCCAGGCCGACCCACGCCATGACCACCGTGGCGTTCGGAGCGAAACCGGGAACGATCAGGTCATGCGCGAATTTGGAGACAAGCCAGACCGGCATGTACCCCTTGAACACGTCCACCGCGAAAGTGGTAATCGCCCAGCGCGGTCCGAGCACACGGAAGATGTTGGATGCGCCCGGATTGCCACTGCCAACCTCGAGAATGTTAACTCCCGCCACCCTGCGAGCGACGAGCACGGCCGTCGGCATTGAACCGAAAAAGTACGCGCCGACCATTGCGGCGAGCAGGATCATCAACCTCTCCAACCCGGTATCACCCTCCGGTTGAAAATCGTCGACTATTGGCGAGTGCGCGGCACCCGATTCTGAAGATGGAATGGTTAAAAGGCCTGGGCAACTCTCTCCGTTCTCCGGGTGAAGCAAAATAAGGCGAAGTCACCAGCGGAAAAAGAGCGGGGAAACCGGCGACAGTCAACGGATGTATCATTGTTTGTTTCGAAAACCTTTTTCCCGGGCAGCCCGACAACGGCTTTGCCCCTTCCCCGCCTACGCCGCCTCCACATGCCCGATGCGGATCGCTTCAAAGCCGGCCTGCATGCCGTGCAGGATAAGCTCCTTGGCGCGCCCGGCGGGGATCGCCATCACCCAGCCGATGCCGAGGTTGAACGCGAGGCGCATCTCCTCGTCCGAAACCTCCCCGAGTTGCTGGATGTGGCGGAAAAGCGGCGGCACCCGCCAGCGGTCCCACTCGATCACCGCTTTCAATCCTTCGGGGAGGATCCGCTTCGTGTTGCCTTCGATCCCGCCGCCGGTGATGTGCGCCATGCCGTGCACCTCGAGCCCGCGCTCCAGCCAGCGCGACACGGCGGGCTGGTAACAGGTGTGCGGCGCGAGCAGCGCCTCGCCGAGGGTGCGGTCGAGCCCGTCGAGACGCGCGTCCGGTTTCAGCCCCGCCTGCTCGATCAGCACCTTGCGGGCGAGGGTGAAGCCGTTGGTGTGCAGGCCACTTGAAGGAAGCCCGACGAGCAGGTCGCCCTTGCGGATTTTCGAACCGTCGATCCGTTTCGCGGCGTCGACGATCCCGACGATGGTTCCCGCCAGGTCGTAAACGCCCTCGCGATAGACCTGGGGCATCTCGGCCGTTTCGCCGCCGATGAGCGCGCAATTCACATCCCGGCACCCCTCCGCGAGGCCGGTGATAACCTTTTCGGCGATGTCCACATCAAGTTTGCCGGTGGCGTAGTAGTCGAGGAAAAAGAGCGGGCGGGCGCCGCTGGTAAAGATGTCGTTGACGCAGTGGTTGACCAGATCGCGCCCGATGTTCTCGTGACGGCCAGCCCAAACCGCGACCAGGGTCTTGGTGCCGACGCCGTCTGTGGACGACACCAGCACCGGGTCCTTCATCCCGGAGGTGTCGAGACGGAACGCGCCGCCGAAGAGGCCGAGGTCGGCAGCGACCTCAGGGCCGAAGGTCTGTTTTACCGCCGGTTTGATCCGCCTGACCAGCTCCTCGCCGGCGTCGATGTCCACCCCAGCGTCACGGTAGGTGGTTTTGCCCACGGCTTTCTCCTGGAAAAGTGGTCATCACCGCTCAGTGCCGGAGCGCAAGGTACGGAGACGGGGTAGCGGTCACAAACGGGACAAAAGCGAAGAAGCCCGGCTGACGGGCAGCCAAACTACCTGTCAACATCTCCTGTCATGAAAACCAATTTGCGCTGCGGGAACGCCTGAGGGTCAACATCGTGTATAGATTGCGTGTTTCCTGCGCCGGCGGGGCGATCTTTCGGCAGAAGACATCCTGAATGCGTGAAAACGACCGTGCGTTGTGGATTATCGCCGTATCTCGGCTGTTTTGCCGAGAAGTTCGGGTTTCCTGCCGAACGGCGGCCTCGCTCGGCGCGATGATCCCTGGAAGCGACGCGGGACGCTTGCCAGCAGTGGCGGGCAAATGCCATCTTCACCCTCCAGGATGAACTGATGGCGCATTTCTTGCTCCTTGGCCCGAGGCATTCGACAAGGGAGCCGGAATCCGTTGGGGAGCGATGGGATTGAAGAAAGGTATCCGATGATGATAACGAGGACGGGATGTGCGGTTGTGCTCTTTCTTCTGCTGGCCGCAGCGACTGTGACGTCCGCCCAGGACATGGATGAGCAGGGAGAACCGCCAAGGATGCCGATGACGGGTACGATTACGGGCCATGTAATCGATGCTCGCCAGGAGATTCCCATCGAGTACTCCACGATCGTCCTGTTCACGGCGCGCGACAGCTCGCAGGTGACCGGAACGATCACCGACGTGGACGGCAACTTCATTCTCTCCGGCCTGCGGCCGGGGCGCTATTACGCGGACATATCGTTCATCGGCTACGACGTGAGTCACGTCGATTCGATCCGCCTCGGGCGCGGCTCGCTGACGGCGGACCTCGGCACGATCCGACTGGCACCGTCGGTGATCAAGATGAAGGACGTGGACTACGTGATCGAGCGTTCGCCGGTGGAGTACCAGATCGACAAGAAGGTGGTGCGTGTCAGCAAGCAGCCAACGGCGGCGTCTGGCACAGCCGTGGACGTGCTGGAAAACGTGCCGAGCGTCAGCGTGGACATCGAGGGCAACGTCTCTTTGCGCGGCAGCGAGAACTTCACGGTGCTGATCGACGGGCGTCCGACAATTCTCGATCCCAGCGAAGCGTTGCAGCAGATTCCGGCGAGCAGCATCGACAACATCGAGATCATCACGAATCCGTCGGCGAAGTACGACCCGGACGGGACCTCGGGAATCATCAACGTGGTGCTCAAGAAAAACCGCGCGGCGACCACCAGCGGAATGGCGAGCGGGAGCTACGGGACGAGCGGGCGCTATGGCGGCGACGTGCTAGTCAGCCGCCGGTTCGACCACACGAACCTGACGCTCGGGGCCGACTACAACATCCGCGATTTCGACGGATTCATCTACTCGGAGACACACACCACGGTGGGCGGGATCACCCATTACAACATATCCGACGGCAGCATGGCCCGGAAGGGAACCTCGGTCGGTCTCCGTGGCTCAGTGGAGATGAACATCGGGAAGCACAGCTGGGCAACGTTCGGCGGGCGCTGGGGCACGAGTTCGGGAGGGCACGACTCCGAGCTCGCCTACAACACCTGGGTGGACACGGTGGCTGCGCACAACCGGTACACGAGCGACAACAACAGCGATGACAACCGCGACTTCGCCTCGATGTTCGCGGAATACCGCCAGGGGTTCCGGCGCAAGGGGCATGAACTGAGCGCGCGTCTGCAGAGCAACTGGCGCAGCGGGGACGACGTCACCCGGACACAGTTGATCGACAAATCAGGGGCGATTACCGACGGGCGAAAAACGACGGAGAGCGAACCGTCCAACCGCACCGACTTTCACCTGGACTACACGTGGCCGCACGGCGAGGAACAGAAGCTGGAGGCCGGGTATCAGCTGCGGAAGTGGAGCTCACAGGAACACAACAGCTTCGATGTGTACGACATCGGGCTCGGCAAATACGTCCCGGAGCCGCGGTACACCAACCGAATCAACTACGACCGGGACATCCACGCCCTGTTCGCCGAGTACTCGGGCAAGTTGGGCAACCTGGGCTACCAGGGCGGGCTGCGTGGCGAATACGTGGACCGCTACATCGCGCTGATCGACACCACCGAGAATTATTCCCTGAACCGGACGGACATTTACCCGTCGGTGCACCTCTCCTACCAGCTTCCCCAACGGCTGCAGCTGATGGCGAGCTATTCCCGCCGGATCAACCGTCCGCGCAGCTGGTTTCTGGAACCGTTCGAAACGTGGCGCGACGCCTACAACGTCCGCCGAGGCAACCCGAATCTGGACGCAGAGATGGTGGACTCCTGGGAACTCGGGTACCAGATGCCGGTCGGCCCGTTCTCCCACTCGACGGAACTCTACTACCGCGTCACCCACAACCTCACCGAATTCGTGCGCGACGTCTACTCCGAGGGTGTGACGCTGACGACGGTGGACAACGTGGGCACCTCCTACGCATTCGGCGCGGAGATCATGTTCGCCGGGGATCTCGCGAAGTGGTGGACGGTGAACCTGATGGGCAACCTCTACGATGAACGGATCGACAGCCGTCTTTCGCTGCCGGGGACCGACACGGAAGATTTCAGCTGGAGCAGCCGCCTCTCCTCCACGTTCAAGCTCTCGCCGACGACGAAGTACCAGGTCAACGGGATCTACAACAGTCCCGAGATCACCTCGCAGGGCCGCAGCGAGGCGTTCTACATGACCAACATGGCGCTGGAAAAGACATTCCTGGACCGTTCGCTGACGGCGATCTTCCAGGTGCGCGACGTCTTTTCGACGATGCGGCACACCCGTCTCGCCGAAGGTGCCGGCCTTTACAGCTACAGCCGCTTTTCTCTGGATTCGCCGCTTTTCAGCCTGACCGTCCGTTACAACCTGAACCAATACCGCGAACGTCGCCAGCAACAGCAGCAGCCGTCCGAGGACACCGGGGGCGATACGGACGACATGGGCGATTTCCTGAACTGAGCGTCCCGAGATAAGGCGGTGACAATCACTACCCTTTCAGCTTCGCCGTGAACGACGGGATGAACCGCGCCCACTTCCACTGAAGAAGATCATCACGCCGAGCAGATAGCCGAAGTTGTACGCCACGCCGTTGTTGTGCACCTCGTAAACCTGGACGCTGTGCTTGAACAACGAAATGATGAACGTGAACAGCAGGATAAAACCGTGCCAGAGGCCTTGCCAGAACCCGGCGATGGTACCCTTCTCGCTTGGCGAACCGGCACTTCCGCTTCGCTGGGAGATCAGGAACGCCTACCCCAACCCATTCAACCCGAGCACCACGGTCAGTGTCAGCATCCCATTGGCGTCGCAGATCCACATCGCGGTGTACAACGTGCTCGGGCAGAGGGTCGCGGTGCTCGAGGACGGATTGTTCATGGCGGGCGTTCACCGTTTCGTCAGGAACGCTTCCGGACTCGCGTCAGGGGTCTATTTCCTGCGCGTAAACGTGCCGGGCAAGATGCAGAAAACGCAGAAGGTGGGGCTGGTGCGGTAGCTTCGCAGGAACGTGCGCAGCGTTTATCGAGGGCGCTGCGATAAGCACGGAAAGCGACGTAGACAGCGGTGGCGAACTCACAAGCGGCCACCGCTTTTTTTCATTGTCAGACGTTGAAAATCTTGCGGAAGTGGAAACCGTAGATCGCAAGCGTAATCGCAAGTGCAAATTGACGGGGTCGGCGGAAGAGCGTCCAGAAAAACAGCCGCCAGTATTGCACCCGTTCCTTGCCGACAACACCGAGGATAAAGAGGGATTTGAAAAACGCCGAAATATCTCTGTACCCGACTCGCGCCTTCAGCCGCTCCGTCGGGAATTCGCGAAGAAACGTACGCACACGTTCGTAATACTGCCGGGGAGTGTAAATATCCCGGATAATCTTCTGGTATCCCTGGACGAGCGTCTTCAGGTCCATTTGAGGAATAAAATTGATCGTTGAATCGGTGTTGTCGCCTGTTGAGTTGTGCAGGATCCTTTCCTCCCCCAGCAGCCGTTTATACAGCCTTGTGTCCTTCGGGGCGTTCAGCAGGCCGACCATGGCGGTGACAATTCCGCTGGTTTGAATGAAATCTGAGATTTTATCAAAGACGGTCGTGTCGTCGCTGTCAAAGCCGACAATGAACCCTCCCTTGACGATTATTCCGCGTTTGTGAATCCTGCGGACGGATTCGAGGGGGTCGTTGCGGGTGTTGTGCAGCTTGTTGCACTCCGCAAGCGCCGCTTCGTTTGTCGTCTCGACGCCGACGAAGATCGAGGTGAACCCCGCATCCACCATGCTTTTCATCAGTTCGTCGTCCTCGGCGAGATCAATTGAGGCTTCGCTGCTGAAGGTGAACGGAAAACCGTGGCGGGCCTGCCATTCCTGCAGAGCTGGAAGCAGGTCTCGTTTCAGTTTCGTCTTGTTCCCGATAAAGTTGTCATCAACGAAGAAGACTTCACCCCGCCATTTCAACGCGTATAGCTTGTCCAGCTCCTGAAGAACCTGTTCCGGGCTTTTCGTACGGATTTTTCTGCCGAACAAGACGCCGATGTCGCAGAAATCGCAGTCATAGGGGCAGCCGCGGGAGTACTGGATGCTGATCTCGGCGTAGCGGCTGAGGCGGAGGAGTTCCCAGCGCGGCACCGGAGTCAGCTTCATCGGCGGGAAGCTGTCCGTGGAGTAAAGTGGTTTTGGCTCTCCGCGAGCGAGGTCATCCAGAAAGAGCGGGAGCGTCTCTTCGGCGTCGTTGAGGACGAAATGGTCGATCCCGTTGAACTCGGAATGGTAGGCGGTAAACAGCGGCCCACCGGCGACGATACGCAGGTTGTACTGTTTGCACTCCTGGATAATGCGGAGCACGGACTCCCGCTGCACCAGCATGGCGCTGATGAAGACAATCTCCGCCCACTCGAGATCGCGTTCGCGAAGCCGGGTGACTTTCAGATCGACCACGCGCTGGTTCCACTCGGGCGGGAGCATCGCCGCGACTGTCAGCAATCCAAGAGGAGGAGCCGTAGATTTGCGCGACACGAAGCGCAGGGCGTACTTGAAGCTCCAGAATGTATCGGGAACGTCAGGATAGATCAGCAGAGCGTTCATCGCATCCCCCAAAAACCCTTCGCCCGGATACGCTGCGGCATGGAAACCACACACGAGAGGCGTCGAAAAAGCGGAAGTCGTTCACGCTGCCAGCCAGCGGATTGCGACTGTCGTAGCGGGTTGACCGTTCGAAGGAAGGAAGAACCGTTGCCGCGGGGAAGGGTCGCCTCACTGGATTCCGCTCATTTTTTCGAATATAACAATGATTGCGGGTTCTACTCCATTCTCAGCCGAGCAAATGAAATCCGACGCGAGCGGTAATTGATATTTGTAATACAATTACAAATCGCATCGCTCGCTTCGAGCTCGGTTGAAATCAGGCCAGTGAAAAGACACCCGACCTGCAAGCTTGTCGGGCCACACTGCCAACGGTAAGGGAAACCCGGCTGGCGGGGCAGCCGGGCCACCCTTCCACGTCCTGGGCCACATAGCAGATGATAAAGATTAGAGTAGCCCCTGTTTGCAGGCAAACAGGGGCACATAACCGACCCAAGAGAAACCCGACTTGCATGCATGCCGGGCCGTTCTGCCAACGGTAAGGGAAACCCGGCTGGCGGGGCAATCCACAATCATAAAGCCATAGAAGGCATTATGGATGCCCCGGTCAGGCCGGCGTATGACAAATGGAGATGCAAGATGAGCATGTGAAACCCGGGACTAAAGTCCCGGGCCACGCTACCGAGTGTCGCTGAAATCAAGGAAGACTTCCAGAGGTTTAACGGAAACACAATCCCGCATGAAGAACAATTGGAGATCACCACGTGCCGACAGATCGGCACCGGTGATGACACCTCAGGCGACGGGTCAGGGCTTCCGAATCGGCTTGCCGTCGGGTCCGAGGGAACTGCGGTTGATCTGCCGTTGCAGGATGTACTCGGGCGTACGCTCCCAGTCGTGCATGTAGTACTCGTTCCAACTGTTGACGTCGCCGAAGCGAGCCCGTTCGAGCAGGATCCAGGGACGGTCCGGCGGCGTCGATTCTCCGAACAGCAACTTCTGCTGAATTGTCCGCCAGTTGGTTTCAGCTGCGTCGATGTTGGTCAGCGCGCCGGAGGGCAGCGGGGTGAGTGGCGCGACAAAGGGCAGGGGAGTTGCCAGCGGCAGCGCCGAAACGGTGGAATCCGGCGCAGCCTTTGGCGAAGCGGCAGGGCCATCCGCGCGCGAAACACCGGCAAGGACGAAGAGCGCCATGGCCGCTATCGCGAGAGTCCGTTTCATTATGACACCTCCTGGAATCCCGGTATCCATAACCTACAAGGCCGCTCCGTGCACTGCTGAACCTGCCACGGGTTTCCGCGGAGAAAGAGAGCAGGGAACGAACGGGGCTGCCCTTCCCGAAGAAGGACAGACCGCACTCTTATCGGATCGGCGTCCGCTATTTGACCAGGGTCAGCCGCCGTGTCTGCGAGTAGCCAGATGTCTGCATTCTATAGAGATAGGTTCCGCTGGGAAGGCCGCTCCCGTCGAACGGGACACTGTACACTCCCGGCGTGAGCGGCCGGTCGAGAAGCTGCGTCACCTCGCGCCCGAGCAGGTCGTACACCGCGAGGGTCACCCGGCCCGGTTCGGCGACCTCAAAAGTGATCATCGTCGCGGGGTTGAACGGGTTCGGATAGTTCTGGTTGAGGGCGAAGCTGCTGGGGACCGGGGCGAGCCGCCGCTGTTGCACGGAAGAGGTCGACCAGTCGATATCAGTGTAATCGGTGTTGTAGGTAAACGTGATCGCTGCGTTGGCGTATCCGTTGGTGAACAGAATCCGCCAGGCGTGATCGGCGGGCGGAGCATCATAGCTACCGTTTCCGCTGGCGTCGGCGTAAAAGTCAACCTGGTAGGCAACGCCGGCCGTCGAGATGGGAACCCGGACGGTGAAATCGGGGACTTCAATGGCGGGCAGCTCGACATACCCCTCCTGAAGGCCGCTGGAGACGTTGATAATGCGCAACCCGAAGGCGTTACCCACATCGGCGTCCATTCCGAGCAGATTCACCACGGCCTGATAGCGCCAGTCGAGATCGGTGGTCTCGGAGGTCGTGGAAAGCCCGACGCTCACGTCCTTGCCGGTAGCGCTGATGGGAACGCTCCAGGAAGGATCGTCCGGCAGGCCGTCGTATTGACCGTTGCCGTTCGCGTCAACGTAGGAGTCAATCCGGTACTCCCCCGTAGCGCCAATCCCCTTGAGATAGAAGGTGGTCAGGTCGCTGGTGACAGTAGTGCGTCTCACTCGATCGATCTCCTCTCCGGTCGCCTCATCGATCAGCCGCACCTCCATCCAGTCCCCGATGTATGAGTTCAGGCCGATCACCGGGAAGATGACGTCGTAGGTCCAATCCAGCTCCTGGAAGTTCGCGGTGTGCGCGAAGGAAAGGGATGTATTTCCGCTGACATTGTTCAGTTCGCGAATCCAAGAATGATCGATCGAAGAGCCGTCATACGCGTCGTTACCGTTGCCGTCCGCGAAGATCTCCACCCAGTAGCTGTGCCCGTTGAGGCAGGACAGGTTGACGTCAAAGGGAACGCTGGTGGGGATTGTCATCGACGTGCGTGTGGTCTCGCGGCCCGTGGCTTTGTCAACGAGGCGTACCCAGAGAGTTTGTCCGGCGTGGGGTCCCTCGTCGGTGACGGTGAGGGTAAACATCTTCCAGGACGCCGAGCTCGATAGGCCCGGGATCGTGACATTGGCGGCAGAGCCGGGAGCCGGGTCACCGATAGACCACTCTCCGTAGGGATCCAGCAGCTCCTCGCCATTGGTGATGCCATCGTAATCCGCGTCGAGGGAGGCGAGGTAGGGATTCCAGACGACATTGCCGGTGGCGCCGGGAGTGTCGAGGAAGAATTTTTCTACAAGCTTACCGAAATCATTCCGTGTCCCTCCGCCCGCCGGGTTGATGTGGCAGTTGGCGCAGGAGTTGACGGTACCGTTGGGAATCTGGTCGGGGCGGAAGGAGCGCGCTTGCAGGGGAATCGTTGCAACAAAGAGGAACGCAAGAACACCAGGCAGCAATCGGTTCATGAGTGTCCCGCCTCCTTGGCTGTGCCAAGTACAAAGTTGCCGCACACGGGGATGTTGGGAGGATGAACGGCCGGTTTGAAAAAGATAAGCGTCTGACAGCGTTATGGTACCGACAACTTCCCACGCTCTGAGTGACGATCATCACAGAACGCTAAAGACACGATCAGCAGGAATATTACTTCCTCTTTGGATCGGATTTCCCGGATTCAAGAATCCGGGCTACAACCGATTGACAGATGCAGAATGAATCGTATGTGATCCTTGGACGATCGCCCGGGTGGCACGCTGCAAGATAAAAACCCGCCAGAGGGCGGGTTGGTATAACCGGACTGTTCGCAATCAATTGTTATGATGCCCGCAGTTGCAGGAGCCGTCCTCGCAGTCGCAGTCTCCCCCATTCTCGCCGCAGTCGCAATTTCCTCCGCAGGCGCAACCGCCCTGGGTTTTCGACTGCGGGTAGGGGGCCCGTCCGGCGACGATGTCCTGTGCGAGCGGGAGTTTTTCGACGACATCCCCCGCGACGATTCCGCTGCTGCCCATCTCGTCGGTTGCGAGGTTGCCCGCGAGGCCGTGCACGGTGACGGCGGCAACCGACGCCTCCTGTGGTTCGAGTCCCTGCGCGAGGAAGCCCGCGATCACGCCGGTGAGCACATCTCCCATGCCCGCGGTCGCCATTCCGGGGTTCCCGGCGAGCACGGCGTACGCCGGTCCGCTGGGGCCGGCGATCAACGTAGGCACTCCCTTGAGCACCACGGTGAGGTTCGCCTTTTTCGCGAAGTCACGCAGGTGGGTGAGACGGTCGGCAACGATATCCGCGCTAGGCTTTCCGGTGAGCCGGGCGAACTCTCCCAGATGCGGAGTGAGCACGACAGTTTTTCCGCTCAAACCCTTCATCGCGCCGGGAAGCTGCGCAAGGGCATTAAGGCCGTCCGCGTCAATCACGGTTGGCAAGGGAAGGTCCTTGATATGCTCCTCGAACCACTTGATCGTATCGGGATTCAGCGAAAGGCCAGGGCCGATCACCTCCACATCCGCCCATTCGCGCGCCTCGTCGATCGTCGTCTCCGCCTCGGAGGCAATGGAACCGGTGTCGGTGTCCGCGACGGGAATCGTCATCACCTCGGCAGACCGTCCCGCGAGGATCGCCTGGGCGCTTTTTGCGGTGGCCACTTTGACCATGCCCGCGCCGGTGCGCAATGTGGCCCTCGAGGCCAGCTCCGCGGCCCCGGTCATCCCCACCGAACCCGCGACGACGAGCACCTTGCCGTTGTCGCCCTTGTGCTGGGTGAGGCGGCGGTCGGGGAGCATTTCGTACACGTCCGCGGGCTCCACCAGGTACATCGGGACCTCGACCTCCATCACAAACTTCGGGGGAATCTGGATGTCCACGCGGCTGATACGGCCCGCGTGGTCGATTCCCGGGCTGACGATGTGGCCAACCTTGATCTCGCCGAAGGTGGCGGTGATGTCGGCGCGAACCGCGGCGCCCACAACATGACCGGTGGAGCCGTCCACGCCGGAAGGGATGTCGACGCTGACAACAACCGCCTGGGAGACGTTGATCGCCTCGATCGCGTCCGCGATCAGCCCGTCCGCCCCGCCGCGCAATCCGGTACCGAGCAGGGCGTCCACAATCAGGTCGGCGGGCGGGATCTTCTCGAGGTCCTTGCGGGTCTTCACCTCAATTACTTTGCCGCCGAGGTTCTCGTAGACCTTCAGGTTGGTCAGCGCGTCCCCCTTGATCCGGCCGCGTTCAGCGACGAGATAGACGGTGACTTCCGCGCCGAAGTTGAGCAGCCGCCGCGCAACAGCGAATCCATCTCCGCCGTTGTTGCCGCCGCCGCAGAAGACCAGCGCGCGCGCACCGGGTATCCGTCCGCCGAGCAACGTATCGATCTCGAGCATCACGCCACGCGCGGCAAGTTCCATTAAAACAATGCCGGGGAGCCCCGTTTCCTCGATGGTTCGCTGGTCGAGATCGCGCATCTGCTCAGGAGTGAGGATCGGTCGCATATCGTCAAGCTCCTTTAGGTCGAAGGAAGAAATCTAGAGTTAGACGCCTTTAACGTACAACTCCGAAAGGGCGGAGACAAGACGTTTTGGTAGCAAGCGAGGGGCGGAGAAGATCACGACGAATGGGAACAGGCTGGACAAAATGATGCAGAATGAACAGGATATGTCGAGAGAAACCCGGCTGTCGGGGCAGCCGGGCCACCCGCCGGAACAATAACAGTACCTAACTTCATTGCCCGGCTTGACCGGGCAATCCAGTGAGGATGAATTAGAATAGACCCTGTCTAGCGAACAAACAGGGGCACAAAG
>CAZIDZ010000033.1:21582-28282 GCA_964538455.1 uncultured bacterium
CAAACAGGGGCACAAAGCCACCCACTATTCAGTTATCCTGTCCATCCTGCCTGTTTCATCTTGTCCATCCTGTTCTGCCGTTTCAGCTTTTGCCGTTACCCTTTCTTCGGAAATTGATCCATGAAGTATTCCGCGAGGGCGGTGATCGTCAGGGCGGGATTGACGCCGAGGTTGACCGGGACGACCGAGCCGTCGATGACGTAGAGGTTGTCGTAGCCGTGCACCTTCCCGGAAAAGTCCACCACTCCCTCCTTCGGCGAGCGGGACATAATGCAGCCGCCGAGGATGTGCGCGGTGGAGGAAGTATCGAACAGCACCTCAGGAAGGACGCTCATCGGCATGCCGCCGATCTTCTTTGCCATCGCCTTCGCGTACTGGTTGGCCACCGGAATGTAGGAGGGAACCTTCTTGTCGGTGTGCCAATTGGAGGTGATCCCCCGCCGCCCCAGCTTCCACCACTTTTTCCCGTACTCGATGCGCAGGTAGTTGTCGATCTTTTGCATCACCAGCAGAATCGTTACACGCTGCGCCCAGTCGCGCGGCAAGATGCTGCGGAGCAGCTTAGCCGGGTGAAGCAGCAGGGTAGCGAGAAAACGGAGCGGGCGCGGCCACGGTTCGCCACCGCTGACGAGCAACGTGGCGATCATCGACATCGCGTCGTTTCCCTTGCCGTAGCGGACCGTTTCGATGTGAGTGTTGTCGTCGGGATAGATGCCGGAGGTAATCGCGATTCCCTCGGAGTAATCAACGTCCGATTTGTCCGCGAGCACGCCGACGAGTGCCTCGCTGTTGGTGCGGACGACATTTCCGAGCTGGTGCGAAATATTCGGCAGGGAACCGCTGTGCCTGCATTTCAATAGCAACGGCACGGAGCCCATCACGCCGCCGGCAAAGATGACGCCTTTTGCACGGTACTGTTTCCGGAATTTGATCAGGCTGCCCGGCTTTTCCGTGTCGACGACGTAGCCTTTCCCCTCCGCCGGGCGTACGTCAATCACGCGGGTGCGGGGAATGATCCGGACCCCGAGCTGCTCAGCGAGATGGAGGTAATTCATGTCAAGTGTGTTTTTCGAGCCGTAGCGGCAGCCGGTCATGCAGGCGCCGCACTTGATGCAACCGGTGCGGTCAGGGCCTTTCCCGTCGAAGTAGGGGTCGGGCACGGTGACTTCCTCTTCGCCGAAGAAGATGCCAACGTCATTGACGTGGAAGGTGTCGCCGCACCCCTGCTCCTCGGCACACTCTTTCAACAGCTCATCGGCGCGGGTGATGACAACACTGGAAGTCGCGCCGAGCATCGTTCGCGCACGCCGGTAAAACGGCTCCATCGTCTTCTTCCACCCGGACCGTCCCCAGATGGGGTCCTCGAAGACCGGGTCGGGAGGGGTCAGCAAATTGTTCGCATAGACGAGACTCCCGCCGCCGACCCCGGCGCCGTGGAGAATGAAAACGTCCTTCATCAGGGTCATCGCCTGGATGCCGTGGAGGCCGAGCGCAGGAAGCCAGAAGGCTTTGGGGAGGTTCCAGTTGGTTTTTGCGAAATCCTGGGGACGAAAGCGGCGGCCCTGCTCGAGGACGATCACGCTGTACCCTTTTTCCGCGAGGCGCAGCGCGGAAACCGATCCTCCGAAACCGGAGCCGATAATCAGGTAATCGCAATCCTGCTGCATGGTGTCCCCCGCTGAACGATTTGAAAATGTACGGCAGGCAAACAGAAGAAAGACAGAAGTTGGAACAGGATAGACAGGATAAGCAGGATAGACCCAACAACTTCAGACAAGACGGGCAGGGTAAAAGAGGCAGGATGTACAGAATGTTTTTCCTGTAAAGGTTTTCACAAAGGTTGAATCCTGTCCATCGTGCATCATCCTGTGTATCCTGTTTCCCTTTTCAGATGTTGCCGTCCATCCTGTCTATCCTGCAGATCCTGTTCCATTGTTTTTCCCGTCGGTTCGTGCGGCTACCGGCTTTTTCTGAACTCTCGCGCCTCCTATATTGCCGCCATGCCGAAGCGCAAGGACGACATCATCCTCGGTTTCGATCCCGGCACCCAGGTGACCGGCTGGGGAGCGGTGCAGAAGGGGCGGCCATTGCGGATGATCGAGGCCGGCGCGATTCGTCCGAAACGCGGCGAACCGCTTGAGAGGCGGCTGAAAACCATCTACGATGCGGCATTGAAGCTGATCGACAGGCACAAGCCGTCGGTGGTGGTCGTCGAGGATCCTTTTGTCGGTAAATCGGTTTCCAGCGCGCTGGCGCTGGGGCAGGCGCGCGGGATCCTGCTGCTGGCGGGGGCGCAGCGAGAGCTTCCCGTGGTCAGCTACTCGCCGCGAGAGATCAAGGCCGCGGTTGCCGGACGGGGTTCGGCGAGCAAGGAGCAGGTGCAGTACATGGTGAAGGCGCTGCTTGGGTTGCAGAAGCCGCCGGAACCGCTGGACGCCTCCGATGCGCTCGCGGTGGCGCTGTGCCACGCCAGCCGGGGCTCGGAGGTGAAAGTGAAGGGAGCACAGGAACCAGCTGACGTGGCGCGGCTGGTCAGGAATCCAAAGGACCTGGAAGCTGTGCAGCGGTGGAAAAGCGGGAAAGGGAGGAAAGCCCGGTGATCGACCGGATCGAAGGCAAAATTGTGGCACTGGAGCCGACACATGTTGTCGTCGACGTCGGCGGGGTGGGCTTTTTCCTCTCGATCAGCCTCCAGACCTACGAGCGGATCGGCACCGCAAAACGGTTCGCGTTCTTCACCCACCTCCACGTGCGAGAAGACATCCTCGCACTGTACGGGTTTGCGGAAGAAGCGGAGCGCTACGCGTTCAGAACGCTGACCGGCATCAGCGGCGTCGGCCCCCGAGTCGCCCAGGCGATCCTCTCATCGGTTACGGTGGAAACGCTGCGCGACGCCGTCGCCGCGGGCGACTGGAAACGGCTGACCGCCGCGCCGGGTGTGGGACGGAAGCTTGCGGAGCGGATGACGGTGGAGCTGCGCGGGAAATTCGGGGAGGCGCCGGAAAGAGCGGAAGGCGGCGCCCTGTCCGGGTATTCCGGCGAAGCGGGTGCGATTTACGAGACGGCGCAGGCGCTGATCGCCCTCGGGCACACACCGGCTGCGGCGGAGACGCTGGCGCGCAACGCCGCGAAAAAAGCGGGCGAAGGGGCCAGCGTGCAGGAGCTGATCCGCAGCGCGCTGCGCGCATAGGGTGGGTTGATGCGACCGAACTATGACCCGTTCAACGGTGAAACACACCGAAACAGAAACGGTTTTGACACGAATAAAAGGACTCGCCGGGCAGTCCAGTGAGTATCGTTGTGCTCGCCTTTTTTAGTTAGAAAGTGCTGCGAATCATCTTTAAACTACTGGTAATATCGAGTATCCAGATAAACGATTACGGCATCCTGTAAAGTGCTCCCTTGACTCCCACCCCTGGTGTCAGGCCCTAGATTGGCGATCCGCAGACGATTGCATGTTTCGGGGATGGCCCTGGGCGACGACTTGCCGACGGTGGACAACAAAGAAAACCCGTCAGACCGCATCCGCACGATGTGCGGATGAAGCCTGACGAGTTGCTGCGAGGAAAGTACAGCAGCGGCGCGGGCAGATGCTCGTCCCCTTCCTCACTCTTTACCAGGACGCCACGGGGGCGTCACAAGGTCCTTGCCGGGACCTCCGGCTGCAGACCTGATTGCGTTCAGGTATCCACGCCAGAATTCATTCCACAATGTCGCTGATTGACCTCATTTCCCGATCGACATCCACCCTAACCGGGTCAGCCGTTTCCCTTCGCCGGGGATTGCGACTCGAGTTCTGTCAATTCCTTTGCACGGCGCAGCGCGAGTTCTCGCCATTCCTTCATACTGCGCTCGTCCCTAACCAGCTTCGCGTAGACGAGATACTCCTGCGCCGCTTCGAGCCGGTCGCCCTGTGCGTCGAGCAGGCGAGCGAGGCTCATGCGCACGTCGGGATCCCTGGGCATCAGCGTAACCGCGTTACGATAGGCGAGCAGAGCATCCTCCTTGCGGTCGAGCCTCAGCAGGGCGACGCCGAGCGCGGCGTGCGCCGGACCGTAGTTCGAATCGTAGCGCACCGCCTTGACCAGCGACTTGAACGCCCTCCTCAGATCGCCGCTGTCCAGCCGCAGGACGCCGAGGGCGAAATAGGCGCGGGCCGAGCGGTCATCGATCGCAATCGCCTTCTTGAACTCCTTCGCCGCCGCACCGAACCGTCCCGCACGTTCGAGGGCCGCACCGCGGTTGATGTGATACCAGGGCTCGGGAACGATGGAGAGTTCGATCGCCTGTTTGTACGCTTTCGCCGCGCCGGCGTCATCCCCGAGACGGTACCGTGAATACCCGAGGGCAGCGTACACACGTTCGTCGCGGCTGCCGCACCGTGCCGCCTCCTCCAATTCGGGCAGCGCCTCCTGGTACCGTCCAAGCTGGGTCAAGGCAATCCCGCGGCGCGTTTTCAATTCGCTGTAGGAAATGGTCGGTTCGGGTGCGCGGAACGCCCACTCGGGTTTCTTGCCCGGCTGCTCCATCGAGGGCGGTTTCGGCGGCACCTCGGGTTCGATTTCGCGCTTGGGTGCGGCTACACCCACAGGCTGGCTCTCGACCCAGGCAAGGCCTGCCTGTGCGCGAGTGTTCTCCGGCTGTTGTTTGAGCGCCTGGACGAATTGCGCCCTCGCCTCGGCAAGTTTCCAGTCCCACGCATAAAGAAGACCGAGGGAAATACGACTCGCGACATCGTCCGGCTGCAGTTCGACCGCTTTCGCATAGGCATCCTCCGCCGTTTTCAGGTCACCGAGAACCGTCGAAGCACGGCCGAGGTTTCGCCACGCAGAGGCGTAGTCCGGCGCCGCCTTGGCGCCACCTTCAAACGCTTCCCACGCCTCGCCCGGATTATGCTCCCGCGCCAGCAGAATACCGAGACTGGCCCACGCGGGGTAGAAATCCGGGGCGACAACGATGGCTTGAAGGTAGGCGGCGTGCGCCTGTTCGAGATGGCCAAAGCGATCGAGTAGACGGCCACCCTGATAAATGCTGCGAAAGTGGGTGGTGTCGTTCCAATACGCCTGGCGATATTTCTCGTACGCTTCCTGCGGATGACCCATCGACTCGAGAGAGCGCCCCTCCGCGTACAGTTGGTCCGCGGCCTGACGCTCCACATCGACGACTTCCAGGCTGTCTGATGTTGGGGATTCGAGGGCGGCGCCCGTGCGGGCGAGACCGGAGGGCTCCTGGGCTGTCGCTGAGACGGCCAGGAGCAACGCCGTGAGTCCCACTGCCACCCTTTCGATCCGCATCCTCACTCCCTTGCTGTTTGGCTTCCATCCCCCGTTTAGGGCGAGAGCTGTCCTCTATCCATATCGGCAGAATTGGGACGATTCTTCAGTATTTCGTGTCTCAACGCGAACAAAGAGGGAAACAGGGCAGTGTCAAGGAAACCGGCGGTTCTGCAGGGCGGCGCCGTCAGAACGGTCGAGCAGGGCCATGTAAACCCCCGCCGCGATCCAGAACAACGCGGCCATGGACAGCGCGGCGATTTTCCCAAAAAGCTGCATCACGAGCAGGGCGAGCAGCGGTGCGAGGGTGCCGCGGACGGCCGTGGCCGCCATGTGCAGCGCCTGGTACACCCCGGCGTCCTCCTCTCCCGCAAAGGTGACCGAGGAGACCGACCAGAGCACACTGACTCCGCCCATCGCGGCGCCGAAAAGCGCAAAAGCGGCGAAGACGGTAAGCCCGCGCCAGTACTGCGGAAGGTACCAGGAGGCGATCAGCAACAGGGGATACAACGCGAGCGCGGTGAACACCCGCGACGCCATCCGATGCGGGGTCATCCGGTCGTAGAGTTTTCCGAAGATGGCGATGGAGGGAATCATCACGATCTGGAAGATGGTTCCCTTCGCCAGCCCAATCGTCGTGTAGTCCAGTTTCAGATCATCGACGAGGAAAAGGGGGACGACCGGCAGCATCCCGATAAAAGCCATTCCGTAGAGCATGAATCCGATCTGGTAGCGGACAAAATCTCCACGCCGTTTAAGGAGCTGCCAGGCCTCAACCAGCGGCCCGAGCAGCAGGGTTCGGTTCAATCCCTGCCGCGCCGCTGCGGGGTCGTCCTTCGTCGGCATCGTCGCATAGATCACGGTGGAAAAAAGCGTGATCATGCCCGCCACCGCGTAGAGATGGCGGTATCCTCCTGCGACAGTGTCCATCCAGTGCCCACCCAGCCACGAAAACAGCGCCGCCGCGGCCATCCGAATACCGTTCGCGATTCCGAAGACACCGCCGTGGGATCCAATCCGAATGTGCTGCTGGAGGAGACGGTTCTGGCCGGTGTTGTACACCGCGTAGGCGAGATAATAGAGAAAGAAGGCGAGAAACAGGTGCGAGAACGTGTTCATCCAGAGGCCGCTGATCATCGCCGCGCTCCCAAGCAGCCCCATCGCCAGCATGAATGGCCGCTGGTCCCGTCCGACGAGCAGCCGCGCCCACCAGATCGCCGTCAGGTTTGCAAGCGGCATGATCATCGTCAGCAGAGTTACCTGGAGGGGGGATGCGGACAGCGCCTTGCGGGCGACAACCTCGCCAAATTGCACCGCAGCCCACACGGGACCGGACAGCGCGACAGCGACGAAAAAACGCGTTCGAATCGATCCGCGGGGATCAGGAAAGGGTATGAACCAGGGACGCATGGCCGCAAAGATAAGCC
>CAZIDZ010000034.1:0-27602 GCA_964538455.1 uncultured bacterium
CGAGAGGACCGGGATGGACGAACCTCTGGTGTACCAGTTGTCGCGCCAGCGGCATGGCTGGGTAGCTATGTTCGGAAGGGATAAGCGCTGAAAGCATCTAAGTGCGAAACCCATCCCAAGATGAGGACACGCTCTCGTAAGAGCTGAAGACCCGTCCGAGACCAGGACGTTGATAGGCCGCAGGTGTAAGCACGGTGACGTGTTCAGCCGAGCGGTACTAATAGGTCGTGAGACTTAACCGATTGTTTCTTTTTCCAACAGGAAACGGCCTGAAGCAGATCGGAAGCTGCGCCACTGACGGCGCTGCATCCGGAAGACAAACCGGAAACACATTGTCGAAGACTTTCTTCGGCGGCCATGGCACAGGGGAAACACCTCTTCCCATTCCGAACAGAGTAGTTAAGCCCTGTCGCGCCGATGGTACTGCTTGGGAGACCTTGTGGGAGAGTAGGTCGCCGCCGAGGGCTTTTCAGCCCAATCCCCCAGCGCTTTGCGCTGGGGGATTCTTTTTTTTCTGGAAGAAAAGGTGACTGTCACCAGGAAGTATCCGTTTGAGAGTGACTGTCACCTTTGCTTGCGAACAATGGTGACAGTCACTCTTAAACTCCAACTTCTTGGTAACAGTCACTCCTTGTTACAGATTAAGAATCAGAAGTACAGCCCGAGCTGGAACTTCAGGTCGAGGGGGCGATCGTCCGAACGCATTTCGCGATAGATGACCGCAAGGAGCAGGTGGATCTTATCATGGACTTTCATCATAACTCCGCCCCCGGCGTGAAACGTCACGAAACTATCGCTCGCGTCGCCGCTGTCATCTTCAAGTACATCCCCGGTGATATCGTCGATTAATTTCAGGTTTCGGTCCATTCTCATTGTGCCGTATCCAATTCCCCCGATCAGGACCGGTACGAACTCATCTTCGGCAATTTCTCCGCCGAACAGCATCAAAGATAAAGATGCCTCTGCGACATCGTAGCTGCCGCTGAACGACCAGGAGGTTTCGTCCTCCATTGAATAAAAGCCGAGGGACTTGATCACCTTGTCCTTCTCGAGCGGGAAATAGGATCGGGAGAGCTGGACAGACAGGCCGGTGTGTTTCATGATGTGGATGTAATGAACAGAGTATTCATGCCCAACACCGCGAATCTCGGGTTCAGAGATCGGGACGAGCAGAGTGCCGGCAAGACCGAAATGGCTTGTAGCAAACGAAGGCGCGGAAAAGCAAGTGACCGCGATCAGGGCAGCAGGCAGGTTCCACAGTCGCGGAAAAAGCGCCCCCATATGAACGGGGAGTCCTCTACGGCTTCGAATCGTCCTTTTCATCGTCAAGATCAAGCTGGAATTGATCGCGGTCCCTAAGTGTGCCGGTGCGCAGTTCGATCATGTACCAGAGACGCGTCCCGATGAAAAGCACCATCGGCGTGAGCAGAAGGACCATTAGGGCGTTCAGCGGACTGGCGAGGAACGACGAGATCAGGTTGTAGAGCAGCTCGACAACGAGAATGGCCATCAGGAGTAACCAGAACCACCGCGGCCGGTAGTTGCCACGGCGGTTAATCCCGATTCGAAAATGCCATCCGCCCAACTTCATCGGTCCGCTCCTCGATACTGCGTGCGGTTCAGATTGTTCCTTGCCGCTCCCTTGAAACGCGTGGGGTGGAGGCACAAACTACAGCATCGCACCCTCGCGGGCAAGGGTGGATGGAGGGGAATGCCGTCAGCCGATCAGCTGCCGCGCGCTTCGAAATAGTTGTTCACGGGCCGAACCGCTGAACCAGTTCTTTCTCCATCTCCGGTTCAGCGAGGACATACTGCTTCCACCCACCGAACCCGCCCTCGAGGGACCAGACATCGAGTCCGAGGCTGCGCAACGCGAACCAGGCAAGCGTACTCCGTGTTCCTCGGGAGCAGTACAGTACGATCGTGCGATTTCGTGGCAGCGAGCGCAGCGCAGCGTTTGTGAAAACTGAGTCCATTCCGATCGAATGGTTTCCGGGGATGGTGCCGATTTCCCGCTCGTCGGGTGTACGCAGGTCCACGAGGTAAAGGCTGTCCGGGGCGTTAAGCAAGCGCTGGGCGAGGTCCTCGGCGCTGATTTCATGGCTCTTCTGAACGATCAGCTGTCCATTTTCGAGCAGCGTCGACGCCGGGATGTCCGGCCAGGTGGATATCGTATCCTGCGCAAAGAGAGGGACGGAAAACAGGAGGAACAGCAGCATCGTACGCCAGGCGAATCGTCTCATGACAAACCTCCTTCCCCTACTGGTACCCAGCAACCTACGCTCCGCCGGGTAGGGTCACAAGGAGCGCCGTTCCAAGGAATTATGGCCCGGCTCGAAGAGCTTCGGATGGGATCGATTATATCGGGGTCGCCCGTCGTTAACGTATCTGAATCACGCGAAAAAGCCGGCAGATGAAAGGACGCACCCGTGACGACGACGCTTGACAGAAAGGCGTTTAACGCCTCTGTCCATTTCATGGCGGACCTTTGGAACAACAACTCGAAAGAGTGGCTCGATATGAACCGGGACCGCTACCAGGCCGAACTTCGGGATCCGATGAAGACGCTTGCCGAGGAGTTGCGTGGACCCATCGGTTCGCTGCACGGAGATTTCGACGGGAAGCCGAAAATCTCCAGAATTAACAACGATATACGTTTTGCACGAGGCCGGCCTCTTTACAAAGAGCACATGTGGATCTCCTTCGGCGCGGGCAAATCGGAACTGTTCGCGGTGGTCTACCGTGAAGGGTGGACCGCCTGCGTAACGGTCGGGTCGCCGAAACGCGAGGAGCTGGATGGCTGGAGGCGCAACCTCATCGATCACCACTCGCTGTGGAAACGGTGGGCGTCGGTGGTGGGCTTCCCGCACAAAATGGTTCTTTCTGTCGGCGACAGCTATAAAAAAGCCCTCTACGATGACACTCCGGAAGATGTGGAAGATATTGTTCAGGCTAAGCTTGTGTATATCTATAAGCCCTACCTGAAGCGGTTGCCAACTGATCCGGTCGGCTGGCTGGCCGATGAGATGGCCGCTCTTGCGCCGGTATATCTGATGATGACGGTTCCTCCCGCTGGCCTGGAAAGGGCGATTGGGGAACTGGTTTCGATACCTCCCTTGGGGCCGAAGAGTGCGGCGGTTTTCCAAGCGCTCGGCGGATAAAGAAACGCCAAGTGGCGCATGTTTTGTCGAACTTTTGGATGGTTTTTCGTTGACGGTAGATAATATGCTGCCAGATGAGCACCGTTATTCTAATTTATCCCCATCATTATAATTATTATCAGATAAATAGGGACAGTCCCTATTTAATTGTCACTTTCGAGAAAATTTATGAGATGGATGTCGAATGTTATACTGAGGTCAAAGTTCATCCAGAGAGACAGAAAAGCTCAACCGGATGGATTCAGTTAATTGTTTGATTCTCAACGTATAAAGAAAATATCTCGCTCTTTGTTGGAGGTATTCTCCGAGTTTGGGTTGAGAGAAAGCTCAAGTTCTGAGTCAAGATTGCCGATAGAGGTTGTGGCGGCTTCGTGGACACCGGACAAACGGAACGCTCACTCCGTCACGTGACGCAGTCCGGGAGTTGGGTTCAGCCCATCGCCGGGATTGCGTCACGATCGAGCGGATCCGGGAGCCCTTGACCTGGTTGCGTACGGTGGATCCTTGAGGCGCAGGCCCAGCGGACGCTACCGCTCACGTGACGCACCAACCACTGTCCACGAAGCCGCCTCCCCTGGATTTTTTACACATTGGAGATAGAGGATGAATCGGCGACCCGGAAGACTCGGACGACGCACTGCTCACCGCGAACTTCACGCCGCAGCCGGCGCTCCGCTCCCGTTGCGCCCCGACAGCGGTCCGATCGGGCCTCGCCGACCCACCGAACCGCCGGATTCCGGACGTTACCTGCCGGGATTTGGAGAGGGGGGAGCGCTTTTTCTCCGCCGTTATGTGCTTGAAGCGTCCAGACTGAGATCAGCGAACTCCTATCGCCGTGGGTTCAGCCGTGCCCTCTCGTCGCTGACCCGGAATGTCCGCGAGATGAGCGGATGGGAAGCCTTGGCGATGAGGGTAATGCCGAATTAATTCCGGACCGGAACGGTTTCTAGGAACCACTGGGAGAGTGCGAGATAACGGGGACAGTCCCATGCCAGTCATTGGGGTTGTCCCCGTTTTCATTCCAGAATAGGCCGGAGCGGGAGTAAAAGCGGTATTCGTCGGCAAATGCTGCGCGACACGGTTTGTGAGCCGAGAGTTCAGAACCGCTCGTGAACGGCGATTCTTCTTCCGTTGATCTTCACTTGCCGCTGCATCGGCTGCTCCCGGTATTTTTTGAGCAGCGACCTCACCATGAAACGGTAGCCTATCTCAAGCGTCAATCCGCCCACATACAAGTCGCCTGTCCGTTTGAAATAGGGACCGGAATACTTCGTCAGCGAGTAATTCAGCGAGAGGGAGGTGAGCTCGGTGCTACCGACTTCGCGGAAATTGATACCGGTGCCGATCAGGAGTCCGGCCGCGGTGTGGGGTTCGGTGGAGGATTCCCGGCGGGTCATCGTGCGATCACCCGAAGAGTTCACCTGGTAGATGTCGTAGCGAAGCTGGGTTTTAAACCAGGTGTACTCTGCGCCGAGGCTGAAATACCAGATTGAAATCGCCCGGATAGGAGCGTAATCCATACGCGCTCGAAACCCCCACTGCCACCAGTTTGTTTCCTGCCTGCGGAGGTAATGATAGATGACTCCTGGGGGGGGTGGATAGGGTTCGCCGTAGTAGATCTCCTGGTTTTTCGGGAGAAACGCCCGGAAGGACGCCTGTGCGTTCATCCGCTGGTTCCACGAATAGCCGCTGCTGATTCCGAGGCCGAGCAGCTGATTGTTGTCCCAGCCGAGGCCGACTTGATTGGTGATCCCGAGCACGTAGTTGTCGTCCACCAGGGGGCGGCTGTCGAGGCGTTTCAGGTTGAACGCGTAATCTCCCTGGGGAAAATCGAAATTGCCTGTGCCGTTCGGCTCGAACATGTGCAGCGTCACGCCCATGTTCCAACCGTGCAGGGGGTGCGGCAGCGCCGGACCGGCCGAGACCTCCGGCGCGGCGATCGCGAGGAGGCCGGCAGTAGCCAGCGGCAGCAGCAGCGCTCGGCGTATGTCGCAAATCATTCTAATCCTCCAGCGGCGGTGTCTATCTACAGCCGCGAAACATCAATTTCCAGGCTTATGGGGCAATGATCCGAACCCATCACTTCCGGGTGAATACCCGCGTTGACTACGGCATCGACGAGCGACCGGGAGATGAAGTGGTAGTCGATGCGCCAGCCGACATTCCGTTCGCGGGCCCGGGTAATCATATCCCACCAGGTGTACGCATCCCGCAGATCGGGGTTCTTCTCCCTAAAGATGTCCACGAATCCCGCTTGAATCCACCTGTCAATCCAGGCGCGCTCCACGGGCAGAAAACCGCTCGTCGTCTCGTTTTCTTTCGGTCGCGCTAGGTCGATCTCCCTGTGCGCGGTGTTGACGTCGCCGCAAACAATTACATGCTTCCCCTTGGCGGCCAGTTCCGTGAAAACCTGCTGAGTTTTCTCGTAAAAGGCGAGTTTGTAGTCGAGCCGCGCCTTGTCCCGTTTGCCGTTGGGGAAGTAGATGTTCGCCAGCAGCAGCTTTCCGCCCGCGTGCTCGGTGATCGCGATGCGCCCTTCGCTGTCCCACTGCGGATCACCGTAGCCAATCTGCACTTTCTCCGGGATATCCCTACTGAAGGTGGCGACGCCGCTGTACCCTTTGCGCTCCGCCTGGGCAAACGCCGAATGCCAGCCGCGAGGATGGAGTTGATCGGCGGTCAGTTGCTCCGGCCACGCCTTGGTTTCCTGGAGGCAGATGACATCCGCGGTCTCCCCCGCCATCCAATCGCGGAACCCTTTTTTCCAGACAGCTCGATACCCGTTCACATTCCAGGATATGATGCGCATGCAATTCCTCCGGTTGCGACAGCGCACAGCTTTATCCCCACGGTCCCGGAAAGGTACGGTTTCCCCTCCCTGCGGGCTCACTCAGCCGATGCTGCGGGGTCGCTCCGAGTGCACCGGAATCCGGTTTCCGTTGAACTCATTCGTCCCCTTCGACGGGCACCCGGAGAGTATCCGCGGGCGACTTGATCAGCGACGAACCGATTGCGGGATCCTCAAGCCGGTACACCCAGGATTCCTTGGAGTGGTTGAACTGCGGATTCAGCTTGTGGAGGATCGCGTCCGCCAGACTCGGGCCGGTGTGCCAGACCTGCTTCAGCGGACCGAGCTGAGCCTGCAACGACGGCAGGTAATCGGCCGGACCTTTGTGCGAAAGGATCATCACGTGAGTCGGCGGGGGAGTGTGGCGGACGTCGTGCACTCTCCGGACGACCTCTTCCAGGTCTGCGAGTTCGCCGGGCTTCATCACGTAGTAGAAATCGTCGCCTTTCAATTGCGCGTAGTAGTAGGGCAGCCATTGCGGGTGCTCGATTGTGACAACCACGATACCGCCGACACCGGGAGTCCGCCCGAGCCTTTTGAGCGGTTCCACCCGCGCTCTCTGCGAATAGTCAAAGGTACCGATCGGCAGCAGCAGCAGGTTGACAATCCAGAATGCGGCCCAGATCCAGCGAACCCATTTATTGTCCCGCCAGGGAACCATCGCCCAGCCGGTGACGGTGAGCACGATCAGCGGGCCGAACGCCGGGAGAATGAAGCGCTCCTGCTTCTGGGGAATCAGGCTGTGGACGACAAGAAAAAGCAGGGTCGCCCAGAAGGTGATCGGCACCCGTTTCGCAGCGCGGACCATCCAGAGAAGAGCGAGCAGGCTGAACGGCGGAATCAGGACGGCGAGGATCGTGCCGAGGTAGGTCCACCAGGGGCCGGTTACGTATTCGTTGAGGATCTGCGACTGGCCATAGAGGCTGTAGAACACGCTGGAGAGGAAGGTTCCAAAGCTGGCGTAATCGACCAATCCTTCCACAAGCAGGATAACCACGCCGCCGAGAGCGGTCCAGGAGGCGTCACGCCAACGCCGCTTGACAAGGAGCGTGAGCACTGCGCCAATGCCGAAGAGGCCGGTCTGGATGCGCATCATGAACGCCAGTCCGAGCAGCACTCCGGCGGTCAGCGTGCGCCGCGGATGACGGCCGTCGGTGTCCTCATAGGCGATATCTTCGAGCAGAAACAAGCCGCCGAGCACGAGCGGCTGGCTGACGACCTCGACGAGGTTGCGCACCGCCATGAACGGCATGATAAAGTGCGCGGCAGCGATCATTCCGCCGAGAAACGCTGCCCGGCGGTCGGCGAAACGGCGCAGGAAGAAATAGACGATGGGGATCAGGGTCATCGACCAGGAGGCGTGCAGCAGACGATTGATAAACATCTGCGCGCCGGGATCGTGAATGCCCAGATGCTCCAGAATCCAGAGCAGAGCGAAGATCAGGTACGGATAGAGGATGCCCCGTTTGATCGGCGTTCCGCTCTCGAACCAGGTATGCTTCCCGTTAAGCCAGTCCCAGGCGGGGCGGATGACCAGAAAGTGATCGTCGGAGGCCATGTACCCGGCCGCGAAGATGACCGCCAGCAACCGGAGAAATCCGGCAACGATGAGAATGGTCAGCAGGGGATGCTCCCCGATGAACCTCTTGATCGGGCGATCGTTCACTCGGCGGTCTCCCCGTTCACCGCGCGCAGGTCAGTTGTCGGCCCCCGTCGACAGGGAGCGTGATCCCTGTGATCCAGCCGCTTTTTTCCCCGTCGAGCAGCCAGGCGATCGCTTCGGCGATCTCCTCGGGGTTGCCGACCCGGCCGAGAGGGTGGGTTTCGGTGCTGTGCTCGAGGAACGCCGCGTAGTTGTCTTCAGCCATTCCTCCCCGGCGGTGCAGGTTGGTGACAACGACGCCGGGATTGACGGCGTTGACGCGGACGCCGTGGGGAGCGCCATCCAGCGCGGCGCAGCGGACAAGCTGGTCAACCCCCGCTTTCGAGACGCAATAGCCGACGAGCCCCGGAAAGCTCCGGAGTCCGGTGACACTGGAGACGAGCACGGCGGCCCCGCGGCTGACTTTCAGCGGCTCCCAGACCGCTTTAAGAACGCGCCAGCTCGAGTTCAGGTTGACCTCGATCTGGCGTGACCACCCTTCGTCCGTTTCGCCGTCCATCCCGCCTGAGGTGAGGATTCCGGCGGCGTGCACCAGTCCGTCGATTCGGCTCGAGACGTCGAGCAGGCTCGCGATCAGGGAGTCCGCGGAGTCCGCCTTGCTCAGGTCCGCTGCGAATGTCCACGTGGCCGAACCATTCTCCTCTATCTCTTTCAGGGCGGATTTATCGCGGCCGGTAGCCGCGACACGAACACCGCGGGCCGCGAGCAGGTTGGACGTCGCCCGTCCGATCCCGGAAGTGGCTCCGGTGACCAGAACCACGGGCTTTGTCTCTGAAGCCATGTTCGATTCCTCCTGCTGTGGCGGGCGCGGTTTCCACTCTCTCGCAGGCGCAGCTTGCAGGCGTTCACGGCACCTGCGTAGTTTCATCGAGAGTCGCCGCGTTCCGGCTATTCAATCGCTTCGGGCGGCAACGTACGTCTCCGGTCTTTGGCCGCGCAAGCGTTTCGCGATGGGCCGGGGTACAGCGGCGGCGCACCGGTGCAGCGCATCGCAGTAATGGTGTGCTCGCCTTTCACGTACCCGTGTCCGAATCCGGGAGGCTTTTTTGTCCAGCAAGACGGCCTTTGCGATCCTGCCAGCGGTGGAGGCTCCTGCCGAGAAGGTGGTTCACAGCCTGATGGCACTGAGCCGCTCGACGGTGCCGATAATCTATATGCACCGCCCGGGTATCCAGGCGCCGCGCGGGCCGGAAACCCGCGCCATCGCTTGCGAGTGCGAGACCCTCGGCGAACTGCTGGAAATCGCGTTTCAACGGGAAACGGCGGATCTTTACCTCTGGGTGCCCCCGGGCGTCGAGGTCTATCGCGGCGGTCTCGAAGCCTTTCTCGATATGTTTGAAGCTCACCCGGACGCGGCGCTGCTGGTTTCAAATTATCGGCAGGGCGACCGCACGGTGGAGGTTACCCCGCTCCGGGACGATCTCACCGAACGGGAGGATTTCGGCGCTGTCTGGGGGCTGACGCGCTGGGCGCTCGAAAAGGCGGGCGGCCCCGACACCGGGCTCAAGTTCGCCACCTTTTATGACCTGCGCTTGAAGCTGATGGAAGCGGGCGAGGTCGTTCATGTCCCCGAGGAGACGCATTCGGTGGAAGTTCCCCGTGAGACTGCGTCGGCGTCGGATGTTCTGTTCTTCCCGGGGCGGGGCGCGTTCGGCGGATTTTCGTACCTCTTCATGGATCCTGCGGAGGAAAAGGAGATTGAAGAGGTTTTTTATTCCTGTCTGAGACGCCGCGGTGCCTGGCTTGAACCTCCGCGGAACAAAGTGGTACCGTCACCATTGAAGGACGGCGATCCCGCGGTCAGTGTTATTATCCCGGTGCACGACCGCGCCCGGTTTCTGCCGATGGCGATTGAATCCGTACGGCAGGGATCGTTTCAAGACTTCGAACTGCTGATTATCGACAACGCCTCGATGGATGACAGCCTGGCCGTGGCCGAAGGGTATGCCGCAGAAGATCCCCGTGTTCGCACCTTCCCGAATGATGTAAACCTGATCAGCAAAGCGCTGAACCTGGGCGTTCGCAATGCCAGAGGGCGGTACATCGCGCAGCTTGACAGCGATGACGAATACACTCCGAACACTCTGGCGACGATGGTGAAGCATCTCGAATCTCATCCCTTCTGCGGCCTTGCGATCAGCTACTATGAGTTGATGGACGAGCAGGGAAAGACTCTCGAAGAGTTCGGGGTGATCAAACACGACGAGTACAACCCGAATAACATCCTCCGCGTCGACGGGGCGGGAGCGGTCCGTGTCTGGCATAAAAGCGTGATCGAGGAGTTCGGCGGATTCCAGGAGCATGATTTTCCGAACTACGGGGAGGATTACGATCTCGTCCTGAAGGTCGGCGAGCGCTACCAGGTGGACCGGGTTCGCGAGGTCTGCTATCGGTACCGCCGCCATCCCGGCAACACGGATGCGCTTCGCAGGCCGGAGGACAAGATCCGAGCGAAAACCCTTGCGCGGTCGCGTGCGCTTGCACGCCGCCGCAGGCTCAACGGGTATGAGGCATGAATAGCTCGTCGTTTCGCGGCAGCCACTGGGCGATCGGCATTGATGCCGGAGCTACCTCCACCAAGGGGGTGGTCGTCAACCTCAAGGGTGAAGAGCTGGCTACTCAGGAAACCAGCCCTTTTAATCTTCGCTGGCAGAAGGTCGATGAATTCGAATCAATCACCTACGACTTGATTCACAATTTGATCAGCAGCGCGCACCTCGGGGGGCATGCACCGGGCGGCATCGGTGTGGGAGTCGCCGGAGCCGGCCGTGAGCAGGACCGGACGATGCTGCACGATGCTCTCGCGAACCGGTTTCCTCAATCAAGGATTTATCTCCACCATGACGCATGGATCGCTCACTACGGAGCGTTCTCGGGCGGCCCGGGTGTGCTGATCACGGCGGGCACCGGGTCGATCGCGTTCGGCCGCAACGAGCTGGGGGAGGAGGCGCGCACCGGCGGCTGGGGCTGGCTGCTCGGGGATGAAGGCAGCGGTTGGTGGGTTGGCCGGGAGGCGGTCCGCGCTGCCCTCGCGGAGTGGGAAGGGAGTGGGCCTCCGACGAAAATATCGCCGCTGCTGGTGGAAACCTTCGACTTGGACAACACTTACGATGTGATCTCCAGGGTGTACCACGAAAAAATTACCCGACGCGACATCACCCTGCTCGCCGAGGATGTCGGCCGGCTCGCCAAGGACGGTGATATGGTGGCGCAAAAAATCTACCATCGATGCGGCCAGGAACTCGGGAAGCTGGCGGTAATCACCGCGTCCAAACTGGGGATTGAACCGGAAAAATTGCGGGTTTCGATGCTGGGGTCAATCGCCCTGGGTGACTGGGATCTGCTGGCCACGAGCGTGCGTGAGGTACTGGAGGAATACCGCGAGCAGGGCCTGATAAAAATCGCTGCCGCCAGTACGCCGCAGGAATCCGCGACCAAGGAAAAGACGCCGCAGGGCGAAGGGCAAGAGCCGTCCGGGCAGGAGCGGGTGGTGCCTCCGATGCCTCAATTCCCCCCAAAGGACTTGACACTCTCCGAAGAACCAGGTCCGCACCTGATCCGTCCGGAGATGACTGCAGTTCGCGGCGCGGCGCAGTGGGTGATCGACCAGATCAACGAACAGATGTTCGCGTAAGCAACCGTGACGCTTTCGAGTAAACAGCTCGTTCAGATTCCACGCTCTTATTCTTGCCTTATTCCTGTGCGGCCTCGAGCTACCTGCCAAAGTGCAACTCCTTGGCGGTGTGCAGCTGAGCCGGACAAAGCATCATTTCATCCCGCTAGTCCTTCGGTGTGAACTGATCCAGATCGTAGATGCCGAGGGTTTTCTCAACAGCGGCTACACGACCGACGAATTCCTCAAATCCACCCTCTCCGAACTGTTCCTGCTCGATCTTCTCGAACTCCTCTCCCAGCGAATCGTACTCATTCTGCGAAACGATTTCGTGCAGTGCGGGAAAGAGCACGGTGTCTTCGCGGGCTTCATGAGGTGCGTACATCCTGACAAATTGACGCATCGAACCGGTCAATTCCCGGCGGCTGTCTGGGTCTTTGATCCCGGCGAGATTGGCGTGTCTAAGAATCGTGTCGGTCAGCCGGCGGCCCGCCTGATGCTGTTTTTCGAGAACGGCAAGCAGATTCACCATGCGGTTCGCTCTCCGGTAGCGGGGGAATAGATGATTTTCCTCGAGCAGTTCATGGTAGTCCTCGATGAACGAACGGATGATCTGGGCGGAATCAGCGAGGGGCTCCGGCGGCAACTTCTGTTTAGCGTCCAATCGACGGATCGCCTCCTCGTACACAAGGAGGATCCGTTTCAGAACGCCATGTTCCCGCATCAAGTCTTCCCCGGGTGAAACCATCTCTTCCGTTTCAGCCTCCTCGGCGAACGCGGAGGCGGCCAAGCCGTTCCAGGCCGTTGATCCGAGGAGCAGGGGTACACCGGCGGAGATCGTCTTGATGAACCGGCGGCGCTCCGGCCCGATCGCGCTTCGCTCGTTACTTGTTTCCATGATTCCTCCCCTCTGCTGCGCATTTGCAAATGCTCGGCGGGGATCCAGCGTTAAGGAACTTCGCTGCCGCCGGCACGTGCGAATAAGCCGTTGCGGCGCATTCGACGGGCTGCCAACGAACCCGTCGAGCCGTTGGGCGGACGGTTACCACGGTCAACACGAGTGTACGCCATCCGGGGAAGGGAAAACGATGAATCCGGACAGTGTTGTCGATGCGCCCGCCATTACGCCGGCGGGTTTGCGCATGTTGATATGGTCCCGCCGCTACGATCAACATTCAAGCGTCGTACACTCGTCACATTCGTCCGTAATGCTTGAGGAACTGGACGCGCTCGTAGAAGGCGGGATTGCTGACAGCGTCCTGTTTCAGCTTTCCGCGGAAATCGTCAGTGCGTTTGAAACCCTGCCCGTCCATCCACTTGGAGATGGCCGCATTGGCCTTGCCGATGATCCCCACCTTGTTCTTGTACACCGTCGAGACCATTTGCACGACGGACGCTCCAGCGAGCAGCATCTTGATTGCCGTCTCCCCGTCGTGCACGCCGCGGGACGCCGCGAGGTCGCATCCGACGATCCCCGCGGCGATAGCGATCCAGCGAAGCGTGGTCCCGGCGTCCGAGGGATTCGAAAAGGGATCGCCCTCAACCAGAGCCATTTTATTGATGTCGATGTCCGGTTGGTAGAAACGGTTGAACAGGACGATGCCGCGGACGCCGGTTCTCTCCAGGGACTGGAGGGTGCTTGCGAGATTGCTGAAATAGGGGCTGAGCTTGACCGAAACGGGAATCTTGACGTCACGGAGTACGTGCCGAACGATGTCGAAGAGAGTCTGCTCAACCTGCATATCCGCCGTTCTTGGGTCGGAGGGAAGCACAAAGTAGTTCAGTTCAATAGCATCCGCGCCGGCGTTCTCAAGTCGTTTGGCGAACGTGGTCCATTCGGAGAGGGTCATGCAGTTGATGCTGGCGATTACCGGGATTGCCACCTTCGCCTTTACCGTTTCGATCAGTTCAAGGTAGTGGGTGATGTGGTATTCCCGGGTGTAGGCCGCGAAATAGTCCGCCCCCTCGGCGTGGAAACCGACCTCTTTGCCCGTGGGATCCCCTTCGATCAGGATCTGCTCCTCGAAGACGGATTTGAGTACAACCCCGCCGGCGCCCGCCTCCTGCAGTGCTTGGATCGAGTCCACCGTATAAGTCAGACCCGATGATCCGACAAGAATCGGGCTGGCAAGTTGCAGTCCCATGTAGCGAGTGGTTAGTTCGGCCATTGCGTCCTCTCGATTGTTCAACGTACCGGGTTTCTCAGGATTCCACGGTGAACGCAGGAGTTTACGCATCCATAGGGGTTTTGCGCGAGCCCCGGGAGGCGCATGAATGCCTTTGGCAGGACTTCGCGGGGGAGCAGGAGCTGCGCTTGTGGTCGTCGAATCGTCTCTCTACCTTCCGCGAGATCGAGACCGTTAGCGGAGGGCTGTTCACGATGAAACTCGCCGGCCGTATCGACCGCATCCCCCCATACCTTTTCGCCCGCTTGGAGGAGAGGGCCGGGGCGATGCGCCGCAAGGGCGTGGACCTGATCGATCTCGGAATCGCCGACCCGGACCTGCCGCCGCCGCCGTTTCTGAAGGAAGCCGTGATCCGGCATCTCGACGATGACGATGCCCATCAATATCCGACAAGCCGCGGAGATCCCGAAGTGCGGGAGGCGATCGCCCGCTGGTTCGAGGGACGGTTCGGAGTTCGACTGGATCCGGCATCCGAGATCGCGGTTGTCATCGGCGGCAAGGAGGGACTGGCGAACCTCTCTCGCGCCTTCGCCGCTCCGGGCACCACCGTAGCGGCTCCCGATCCGGGATACCCGGTCTATTTCAACGCCGCGGCGATTCTGAACGACGCAGAGGCGAGGTCGCTGCCCCTGACTCCTCAGCGTGGCTTTCTGCCCGAATTGAGACAGGTTGAAGGTGCGAGCCTGCTCTTTCTTAACTATCCAAACAATCCCACGGGTGCAGTGGCCCCGGAAACATTTTACCGTGAGACTGCGGAGTTTGTCGAAGCCCACCCCGAAACCCTGGTCACTTGGGACGCGGCGCATTGCGAATTGACGTTTGAAGGGGAGCGTCCGCCGAGCCTGCTGCAATTCACCCGCAATGCAGTGGAGGTGCACAGCCTTTCAAAGATGATGAATGTCACCGGCTACAGAATCGGGTTCGCCGTGGGTCACCCCGAAGCCATTGCGGCATTGGTGAAGGTTAAGACCCAGCTTGACAGCGGTGCGCCGGTGTTCATTCAGCGGGCGATGGCCGAGGCGCTCGACCGTTACGACGGCCCCACTCCGCCCGAAGAGTGCCGCCGGTCGCACGCGGAGTACGGCCGCCGTAAAAAAATCGTCGAGGCCGGGTTGGCACAGGTTCCGGGCGTGTCCGAAGTGTACCCGAGCAACGCGACCTTTTTCGTCTGGGCGAAAGTTGAGGACGATGTCGCGTTTGTCGAACGGGCGCTCGAGGCGGGTGTGATCCTGACGCCGGGACGAGGATTCGGAGCGAACGGGATGGGATTTGTGCGTGCGGCGGTCACCGCTCCCGCGGACCGTCTTGAAGAGGCTGTGGAGAGACTGGCTGGGAAAGGGTGAGCGACCCCGCGGGGCGGAGGGGGTGAAGTTCGTTTTTGTGGCAGCCCGCGTACAGCGGGCTGTTTCCTTGCTGCAGGGGCGGTTCAGCGATGATGAGCCGAGAGGAAGGTGAGCGGCAAGAGGTAATTGATCGTGAATTCAACCTGGACCAGTTCTCTGTCGATGTTGATGAGCGCTTCGACAGTCGTGCGGCGTCCAATCCGTGAGCCAATCCCAAAACCGGTGCTGACACCGGATTTTTTTTGTATGCGGGATAGGCTGACCCGTTCGAGCATGCCAGCGGATTTCGTTGGTAGCGTGCCCCGTTCGACCGACTTCCAGGTCCGCAGATAATAGACGGGGCCGGCCAGGATATAGGTTCTCCGGCGGAGGGATATCAAAACGTTCAACCCAACGCGGACTGTTCCCATAGAACGGTCGACTTCGATAATTCCGTCTCCTTCCTGATAGGGATTGTTGTCCGGAATCTGGTAGGTCTCCTGGATCGAAGGGAAATAGGCGCCGTCGAAATGGAGTCTCCCTCCAAACGGACCATGAAGAAACACGGTAAGGTGGAGTGATCCGCCAAGTCCGATGTGAGGCCGCGGCTCGCCGGTGTAATCGTAGCTGGACAACGGGCTGGCGTAAGAGGTCGCGGAAACCAGCGGTGCGAGACCGAGTGTCGGCGCGGAGGCCGCCGGATGGGGAAGTCCGAGAATGGTGACAAGGGCGAGTGCAGGCAGCATCTGCCGGAGTCTCGGAACGGCCTTCCTGGCGAAACGTTCCACGACAACTCTCCTGTGATGACGTATAGCGTCCCTCCGGCTCAACGCTCAATGTAATGCCTGTTGTGTGAACGGTTGGCAAAACCGGGCAAAGATGCAGCGGCGAAAGAGTACTGGCGGACAGATCGAGCGCCTCGAGTTCGGGAATTCCTCACCCCGATTGGTCTCTCCCGGCCTGTGTTTCGGAGATCTTGTCCCTGTACTCTTCCTTCCGATCACGGAGCAGGAGAACAACCACGATTCCTCCCAGGAAAAGCACGGTGCCTCCCGCCAGCATTCGACGCACATCCACGTAAGGGTGACGGAGCATCTCCTCGTCCGGAATTTTCGATCCCGAGTCGCGGTAGAGAGACTGGGGAACGATCTGGATCGGCAGGTACTCTCTCCTCGGCTGAGGGGCGGGCAGGCTGTCGGGCACAGCGGGTGGCGGTGACCACGCCGGATGCAGCCCGAGAAAACGGCCGTCCGCGTATCGCCACGGCGGGAACAAGCCGAGCAGCACGAAAAGCAGGGCGATCCCGCCCATCGTTAAACGCTGGCGGTGGTTGAAAAGGGTCATGGTGTTGACTCCCGCCGGTGCCACCATTCGTGAAACCGCTCGCAGAGGTGGTCCTCGGCCATCTCTACCTGCGCGACTCCATCCAGCTCCACCCGCTTTCCTGAAGGTATCCGGAGGAAGTCCGCACGCCAGCGCGCAATCCCGCCGGATTCTGTAACGGCTAGAATTTCGTAGGAAAAGTGAACCTCACGCTGGGAGCCTTCGACACCGTTGCGCCAATAGGTGCGGATCGCCTCTCGACCGGTCATCGCCGGGGAAAAGGGAGTTTCCAGATACTGTGCCTTCTCCGAAAAAAGAGATGCCGCCGCGTCGGGATTGCCGGTCTCCCAGGCGCGCCCATAGGCTGTAAACCATTGATCGAGTTCGTCCCGTGTCATGTCGAAAAGGTACGAACCGCAAAAACCTTATGAAAAGCAGGATTTTAGGAAAAGTCCGCGGGTAACATCTGGGCAGCAGGCTAATATCTCAAATAGTAGTACACTGTCCCAGACGTAAGATCTTGTGCTTAAGGAATATACGATTCTGTAGGAAAACAGCGTCTATGCCTCTTTGCGAATCGATTGCTCGTTCAATTAAATCGGATTCACCACTGTATGCTGGACCTAAATATAGTAATAATATAAAATTACAAAAAAGTCTTGGTTGGACGGTGAATTGCGATTTTCCCTGCGGACAATCCGATGATTCTTCGGATAGCAGGCATCCTGATATGGCGAATTCCGGCTTGATCGGGCCGGATTCCGCTTCTGACACACATCGAGCACCGCGATGGAAGCATTGCCGGCGAGGTCATTCATGAGGTTTGTTATGACCTGCTCACAGTAAAGACTGTACTTGCGGCCGGAGATAGGCCTCGTTCCGAACAAGCATCTGGAGGCAGAGGAGGAATTCCAATCGAGTGAACCGCAGTCAAAACAGCATCCATCCCATTTCCTTGCTATCATTATCTCCGACAGCAAGCGAGCGGGAGAAGTTATGTTAAAGTTTATCAAGGCGTTCTATGACAAGGCTGGCAAACGGCCCGGACTTCTTGAAAAGTCTGAACGTACGGATCTCGGCCCGGTGCAGGTGACTTTCACCTCGATTCGGAGGGAAGGAGTCACGGAAACGAGTCTCTCCGACAAGGATGTAAGCGTTGCCGCCGCCCCACTGGAGGGTATCCGCTGGCTTAGGGTCGTAGGTGTCCACGAGCCTTCGTTGCTGGAACAGATTGGGGAATTGTTCCACCTGCATCACCTAGCCCTCGAGGACATCGCCAACGTGGGCCATCGACCCAAACTGGAACTCTTTGATAATAAAACGTTTATTATAGCAAAATTGTTGACCACGGACGACGGTGGGGCGACGGATCCGGGGCATGTAGCGCTTGTCATGGGGAACGATTGGCTGATTTCGTTCGAGGACAGACCCGTACAGGTTTTTCAGGAGGTGCGCCAGCGGGTTCTTGAAACCCCCAACCGGTTTCTCGAACAGGGGGTGGGCTACCTGCTTTACGCATTGATCGACGCCACCGTGGATTTGAATTTCGGCCTGCTTGAGAAGATCGGAAACCAACTCGCCGAACTGGAGGAGAAGCTGGAGGCCCGAGTGACGCGCGAAGTGCTGCTCACAACCTACGCACTCCGCAGGGAATTGATCCTGTTACGCCGTTGGACCGGTCCGTTGCGCGACATCGTCAATCAGCTCCACAAAAGCGCGATTCCGCAGATCAGTGATGAAAACAGGACCTACTTCAGGGATACTCTTGATCATTGCGAGCAGTTGATCGATGCGGCGGGGGCGTACGACGAAATGGCCGAAGCCATGATCAACAGCCACATTTCTGCATCCGGCCAGCGGAGCACGGAGGTGATGCAGACCCTGACGATAATCGCCACCGTCTTCATCCCGCTGACGTTCATCGTCGGCATTTACGGGATGAACTTCCACAACATGCCGGAAATAGACTGGCGCTGGGGTTATCTTGGCGTCTGGGTGGTGATGCTGGCGATTGTCGCCGCAATGATCCTTTATTTTCGGAGGCGCGGGTGGTTCTGAGGGGCAGGAGTTTGAGTTCAGCCCCCCGGATTTGAAGAGGTTGGGCGGTCTCTCAGGGGGACCGGTCTCTCTCATAGAGATGCAGGCACCGAGCAGTCAGCTTGCCGAAAAGGACGAGTGATATTAGCTTGCCCCACGGCCTTTCTCCGCGACCTCCCGCCAGCGGACCGATAAGGCCCCCGACAGACGAACAGACAACCCCGAAACGCGAGTCAAGAGTGTATCTCAAAGGACTGGAACTTTACGGATTCAAATCCTTCCCCAAGAAAACCAAGCTGGCCTTCGTTCCCGGTGTGATGGCCATTGTCGGGCCGAACGGGTGTGGAAAATCGAACCTTATGGATGCGGTGCGATGGGCGCTTGGTGAACAGCGCACCAGCGTGCTCCGCTCCGACAAAATGGAAAATGTGATTTTCGCTGGATCCGCCGCGCAAAAACCGATGCACCTGGCGGAGGTGGCGCTCACCATCGAGAACAGCCACGGGATTCTCCCCGAAGAATACAGCGAAGTGTCCGTTACCCGGCGCCTGCATCGCACCGGAGAATCGGAATACCTGATCAACCGCCGCCCGGTTCGGCTCAAGGACGTCCGCACCCTGTTTGCGGACACCGGACTCGGCCCGGAAAGCTACTCGATCATCGAACTGAAAATGGTCGAGGACATCCTTTCGGCGAAACCGGAGGAGCGGCGCCGTCTGTTCGAGGAAGCGGCTGGCGTCACCCTCTACAAAACCCGGCTTCGCCAGACACGTCAGCGTCTCGCCGCCACTCAGGCGGATATGGTTCGACTCGACGACCTGCTCCGCGAAGTGACGACACAGCGCAACAGCCTCCGGCGTCAGGTTGCAAAAGCCCGCCGCTACCGCTACCTGCGTGATGCGCTCCGGGTCAAGGAGATCACTTCAGCGGCTCAGGAGCTTGCGGAACTGCGGGCGAAGGTGGCCCCGCTGGAAGAGCGCGCGAACCGTGACCGCAAGCAGCGCGAGGAACTGGAAGGCGTGCTGGGGAAGGCGGACGATGAGCTGTCCTCCCTTCGCGGCCGTGTCGCGGTACTCGAAGAAAAACTGGCGGCGCTGCGTAAGGAGCGCGAAGAACTGGAAGTACGCAATCAGACCGCGCAGCGGGAGATGGTGATGCTTGAGGAGCGCCTCCGCAGCGGCCTTCGCCGGGGAGAGGAGCGCGACAAGGAGGAGGAAGAGCTGCTCGAGCGCCGGATCGAGATCGCGAAACTCATCGAAGAGCTCGATGGCAAGCATGAAAAGGCGGTCGCCCGCGACGAAGAGATCCGGCTCCGTGTGCAGACGATGGACGAATCCTGGCGCGAACACGAGGAGCGTGAGGGCAAAGTTCGCGGCAAACGGGATGCGCACGAACAGGCGCGCCGCGAAGCGGAACGGTCCTTGGCAGCGCTGGAGAGTGAACGGCAGCAAATCGAACGGCGTCTCGAAGCGATTGGCACCCGTCTCGTCCAACTCGAGATGGACATCTCTGATAAGGACAAAAGCCCCGATCCTGCCCCGTTGTCCGTCCGGTTGGAGCAGCTCCGGAAGGCGTTGGATAAGCTCGAACAGACAATCGAGAAGCTGCGTGCCCGGCGGGACGAGGAGCGCGAGCAGCGGGCACAGGCGGAGAGCGCGTCCGCAGAGGCCTCCCGCGACCTCGAGGCGGCGAAACGCCGGGTTGCCTTGTTCGAAGGGATGGTTCAGGGCGGCGAGGGGCGGCCGAAAGCGGTCAAGGCGTTGCTCACCAGCGGGCTGAAAAAGCTTGCGGGTCGGTTGGGGGATTCGATTGTCGTGCCGGACGAGTGGCGGCTCGCGGTTGCCGCGGCCCTCGAGGATGTCGCCTCGGCGGTGATCGCTGAAGACCGACAAGGATTGCGCACCGCGGCGGCGTGGTTGCAAGAAGCTGATCGTGGGCGTGGCCTGCTCGCCTCGGCGGAGGGTGGCGAGGAGAGGGTTCCGGAGACTCCGGGATTCAACGGGACCGCAAAATCGCTTGGCGCACTGACGGAGAAAGTAACGGCGAAAGGGAAAACGGGAAAAGTCGTAAATCGTTTTCTCTCCACCGTGTGGCTGATGAAAGATCTCGATGCCATCCTCGAACACGCCGACGAGGCTAGGAAACTGGGATGGACGCTCGTTGCGCCCGATGGCAGCCGGCTCACCCCGGACGGCCTGCTCGCCGTGGGACGGCACGATCCTGGCGATCTTGGAGCGGCGGGGATGCTCGAAGAGGCGCGGAAAGAATTCGCAGCCGCCGAAAACAGCCTTGCAAAAGCGTCGAACAAGGCGCAGGCACTGCGCGAACGTGATGAAAAAACGCGCGGCGAGCTCGAGGATGCGCTTCAGCAGCGGCAGCGGGCGAGTGAGGAGGTTGAACAGGCGCGCCGTGAGTACACCGCGGCCGAGACGGAAGCCCGCGAGCGGGAGGCAGTTGCGCGCCGCCGCGCGGAAGAGGCTCTGGAACTTCGCCAGGAGCAGGAGCAGCATCACCAGCGCCAGGCCGCCTTAGAAGCGGAGCTGCAGGTAGCCCGCGCGGCGGTGGAGGACGCAGAGGATGCTTTCAAGGAAATCGCGGCCGAGCTTGAGACGGTGGAAGATGAAGGCCGTGGTCTCCGGTCTGCTCGCGATAAACTGCGGGAGCAGCAGGTGGAGGCCTCTTCAGCGGTGGAACGTCTCCAGGGGGAGGTCCGCAGGCAGGGCGCACTGCTCGATGAAATTGGACGTCGTCTCGAACGGATTGAGCAGGAGCGGAAGGATGCCACCGGTGCACTCGAGGATGCGGGCGAACGTCTGCGTCACGTGCAGGCGGAGGAGGCCGTGCTCAGTCGCGATCTTGAGCAGTTGAGCGAACGGTTGGAGGAATTACAGCGCGAGTACGGGGAGAAGCGTGGGGAATACAGCGAGCAGGATGGCGCGCTCTCCGAAAAACGGCGCGAACTCGCTGAAGTTTCGGACCGCCTGCACGTCACGGAACTTGAGATCAGTGATTTGAAACACCGTATCTCATCGATTCGGGAGCGCATCCTTGAGGATTACGAGATCGACCTGCTGCAGGCAAAGCAGGAGGAACTGCCGCTCTCCATCGAGGAGGACAATCCCTACCTCGAAATGCCCCTTGCCGAAGTCCGCGAGAAATTCCGTGACCTCGGACCGGTGAACCAGATGGCGCTCGAGGAGTACGAAATCATTGACGGGCGTTTCAACCAGCTCACCGTTCAGCACGCGGATTTGACAAAGGCGATCGAATCGCTTGAGGAGACGGTGCGCGAGATCAACACGATCGCCCGCAAACGGTTCATGGATACGTTCACCCGCGTCGAGGGACATTTTGTCGGTTTGTTCAGCCGGCTCTTCGGCGGTGGCGAGGCTGCCCTGAGCCTGCTCGATGGCGATCCCCTGGAAGCGGGGATTCAGATATTCGCCTCTCCGAAAGGAAAGAAAACCGCGTCTATTGACCTCCTTTCAGGCGGTGAAAAGGCGATGACTGCGATTGCCCTGCTATTTGCCCTTTACCTGGAACGTCCCTCACCGTTCTGTTTCCTCGATGAAGTGGACGCTCCTCTCGATGATGTCAACGTCGTGCGTTTCAACCGGTTGCTTCGCGAGTTCACGGATCGTACCCAATTCATGGTTGTGACGCACAACAAACTCACCATGGAACGCGCGGACCGCCTCTATGGGGTGACCATGGAAGAGGAAGGCGTTTCCCGGATGGTTGCCGTGGAAATCGGAAAAAAGGAACGCGAGAAGGCTAACGCATGAACGCCGAGGCGAAAGACGGGGCAGGCCTGCGACACTTTGTTGCCGGTTTGCTGCTGCTCCTGCTCGTTGCGACAACGGGCTGGGCGCAGGACCCAGAGTCTCAACCAGTGGGGAAACAGATTCTGACGAAGTCTCCCCTGGACACGAGCAGCGTGCTGTGGCGCTACCGTGACCATCCGCGGAGTCTTACGAAATTCTTGACTCTTGACCACGCCGCTTTTCGCTACGACAACGAGCGCATCCAACTGGAGTTGTGTGCGGCGATCGTGCGGGATTTTCTCGGCCTTGAATCGGTGGCCAACGGCATCCAGGCACACTACGAAATGACCTTCCAGGTGCGCACCCCATCGGACAGCGTGCTCATCGAATCGAGCTGGGAGCGGACCAACGGGTCTCCGGATTCCCTGTCGCGTAGGCCGGGACAGAGAATACCGGAACTGATCAGATACGTTCTCTATCCGGGCCGCTACCGCATTTTTGCCCGCGTGGACGACCTGGTGAACAATGTTTACTTCGACGAGGAGTATGCGATAGAGCTGAAGCCGGTGGAAACGCAGCGGCTCACCATGTCCGATATCCTGTTTGCGTCCCGAATCGAAAAGGCTCAGGGCGATGTCGGCGAGTTCGATCACAATGGATTGCTGGTGCTCCCCAACGCGGAGCGGATGTACGGAGATTCCAACCCTCGCCTTTTCTACTACGCGGAAATCTACAACCTCGCGATGGGGCCTGGAGATAAGTACAAGACCTACGGCCGCGTGCTCACCGCGGAAGGGGACGAGGTGCGGCCGCTGCGGACTCGGGAGCGGCCGATTGTCGGTGCGTTCCTCGTGGAAGTGGACGCGTTCAGCGTGGCCACTCTGCACAGCGGGAGCTATCAGCTTGAACTAACCTCGGTGGACGAGACCGCGGGCGACACGTGCGTCGTTCATCGATCCTTCTGGGTCTACAAGGAACAGGAGGCTCCACTCGTCCATGCTCCCATCGGGTATCCGGGCTTTGACGTTGCGGCGCTCAACGATGAAGAGCTGGACAAGGAATTGGCCGTCATCCGGCCCATCCTCACGGATCGTGCACGGGCGCAAATCCAGCAGCTGACTACTCGTGAGGCGAAGCAGCGGTTCCTGGCGCAGTTCTGGTCGGTGAATGATCCGGACACCTCGACGGTTGTCAACGAATTCCGCGATGAGTACATGCAGCGGCTCAAGGTTGTCGAGGACCGGTACTCATCGTTCCGGCGCGAGGGGTGGGAAACGGATCGGGGCCGCGTCTACTTGAGGTACGGCGAACCGACAACAATCGAAGACTTTCCCTACAGCAGCGAGGTGCACCGCGCCTACCAGATCTGGACCTACGATAAAATCGAGGGCGGTGTCCAGTTCGTCTTTGTCGATCGCACGAATCTCGGCGATTACATCCAGGTGCATTCAACGAAACGCGGCGAGTTGAGCTATCCGGATTGGCGGAATACGGAGCTGAAGTGAGCGAACAGCGCGCAGCCATCCGCTGCGAAAACCTGACCAAGCTATTCGAGGACCGAAAACGGGGGCAGATACGCGCCGTCGATGGCATTTCCTTCGAGGTGCGCCGTGGAGAGATTTTCGGCCTTTTGGGCACGAACGGCGCCGGAAAGACCACGACCCTGCGGATGCTTGCGACGATCCTCACACCCACGGAGGGGCGAGCGGAGGTAGCCGGTTTCGATGTTGTCGAAGCACCGCACCAGGTGCGGGCAGCGATCGGCTTTCTCACAGGGGATACCAACCTTTACGCCCGGCTGACTCCCCGCGAAATTCTCGCCTATTACGCGGGCCTGTTCGGCTTGAACAGGCAGCAGATTGAGCAGCGTATCGAATTGCTAAGCTCTCGTTTTGAGTTAAAGGAATTCCTTGATACCAAGGTTGCGAAACTCTCGACCGGACAACGCCAGCGAACCAGCATCTGCCGGGCGATCATTCAGGATCCGGATTTGATGATTTTCGACGAGCCCACGGCGGGCCTCGACCCGGTCAGCGCGCGGCACATCACCGATTTCATCCGGGAGTCTCGCGGTACCGGACGAACAGTTCTTTTCTCGACGCACTATCTGCGCGAGGCGGAAAAACTATGCGACCGCATCGCGATTATGGATCACGGGAAGATCCATGCTACGGGAACCTTGGTGGATATCCTTCGGGAGACTGGGAGCGAAGACCTCGAGCAGGCGTTTTTCAAGTACGTGGATGATAACGCTGGACCGAGAATCGAGGGGAATTCAACGCGGGCACGTTCATATGTTGCTCAATAAAAGCGAGCATCCGACCCGTACCGAATACATACTGCTGTCAATAATCATAGTCGCTGGAGCGTTACTCCGATTGTGCGCGCTCGAGGTGAGTTCGATGTGGAATGATGAACTCTCCAGTGTCTATATGGTCGATTTTGGCACCCTCCATGACGCCATTATGATCGGTGTTGCCCACGATTCACACCCTCCACTCTTTTTCATTCTGATGTATTGGGCGAAGACGCTGCTCGGGGAAAGCGACGGATTCCTGAGGCTGCCATCGGTTCTTGCGGGGATTCTTTGGATTCCGGTGATGTGGTGGCTGGGCAGGAGGTGGTTCGGAAAGCGTGCAGCCATCGCCGCTTCTCTTTTTGCCGCGGCTTTCTGGGCTCCCATCGACATCAGTCTGGAAGCACGCAACTACAGCCTTGCGATCCTCACCGTGAGCCTTTCGATGGCCGGATGGGAGGCGACCGTTCATCCGTTGGTGGAAGGGAAGAAGCCCCGGATCTCTGCGTATAGCGTATTTCTGCTCTCTTCCGTCGCCGCCTGTTATACGCATTATATCGCGCTGATGGCAGTGGTATTGCAGGCGCTCGCCACGGCAGTTCTGTTTTGGAGAAAGCGGGTCAATCTTGGCTGGCTTTTTCTGCTTTACCTGCCGATTCCCATCGCGTATCTGCCGTGGATGCATCAGATAGTTATCGACATGTTCGAAGGCGGGACGAGCAACCTGATCGCGTGGATGCCACCACCTTCATTGCGCGAGGCGGCCAAGATCATTGTCCACGATTTCGATCGCTTTACGCTGCTGGTTGTTGCGGCTCTCGCAATTTACGGGTGGGCGATTTGGGTTGTCATCCGCTCGCCTCGCCGATCAGGGAGGCGAGGATTCTCATGGATTACTATTCAGTGGGGGGTTGGAGTATCAATTCTGTGGATCGTACTCCCAATTCTGTTCGCCTTGATCCGCTCCTGGTTGTCGGATCCTATGTTTCACTACAGACCGATGCTGATCACTCTTCCCGCGTTTTACCTGCTTCTTGCCCGGTCTTTGGATTATGTCGCGAAGGGCAAAACGCTGCATAATTCGATTCTGGCAGGTCTGGTGCTGCTCGCGCTAGTAGATCTGTTTGCCGTGAAAAAGTATTATTCTCGGAACCAGCGGGAGGATTTTCGGGGAGCGGCCTCGGTGGCGGTGTCCAAAACTGCACCGGGATCCGATGTTGCTGTAATCGCAGCCTGCTATAACCACGATTTCTTCGATCATTATTTCCGACTGATGAAATCCGATCTTCGTACGGAAGCTGCGATGGTGCCGAGGAGACTTGGCCAGGACTCGTTAGCCCACTATTTCGCGCGTAGGGCGGCGCCGCCGGAGAGTCTCTGGGTGCTCGAAGGTCATATGTCTTGGCAGGACAATCAAATCCAGCAATTGCTTGATTTGGGCTACCGTGTGAAACTGGACAGCCTATTGATGAAAGCACGCGCGCGTCTACTGGTACTACCATCCACCGATAACTAGAACCACTGTTGCCTCGCCATGATGGTGTTACCTGTCATCAGCACCGCGTGGGCAGGTCTGCCCAAGTATTGCCTTGAAGTTGGAAGAGGAATTTCAATGCCGGGTCGGTATGTCGGCGCTATCGCAAGGATAGCGATCCTTCTCGGTCCTATCGGCCGCAAAACACGACGAATTACTTACCGCTGCCATTTTCCCGATTGGCGTTGTCTCGAAGCTGTTGAAAGAATCTTCGCAACAGTGCGTTAGACTCCTCCTCCATCACGCCGGATGTAATCAGGAACCTGTGGTTCAGTCGTGGGTCGTCGTGAAGGCGCATCAGCGAACCGCAGGCTCCGGCCTTGGGATCTTCCGCGGCGAAGACCACCCGTTCAACTCTGGCGAGCACAAGCGCGCCGGCGCACATCGCGCACGGTTCGAGGGTGACGTATAGTGTCACCCCGTTGAGTTTCTTGTCGCCGAGGGCGTTGGCCGCCGCGGTGATTGCCTCCATCTCGGCGTGGGCCGTCGGGTCGTTAAGCGCTTCGGTCCGGTTTCGGCCCTTGCCCAGGATGCGGCCCTCCTTGACGGCGACCGCGCCGATCGGAACCTCTCCCTCTTCAGCGGCCTCGGCGGCGAGTTGAAGAGCCATTCCCATGTACATTCGATCGAGGTCGAGCACGAATCTCCTCACTGAATGGGGAGTTTGTCCTGTGATGGTGGCCCTGCGGACCGTGGCAATGTACGTTTCTCCGTGCAGCAGGTCCACTGCCGTTCGATCACGAGGAGGGAAGCCGATGATGACGAGGCGGATAGGATTGCTTCTGGTATTGGTCGCCGCACTGAGCACACCACGTAACGCTGAGGCTCAGGCGCCTGAGCTCAATATCCGGGACGCCGCTCAGTCGCTGGTCGAACGGTTTGTGGACGAGCGCCAATTGCCCTGGCGGTTCGTGTTTGCCCCGAACGGAAAAATGTGGTGGTGGCAGAACGCGGTGAAGGATCCTCTCGTCTACTGGGACACCGGCGCTGAGGTGCTGATGGAAATCGCCCGGGGGCGGGGACACCGCATCTGGCTCGGGGCGATCTACCGGGAAACGGTCGGGTACGACCCCACGCAAACGATAACCCCTCTCGATCCACGGCATATCGACGTCGCCGAGACATTCGGGTGGCGGTGGCGGATCGGAAAACGTCTGCGGATCCTCTCCTATTGGGAGCGATGGTGTTTCCACGAAATCGATGTCCACATCACATCTGCAGTCTTTTTCACGACCTCAAGCATCGGGATCGGCACACTCTCACCGATGGAGGAGGGTGAGGTGTTGACGGATGTTCGCCGTGTCGGCAAACCGCGAGTGGACGGTTACATCTTCGCCGGTCCGGTGATCAGCGGGGGGCCGGAAGATATTCTCGGACTGACAACCACCTACCAGGGCGAAGGCAGGGCGCAGCTACAGCTGGCGTGGCCCGTGACACACACCCTGGTGGTTGAATTTCGAGCGCGCTGGGAAACACTGCTGCTTCATGAGAATGCGGATCTGCGCGACCGCCACCGGGGCGATCTTCGGCTGACTTTCGCGGCGGTTCGTGATGCGGGCGAGGTGACCCTGTTCATCGGCAGGACCGTGAAAGACAATTATATTGACAGGAGAAGCCCGATTTCCTCGTATTTGGGGATGGCTTATCGCTTCTGATAGGTGCTGTCGACCGTGGCAGGACAGGCCGACTCGGGCCGTCTGGCGAGAAGCTTGCACGGCCAAGCAACTCCGTCTATATTTCCCGTCGCCTTGGAGTTTTCTCCTCCGGCGAACCGACATGGCGGGATAGCTCAGTTGGTAGAGCAGGGGAATCATAATCCTCGTGTCGGGGGTTCAAGTCCCTCTCCCGCTACACA
>CAZIDZ010000035.1:0-12736 GCA_964538455.1 uncultured bacterium
CATTCCCGCGCCCTCTCAGTCATTCCCGCGAGGTTTTGGGCGGGAATCCATTTTATCAGTTAAAGGGGTTTTACTCCACAAAGATTTTAAAAGTACATCTCAACGCCATGGGCACCAAACACCGCGACCCTTCACCACCCCGGTTGCCTTGGATTGTTTGCGTAGTGGAGCCACCCTCTCCTCCCGTCGGGTTGCCCACTTCCGCTTCGCCGCCTATATTCAGGATCGCCGCAGGTCAGGGAGCCTTTTCTGCACCTGCTAGAAGATGTTGTAAGAGCCTGTATTGCAGGTTTTTACGAATTCGGAGCGTGGCGCAGCCCGGTAGCGCACCTGACTGGGGGTCAGGGGGTCGCTGGTTCAAATCCAGTCGCTCCGACCAGCGAAGTCGCTGGAGCCAAGAACGCCGCCCCGCTTTGCAGCGGGGCGGCGCTTTATTGTTGATACACAGCGCTTCAAACACCTAATAGTGCCGAATTCCCTGACTTCTGTGTACGACAAGGGGGGTGTGGTTTTTGCCGTCAAGCGACCTTGGTTTTTGACCGAGTAGTCCGTTTTGAAGGTTGAATCAGTACATCGGCAGGAATCGACAAAGCCGCGTGAAGTTTGCGGATCATGTTTATGGAAAGATCTCGCTTCCTTGTCATAATATCCGAGACTCTTCCTCTTTCTCCAATCAGTGGTTGCAGGTCTTTCCTTGTCAATCGACCTTGATCAATTAAAAATTCGAGATAAGAAATCGGATCGTGAGCCTCAACGACATGATGTTCATCTTCGTACGCTTTTATCAATACCCTGAGTAGTTGACGTTCTTCTCCTTCAGGGCTCTTCCTCTTAGGATTTAGAATAGCCAGTTCTTCAAAGCGATCACACGCTCTTTCGTATTCCTTCTCGCTATGTATAACTCTCCAGTCGTTCATTTCATCCTCCGTAACGTACTTAAGCCCACAAGGACTATTCGTACTTCCACTTGTTGTAGGCCTCATGGGTACCGACCCGCTTAATCACAACATCACCCTCATCGTATTCTATAATCGTATCGACACGGTACTCATGAGCCGTGATCTTAAAGACAACCCGTGTTGGACTTATTTCGTGAATTCGATACAGTCGTCTTACATCTTCAATACTTTTCAACCCACGTTGTTCAACTTGCATCCACCCGCGTCACCCCCTGCGGACGGATCTTCAGCTCCTGCACGCAGTCCTTCCCGAACAGCGATTCCATCAGCGCGACATACTCGGCGTAGTCGTCCCGGTGCACATAGGTCTGGATCGTCCCCGCGAACCCGCCCCCCGAAATCCGTGAGCCGCCATGCCCCTTCCGTTCGAAAAAGAGGTTCGACGCCCCCAGCGCCAGCGCCATCGGCTGTTCCCGTCCGTCGCTGGCGGGCGGGATGATGTTCTGCAGCACCCCGAGCGATGAGTACCCGCTCGCCCGGACGAGCTCCACGAAGGCCTCGAAATCGTCCGCTTCGAGCGCCCGCTGCATCTCGATCACACGGCGGTTTTCCGCGAAAAAGTGCAGCGTCCGCAGCGTCGCCCGGTCCCCGGCCTGTTCGCGAATCCGCATCAGTTGAGCGGGTAGCTGTGTTTCGTCCACCTGCCGCAGCACCTCCGCGCCGAACAGCGCCGCCGCCGCTTTCATCTCCTTCGGAATCGAAGCGTAAGCTGAGGTGAGGTCCGCGTGGCTCCCCCCGGTGGCGACCGCGACCAGCGTGCACTCGCGCCCCGAGAAATCCACCTCGATCCGGTGGATCAGCGGATTCTCCGTCTCCTCGAAATCGATCGAGAGCACTCCCCCGACGGCGCAGGCGAGTTGGTCCATCAATCCGCAGGGTTTGCCGAAGTATTCGTTTTCGGCCTTCTGTCCCACCTGGGCGAGCACCACCGGCGAAATCGAACCGTCGTTGTAGAGTTCGTTGAGCACCCCGCCGATTAGCACCTCGAAACTCGCCGACGAGGAGAGCCCCGAACCCACCGGCACGGTGCTGTTCACGAACGCGCTGAAACCGCCGATCCTGTGCCCCCGCGCCGCCAGCTCCCCGGCGACTCCGCGGATCAACGACTGCGTCGTCCCCTCCTCCTCAGGATCAAACTCGAGGGAATCCAATCCGATCTCAAAACGTTCTTCGAAACCGTCGGAGTGCAGCTCGATCCGGTTGTACGTCCGGGGCTGCACCGCGGCGACCATATCCTGGCGCACCGACGCGCACAGCACCCGCCCCCGGTTGTGATCGGTGTGGTTGCCTCCGAGCTCGCTGCGCCCCGGAGAGCTGACAAACAGCACCGCCGAGTCCGATTTCGTGCGCTCTTGCAGACGGCTGGCGAGATCGCGGTACCGCGCCCGCTGCTGCTCGACATTCTCGGCGCCGTAAAGCGTTTCCAGCGATGGCCGCGCGCTCATCGTCTACGGCTCCTTTCGGGGGGATTCCGGCAGCTCGCGCAAACGTTCCGCTGCCTGTTCAGGCGTCAGATCCCGCTGGGGTTCCGCGAGCATCTCGTAGCCCACCATGAATTTCTTCACCGTCGCCGATCGCAGCAGCGGCGGGAAAACGTGGGCGTGCAGCAGCCAGTGATCCGCGGGCGCATCAGCCGGATACGGCGCGCCGTGCCAACCCATGCTGTACGGAAACGGAACGCCGAAAAGGTTGTCGTATTTCGCCAGCATCCGCTTCAGCAGGTCGGCGAGTCCGGACCGCTGAGCATCGCTCATTTCGGACATCCGGCGCACATCCTCGTGCGGAAAAAGCAGCGTCTCGAACGGCCAGCTCGCCCAGTACGGAACGATCACCGCCCACTGCTCGTTCTGCACGACGATACGTTCGCCATCGGCGAGCTCACGCTCGAGCACATCGCGAAGCAGCGCCCGGCCGTGCTCCCGAAAATATTCCGCCTGCCGCTGATCCTCCTTCGCCGGAATCGTCGGCAGCGAATCGCTCGCCCACACCTGGCAATGGGGATGGGGATTCGAACAACCCATCACCGCGCCCTTGTTCTCGAACACCTGCACCCAGCGGTACGATTGGCCCAGCTCCGCGGACTGCTCCGCCCACACATCCACAACCTCACGGACCGTCTCAACCGGCAGTCCCGGCAGTGTCAGATCGTGCCTCGGCGAAAAACAGATCACCCGGTTCGTGCCGCGCACCGCCTCCGCACGGAACAGCGGATCAGGCCGCGGGGACAACCCGCCCTCGTCGGGCAGCAGCGACGCAAAATCGTTCGTGAAAACGAAGGTGCCCGTGTACTCCGGATTCCTGATTCCCCCCGCCCGCGTCCCTCCCGGGCAGAGATAGCAGGCCGGATCATGTGCCGGAAGCCGTTCGTCAGGAAGCGGTTCCTCCTGCCCGAGCCACGGCCGTTCCGTTCGCTGCGGCGAAACCAGCACCCACTCACCGGTGAGCATGTTGAACCGTCGATGCGGCTTGTCGCTCGCATAGGGTCTGCCAGGCGATGACATCTCAACCAGCCCTGCTCACCAGAAGATGACGTAGAGGATCAGCGTCACAACGATCACCCCGATTCCGAAACGGCGGACGCCGGAAGCCAGCCTGATGTCGGTGAATCCTTCCCGCTCGGGCATCACGACCGGCTGGGTCAACGGACGCCACCAGGTGATCAGCGCCATCAACGCAAGGATCACGCCGAAGGTGATCGCCATCCGGTTGAGGAACGCCAGGTTGCTCGCCGCGAAAAAGAGGATCCCGTAGATCACCGGGCTCGCCACCAGCGCGGTCACACCCGCCGCGGCCGGACTCTTCTTGAAGATCATCCCGAAAACGAATGCCGCGAGGATTCCCGGCGAGACAAACCCTTGAAATTCCTGAATATAGTTGAAAATTCCCTTGAATTTGGGATTGCCCAGCTGGGGTGCGATCAGGCACCCGATCACCACCAGAATCAGCGTCACGATCCGCCCCACCGTTACCAGCGATTTGGGCGAAGCGTCCTTGCGAATGTACTTGCGAAAAACGTCCATCGTGAAAATCGTCGACGCGGAGTTCAGCATCGAAGCCAGCGAGCTGATCACAGCTCCCGCGATCGACGCGAAGATCAACCCGCGAACCCCGATCGGGATCAGGTTGCGGATCATCAACGGAAACGCGGCGTCCGGTGTCGTCATCTGGCTGCGGAAAAGTTGATAGGCCATGATTCCCGGGAAGACGACGATGAACGGAATGATCAGCTTCAGCGAAGCGGCGAACAGGATCCCCATCTGCCCCTGCTTCAGCGATTTCGAGGCCAGCGTCCGCTGGGTGATGTACTGGTTCAACCCCCAGTAGTAGAAGTTCGGAATCCACAGCCCGATCACCAGCGCCGTCCACGGCAGCACCGGGTGGCTCGCGGGGAGGATCATGTGCAGGCGGTCGGCGTTCGTGGTCATGAAGTTCCCCACTCCGCCCACAGCCACAAATCCGAATACGAGCACGACCAGTCCGCCGATGATCAGCGCGCCCCCCTGAAAAAGGTCCGCCCAGGCAACCGCCTTCAGCCCGCCCCAGGTCGTGTACAACGCTGCAATCCCGCCGATCAGCCACACCGCCTTGATCATGCTCATGTCGAAAATGGTGAAGATGGTCAGCGCACCGGAGTAGACCACCGCCGATATCGTCACCCCCACGTAGATCACCATCGTGTAAATCGCCATCAGCAGACGGGCGGTGGAATTGTAGCGGTACTCGAGGAATTCCGGCATCGTGAAAATCCCGGCGCGCAGGAAAAGCGGCAGGAAGAAAAACGCCACGAACACCAGCGTGATCGCAGCCATCCATTCGTAGCTCGCCACCGCGAGGCCGACGTTGCCCGCGCCCTGCCCCGCCTGCCCCACGATCTGTTCCGTCGAGATGTTCGCCGCGATCAGTGAGAGCCCGATCATCGGCCACAGCAGGCCACGGCCCGCAAGAAAGAAATCCTCGCCCGACTCTTCCTTGCGGCTCTTGTACATGCTCACACCGAGCACGATCAGGAAGAACAGGAAAAAGAAGGCTATATCCAGAAAGCTCAGCTGCATCCCAGGCTCCTTTCAATTCTCTTTTGCCGTCAACCTGCTGATTCGGGGTTCGATTCCCGCTCGATCCCGAAAACGTACTGAATGCGATGAATGTACACATCTCCCGGGTTCAGAATCGCCCGGGGGAACTTCCGACGATTCGGCGAATCCGGCCAGCTCTGAGGCTCGAGGCTGAATCCCGAGCGCGCCGCAAATCCCGCCGATCCCTCTGCACGCTCCCCCTCCCCGAGCTGGTTCCCGCTGTAGAATTGGATGCCCGGAGCCGTCGTCCGCACCTCCAGCATACGGCCGCTGACCGGTTCGCTCACACGGGCGGCGGGTTTCATCGTACCGTACGCTTCTCCCAGCACCCAGCAGTGATCGTACCCGTTTGCCCTGCTCAACTGTTCCGCATCCTCCTCCAGCCGCTCCCCCAGGGCCACCGGATGGCGAAAATCGAAGGGAGTGCCCTCCACCGGCTCCACCGCTCCCGTGGGCAGCCCGTCCGCGCAGATCGGAAGGTACGCCTCCGCCGCGATCGACAAACGGTGGCCGGAGATCTCCCCGCCGGGACCCCCGAGATTGAAATAGGGGTGCAGCGTCAGGTTGACGATCGTGGGACGGTCGGTCCGCGCCTCGTAGACAACCTCCAACTCGCGCTCCGCACGAAACGTGAAAGTTGCGCTGCACCTCAGCGTCCCCGGGTAGCCCTCCTCCCCGTCAAGGCTCATCAGCTCCAGTCGTACGCTCGGAGCGTTGGACTTTCCCACCACCTCACCCTTCCAAAATCGCTTGTTGAATCCCGTAAATCCGCCGTGCAGGTGGTTGGCTCCCTCGTTGGCCGAAAGCCGGATTCTCTCCTTCCCGATTTTGCATGTCGCCCCGGCGATCCGGTTCGCGTAGCGGCCGATGGTCGCACCCAGGTAATCCGTATCACCGATGTACTGCGCGAGCTGCGGATACCCGAGGATGATCTCACCCGCGTTGCCGCTGCGGTCCGGCATCCGCACCGAAGTGAGCGTACAGCCGTATTCGCTCACCGTCACGCTGGGACCGGTGGGGTCGCCCAGCGTAAAGCAGTGCACCTCCTTCTCCCCGGGCAGCGTCCCGAACAACCAGCGCTTCACAGGCGTGGACTGAGCCCGGTCGTACCTGTCATGGTGCGTCACAACCGCCATATCGATGTTCCTGTTGAATCATGCGTGAGCACGCTGGGATGTGCGGCGCACGATGAAGGTGCTCGGAACAACGTAGGTCTCCGGCGCCGTCCGTTCACGCTCGCCGCTGATCTCGGCGAAAAGAATGCGCGCCGCCTTGCGACCCAGCTCGTACCCGTGCTGATCGGTCGTCGTCAGCGGTGGATCCATGATGCTCGTAATCGGGTTGTTCGAAAAACCCATCAGGCCGATGTCCTCCGGCATCCGCAGGCCCGCGCTCCGGATCTGACGGTGGGCGCCCACCGCGAGCGGATCGTTGATCGCGAACACCGCGTCGGGGAGTTGAGGATTCGCCAGCAGCTCACGCATCCCGCGCTCACCCGCCTCCTCGGTCAGCTCGCACGTCAGGATCAGCTCGTCGTCCACCGCCATCCCGTGCTCGGCGAGCGCGTCAAGGTACCCCCGCTGCCGCTCCTTCGTGATGTTCAGGTGGGGAGGCCCGGTCAGCAGCGCGATCCGGCGGTAGCCCGACTCGATGAAATGATTCACCGCGCGGCGCGCAGCCTGGTAATCGTCGATCACAACCTTGTTCACCTCCAGCTCTTCCAGCACCCTGTCAAAAAGGACCACCGGAATGCCGATGTTCAGCAGCCTCCGGAAATGCTGCCCGTCACGCGTCGTCTGCGAAACCGATGCAATCACCCCGGCCACGCGGTTCGAGCTGAAGCTGCGAGTGTTCATCACCTCCCGCCGGTACTCCTCGTTCGACTTCGCGATCAGCACCGTGTACCCCTCGCCGAACGCGACCTCCTCGATGCCGTCAATCGCCGAAGAGAAGAAATCGTGACGGATTTCAGGGACAAGCACTCCGATCGTCATCGTGTTCTGCTTCTTCAAGTCCCTCGCCACGCCGTTCGGAACGTAACCCTTCTCCTCCGCGAACGCCTGCACGCGGTCGACCGTCTTGCGGCTGATCGAGGGGTGGTTGTGAAGGGCGCGCGATACCGTCGAAACGGAGATCCCCATCTCGCTCGCCAGGTCCTTCAACGTCGGGATTCTCGCTGTCATGATCGTTCCCCGTCCCCCTTTCGTTCACCGCTCCGCGGCGGTCGCGAACTGTGGCTCAATGGAGAATCGCACGTGCCGGACTTCCGCGTACACGCGGTACTGCGGCCTTGCGGGCACCGGCGTCCCCCCGACCCCCGTGATCGCGTCGTCCACGTGAAGTTCAAGCTCCCCGGCGCGCTGAAGCTGGAAGGGATAGACCGCGCGTTCGATCTGCCGGTATGGCGTCACGCTGAAATTCAGCGTCATGCTCGTCTCGATCCGCAGCCCGGCGCCTCCCGCCCCCTCAGTGACGCTCAGCCACTTGACGTCCGTTCTGTTGCCCTCGCCCTGCGGGTGCAGGTAGGGAACCTGGAGCTCGTCGACGCTCGCGGAATAGTCGCCGATCTTCGCCCCGCTCTTCCTGTCCGGGTAGGTCTCCCACGGTCCCCGCCCGAACCACTCCACCTGGCTCATCGACTCCGGTAGCCGCAGATCGAAACCGAAACGCGGCAGCCAGCGCACCAGGTAGTTCCCGAACGGTGTGCCGCTGTAGTCCACTTCGATCCGCCCGCTCGCCGAAATCGTGTACACCACCGTGTTCTCGTATCCGGCCCGGAAACGGTCCGCCACCGTGCGCGAGACCACCCGCAGCACCACCTCGGAGCCGCTCTGCTTCTCGACCGCGACGCTGTCGACGATCTGCCGCATCCGGTCGAACCCCAGACGGAACCAGTCGCTCGATTCAGCCTCTCCCCAGCTTCCCACCAGTTCGTTCATGATCGGCGCCCGCCAGATCGACGGCTGCGGCCCGCCGAGCAAAACCTTCCTGCCCGAAACCTCCATCGAGCTGAACGTGCCGAGCACATTGTCGAAGACGTAACGGAAGCCGCGGCCGGTGACGACCGTCGAGTCGCCGCCTCGGGTCACGCTGAGCTGCTGCGTCCCGCTCGCCACTCGCGGCGGCACCCGGGACAGCAGCGGAAACTGCGCGAATGCCACCTCGTGTCCCGCCTCCGCCCAGAGTGACGGCGTCTTCAAACAGAACGACAGCTCGAGGTACCACTCCCCCGTCTCGCTGCTCGCGGGCGGTGTGAACGGCACCGTCGCTTCGCGCGAACTCCTCGGCGGCAGCGACAGCGCCAGCACCCCCTGCTGCACCGGCTTCCCGTCACGCGTCACCTGCCACACCGTCTCCAGCTCGTCGAGGTCCGTGAAGTTGTATTCGTTGTCGATCCGCACACGCCCCTTGTCAAGATCCACCGCGTGCACGCGCACCGGAGCGTAGCTCGCCTTCGCCTGCCAAAGCTCCGGCTGCACCGTCCGGTCGGGGAACACAAGTCCGTTGATGCAGAACGGGCTGATCCCGTAGCTGTAATAGGTCCCGCCGAGCTCGAAGCTGTCCAGGTCAAGCCACAGCAGCGTCGAATCGATCGGCCGCTCAAGCTTCATCAACCGCTCGATCGGCAGCGCCTCGCCGTGGATCCGGACCCGGTCAACGTCCATCTCCGCCAGCCACCCGAGGTGCCCGTCCGTATCACGTTCCGCGTCGCGCCCGATGTTGACCGGAAGCATCTCACGCCACAGCCGCCCCCTCGCCGGTTTCGAAGCCATGCTCTTCCCGTCGATGAAAACGGTGGCCGTCTCGCCGTCCCAGGTTCCCGCCACGTGATGCCACGTTCCGTACCAGTTCTTCGGAAGCGCGCAACGGACCCGCACCGGGCGGTAGAAGCAGCCCACGTAGAACTCGAGGCTGTCCTGCGCAGGCTGCACAAGGCCGTACTGGTTGTGCCCCTTCGTGACGATCGGGTTTTCGGCGTGCCACGCCTGCGGGCGCACCCACGCGTCGAGCGTCAACTGGGTGAGATCGTCGAAGCACGTGTCGTCGTACACCTCCACCCAGTCGTCGAGTCCCGAGAGGCTCAGCGCCCTGCCCTCGCGGCCGTCGATCACCGCGGGCCTGCCCATCAAAGACGCCTGGATTCCCCTCGAAGAAGCGTCCGGCGTCGTCACCAGCGTGTCCACCAGCCCCTGGTCCACCCAGTCCCAGATGAACCCGCCCTGTAGCGTTTTGTAGCGGCGGATCACGTCCCAGATGTCGTCGAGATGCCCGAGGCTGTTGCCCATCGCGTGCGCGTATTCGCCCATCACCAGCGGTCGCCGATCCGTCTCTCCGTAGCGCATCAGGTCGGCGGGAGACTGGTACCGCGGCCCGATGATGTCCACGTAGGGCGCCGCACCGTCATAGGGACGGTTCGCCTGGTGGTAGAGAAATCGCGTCGGATCGCGGCGCCGCGCGTACTTCGCCATCTCGAAATGCGGCGGGCCCAACCCGCACTCGTTGCCCGTGCTCCAGATGATTACGCTCGGTTCGTTCTTGTCACGCTCCACCATCCGCACGAAACGGTCGACGAATGCGTCGTGGTACTCTCGCACGCTCGCCAGCCACCCCTCCGCGTAATGGCACTCCGCGTTCACTTCGTCAACCAGGTAGATCCCCAGCGTATCGCAGAGCCCGTACCATTCCGGGTCGTTCGGGTAATGGGAGGTCCGCACGGCGTTGATGTTGAACCGCTTCATCAGCTGCACGTCCTTCACCATCATCTCCCGCCGCACAGCCCGCCCATGCAGCGGATCGTGCTCGTGCCGGTTGACCCCCTTGATGTCGATCGCCACTCCGTTCACGATCATTTGCCCGTCACGGATTTCCAGGCGCTTGAATCCCACCCGTTGGTGCAGCGTCTCCAGGACATTCCCGCCTCCGTCCTTCAGCGAGAGCACCAGTGTGTAGAGGTTCGGCTTCTCCGCCGACCACGCTTTCGGCCGCTCGACCACTGCGCTCAACCGGACGGTGTCCGGCTTCCCCGCCGCGAAACTGCAGCCCGACTCCATCGTAGCGGCTTCCGCGCCCGCCGCGTCGTACAGCACGCCCGTGACCGTTCCCCGTCCGCTGTCCGCCGCGAACGTCACCACCTCCGCTTCCACATCGAGTTTCCCGCTGCCGAGCGTCGAGTCGAGCACCGCGCGCACGAGGAAGTCACGGATATGGCGCTTCGGCGTGGCGAACAGGTAGACGTCCCGGTAGATCCCCGAGAACCGCCACATGTCCTGGTCCTCGAGGTAGGTGCCGTCGCTCCAGCGCACCACCGCCACCGTCAGCGAGTTTTCGCCGGACCGCAGAAACGAGGTGATGTCGTATTCCGACGGCGTCATCCCGCCTTCGTCGTAGCCGACGTAGCGGCCGTTCAGGTAGACGAACGAGGCCGACTTCACCCCCTCGAAATGGAGGAAGATCTCGCGCCCGTCCCACCCCTCCGGCGTCGTGAATGTCCGCCGGTAGACCCCCGTCGGGTTCACGCTGTCCGGAACCATCGGCGGATCGTAGGGCTGGAACTCCAGCGGAACATTCCGGTACATCGGGTGGTCGAATCCCTGCGTCTGCCAGTCGCCCGGCACCGAGATGCTGTCCCACGCCGTCTCGAAAGTTTCCGCGAAGTAGTCCCCCGGTACACGCTCCGGGTTCTGGTAGAGACGGAACTGCCAGCGACCGTCGAGGCTCATGTACCAACTCGAGTGTTCGCGAATTCCGCTCATCGCCGCGGCTTCGTCATCGAAGGGAACCAGCGGAACATGCGGAGCCTCCTGGTTCTCCTCGAACACGCGCGGGTCCTCGATGTACCGGTTCCAGTTGAATTTTGTGGCGGTCACGGCCGTGCACGCGCTGAATAGCACCGTCACGGCGATCAGCGGCGCGATCGCCGCAAGCCGCCGCGCCTTCAGGTGTCCGCGCTTTTTCATCGTCTACCCCGCATCTCCTGCTTCACCCCTACGGTTTCTTCCCCGAGAACACATCCATCGCCGGCACCGCCATCCCGTCGAAGTTGAACAGCGTCACATTCTCCCACGGCGAGCCTTGGCCGTGCACGGGAATCAGCCCCGGCTCCCAGTAGTAGAGCCCCTTCCCCCGGTTGTTCGGCACGCTGGTCGCGATCCTCCGCAGCTCGCGGAAATACGACGTCTGCCCCTCGATCGTCGCCGGGTACCCTTCGTGCAGATCCGACTCCGAGCCCATGATGTTCCCCTGCTCGTCGTTCCAACCGAGCGTGAACGGGTACGCCGATTCGACGACGATCACATCCTTGTCGTACCGCGAGGAGAGGTCGGCGAGGTTCGCTTCCAGCGAGTCGAGACGCCCGTGCCAGCGCGGGTAGAACGAAAGCCCGATCACGTCGTAGGCGACATCCCGGACGGCGAGCGAATCAAAAAACTTCCGGCATATCGAGTTTTTGCCGCCATTGTCGAAATGGATCATGATCCGCACGTTCTTCGGCCTCGACAACCCGTCGAGCACCCCCTGCCTCGCCGCCGCAAGCAGTTCCGCGAGACGGTCCCACTGCTCGGCCGTGTCGTACTCCCCGTCCACTTCGCCCAGCGGCCACAGCATCCCCGGGCGAATTTCGTTCCCGATCTGCACCATCTGAGGCGGCGTCCCCTGCGCGTCCAGCGCGTGCACCACGCTGCGCGTGTACTCGTAGAGGCTGTCCTTCAGCGTCGGGAAATCGAGATCCTTCCACGCCGCCGGCGTGATCTGCTTCTGCGGATCAGCCCACCAGTCCGAATAGTGGAAATTGAGCAGGAAGTGCATCCGGTGCTCCGCGATCCGCTTCGCCATCGCTTCCACATGGCTCAGGTCGTTGTAGCCGCTCTTCGGCGTGTGCCAGATCTTGAGACGGATGCTGTTGAATCCGTGGCGGTCGAGAATCGTGAAGATGTCCGCCTCCCCCAGCGAATCGCGGTAGACAACTCCCTTGTCCTCCAGCTCGGGCGTGGAGGAGATGTCCGCCCCGTTGAGGAACTCCCCCTTGTGCCACTTGAGGTTCGGCTGCCCTGTTGAACACGACGCCGCCACCAGCGCCAGCGCCCCGATCATGCACGCGAGCCCGGCGAGTCTTATCTGCATACTGGTCTTCATCCTCCGGCCCCCTTTCCCAATCCTCTCTTCATCATACTTGCTTTCATCATACCTGCTTTATCGTGGTTCTTCCCATTAGTCATCCTGAACGACAGGTGGCCCGGCCAGCTCGCTCACCCACCCTCGCATGTTCCTGAAAAACAAATGCGAGATGGCCGGGTTTCCACTATGGTGTTTGCTAAGTGCCGCCGTTTGCCTGCAAACAGCGTGTATTCTAATTCGTCCATCACAGTCATCCTGAACGAAGTAAAGTTGTAGGCCGGGAGCCTGCCCTCGACTCGATCGGGGGTCTCCGAACCCGGCGGATGTCCACTCCTTGCTATGTCATCCCCCGGCTTGATTACTATGTCATCCCCCGGCTTGACCGGGGGATCCAGCGGTTGTGTCCCCGTCGGGTGGCCCGGGACTTCAGTCCCGGGTTTCATAATGTCCCACGCGTGGCCCGGCCAGATTGTCATTGCGAGCGCAGCGAAGCAATCTCGCTTTTCAAGTAGTTGTAGCGGATGCCCACTCCTTGTTATGTCATCCCCCGGCTTGATTACTATGTCATCCCCCGGCTTGACCGGGGGATCC
>CAZIDZ010000035.1:12836-17876 GCA_964538455.1 uncultured bacterium
AGCGGTTGTGTCCCGCGAGCCTGCCCACTCACCGAACGAGCGTGATCCTCCTCGCATCCGCTCCCCCGGGAGTGGTCAACCGGACGATATAGACCCCCGAGGGCATTACGTTTCCCCGCTCATCGCGGCCGTCCCACGGCGCACGGTGAATCCCCGCGGACTGGACCGCACGCGACAGCGTCCGCACACGGCGGCCGAGCAGGTTGTACACCGCAAGCCGGATCTCCGCGCCACGCGATAGCGTGTAGCTGATCTGGATTTCGCCGTTGAACGGGTTCGGGTGCGCCGTCAGAATCGCGAACCCCCGCGGAAGCGAAACCGGTTCATCCTCGACCGCATCCCCACCGAGGTTGTTGAAATACACCCAATGCAGCGTCGTGTCTTCGGCTGCAAAGGATTCGGACAGGGAGAACGAGCGGTCGACATACTCGTAATAGATATTCATGCCCTGCGGGAGGATCGCAAAGCGGTAGGACTGCTCGTACCCGCCGGTGAGCTCAGACCTGGGAATGCGAAACGCGCCAGACCATAGCGCTCCACCGCCGATGCTGTTCGTCTCCCGCGTAAGCAGAGTGGGTTCCGTTGGTGAACCCTCCCGATAGACCGCCACCTGATCCCCATCATCGGGGATAAAATTCTCCAGCAACATCTGGTAGAGCATATTCACTCGGTAGGCGACCACCACCGAATCGGGATCGGTCGGGTAAGGACGCCAGTACTGGTCCACCGTCCCTGTCGTGCCGTTTACATATTCAAGCGGGAAAGTTGTATCCGCTTCTCCGGCAACAGCGATCCGGGTCTTGCCGTCCGCACCATTTGCCGGTATGACGGCATGTTCGTAGTTCCCATACTCCGACAGCGAGCGTCCTGTCCACACCTGGTACCGGAGGGTATCGCCGACGATCAGCGGGATCGTGATCGTCCAATAATCGCCGCCGATGTTCTGAGCATATAATTGTGAAGTACTTTTTCCCCATGACACTGTCCTGCCGTCCGACAGTGTATTCCCGGTGTACCCTTTCACCTCGCCGAGCAGCACCATCAGGTCCTGCGGTCTCAGCGTATCCCCCACCGTGGAGCTGTTGAAACGCAGCGTCAGGTTCGAGCTGGGCATCTGGGAAATGTCCGTGGCGAGGGCGTCGATCGACGCCAGCGCGTTCCCGTTGAAATCGAACAGCGTCGCGTTTTCCATCGGGGAGCCGTACCCGTTCATGTGCGGAAGCCACGCCGGCTCCCAGTAGAAAACACCGCTGCCATGGCCGTTCGGGAGGTTCTGGACGATCGAGCGCACCTCGATCAAAAACTTCTTTTGCCCCGCAACCGACGCGGGAAATCCGGACAGCAGGTTGTTCGTTCCGAGCACATTTCCGTTGCCATCCTGGTTGCCCGCGGTCGTCCACTGGTAGGCCGTCTCCACGACGATGATTCCCTGGGTGAACTGGTTGGCGAGGCTTGTCAGATTGTTTTCCAGGTCGGTCAACGTGCCGTGCCATCGCGGGTAGTAGGAGCGGCCGAAATAATCGACGTGAACCCCCTGGGCGAGAATCTGGCTGTAGAAGTACGCGCTCCCGTCCGCGTGATGGATCATGATCTTCACCGTGCCGCTGTCGCCCGGCAGTTCGCTGTCACGGACCGCCTGGACACCCGCTCGCAGCAGCTCGCCCAGGTTGTCCCAGCTTCCCCCGTTGTAGGGATTTCCCTCCGGCCACAACATCCCGGAGTTGATCTCGTTGCCGAGCTGCACCATGTCCGGCATCGCCCCGGCGTCACGCAGCGTCGTCATCACCGCCAGCGTGTAGTTGTAAAGGCTGTCGGCGAGAGTATCGATTTTCGTAATGTTCGCCCACGCCTCGGGCTTGTACTGTCTGCCCGGGTCAGCCCACGTGTCCGAGTAGTGAAAATCGAGCAGAAATTTCAACCCCCGCGCTTTGCCCTCCACCGCTGTCTGCACCACCCGTGGCAGGTCGTTGTAGGGATCGGCCGGCTTTTCGTTGGCAGGATCAGCAGTCGAATCGGTATAAGGAGTGTGCCACAACTTCAAACGGAACCAGTTGAACCCGTGCCGCTTCAGAATCACCGGCAATGGCTCATCCTGCGTGCTGTCGCTGTACGTGTCGCCGTTATCGACCACCGCCCGCAGAGAGGAGATGTCGCCGCCCACGATGAAATCCTGGGCGCGGACGGGCGGCGGCGCATAAAAAGCGCACAGCAGCACCACCGCATAGACCACACCGCGCAGGATCTTGTTTAGCTCAATTCGTTTCAACCGTCCCTCTTCCCAGTCTTGTCTCAGAGGACTGCGTGGGGAGCTGCGGGTGCAATTCCCTCGCCCAGTACACTCTGCCTCCGTCCTTCTGTCATTGCGAGGAACGCAGTGACGAAGCAATCTCGCTTTCCAACGTGTCATCGCCAGAATGTGTCATCACCTGCGATGCCACGGGTGGCCCGGCCAGTCCCGACCTGTCGGGATTGGCCGGGTTACTACTAAGCTGTTTGTTATGTGTCCCCGTTTGCCTGCAAATCGGGTTTCCCGTCGCTTGTCAGGGCCGACAGGTATGGCCCGGGCCTCCCGTCCCGAAAACCGGAACGGGAGACCCGACAACCTTCAACTTCTTAACCGCACTACCTCACCAGCGTAATCCTCCGCACCTGCGAGAAACTAGGGCTGGCGAGACGCACGAAATACACGCCGGATGCCAGCGTGCGTCCGGAGCCGTCCGCTCCATCCCACACCGTCCTGTACTCGCCCGGACGCTGCGGCGCGTCGACGAGCGTCCGCACTTTCCGCCCGAGAATCGAGTACACCTCAAGCGTCACACGCTGATAGGCGCCCACACGGTACGTCAGCGTCGTCGTCGGGTTGAACGGGTTCGGATAGTTGGGCGCGAGGTACCAGCCCTCCGGCACACGCGCGCCGCGATCCGCCAGCGACAGCGACTGGCCGAAGTCCGGCGGCGTCTCGGACGGCAGCTCGAAACGCACCCAGTCGATCGTCGGGAAATCGTACGTGTCCGGCCACACCGTCGCGCCGCCCGGCTCGTGCGTCAGCGGCCAGATGAACTGGTAGTAGCGCCGCCCGGCCTGCACGCCCCCGCCGTTGAGCACGTCGTCCTCGTCCGTCGTGTAGCCGACACGGAACCCGACCTGGTAAACGAAAGGCGCCGTGAAATCCATCGTCACGGAGTACACCCCGTCAGCGTCAGGATCTTCCAGGTCCATCGTCGCTCCGTACGCCGCGAGTCCCTGCGTCAGCATCAGCAGCGGGCTCTCGAAGTAGATGTAGGGAGTATCCACACCGGGACGGAAAAGCGGGTCGCTCTGGTTGACGCTGATGTCGGTCGCCGGCTCCATGTTGACGTTGAATGTCACCGACATGTCTGTCCCGATCACTCCCTCCGGTGGAATGCTCGCGTAGTACTGGTAGTCGTAGCCGAAATCGCCCGGAACCTGCTGGTCCGCCTGGTTCAGGATCGTGTAGAACCGGTTCGCACCCTCCGTGGAACTCGGCTCCTCCCACAACTGCACACCCGGCAGCCCGGGGATGTAATTCGGGCTCAGCGTGTCCACGCGGGATGAGTCGTAGAGAATCACGTACTTGTACTGCAGCACATCACCCGGATACTTCAGGAACGCCTCCTGCCCGATCCAGTAGCTCAGCAGCGGCTGGAACGTCACCTCGATCGCCTGGTCCGGAATGTCCCACCCCTTGGGACCGGAGATCAGGATCTTGTCGCCGACGGAACGGTCGAAGAATCCCAGGTCCTGCAACGCGCCCGGATCCATCGTCCAGGTGACGTTGGTGTTGATCATGTCGCCGCTGCGTGGTGCACGGTCGTCGAAATACAGCCAGTGGAGCGTCGTGTCCACCGCTCCCGACGCTAGGTCCGCTGTGACGGTGAAGCCGCGGTTCGGGGCGTTATCCTCCCACGCTTCGCTCGTCCCCCCCTCCATGTAGACGAATTTGTAGCTCTGGGACGTCCCCTCGTCAAGGTCCGCCGTCGCGATGTACTTCCACCCGGACCAGAAGTCCGCCCCCACTCCGGTTGTCGCCTCACGGTGCAGCGTCAGGAACGATTCCCACGGGTCATCCGACGGACCAAGCGGCGTGCCCCCGTACACTTTCACCGGAATGTCCACGGCCGGATCGAAATCCGTCGACTGCTCCACTCCCGCCATGTCGACGCGGAAAAGGATCGCCACCGAATCCGGATACGCCGTGTAGGGTTTGAAGTACTGGTTCTTCTGGCCCGACGAACCGTTGTAGTACTGCAGCGCGACCACCGTATCCGTCGTCCCCGAGATCAGCACACGGTTGTTTCCCGAAACGCCGTTCGGGTCGGTGATGTCCCCCTCCCAGCCGTCCCAGACCACGGACGTGCCCGTGTTCTCGTCGAATCCCGTCCAGAACTTGTAGGCCAGCGTGTCGTCCGGGTTCATCATGAAACTGATCTCCCAGTAGTCCCCGCCCACGTTGTGCATCACAAGTCCGGACGTCTCGTCCCACGCCACGTTTTTGTAGTCCGGAAGCAGAACATTCTCCTGGCCGTTGAGTTCGCCACGGATCTGGACGTAGTGGTTCACGCTGAACGTGTCCAGCACCGTGCACGAATTCATCCGGATTTTGACGTGGATCGGCGCGGCCAACAGTGGGGCGGCCAAAACCGCGAGAGCCACCGCGATCAGCAGCGATCGCTGAAATGGTTTTACTTTCATCGCCCTCTCTCCCCTGTAAACTCACCTTGAATTCATCGGTGTCAAATCGTTCTTCAACCTCCGCTTTTCTCCTTAAATCCTGCAACTTTTCCCTTCATTTCATCCCCACTCGTCCCGAACGAGACCCGCGTAAATCCGGGACTGTCCCCAAGAAGTTGAGTCTTGGAGGGACTGTCCCTGATTTACGCCCGGCGTGTGGCCCGGCTGCCCCGTCAGCCGGGTCTCATCCCTGAATCCCCTCTGAGCCCCCTCAAATCACCAGGTTCAGCGTGAAACGGTTCACTCCTCCCAGGTATTTGAACGACTGACCGGGTGGCTCGACTTGCT
>CAZIDZ010000035.1:17976-27338 GCA_964538455.1 uncultured bacterium
CCTCCCAGGTATTTGAACGACTGGTATGCGTAGTCGACCGTCACGCTTCTCGGTCCGGTGAGCACACGGATGCCGGTGCCCGCCGTGAACCCGCGAATGCTGTCTTTGAGAAACATGTCGTTGTAGCCGCAGCGAAGTTGGATCACGTCGCGAAACAGGCCGAGCTCCAGCCCGAGGTTCACGCTCGGCGCGTTGTCGTTGGGATTGACCCCGTCGACCATCCACGTCAGGCGGAACTGGTCCGTTTTCATCGCTTCGTCCGAAATCCCGATCCGAAGGATCATCGGCGGGTCGAAACGGTCCGTCTTCAATTCACCGACGATGCTCTCGTTGTTCCCCGCCTGGCTCGGATCGATGTCCACGCGCACGTTCAGATCCTCGCCGGTCATCTGCAGCTTCGTCCCGACGTTCGCGATCGAGACCCCGAGGCGCACTCCCCAGAACGGCGTGTCGAACAGCGTCCCGACGTCGAACACCAGCCCGGTCGCCGTCGAGTTGTAGATCCGCTCCTGGACGATCTTGATCGTCCCCCCGATCGAGAACCGGTCCGTCAGGCGGCTGCTCAGCGCCGCGCCGAGCGACGTGCTCGCCGCCGAATAGGTCTCCCCCGTTCCCATCGGAAAATCCGGCGTCGTGATGTCCATTTCGTTCGTCGAGAGATGCGTCGCCACCGCGCCCATCGTCAGCGTTCCCCCGACCGGAAGGGTGACCCCGAGGAAGCCGAAGTGCAGGCCCGGCAGCCAGTCGGCGTAGTCGAACGTGAACTGGTACCCCTGCAGCCGCGAAATCCCTCCGGCGTTCCAGTAAAGCGTGGAGGCGTCCGTCGCCAGCGAGCTGAAGGCGCTGCCCAATCCGCTCGCCCGTGCTCCCGCCGGAATCCGCAGGAACACCGCCGCCGACGTTCCCACTTTTGTCGTCGCCTGCGCCTCCGCCTCGCCCCCCGCCGCCAGCATTCCAAGCATCGCGCAGAGCATGCTCGCGCCGATCATCGACCGCAGCCGCCCCCCGTCCTTGAGGTGAATCTTTTTCATTTGATCACCCCGAATGTTCCAGTCTTCTGCCCAATCCCGGGAGCATCCACGTGATACAGGTAGATCCCGTACGCGATCGAAAGCCCCTCCTTGCTCAGCACGTCCCAGATCTCCGTGCCGTCCTCAGCCGGAGTGTCATGCTCGATCTTGTCCACCAGAGTGCCGTTGACGTTGAAGATCCGGATCGTGCACTTCCGCGGAAGGTTGATGAAGTGGATTTCACGAGGGCCGCGGCCGCTGCTGTACGGATTGCTCGGCTCCCACGTTTCCGCCGCGATGTACGGATTCGGCACCACCCGGATCCGGTCCAGGTTCCGCTTCGCCGCGGCGGTCGAGATCCCCGATTTGCTCACCTCGAAACGGTAAACGTCGTTCGACAGGAACGGCTTGCGCAGGCGGATCTCCAGCGTGTCGCCCGCCTCCGGATCGCGCGTCGTGTTCGTCAGCAGCAGGCTGATCTGCCACGTGTAGTTCAGCCCGCCGCGGCCGTCGTCCTCGAGCAGGAACAGGATGTCGGTTAAATCACCGTTGGTCGGGTCGACGTTGAACTTCCCGTCATGGCCGTACAGATCCGCGTAGGCGAACGCAACCGGCTGACCGGTCTGGATGCTCTCCAGCGAAAAGTTGACGTTCACCGCCGGCAGATGCACCATCCCGAGGCTCGTGTCGTACGACGTGCTCACCGTCCCCTCGCCGACGATCAGACGGTAGTCGTTTGGACGCCGCTCCCCGCGTACGCCGATGAACGTCACCGGCTCGAACGAGTAGGGGTGAACGTCGCTCGAATTCCACCCGGAGTGTTCGCGGTCGAGCTGCACGAACGGTTCGTTGGTCATCGCCAGCTCGAATCCGTCCACCACCGGAATCGGGTCGCCCTCGTTGAAATAGCGGCTGTTCTCCAGCAACGTCTCGCCGGTCGTCTCGTCTTGTACGCTGAAATCACGCGTCGTCAGCGTGTCGCCCGTATCCCCGCTCTGCACCGTGTCCCGGAACGTGATCGAATACACGTGTTGATCCTTGATCGCCTCCGGGTCCACAATCTGGCTCACCTCCACCGTTCCCGTCGCGCCGCCCACCGAGTGCTCGAACCACGCCACCCCCGCCGGGAGATACCCCGCCGCTGGCGCCGTCGGACGCACCACCGCCACGTTGCGACCCAGCGTCACATTCCCCTGCTGATCAACGTCGATCTGGATCGGGCTCTCGCTCGGCGCGATCTCCGCCCCCTCGAACCCGAAGTCGTAGGCCGTCACCGCGTAGAAATAACGCTGGCCGTTGACCGCCGTCGTGTCGGTGTAGCTGTGCTGAAGTCCGCTGTCGTTCCCGAGATAGTACTTGACCCCGTTGATGTCGATCGGGTGCAGCCCCGTGATCCCGTCCTTCAGATCGAACTGGGCGATCGGACGCAGCAGCACCGGCGTCCCGTACGCGTCCGTGATCACACGAGCGTCCGTCATCGCCGCGTCCGTCGAACGGTACACCCGGTACCCCTCGAAATCCTTCGGCGTCCCCCCTACGCTCTCGATGTAGCGGTCGATCGACTCCTCGGCCAGCTCATCCCAGTAGAGCGTCACCTTGTCGTCACCGGGAACCGCCTTCAACGTCGGCTTTAGCGGCGCCTTCGCGAACTGGTAGTCCACTTCGTACGCCTCCAGCGCGTGCCCCTGTTTCGTTATCACGCTCTGGATGTCCGCGTTCTTGGTCGCGCCACCCGCCGAAATCGCCACCGAAATCGCCATCCGCTGCCGCTCCCCCGGCTCGATCGGGAAATAGCCGCTCGATACGTAGGTGTCGTACTCACCCGTCGGACGCGGGAGGTTGAACTGCCCCGGTACCATGAACTGCTTCCACAGCAGCGAATCGACCGACTGGAAGGAAATCTGCCCCACCTGGACCTGCGATGCGGCGGTCAGTCCGATCACATCCGTCTCGCTCACGTCCGTCTTGTCGAGGTTCGGTTCACCGGGGAAATCGGTCCCAGCGCCGCTCGTCGGCAATCCGTCCCCTTCACCCGGATCTCCCGTGTCGCGCACACCGTCGAGTCCCGTGTCGTTCGTCACCTGGTCCCAGTCACCGTCGTTGTCGAAGCCGTCGTCGCGCGACTCGTCGATCATCGGCGCAACGTTCGCGTAGGTCTGCGGCGCGCCGGTCCCCGCGACCACGAACCCCCGCTTGATCGTGTCACCGGGCGAAAACGAGAGGTAGTTGATGTAACGCACCGGTTTGGTCGTGCCGGTGATCTCGTCGAATCGGTACAGGTGAAGCGTCTCCCGCTCGTCGATCAGTCCGTCCAGGTCGTCGTCGAGCGAATTCGCCGAGGTGTCCTCCTCGACGTACTCCCCGCTCGCCGGAAGGGTGATCGCCCTGCCCTGGGAGATCACCGATCCCCCTCCCGACGGGTAGGTCGTGATGATCCGGCTGTACGTCGAGTCGTCGATCAGCACGATCGTGTCGCCCGGGCTGATGAATCGCGGCTGAAAATCGTCCGCCGTGAACAGCGGCACCCGTACATTCACATCCCCGTCGATCCCGTTCAGGATCGAGGCCAGCTCCGGGTCGTCCGCGTCCCCGTCGTTGTCGATCCCGTCCACCTGGTTGCCCGGTGTCTCCAGGTACTTCACCGACGCCACCCCGACCGGGTTTGAACCGAACTCCTCCGTCCCGATCCGGTCGAGGTCCGTCAGGAAGGCGATGTCGGTCTGGATGTCCACGTAGGGTTCGTCGTCCGTCCCGTCGCCCCCCACGTAGTCCGCGAGGAAGATCAGGAAGCACGTTTTCGGAATTCGCTTCGTCCCGTCGTTCTTGACGTCGTGGATGAAGAAAACGACGTCGTTGATCAGGATCTGGGTCCACGCCAGCGTCCGCACATCCATCAGCAGCGCCAGCCCGCCGCGCGTCGGGTCCGTCTCGTCCGGCACGTAGGCGTACCGGCCGTAGGTGTCGTCGCTGGTGCGGTAGTAGAGCTCGACGTCGGCGTTGAAAATGTCCTTGCCGAAGAAACCGTTCCACGAGCCGATCCAGCCGGGGTCCACCGGATCCGACCGCTTGTCGCGCCAGCCCCCCTCCGACGCCGGCGGCCATGAGCTCGGGTCGTCGCTCCGCGAAAGGTCCGTCGAACTCGGGTTCAGAAATCCTTGCACCGGTTCCATCGTCCAAGAATCGCCCGAGGGACTCTCACGCCACATCGGCATGTCGATGATCTTCAGGCGCTTCCCGTCGGCGTCGATCACCTCCCCGCCCATCCAGATGCCGACGATCGAGATGTAGATCCGCCCCGTGTTCTTCGGGTATTCGTACGGCACCGCTTCCGGCCACTCGTTCGGCGCGCCCGAGAGCCCCGTGTTGAACACCGACGCACGGATCGAATTGCCGTTCATGTTCGTGAAACGCCGTAGTTCCGGCGCGCCGCGCTCGTCGGAGGGAACGTGACCCGAAACCTGCGCCATCACTCCCGCCGGAACCAGCGCCAGCAGCAACGCCAGGCACATCACCCGCGCAAGCGCTCCCACGCGCCGTCTCCGCGTGCCGCCGGCCGTTTCAAAACTCATAGCGCACTCCAAGCAGAACCGAACGCGGCTCCGAGTAGTAGTCCGGACGGACGAAATACCCCTTGTCCGCCCCCGCAACCAGTTCTTCGTTCACCGTGTAATCCGGCAGTCCCGTGTCCGTGAACACCGACGTCGGATTTCCTGCATCGAGCAGGTTTTTCACCTGGACCGAAAGCTGGAACTTGCTCCCGCCGAACGTGAACGCTCGGTAGGCGTACAGGTCGATGTCGAAGCGCGGCGGCATCCGACGGCTGTTCTCCGCGAGCCCGGCGATGATGCTCCGCCCGGTGCGCTGTCCCGTGAGAATTTGAGGCGTGTAGGGATGCCCCGAGTCGTACCGCCCGAGCAGCGTCAGCCCGTACGTTTCTCCGCCGTACTGCGCGGTCACGTTCAGCGTGTGACGCTGGTCCCAGGTCAGCGGCGTCAGCACCTTCGTCGGTTCCGCTTCGTTCCGCTGCGCCCAGTATTCATCCTCCGGCGCAGAATTCGTCCCCTCCGCGAGCTGCAGCGTGTAGTCGCCCGTCACACGGATACGGCTCGAAAGCCTGCCATCGAGCTGAATCGTCGCCCCGCGTACCGTCGCCAGGTCGCGGTTGATATAGGTCACGTAGGACACCCCGGCGACGTAGGTCGGGATTTGGGCGCTGCTGCTGATCCAATCGCGGATGTCGCGCGAAAAACCGGTGATGTTGACCGCGAGCTGGTCGGTCAACTGCTGCGCAAGCCCCAGCTCGTACATCGTCGTCCGCTGCGGATTCAGATCCGGATTGCCGAACGGGCCGTAGATGTCCGAACTCTCCGAAAGCTTCCGCTGGTCGCTGTCGAACAGCAGGCTGTACTCCGGGATCTGCTGGAAAATGCCGTAGGAAAAATGGATCACCCCCTTGTCGGTGATCGGGTAGGCGATCCCGAATCGGGGGCTCAGTTGGGTTTTGGTCGTCGTGCTGTGGTACCAGAATGCTTCGCGCTCGGCGAGACTGAACTCGTTCTCCGGCACCTGCTCCTCTAGGTCGATCGCCCCGTTCCCGTTCAGGTCGTGATACTTGTGCGAAAGCTTCAGCGGATGGTAGATGTTCGGGTCCTTCTCATCGTTGGGGAGCTTCCCCTGCGGATCGAACCAGTCGTAGCGCAGCCCGATGTTGATCACCACGCTCTCGAACTCGATCTTGTCCTGCAGGTATCCGGCGAACTTCCGCGGCGTCCGCACGTAGCGGTCATGATCCGTCTCGCTGACGGCGGGAACCGACGGACGGTAGGGCACGATCTCCTGCCCGCTCCCGGTCCGCGCCGGGATCAGGTCGTAGTCCTCGTAGAAAATCCGGTCAAGCTGGACGTCGATCCCCGACTTCACCTGGTGCTTCAGGTTCACCTGGCTCGTCCAGTCAACTTTCGCGATCCGGCTCGTCGTCGTCCGGTCGAAAAAGGACGGGTCCGTTCCGGCGGTCATGAACGTGTACGAGGGGTGCAGCGACGAATCCGGATGCACGTAGCGGGAATCGGTCGGACTGTCGTACAGCGAATAGGAACGGCCGTTCTCACGGTTCGCCAGCGACGCTTCGAGGAAGGTCTTGTTCGAGAACATGTAGGTGAGCTTGCTCATCTCCGTGTGGCCGTAATCGTGATCGTAGCCGAGGCCGTCGGGGTTGTAACGGTAATCCTGCGAGTAGTTGCGGCCCTTCCGGATGCTGCCGAGGAAGTCGGTCTTCAACACCATCTCCGGCGCGATCTGCCACTGCAAAACCACCTGGCCGTTGGTCGTCCCGTCGTCGTTCATCGGCACCCACGCCCCGTCCCCCGGCGTCGCGATCACCGTCGTGTCGTTGACCACACGGGCACGCCCCTGGGGCAGGTAGCGGCGCTCACCGTACATCCACCCCTCGTTCTGAGACCGGCGCGCGGAGAGGAAGAACGTCAGCTTGTCGTGGAGGATCGGCCCGCTCAACGTGGCCGTCAGGTTCGTCGCCGCCGTCGGCGAGAGACTGTTGATGTGGGGGAAAATCTCCGTCCGGCTGCTTACGTAATCCCCGAATTGCGCCTCCACCCTTCCCGTGTAGACGTTCGATCCGCCTTTCGTCACCAGGTTGATGATCCCGCTCATCGCGTTGCCGTACTCCGCGTTGAACGCCCCGCTGATCACCTGCAGCTCCTCTACCGCCTCGTTCGCCACCTCCAGCGCCTGCCCCTTGTTGTAATCGTCCGTGATGCTGATCCCGTTGACCAGGTAGCTCACCTCCGTCGTGCGCCCTCCGCGGATGTGCAGGCCGCCTGCCGCGTCACGTGTCACTCCCGCCTGCATGTCGAGCACGTCGTCGACGGTTTCGACCGGCATCACCTCGATGTCCTCGGAGCGAACGTGAGACTCCATCGAGGTCTGGTCTCTGCGCACCAGCGGACGCTCCGCCGTGTAAACCACCTCCTCGCCCGCGATCGCCGTCGGCGTCATCCGCACGTTCATTGTCGTCGTCAGGTCCGTCGACACCGACACGTCCTCGATCACGGACGTCTTGTAGCCGACGTAGGAGACTTCGAGCGTGTAGGTCCCCGGCGGAACCCGCAGGATGAAATACTGTCCGTCCAGATCCGTCGAAGCCCCGAAGGTCGTGCCGCGGATCAGGACGTTGGCATTCACCATCGCGGCGTCGTTCGTTGCATCCACTACTCTGCCGGCGATTTTCCCGCCGGTCTGTGAAAACGACGGAAAGCCAGAAATCAGCAGCAGCAGAATCGGGAGGCCGAATCGCTTCGCAATCTCGCTCATAACGCTCTCTCGCCTCCATCTCGCGGCGCAAACAGGAGTGCCTCGTTGATCTTCACCACCGTGCCCTTCCGCAGCCGGTCCGTGTGCTCGCTGAGGATCTGCTGGCGGTTGAGCTTCCGGTACTCACGCATGACGTCCGGTCGGATCCGTTCGAACGCCGCCGTTTTCCCCGACAGACGCTCCGCGACCTGGAAAAAGCCGTACCCGCCGCCGTCCATCTCCACCGGACCAAGCCACTCGCCCGGTTGCAGTTCCCACACACGCGATACCGCGCCTCCCAGCTCCGCTTTCGTGAAGATGCCCAGCTCTCCGCCACGGGCCGCGCTCGCCGCGTGCACCGAATAGCGGAGCGCGAGATCGCTGAAGCTCGCCCCGTTCCCGAGCAGCCCGGCCACCTCGCTGGCCGTCTTCGCATCCGGCACCTGGATGCCGTTGAGCCGGATCGCGTCGGCCCGGTGGAAAAGGGACTTGTTGCGGTCGTAAAACGCGCGCAGCGTGTCCGCCGGGACCGCGTACGAGGTCACGGCCGAATCGCTCATCCGCTGAATCAGGTACGTCTCGAACTGATCGCTCACCCGCGCCGCGTAGTCGTCGCTCCGGTCGAGCCGCTCGCGGCGCCCGGCGGTGAGCAGCCAGTGGCGCACCAGCACGCCCGCGAGCAGGTTCTCGAAGTCCTCCTCGCTGCGCACCCAGTCGAGTTCGGACGGCGTCACCTCGCTCAGCAGCTCAACCCCATCCGCGACCGTGATCGGCCCCCGCGAGCCGCGGGCAAGATCCTCGGACGATCTCTGCCGATTGAGGCGCGAGCGGAGCACCTGCGGCAGCGGCCCTTCCGACCCTCGTGCGTCCTGAAACTCCCCGTAGAGGGCCTCCAGTTGGGTCGGGTCGAAGTGCAGTTGGATCACGTCGGTGCGGAGCGAGTCGGCGTAGCGCTGGAAGGCTTCGGGACGCTTGCGAGCACGAAGGAAATTCTCGAGGTCCTGTCTCTTCTCAATGAATTCTTGCTCTGTCAACAACGGCCGCCGCGTCCGCTTCAACACCTGCAGCACGCTGTAGCCGTGCTTCAGCTTCACCGGCTCGGAAATGCTGTCAATCGGCAGTTCGTAGGCCGCTTTTTCGAAGGCGGGGTCCATCTCATCCACGGAAAACGGCTTCAGACGGCCGCCGTTGTCCCTCAGCTCAGGGTCGGTGAACGCCTCTTTCGCCAGCGAATCGAAACTCTCCCCGTGCAGCAGCCGTTCGCGGTACGCCTGCGCCTGTGCAAACGTTTGCGCAAAAAGGTGACGCGCTTCCACTTTCGTGTTCAGACGGACGAACAGCGTCTTCAGCTCCCCCTCGCTGGTCGCGATCCCCGGAAGCACGTGGCGGCGGACATACTCGTCGATCAGCACGCGCTGTTCGATCAAACTGCGCTGCGCCTTCCCTTCTGTGTCCCGGTCGAGCCCTTTCGCCCGCGCTTCAAGCAGCAGCAGGCGGTCGTTGACCATTCCCCGCAGCAGCTCTTTGCGGGTGTCGCCGTTGTCCGGAATCCCAATCCTCAGTTGAAGATCTGACAATCGGGAATCGAGCGATGCGAGCGAGATTGTGGTCTTGCCGACCGTGGCGAGAGTTGAATCGGGAGTGTCGTGGGAGCGCGAGCCGCGGGTGAGGAAAAGGGTGACCAGGACCGCAACCGCTACGGCAACGACAATGGAAACAACCGCGGCCCGAATCACTTTCCGCCTTCGAAACGAAGGATCGTCCGTTTGTCCTTCCGGGACGGAGTGCATGCGTTTCCCCGTTTATGCAAACGTTCTACGCAAACGTTTGCATAATATCTTTCCGGACGGCCTCAAGTCAAGAGATCGCCACTTCGATCGCCAAACATTTTATGAATTCTGCCTCGTGGAGATCGTCCCGCTATCCGCGAAGGAGCGTGTATGACAAAGCAACCGCTTGTTAATCATGGAATAAGACTAACAATTACTGAATGTGACCAGACAGTTTGTAGGGTCGTTTCTGTCAAACTGTCTGGGAGCTGGTGCG
>CAZIDZ010000036.1:0-25025 GCA_964538455.1 uncultured bacterium
CCATCCTTGTCCCCATCGTTGAACTGTGATCGAAAGAGGCAAGAAAGCAGCTGCCCGGTGTCTAAGCAAGAGCTCCTCCTCCTCTAGCGAAGGCAGCGGGAAGAGCAAAACGCAAATCCGCGAGCTCCAGATCATGCTGTTTGCCGTAAAGGTGCAGAACCTGGCGGGCGGGGATGCCCGCAGGAATCCGGTACCCGGAGGCCGCTTTGCGTTTTGCGTCGATGCGGCTCGCTGCGTAACGGATACTGACCACCCGCCGGGAGAGTACAAAATCCCATCCGATTTCTCGTCTGGGATTTCTCATGTCGGGGCGACTGGATTTGAACCAGCGACCCCCTGCTCCCGAAGCAGGTGCGCTACCGGGCTGCGCTACGCCCCGATCCAACAGGTGGCAAATATAGCCCGGCGCCCTATTGCAGTCAAGCAAGCGCACCGGACCAGCCCTCCCGATAAAAAATAACGAACCGGAGGCGCACCGTGCGGGGAAACCGTCCAGTGGCTGCACCTCCGGTTCTATCCGTGAAGGCCGTCTGCGAAGGAGATCGTGCCAGAGAAATGGCGGTCTTCACAAGTAGCCCGATCAAAGCAAGCAGATCACGTTCAATTCACGAACAGGCGTGGCAAAGGTTCCCGTTGAAGAGGAGAAGATTAGAACCCGCCACAGCTATTGGGCAATGGTACTGATAAACCTTATGAGGGGTCAATACGCTTTTGGGATTAGGGCTCCGAAATTCGCTGAGTTGTAGGGTGGTCTAACTTGTATATCCTTAAATTATAAACGAATAGATTAGCTTCTTATAAGATGCCTGCGAGTCTCTCTTTAACATCAAAATATAAGTATTACGTGCTTTCGCCGGATCAACGCGCAACGCTATCCCGGGTCTGTGGCTTCTCCTGCGGGCTCCGCCGCGTTCATCCGAGACGGTAGTGCACTCCCTTTCCCCCTTCAGGGTAAAACCAGTGGACGTACTCGGGCGCGGCCACATGGCAGGTGCCGCACTCGACGCAGTTTTCATGGTTGATCCGGCACTCCCCTGTCGCCTCGTCCAACTCGTAGACCTTGGCTGGACAGATGTAGAGCACAGCCTTCACCGGATCGGCCTTGAACGCCTCCTGGTCCACGGAAATGTGGGATTTCTCGTCCGTCTTGTAACTGAGCAGTCCAAGTTTATCCTCTATGGAAACGGGATTGTCTCGTACCGGCAGATCGCTCATCTCACAGCTCCCAGGATTTTCAACATGTCGGTGACAAAGGTGAACAGCCCCACATCCCTGCGGATGCTGCGGAACATGTTTTTCTCGACGTCCGCCTTGGACGTCTCATCAATCGTGAAGTACTCCTCCAGCCATTTCGTCACGTAGCCGGGATAGTCCCGGAGCACGTGAGGATACCTGTTGAAGAAATCCGGAATCTTGCGGAATTTCTTCAAGTCTTTGAGCACGAACGCCGCTTCCAGTTTTGCGCGGTAGGGCGCAAGCGCCGTAGCGGAGCCGATGTCGAGCCCTTCCTCTTTCGCCTCGATGATCGTTTCCGCGGCGATGATCCCGCTGCCCATCGCCAGGTTGGTGCCTTCGTGGTAGACGCTCCCGTTGACCAGGCCGGCGGTGTCCCCAACGAGCAGCAGGCCCGGCATGCTCATCTTCGGTAGGTGGTTGTATCCATACTCGGGGATCAGATGGGCGGCGTACTCGAGCGACTCACCTCCCTGGATCAGCTTGCGAATCGTCGGCAGCTTCTTGAAATGCTCGAGCAGATCGTTCAGCGTCTCCTTCTGCTCGATGAGGTCGTGCACGGTGAGTCCGAGGCCGATCGACACCGACTCCCCGTTCGTGTAGACGAATCCCATCCCGAAGCGGCCCTTGACCGGTTCGCCGAAATATTCCATGGCCACGCCCTCGTCGCCTTCGAGCAGGAAACGGTCCTCGAGGACTCCCTTGGGCAGGCCGATCACCTCCTTGACATTGGTGACCATGTGGCGCTTTGGCAGGATCGGTTTCATCAGTCCGATCTGCCGCGCGAGGAAGGCCTGGGCACCTTCTCCGGAGATGACGACTTTCGCCCTCATCTCCTCATCGCCAGGCTGGACTTTGACGCCGACGACGCGGCCGTCCTCGATAACCAGCTCGCTGACCATGAAGCCGCTGAACACCTGCGCTCCCGCCGCCTCCGCCTGCTCGGCGAACCAGCGGTCGAAACGGCCGCGAAGCGCGGTGACGGTGTGATTCCAGGGCTTGTCGCGCCAACGGCCAACCTTCACGTCCATCGCCACTTCCCTGTCATCCGCGAGGAACCCGAAGCGCCGGCGGGTCACATGCCGCTCGAAGGGGGCGTTTTCGTTCGCTTCGGGGATCATTTTGAGCAGCTGATGGGTGAACAGGATGCCGCCGTAGATGTTCTTCGAACCGGGATACTCGCCGCGTTCGAGCACGACAACCTCCAAACCCGCCCGTGCGAGGGTGATGGCGGCGCTGATGCCGGAAGGCCCGGCGCCGACGATCAGGACGTCAAATTCCTCATCCATGGATTTGTTTCAACGTTTGTTGTCAGCGATTTGTATTCTGCCAAAGATAGCGTTCCCGAGACCGTATGCAAACCGGGCCATGGCCGGAAGAGTTGATGAGCCGCCATGACTCGGGGGATATGGCAAAGTGTTGGCGGAAGCCCCATTATGGGAGGCATCTTATTTGCATGACAACAGTGCAATATGTGGCAAACGCAAGAGGTGAACGATGAAGGTATACGATGCATTTACAAAGCGAAGCGCGTTGCTGGTGCTGCTCGCGGCGCTGATCGCGGCTTCCTCCGTCCCTGCCTTCGCGGGTCCTCACCATCCCCGCAGGCACACGCGGCCACCCGCGCGGATAGTGCAGTTGCCACATCATTTCACGCAGGCCAAGTTCCACGGAACCAGGTACTACTACCACAACGGCGTGTGCTATCGGCACGGTCCGCGAGGATTCTACGTGGTCCGTGCGCCCATCGGTTTTCGTGTTCCCAGCCTGCCGTTCGGCACAATGATGGTCCGTGTGAACGCGATTCCGTACTATTACTATTACGGCGCCTATTACACTTACGACAGCGGCGCCAACGTTTACATCGTGACCGAGAAACCCGGCGATCAATCCATCCAAACCGGGTCCACGAGTGCCGAATCTTCGGCAAAATTGCCGAATCCGGAATTTGACCAGCTCGTGCTGGTCGACGGGACAACTATCGAGGGAACCTTCCTCGGCAGCACAGCGGACATGGTCGAGTTTGAAGCCGCCGGAGACACGCTGCATGTCGAATTGTCGAAGGTAGTGGCGATCAATCTCGCACCCCCATCCGAAGATCAGTGACCCACACAAGTTTCCGCGGGCAATCCAGCTGATCCTTTTTCTTGCGCCCGCGGAACATCTCGTTCCCTGATCCCGCCAGGGTAATGGCGGCGCTGATGCCGGAGGGTCCAGCGCCGACGATCAGAACCTCAAATTGTTCATCCATGGATGGATTTCAACGCTAGTTGGAGAAGATGTCTGTTCTGCGAAGGATAGTGTCGTTCCGTTCGGAAGCAAGCCGGGATCCCTTCGGCTACGCCGCACGGCGCCCAAAACCCGCCTCCGTGGCGAGAGATGGCATTGCATTTGCTCTCTTGATGGTAAGGAAACTTGCGGAGGTATATCATGAACAGAATCCATCGAATCTCCACAGGGTGGTTCGGACTGCTCATAGCCGCCACATTCGCATTCTCCGCTTCGAACGCCATAGCAGGACCGCCGAAGCCCACGTCTGACGCGCCAATCCACACCGCCAAAGAGAAAGCCCGGCAGAACCCCCAACAGAGCTCCCCGCAGAAACCCGTACCGCAATCCGAGCGGAGTCCAGTGCCCAAAGCGTCCAATCCAGCACCCAAAGTAGCCCGTTCGGCACCAGCAGCGTCCAATCCAGCACCAAAAGCAGCCCGTTCAGAACTTAGAACGTCCATTCTAGTCGCCAAACCGCCCCGTTCAGCGCCCGCGGTGCACACCTCAGTCGTCAAAACGGCTCGAGTGAAACCCAAAGAGACCATTGCAATCGCCAAAGCACCCCGTTCGGCACCCGTGGCACCCAATCCAATCGCCAAAACGGCTCGATTGGAACCCAAAGAGACCGTTGCATTCGCCAAAGCACCCCGTTCAGCGCCCGTGGAGCCCACTCCAGCACCCATCACATCCAAACCGGCACTCAGAGTGAACCATTTGTCAGCCCGGGCTTACCACGCCAAATACAACAATACCAATTATTACTACGATAGCGGCATCTTCTACCAACAGGATAACTCCGGCTATTGCATGGTCCCCGCTCCAATCGGTTTCCGCGTTCCTTGGCTGCCTTTTGGCGCGTCAATCTTCTACATCGACAACCGCACCTATTACTTCTACTACGACACCTACTACCTCTACGACAGCGGTTCCAATGTGTACATCGTCGTAGAAAAACCAGCTGCCAGCGAGGGGGATTCAGACGACGTTTTTGACGAGGCTTCGGTAAATCTGCCGACTCCAGGCTTCGACCGGATCCAGCTCGTGGGTGGATCGTTGGTGGAAGGAATCTTTCTTGGCAGCAGCTCGCAGACCATGGAGCTGGAAGTTGGAAGCGATACCTTGCACCTCCAACTGGCTGAAGTGGTGAGAATCGATTTCGCACCGTCCTTGAGTTACGAGGAGTAATCAACCCACGGTTGGATCCTTTCACTTTTCGTCCTATACAACCCCGTCAGCACGAGGGGTTGTGTCATGCTCTGGCACGCGTTGTCTCAGTCCATCGCAAACCTGCCTTGCCCGCCTGCGGTGTGGAAGCTACCTTTCAGATTCGGCAAGAAGGTCGCAACCTCCATAATTTAGCAGTGTTGCGTAACAGCCGTGTTTCGCGGATTTTTCAGCCGGACGAAGGCAGATTAGCGATGAACGAGCAGCGATATCCCTTTCGGGAAGTGGAAAAGAAATGGCGCCAACGCTGGGATGAAGAAGGCGTTCATCAGGTGGATCTCGACGATTCTTCCGGGGAGCCGACCTACGTGCTGGTGATGTTTTCCTACCCCTCTTCCAGCAAGCTTCATATCGGCCACTGGTGGAATTACGGCGGCGTGGACACGCACGCCCGTTACCTGCGCATGAAGGGAAAGCGCGTCTTCCAGCCGATGGGTTTCGACAGTTTCGGGCTGCCCGCCGAAAACTACGCAATCAAGCTGGGAACGCACCCGAAGAAAGTCACCGAAGACTCCATCACCTATATCCGTGAACAGCTCAAAGACATAGGCGCGATGTACGACTGGCGCTGGGAGGTGGTCACCAGCCGCCCGGAGTACTACAAGTGGACGCAATGGCTTTTCCTTAAGCTGTACGAGAACGGACTCGCCTATCAGAAGGAAGGTCTTGTCAACTGGTGCCCCTCCTGCCAGACGGTGCTCGCCAACGAACAGGTTGAGGCGGACGGCACGTGCGAACGGTGCGGAAGCACGGTGATCCAGCGCAAGATGACGCAGTGGTACTTCAGGATCACAGCCTACGCGGACAAACTGCTCGATGGCCTCAAGGAAATCGACTGGCCGGAATCGACGGTGAAGCGGCAGGAAAACTGGATCGGGAAGTCGTCCGGCGCGGAGATCCACTTCCCGCTTGAAACAGACCCGGAACGCACGGTCGAAGTGTTCACCACGCGCCCGGACACGCTTTTCGGTGTCACCTACGTCGTACTCGCCCCCGAACATCCGCTGGTGGAGGAATTGACGACCGGGGATCAGCGGGAAGCGGTGAACGAATACGTCGAGCAGGCGCTGCGGTCCTCCGAGGTCGACCGCGCGGCGACATCACGCGCCAAGACCGGGGTGTTCACCGGGTCCTGCGTGCTCCACCCGTTGACTCGCGAAAAGCTTCCGATCTGGGTGGCGGACTACGTGCTCGGCAGCTACGGCACAGGTGCGGTGATGGCCGTGCCCGCTCACGACCAGCGGGATTTCGAATTCGCGACGAAATTCGAACTCCCCATCGAAGTTGTGATCCGGCCTACGGACGGATTGATTGAAGTCGAGGAGATGGAAGAGGCGTACGAAGGCCCCGGGGTGATGGTGAATTCCGGGGAATACTCCGGCCTGCCCAATGACCGCGGAATGAAGTTGGTCACCGAAAAACTTGAGGAAAAGGGGCTTGGCGCGGGATCGGTGTCCTATCGCATCCGCGACTGGTCAATCAGCCGGCAACGGTACTGGGGTGCGCCGATTCCGATGCTGCACTGCGATGAGTGCGGCGTCGTTCCGGTTCCCGAAGACCAGCTTCCCGTGCTTCTGCCGGACAACATCAAGGAATTCCGGCCGGAGGGGTCAAGCCCGCTGGGCGCGGCGAAGGATTGGGTGGAAACGACCTGTCCGAAATGCGGCGGGCATGCCCACCGCGACCCGGACACGATGGACACCTTTGTCGATTCATCGTTCTACCATCTGCGCTACCTGGCCGCTGACCAGGACGATCAGCCTTTTCACAACGAACGGATGAAGCGGTGGCTGCCGATCCACCTCTACGTTGGTGGCCCGGAGCACGCGACGGGGCACTTGATCTACATCCGCTTCATTACCCGCTTCCTCTACGACATCGGCTTCTGCCCGGTGCCCGAACCGGCGGCAAGGATGGTCCACCAGGGGATTATCACCAAGGACGGGGCGCGGATGTCGAAGTCGAAGGGCAACGTCGTCAATCCCGACGAGTTCGTCGAGAAGTACGGCAGCGACGTGTTCCGGATGTACCTGCAATTTACCGGCGAATTCACCCAGGGCGGGGATTGGTCCGACGAGGGCATCATCGGCGTGGACCGGTTCGTCAACCGGATCTGGCGCCTGCTCAACCGCTTTTCGGGGAAGGCGGACGACCGTCTGCCGTCAAAGGACGAAATCCCGGACGCGGTCTACCGGGCGGTACACCGGATGATCAAGGCGGTCGGCGAAGACCTGGAGACGTTCTCGTTCAACACGGGGATCAGCCGGATGATGGAGCTTGTGAACGAGATGTACCGCTGGCTCGGCGAAGAAAACGATCCCGGACAGGAAGCGATGCCGGTGTGCCGCGTGCTGCGCGTGCTGAGCACCGTGATGGCGCCGTTCGCCCCCCACTTCGCCGAGGAGCTTTGGCAGCGGCTGGGTGGCGCGGGAAGCGTGTTCGACCAATCGTGGCCGGGCTACGACAAAGCTGCTCTCGAAACGAAAACCATCACGCTTGTTGTCCAGGTCAACGGCAAGCTCCGCGACAGGATCGAGGCGCCCGCCGATGCCGACAACACGACACTCGAACAGCTTGCGTTGAACAGCGCCAAGGTCGCGGGTCTTATCGAGGGGAAGACGCTGCGCAAAACCATCGTCGTGCCCGGGAAGCTGGTGAACGTCGTGGCGAACTGAGCGGGACAGCCGGATTCAGAGACCCCGGCCTACAAACTCCTTGTGAATCGCGAGACTGAACGGTAGGGACCGGACTACCCGCCGTTCTACAGAACGAACCGTTCAAACCGTAAAAAAAACATGGATTCCCGCCTGCGCAGGAATGACTTACCGTATCATACTCACTTTGACAAAGGTTAATGCGGAGTTCGCAGGTCCCGGCCTACAGCTCATGCACTGAAGAGACGGGAAAATTAAAAGATACGTGTCCCCTTTTTTGGCCTTGAACTTCAAGCAACCGCTCAAGAATTCCGCGGGAAACGCCGATAATGGAAGAGGACCCAAAGCGGAAAGAGTATGCCTAAATCCTTCATGGTCCTGCTCTTTACCCTGCTTTTCGCCCTTCCGGCCTGGGCGAAGCAGGACATTCGGCTCGATCCGGATTACGATCCGCGTGTCGAGCTGCGAATCGTTGTGCTCCCGGCGACCAAAGACCGCACCCTTCGCCAGTACAACGAACGTACGATCTCCGCCCTGCTCTCCACCGAACTGCTGCGCCTTTACCAGGTGATCGACCTTGACCGTTTCGAACAATACCTGACGGACCATGAACTCACGCTCACAGGCGCGCTTTCCGTGGAAAACGAAGCCATCGTGCGCGATTCCGCACGTGTCGACGCGCTGACGGACGTTGAAGTCTACCGTTGGGACGCAGGATCGAGCGGAATCCCGATGCTGGGACGTCAGAAGGGGCATCTCGGCGTCCGCGTGCGGGTGATGGACCCGTACACCGGCAGGATCTACTGGTCGATCAACAGGCTTGAGAGCGTTTCCCCGGGGTCCAACTTCCTCGACAGCGTAACCCTCCTGTTTCGCGGTCTCGTCTCGGATCTGAAGGAGCGTTTGGATGTGATTTCGGAGCAGCGCAACGAGGAAGAGATAGTGGCCCAACAGATCGCCGAGGGAAAACCCGCTACGCTCCCCAGCAAGGGACAACGGGTGTACAGCTCCTCGCTGCGCAGCGAACGAGGATTCATCCCTCGCGCCACCCACCGCTACGGCGAAGACGTGCTGAAACCGGTCGAAAAGACAACCGCGATGGAGCCGGAAGCGACGAAAACGGGTACCGGCGCGGTGCAAAAGGAACAGGAAGATTCCCGCGCGTCGCTGCCGCCGCTCTTCGAAAGCAGCTACGAGGACGTGGAGCCGAACGCCGCTCCCGCGCCATCCCTGGACGAACAGCGGGAGTTGTACCTGACTCCCCCGGAACTCAGAAACCGGCAGAACGCAGAGGGAGCGCCGACCGCCTCACCGCCCGTACCCGAGCGTTTCCAGCCGACCGGAGAACTATTGCCGCCGCTGCAACTGCAACCCGGTAATCAGGAGCTCCAGAGTCCACCGGACACAACCGGCAGCAACCTCGAGGGAACTGGTTCGTGAAACAAATGAAGGAAGGCCAGCTCCGGACTTCCTTCGATCCATCCCTCTTCCGTTAGAATCCCACAGGGTGAAAGCCTTGTGGGATTCTGTATGATGGAAACCAAGCTCGCTGGAAGCAAAGGGTGAAGCGGAACAGGATTGGTTCGACTGCTTTTCGCAAACGAATCAGCGGGACTTCTTTGCGGTGGGCGCGCGTTTCTTCTGCGCGGGTTTTCGCCGTGTTCCAGCGGCGGGTTGGCTCTTTCCACCGGGTCCGGTCTTGCCGAATGCGGCTTTCCTGCTCGCAGGAACAGCCGTTTTCTTCGCAGGCGTGGAACGCTTGGAAGCGGCCGTTCTCAATTTCGCACCACTTACGGTTTTTTGAACGGAAGACTTTTTCACGGTGCCCTTGCGCTTCGCGGCGGCGGCACTCCGCGACTGTGATTGAGCCGCAGCTTTCTTGCCGGAGGAGGCAATCGGCCTGCGTTTCGTCTTTGCTACGGACCCGCGAGAGACAGCAGCACCTGCCGATCCCCGGGGTTCGATCTCGTCGGCGTGCCTTCGCGCCTCGTCGCGGATCCTGGTCAATCCCTCATCCTCGAACTTGTAAGGGCCTGCGCCGGCAGCTTTTTTCGTGGAGCGAGCAGCAGGTTTTTTACGGGCGCTGGAACCGCTTGTCGGCCGGCCGGCAGTCTTGGGTTTCGCCTCTCCCGCCTGCTTCTTCGCCGCTTCCGCCTTCTCCTTCTCCTCCAGCATCTTCGAGAAGCGGTCGTGCTCCTCGCGGTCGCGCTCGTGGAGCTCCTCTTCGATGGAGAGGCGATTCAATTCACGGCGAACATCGTTGATCGAGGACTTGAAGATCGCCGTCCATTTCCCGAGGGTTCGCATCACGCGCGGCAATTCCTTGCCGCCAAAAAGCAGCACGATCGCAAACACGACAATCAGCAGTTCGCCGCTACCGGGCATCTCGCCGCTCCTTCCCGGTTGATGGTTCCCCGGATATTTCCGGCGCGTTCAATTCAGCTTCACTTCCAAGATCGCCCCCATCGCCTGTTTCCGCGACCGTTTCACTCGTGGATTCATCCTGCTGTTCCTCGACGAGCTTGTTGTACCTGCGTTGCGCGACCATCGCGAGGAATATTGAAACCTCGTAGAGGGCGACGAGCGGAACGGCCAGGACGACCTGTGTAAACACATCCGGAGGAGTGAGGATCGCGGCCGCCAGGAGGATCGCGACGTACATGTGCCGCCGGTAGGAGCGCAGAAAGCCGGGAGTGACCACACCAAACCTGGCGAGAAAATAGACGAGCAGGGGAAGTTCGAAGACCACCCCGAAGGCGATGAACATGCGCAGTTCAAAATCGATGAACTTGCCAAGCGACCAATAGTTGGCCACCTCCTCGGTCGTGAAAGACATGAAAAATCGTGTCGCCATCGGGATCACAAACACGGCGAATCCCGCCCCCGCGAGGAACAGAATCGACGAGGAGAAGACCACCGGCAGCACCATCTTCCGCTCGTGCTCGAACAAACCGGGAGCGGTAAACGCCCAGAGCTGGTAGAAAATCCAGGGCGCGGAAAGGAAAATTCCCGCGATCAGGCTGATTTTGAGCTGGACGAGAAAGCCTTCCGTGGGAGTCAGCAGCGCCAGTTTCGGACCCTCCATCCCGGCGAAGGGATAGAGCAGCAGCTGTTGGAGATCCTGGGAAAAAACATACCCGACAATCGTGGCGACAAGAAGACCTGCGAGGGCGCGAAACAGGTGGACGCGAAGCTCATCGAGATGATCGAGAAAATTCATCTCGTCCGGATTTTTGCGGGATTTGCGGCTCATGCTGCAACCAACTGACCGATCATGCTTTCGAACAGCACCCGCCCATCGGTTCGACCGATAACAGGATCGCAGGCGTTCTCGGGGTGAGGCATCATCCCGAGCACATTCCCCGCCTCGTTGACCACACCCGCGATGTTGTTGACGGAACCGTTCGGATTCCCCTCGCCGATCACCTCCCCGTTCGGAGTGCAGTAGCGAAACAGAACTCCGCCCCGGTCCTCAAGCCGCTTCAGGCCGTCCGGAGGGAGAAAGTAGTTGCCCTCGTTGTGGGCGATCGGGACGGTAATCACCTGTCCCGGTTCGGCGCGCCGGGTGAACCGGGAATCGTTATATTCGATCCGCAACGGCTGCAGCGCATTGATGAACCGGAGGTTGGTATTCCGCAGCAGCGTTCCGGGGAGCAGCCCCGCCTCGGTCAGGATCTGAAAACCGTTGCACACTGCGAAGACGGTTTTTCCGGAAGCGGCGAACCGAATCAGTTCGTCCATCACCGGGCTGAACCGGGCGATCGCCCCGCAGCGCAGGTAATCCCCGTAGGAAAACCCCCCGGGGAGCATCACAGCATCGAGCCCGGAGAGATCGCGTTCGGTGTGCCACACCTTGCGCACCTTCTGCCCGAAAAGCCGTTCGAGCACATCCACGGCGTCCCGCTCCCGGTTGGTGCCGGGAAAGATGAGTACCCCCCACTTCATTCGTCCGCTCCATCGGCCGGGAGCACCCGGTAGCGCTCGACATTTTCGTTGTGGAGGAGCTTTTCCGCCATCTCACGCGCCTCCTGTAAGGCGGCATCCGCATCACCGGTTTCCATCTCGAGGACGATTCTCTTCCCCACCTGGACCTGGTTCACGCCGGTGTAGCCGAGCTGATGAAGGGCGTGCCGCACCGCCTGCCCCTGCGGATCGAGGATGCCCTGCTTAGGCATTACTTCGACAACGATCATCATCCCTGAGCCTCCACCCCCGCCGCCGAAGGGTGAACGAGCCGGTGCCGCCTCATCAACGTCGGGCCGATGAACAGATAGAACACGGTGAACGACCACAGCGCTTCAGCCGGGAAAAAGAGGAATGCCACAAAGTGCACAATCCAGAGCGACCACCAGAGGGATCGAGGCATCAGCTTCATCGCGGGATGCCCCGTTTTCGGGAAGGGGATCAGCGAAACCGCGAGCAGCGCGTATATCGGGGCGGCCACCTCGACGATGGGGAGCGCCGGGAGCCGTTGCTGCGACCAGACGGCGAGGCCGACGATCGCCAGGGCGGCCATCGGCGAGGGCATCCCCTGGAATTCTCTTGCTTCCGGAGTACGGAGGCGGAAACGAATCAACCGGAAGACGATGCCAAGCAGGTAGACGCCCGCGGCTGTCCAGCGCAGGATGCCATGTCCCGTAGTGACAATCATCGCCGCCGGCGCCACCCCGAAACTGACCAGATCCGAGACGGTGTCAGCCGTCGCGCCGTGGCTGCTCGCTACTCCAAAACGCCGCGCCGTCCAGCCGTCCGCGAGATCAAGGATCGCACCTGCGACGATGGCGAGCATCGCTGACTTGGGGTGCCCGTGGAGAATCAACCAGAGCGCGAACAAGCCAAACATGCCGTTGCCCATCGTCATCAGCATCGGGGCGCTACGCACCGGCACCTCCAGCCAACGCCATCACCCTTTCGGGTTCAGGCATCATTTCGAAATCGGGAATCCAGTCTTCACTGTTTCCACCCATCTCCTCCGGCAGCCAGTGACCGAGCCGGGTGACACCGCCATAGACGGGATCTCCGACCCGGACGATGGGCCGGAAGGGTTTTGGCAGAGTAATTTCCGCGCGGCTGCCGAAACGGACGAAACCGATCCGCTGGCCAGCGTCAATCTTGTCCCCGGCGTGAAGGGGCACGATCACCCGGCGGACGAGGAAGCCGGAGATTACCCGCAGCACAACGCGTCCGTATTCGGTGTCGAGGATCACCCTCACCTGCTGGTTTTTATCGCCCGCCTCGGGATTGTCAGCGCGCAGGAATATTCCGGGGATAAATTCCGAGTCAAGAACACTGGCGGAGATTGGCGCACGGATGGCATGAACGTTCAGCGGGTTGAGAAAGATGGCGATCTTGGTCGCCCCCCACTTGTCCGTTTCCACCGCGACGATTTTGCCATCCGCGGGAGAGACGATGGCGTCCGGTTCCGGCATCGGCCGCGCCGGATCGCGAAAGAAAAAGAGCATGGCAAACCAGAAGACGAGGAAGATGACACTTGGGACGAACCAGCCGCTGCGTTTCGTGGTCACGCCGAGCAGCGCAAAGGCGAAGAAGAGAATCGCGGGAATCGTGATATACCACAGTCCTTCGGGAGCGAACACGGGTTACCCCACGCTAACGATGCGATCAAGAAGTTCCTGGTACGCCTTGTCGACGCCGCCCATATCGTAACGGAAACGGTCCTTGTCCAACTTCTTGTTCGTCTTCTTGTCCCAAACACGGCAGGTATCCGGGCTGATCTCGTCGCCAATCAGCAGGCTTTTTTCATACTTGCCGAACTCGATTTTAAAATCGACAAGGGTCAACCCGCGACGGTCGAAAAACGACTTGAAAATGGCATTGACCTTGCTCGCCACCCGGGAAATCATCTTCATCTCCTCGGGCGTGGCGTACCCCATCGCGTAGGCGTGATGCTCGTTGATCATCGGGTCGCCGAGACGGTCGTCCTTAAGAAAGTATTCGACAATCGGGTACTTGAGGATTTTGCCCTCTTCAAGATTGTAGGTCTTGGCAAGGCTGGCAGTGGCGACGTTGCGAACCACGACTTCAATCGGGATCATCTCGAGGCGCTTCACTTCCATTTCCGAGGACGAAACCTTTCGGATGAAGTGAGTGGGAACATGGTAGTTCTCCAGGTATTCGAACATGTACGTGGAGATCGCGTTGCAGATCGCTCCCTTCCCGTCAAAGCTGCTTTTTTTCGTTCCGTTAAAGGCCGTCAAATCGTCCTTGAACACCTGCACCAGGACATTCGGATCCTCAGTCAGGTAAAGGTATTTGGCCTTCCCCTCGTACAGCAGGTCCTTCTTGTCCACTCCCGAACCTCCCGTTCTCGCTGTCATCGCTCAGCCTTCCAATCCCAACCGCTTGAAAATGGCATCCACGTGGCGCAGCGCGAAGTGGATGTCGAACGCCTTATCGATCCGTTCGCGCCCGATCGCCTCGACCAGGTCCGGATCGGCAACAGCGGCCTGATGAACCGGAACGCCCCGGTCGAGGGCGTCATGAGTGATCCGCTGAATGATTTCGTACGCCTCCTCGCGCGTGCTCCCCGACTTCACCAGTTCGAGCAGCAACCCCTCGCTGAAGATAGCTCCGCCTGTCATCTCCAGGTTGCGGGCAACCGCCTCCTCGTCCACGACCAGGTTTTCCACGAGCCGCGCGGTCAGATCGAGAAGGTAATCCAGCGCGAGGGTGGAATCCGGCAGGATTATTCGCTCCACGGAGCTATGGGAGATGTCCCGTTCATGCCAGAGTGCGACGTCTTCGTACGCCGCGTGCATGTTCGAGCGGAGCAACCGGGCCAGGCCGCAGATCTTCTCGGCGTTAACCGGGTTGCGTTTGTGGGGCATTGCGCTCGATCCTTTCTGCCCCTTCGCGAACCCTTCACGCGCCTCCCCGACCTCCGTCCGCTGCAGGTGGCGCACTTCGAGCGCAATCGATTCAAGCACGGTTCCGACAAGCGCAATCGCCGACAGGAAGTCCGCGTGGTGGTCCCGGCTGACAATTTGGCTGCTAATCGGAGCCACGTTCAAACCGAGCGCGGCGAGCACCTCCTGCTCCATCTCAGGATCGAGATGCGCATACATCCCGACCGCCCCGGAAAGCTTTCCTGTCGCGGCGCTGTCCGTAGCCTCCGCCAGACGCTTCCGAGACCGCTCCAGTTGTTCGTAGAACCGCGCGAAACGCAAGCCGAACGCCACCGGTTCGGCGTGGATGCCGTGCGTCCTCCCGACGGCCGGCAACGACTTGTATTTCAGCGCCTTCGCCTTCAACGCCGCGAGCAGCCGGTCGCATCCCTCGAGCAGCTTCCCTCCCGCCTGCTGAATCTGGAGCGCCAGGGCCGTGTCGAGCACGTCCGAGCTCGTCATCCCAAGGTGCAGAAAGCGGGCCGACGGGCCGACGTGTTCGGAGACACAAGTGAGGAAGGCGATGACGTCATGCTGGACGGTCTTTTCAATCTCGTCGATGCGATCGATCTCGAATGCGGCTTTTTCTTGGATTTCCGCCAGGGCTTCCGCCGGGATCACCCCTCTCTTCCGCCACGCTTCGGCCACGGCGAGCTCCACGTCAAGCCAGGTGCGAAATTTGTTCTGCTCGCTCCAGATCGAGGCGAGTTCCTCTCGCGTATATCGCTCGATCACTTTGGTCGCGCCTCCAGTCGCAACGACACTGTGAAGGTTTTACCCCCGCGGAAGATTTTCATTTTCAGCTGGTCGCCGACCCGCAGATCGTGGTTGCCGAAATACTTCCGGATTCCCTGGGCGTCCATGATCGGAGTGTTCTCGATCTCGGTGATGATGTCTTCGGCCTGGATTCCCGCGCGAGCGCCGGGGCTGTTCTTGTCCACCTCGGTGACGATAACGCCGCCCTTGCCGCTGAAGCCGACGCTCATCGCGATCATCCTGTCGATGCCCTGAACGTAAAGCCCGGTCCAGAAATCGCGGTCGACGCTTCCGCGCTGGCGGAGTTCGCTGACCACATCGCGAAGAACGGAAGCCGGGAGTGCAAAGCCGACTCCGACGGACCCGCTTCCGCCCCCTGTGAAGATAAAGGTGTTGACACCGATTACGTCGCCGAGGACGTTGACCAGCGGGCCGCCCGAATTGCCCGGATTGATCGCGGCGTCGGTCTGAATCATGTTGCGGTAGAGCCTACCGTCCTCCTGGCGTTCGAAATTCCTGCCCACCGCCGAGACCACGCCGACACTCACCGACGCCTGGTCGTTCACCTTGAACAGGCCGAAGGGGTTGCCGATCGCGATCACCCATTCGCCGACGAGAATGTCGTCCGTGGGAGCGATGCTCATGTGCGACAAAGCCTTGCCATCCACTTTGAGCAGCGCGATGTCGGTGTCGTAATCCGTGCCGATCACATCCGCCTTCATCGAAGCGCCGCTCTCAAAAGTGACCACGATCTCGCTGGCCATGTGCACGACGTGCTCGTTGGTGACAATGTACCCATCCGGACTGATCACAAATCCCGATCCGAGGTTTTCCACTTTCTGCCGGTAGGTTCGCTCCGGGGCGCCGAAAAAGTAGCGGAACAGGGGATCGTTGAACATCGGATTCACCGCTCGGTATTCCCTCACCTGGGTGACCGTGATTCCGACGACGGCGGGTTCCGCCTTCTTGATCACATCCGTGATCGCCGTCCGGCGGCTGTTCGACACCTGCTCGAGGATTCTGCCGCGCGCATCCCTGCTCAGGCTGTCGACGGCGGAAGCCGACTGCGAAAGGGAAGCCGACGGCTGTTGGGATGATGGCGGCTGCGTGACGCTCACCGGCGGCCGGTCCATCACATGCTCCCGCTCCAACCAGGCGCCGAACCGGACAAGCCCCATTCCCGCTCCACCAATCAATAGACCGAAGATGAACCCTCTGACAACTCTACCGTTCACTTTGGCACCTTCTCCCAATCCTGGAGAAATTTATCAAGCCCGATATCGGTCAACGGGTGCTTGAGCAACTGGCTGATCACCTTGAACGGCACCGTTGCGACATCCGCACCCATCCTCGCGGCCTGCACCAGATGGATCGGGTGGCGGACGCTGGCGACGAGCACTTCGGTGGTGAATGGGTAGTTGCCGTAGATGTCGATGATCTGCTCGATCAGGTCCATCCCTTCGGTGCTGATGTCGTCGAGCCTCCCGATGAACGGACTGACGTAGGCCGCCCCCGCCTTGGCGGAGAGCAGTGCCTGCATCGCGCTGAAACAAAGAGTGTTGTTCACCTTGACACCCTCGTCGGAGAGCATCTTGGTCGCTTTCAGTCCATCCAGGATCAGGGGGATCTTGACGACTACATTGCTGCCCATGGCGGCTAGATTGTGCGCCTCGTCCAGCATGCCCTTGTAGTCCGTCGCCACCACCTCAAGCGAAACCGGCCCATCCACTTCCTTGAGGATCTCCCGGGCAACCTCGAGGAATTTCTTCCCCGTTTTAGCCACCAGGGACGGATTCGTCGTCACCCCGTCCAGCACACCCAACGCCTTCGCCTCTCGGATTTCCTGGATGTCAGCGGAATCGATGAACAGCTTCATGGTGTTCTTCCCCACGGTGATGGTCCAGGACGATCTCCCTCGTCGTCCGTCGCATAGCGTACTCGCAGCAGCCCCAATCCTTCCGGCGGTGCTGGCACCCCGGCGCGTCCCGCTCCACCGGCGAGCAACTCCTGCACACCCTCCGCGCTCAGCCGTCCGGCGCTGATCTCGACGAGCGTCCCGATGATTGTTCGCACCAGCCTCCTGAGGAAACGGTCGGCCGTAATCCGCACAAGCCAACCCTCCTCCTGGCGCGTCCATTCGATGCTTCGCAGTTCGCAAACCGGATCATCGCTGGGGTCCGGTTTTGTGGACAACGCGGTAAAATCACGTTTGCCCAGCAACAGGGACGAGGCTTCCCGGGCTCGATCGGGTTTCCACTCGAAGGGAACGAACCATCCGATCGGCCACCCGAACACCCCCGGCTCGTCCAGCAACCTGTACCCGTATATCCGCTCGTGGGCGTGATAGCGGGCGTGAAACCGATCTTCGACCCTGCGCACCCGCCAAACGCGTATTCCCTTCGGGAGAAGCGCGTTCACACCTTTCAGGACGATCTGCGCCTCACGCTGCTCGGGGACATCCAGGTGCGCCACTTGCCCAACGGCATGAACCCCGGCGTCCGTCCGCCCCGCACCGACAACATGAACTTCCCGGCCGCCGTAAAAGGAAGTCAGCGCCGCTTCGAGCGCCCCCTGAACGGTGGGCACTCCGGGCTGCACCTGCCATCCCTGGAATCTCGATCCATCGTATTCCAGATTCAGCCGCAGTCTCACCACACCGCTCCCAGCGCCCAGATCAGCCAGGGCAGCGCGGCCACACCCGCTGCGAACGATTCCCTAGCTCCCCAGACCGAGGGATCGAGGGAGGTCCTCCTCCCCGACGGATGATAGCCGCGCAGGACGAGCGTCTCCGCGACATCGTCACTGCGCCTGAGTCCGGAAGCGAGGACGGGAATAAACAGCGGGATCCAGGCTTTGACCCTGCCCACCGCCCCCGATCCCGGTGACCACCCGCGGGCGAGCAACGCCTTGCGGAGGGTCAGCGCTTCCTCAAAGAGCGTCGGCACGAACCGCAGCGCCAATGCGAGCACCAGCGTCATCGTGCCCACCGGAACGCCCACCTTCGACAATGGCCGCCCCAACGATTCCAACGCCCGAATCCCCTCGACGGGCCCCACGGTGAGCGAAACCGCCGCTCCAAGGATCATCACAGCCGCCAGACGGCCGGAGAACAGTGCTCCCTTGGCGACCCCCTCGAGGGTCATGCGCCACCCTGTCAGCGGCATCTCCCAGAGCACATGCCCCGGCGTCGAAAACGCATGTACTACCAGTGTAATCAACAGCATCCACCCCAGCGCTGCGATCGCCGCACGGATTCGTCCGAAGGGAGGACGCGCATAGAACAGGCCTGCAATCGAAAACGCCGCGCAACTCCACAGAGATGGGCCCCAGGGCAGCAGCATCAACCCGAGAGCGAGCAACGCCGCGGACACAATCCGCGCCCGAGCGTCAAGCTGGATTCCCGTTTTCAATCCGGAGTTCCCCATCGAATAGGCGAATATAGGCGGGCTCTGAGGGGCGTGCAATCGGGCCTGCTCGCCGTTCCACCCGCAACGAGCCGCCCACAACGCCAAGCGAACCGATCGGACATGCCGATACGCCCTCTCTTCAGAGAATCGCGCTAGCCCCTTGCGAAGAATTTCGCTGCCGCCAATAACGGAAGAAGATTTGCCCTGCGTGGCTGCTCAGGCGCGCCGATCCTCACTCAGCGGCGGACAACGGCCACCTTCCCGGTCTTGCTGTTTCCGCTCGATCCCGTAACAACGATCAGGTAAACGCCGCTCGCAACCCAATCGCCGTTCTTATCCTTCCCATCCCATCCGTCGAGGGCCGCTTTTTCGAAGCTTAATTCCCGAATCAGCCGTCCTGAAGGAGTGTAAATCCGGGCCGTCGCGCCGGCCGAGAGACTGCCGCTGGAGAACTGCAGCGGTCCATTCCCTCCATCGCCCACCAGCAACGGTTGGGGAGCTACGACGACCTCCTTCACGTGAGCCGCAAAATTGCGGAAAGGCGTAGTGACAACGCTGATTCCCTGGGTGGTTCCCAACCAAGCTTCGCCCGTCGTCGGATTCAACGCGATTGCGTTCACCTGGTCGGTCACCAGCGGGCTCGGGTACGGTCCCTGGTCTGTCGTGTAGTTGCGAATCCAGGTGTAGCGATCACGGCCGAGCACTGAAACGCCGAAATCGGTGGCAACCCAGATCTGATCCAACGGATCTACCGCGACAGAAAGGCAGAAGGTGGATACCGCCCCCGGCACCACCACGGGAGAGAGCAGGCTGAGCGGAACACTGACGTCGAGGGAGAAAAGACCGCTGGGTGTCGCCATCCAGAGAACGCCCTCTTGATCGAAGGTCATATCAGCGACGTACGGGATGTCCTGCCAATAGAATTTCTGAAAAGAATCATCGGAGGGATCGGACGGAGTGCCCGCCGGATCGTAAACCATCAAAGACGGCTGAGCATCCGTCTTCCACAACTCCTCGCGGGGGTACCCGATCCACACCCGACCCCGGTCATCCACAGCCAAGGTGCCAACGCGGCCGTCGGTCATTCCCTGATCCGGACCGAACCGCAGCCAACCATTCGGGTCACGGGTACGAAGATCCTGCTGAATCCATTCAGGAGAAACATAGAGCAGTGCATTGCCATCGTAAGGAACCCCGTTGGCGAGCCATAATCCGCCGGTGGGCGCCGGAGCGATATTGATAACGTTGACGAAGGGGTCTGTTGGATTGCTGCTGTAGCCCTGGAGCGGACTGTTGAAACGGTCGTAATGGCAGACCGTATCCGCATCCTGCGAAAGAGGTGCGATGATATGCAGTCCGTCTCCATAGGAACCCACCCAGGCGGCTCCTGTCTGATCGACCGCGATCCCAGGTTGCGAGTAGTTGAATGTAAACGTCCCACTGGGTGTGTTGTACCCGGTGTAGGCTTTCCAACTTCCATCATGCAGCCTGTACACTGCGGGCAGGTTTGTACGGTTTGCAGCTACCCAGACATCTCCATCGGGTGAGACGATAATCGCTCCGACCCTGTCCCCACCAATCGTATTTGGCTGGACAACGTCCCATCCTTCAGGGTCGCGGATGAGCAATCCCCCGGGACTGTCGCTCCCCGCTTCCATTCCAGCCCAGAGCTGATTCCCGACCGAAGCCAGGCCCAATGTCTGAAAAAGCAGGGGATCGCCTACAACGATATCTCCCTGGCCGTTGCGATCGAAGAGATGCAACCCATTCCATCTCGTTACCGCAACGCTGTCATCATCGAAAAAGGCCGCGTCGAAAATCCCGCCGAAGGGGCCAAAACGTACGAACGACGAACCGTTAAAGAACCACATCCGTGTGGCCGCGGACATAAAGAGGGTATCCTCAATCACTTTTAACAAATAGACTTTAACCGCGCTTTCAGGAGCAACCCCGAGATCCGCTGACCAGTCGTACGCTTGCCACGAAGACGGCATTCGAAGATCGTCTTCGAGGGACGCGCGAACGACCCCTGCGTCACTACCCACGAAAACCTGGTCGTGCCACACCGCCGTCTCCGTGAATTCCACGGACGACGACCAGGTGGACAGTTGACGATACGTCTGGCGGACCACCCAGCGGTCGTCTGCGCCGGTGAGCGGTTCAAGCCGCGAGAGACCGATGTTGGTCAGCACCCAAGCGACACCGCTGCGCAACTCGATGTCCTTCAGCTCGGTGACGTCCTTATTCTCGGAGAAGTCCCTGATTACGGCGACGACCATCTCTCGGAGGGGATCGAAAAGGTTGATTGTGCCGTCCGAGAAGCCCAACCAGAGCCGAGTGTGCGCAGAATCCCAAGCGACTTCCTTCACCGTCATCCCTGTGAGCCCGGCATCCCGGTTGAACAGTTTCATTTCACCGGTTGAAGCCACCGCCATCAGCAGTCCGCCGTCCGCGCCGGCCCAGACCGTGTCGCCCACCGCCACGAGCTCATCGAGACTCCAGCCGGAGGTGATGGTTCGCCACGTGTCCGCACGGCTTGACGCGAAGGACGCCAACAGAACAGCGATACTGCCAAGCACAGCAGAGATCTGCACATTCCTGAACAGACGTGTCATTCAGTCCCCCGATCAGAGTTGGGCGTACAGATTGATCATCTCGACTGCGGATTGAGCGGCGTCAAAGCCGCGGTTTCCCGCTTTTGTACCCGCCCGTTCGATTGCCTGCTCGATCGTGTCCGTAGTCACAACGCCGAAGACGACCGGGATTTTTTCGCTGATACCCAGATGCGCGAGCCCTTTGGCGACCTCAGCGGCAACGAGATCGTAATGAGAAGTTGCCCCTCGAATGACGGCCCCGAGCCCGATCACGGCATCATTTTTCCCGCTTTCGGCCATGCGGCGGGCGGCGGCAGGGATCTCGAAGGCGCCCGGTACCCAGGCCACAGTGATGTCCGCGTCTTTCGCCCCCATCCGGATCAGACCGTCGATCGCTCCGTCCAGGAGTTTCTGTGTGATGAATTCATTGAACCGGCTGACGACGATACCGAATTTCCTGCCGTCAGCTTTCAGGGTACCCTGCAATACGTTCGGCATGGGACGTTCTCCTGTCACGCGTTGTGGATCATGTGGCCCAATTTTTCGCGTTTTGTTTTCAGGTAATCACGATTCAGTTCGTTGGGTCGAATCTCGATGGGCACACGCTCGACAACTTCCAGCCCATACCCCGAGAGACCCACGATCTTTTTCGGGTTGTTCGTCATCAGGCGCATTTTCCGCACCCCGAGATCGCGGAGGATCTGCGCCCCGACGCCATACTCGCGCAAGTCCGCTTGGAACCCGAGCAGCACATTCGCCTCCACGGTGTCGTGTCCGAGATCCTGCAGGTGATAGGCTTTCAGCTTGGCCTCGAGGCCGATCCCGCGCCCCTCCTGGCGCATGTAAAGAAACACCCCTTTCCCACCCGCTTCGATCATGCGCAAGCTTTCATCGCGCTGTTCTCCGCAGTCGCAGCGTTTGGAACCGAGCACATCCCCGGTCAAACATTCGCTGTGAACCCGGACGAGAATGGGTTCATCCGGCTCCCAGGTTCCCTTGACCATGGCAACATGCTCTTTCCCGCTTTCAATCTCGCGGAAATGGTAAATGCGGAAGTCTCCGAATTTGCTCGGAAGCGGAACGTCGACCGTCCGCTCGACAAGCCGTTCGGTTTTTTGGCGGAACTCGATCAGGTCGCGGATGGTGTACACCCTGAGACCGAATTTCTCCGCAATCCCCGCCAGTTGCGGGACACGAGCCATCGTCCCGTCTTCGTTCATAATCTCGCAAAGCACACCCATCGGCTGCAGACCCGCGAGGTTCGCAAGATCGGTCGCCCCTTCCGTGTGACCGGCCCGCCGCAGCACGCCGCCGCGCGCGGCGAGGATCGGATGAATATGTCCCGGCCGTGCGAAATCCCCCGGTTTTGCATCCGGCTCGGTCGCCTTGAGAATTGTTGTACAGCGGTCGGCGGCGCTGATTCCCGTGCTCGTCAACCCAACGGCGTCGATGGTCACAGTGAACTGGGTGCCATGCAATGCGGTGTTCCTCTCCACCATTGGAATGAGCTGAAGCTTTTCGGCCCGTTCCTGTGTCACGGTCAGGCAGATCATCCCGCGGCCGTTTTTTGCCATGAAGTTGATCGCCTCCGGCGTCGCCTTCTCGGCGGAGATAATCAGATCCCCCTCGTTTTCGCGGTCCTCATCATCCACGAGGATGATCATCCGGCCATTACGAATATCCTCTATCGCCTGCTCAATGGGGCTGAAAGGACTTCCGGGCTTCTCGGAATCCGGGACGTTTTTCATCGCAGTGCCGAAGCCATTCCCATCCCCGCGTCTCTCGTTTTCGTTGGCTTGGTCCATCTCCAATGCATCCTCCAGGTGCGGCGGAAACTATCCGCTCGTGCTCATCAATCTCTATGACCTTCCATCGGACGGGCCAAATCCCGCCTCAAGCAGTTTTGACAACGTGACTCCCCCACTCCGGACATTTGGATTCAGGGATCGCGCGACGTATTTCGCAATTACATCCCACTCCACGTGCAGCGTGTCGCCCGGTCGCGCCGTTCCGAGCGTCGTGCAAGCCAGCGTGTGTGGAATGATCTCCACCTCAAACCAGCCTTCCGCCAGCGCGGCGATCGTCAAACTGACACCATCCAGGGCGATACTGCCCTTTTCGACCACGAACGAGGCGCCCTCGGCGGGAAGCTCAAGGCGCAAACGGCGCGAGCCTTTCAGTTCCGCGACAGAGAGCAGCCGAATCCTGCCGTCGACATGGCCCTGGACAAGATGCCCTCCCAGCCGGTCTGCAGGACGCATCGCTCGTTCTAGATTCACCAGGTCACCCGGCTTCAATTCTCCAAAACGGGTGCGCAGCAAGGTCTCGCGGACAGCCTCCACTGTAAATGTCCCCGCGCCTTTCGCGACCACCGTCTGGCAGGCGCCTGCGATGTTGATGCTGTCGCCTGTTTTCATTTCCTCGAGAACGGCCTTCGCCTCGATCACCAGCGAAGCGGCGTCTCCGTGCCGCGCCAGCGAGCGAACCCTGCCCACCTCTTCAACGAGACCGGTAAACATCAGGGGTGCTCCCCGTTATAGCTCACGCGGGCGGCGATGTGCAGATCCTGCCCGATACGCCGCCAGCTCACCGGCTCCAGCCGGATCGCGTCGGACAATTGCATCACCTCGAGATCGTCGATTGCGTCGATTCCCCGGCCGATGATCATCGGTGCGACAATCACCTCCAGCTTGTCGACGACTTTCGCCTCCAGGAAACTCGTCCAGATCCGGCTTCCCCCCTCGACCATCAATGATCCCACGCCGAGTTTCGAGAGTAACTGCAGCACGGTCTTGACCGGGACCCGGCCCTTTTCATCCGGTTCGCACCGGAAAATCTCCACATTCTGCCGTCCAGCCCAGTCGGGTTCCGGAGCATCCTTGACGCCAAAAACCCACGTCGGCGCGGTTTCCGGTGAGTTGAGAAGTTTGCATGTGGACGGAATTCCAAAGTGTGAATCGAGCACAACGCGTACCGGATTGTGTCCGCGAACATGGCGCACGTTGAGCAGCGGATCGTCAGCGTGGACCGTTCCCGAACCCACCAGCACAGCCTCGTGGATCGCCCGCAAAAGGTGGGCGTAACGGAGGCTTTTCGGCCCGCTGATCCACCGGCTATCGCCCGTGCTACTCGCGATACGGCCGTCCAGGGACTGGGCGATCTTCAACGTCACCCAACTCCACCCCGTCGCCGCTTTTTTCAGGTACTGCTGATTCAGCTCCCGCACTTCATCCTCGAGGACACCGGTCTGAACTTCGATCCCCGCCTCGCGAAGTATGCGGAATCCCTCGCCATTAACCTGTGGATTAGGATCCTGTATGGACGCGACAACCTTCTTCACGCCCGCCGCGCGAATTGCATCGACACAGGGCGGTGTTTTCCCGTAATGACTACAAGGTTCGAGGGTTACGTACAGGGTCGAACCTTTGGCGCGCTCACCGGCTTTGCGAAGGGCATGGATCTCCGCGTGCGGACCTCCAAAACGGCGGTGGTAGCCCTCGCCGACGATTTCGCCGTCCTTGACGATCACGGCGCCCACCATCGGGTTCGGCGCCACCCAGACACGCCCCCTGCGAGCCAGCAGCAGGGCTCGCCACATGTACCTCTCGTCCTCTGTTCTCCGCGCAGCCATGCACCCTCAGCAATGAAAACGCCCCAATGGCGTCGAATCTGCCATCGGGGCAAAACGTTTCGGGATGAATGATGAAAACAGGGGTGCACGACCGTCGCGCGGCCGGCACTTCCGTCTTCAGGCGGGTTCCCCCGCCTCGCCTTCTCCCATCCGGACTATAACCGTCGGCACCGGAATCTCACCGGTTCAGTCCCGCCGGGCCGTCGCGCATCGAACCTGATCCACACGCAACCGGCGCTCTGTTTCGCGCCACCCCGCGGGAGTCGCGGGCTTTCACCGCCGGTAGGGATTTTCACCCCGCCCCGAAGGCACTGAAAATGTAAGAGCATGGGCGGATGCGATCAAGGTTT